>NZ_JBOZWR010000004.1:0-667702 GCF_050864155.1 Planococcus sp. YIM B11945 | reverse complement strand
TGTGGCCGATCACCCTCTCAGGTCGGCTACGCATCGTCGCCTTGGTGGGCCGTTACCCCACCAACTAGCTAATGCGCCGCGGGCCCATCCTGCAGTGACAGCCGAAACCGTCTTTCCGTCAAATCCCAGGAGGGATCTGAAACTATTCGGTATTAGCACCGGTTTCCCGGAGTTATCCCGATCTGCAGGGCAGGTTGCCCACGTGTTACTCACCCGTCCGCCGCTAAACTCGGGGAGCAAGCTCCCCAAGTTCCGCTCGACTTGCATGTATTAGGCACGCCGCCAGCGTTCGTCCTGAGCCAGGATCAAACTCTCCATTATAGAAGCTTGATTGCTCATGCTGGCGCTCGCCATCCCGAAGGATGCGCGAATCGCTTGATCTGGTAAACCTGATCAGTATGTTTTTTTGCTCTGATCGCCCAAGGGCGACCGTCGCAGAAATTTTATTGCCGCGTTCGGAATGCGTCAATAATTTTTGTTGACGTTTTGCTGTTCAGTTTTCAAGGTTCATCATTTCAGGCTGTCGTTTGCGACAACTTTATAACTATATCTCACCCTGAACTCTATGTCAACAAAAACCTTTGATATTGTTTAAAGTTATTGTTGATTCGTTTTAAGGGCATTTATTAATATAACAAGAATAACTAAGGAAGTCAATACTTTTAAAATATTTCTTAACATTAATGAATGCTTAAAGATTTGGTCTTCACTTGGAAGAAACCACTGCAGCCCTTTGTATTCTTTTATAGTTAACGCCTCAAATGAAGAAACATCCAATGAAGCAAAACCCCTTCATAATTAGCCAGGCATTCGGAAGAAAAAGAAAAACCCGCTGAAGGATTCAGCGGGTGCAATCTTCTTTATTGTTCGTCCTCTTCAGGATCTGCCTCGACATTATCAATGCCTTCTTCAGGCACGATTTCATCTTCTTCGTAAATATCGGCTTCCACGCTTTCTTCAATCAACGCATCTTCTAGCTCTTCGTCAACTTCTTCAGCTTCATCTGGAAGTTCAATATCTTTTTTCACTTTCGCAACAGTAGCAACGACTTCATCTTCACCCAACTTGATCAAGCGAACACCTTGCGTGCTTCTGCCAGTTGTCGAGATGTCGTTTACGTCCATGCGAATCAAAATGCCATTTACCGTAATCAACATGATGTCTTCTGTACCGCTAACAGTACGAACTGCAACAAGCGGTCCGTTCTTATCGGTGATTTGGCAAGTTTTAATTCCCATGCCGCCTCTTGATTGAACCCGGTATTCGGATTCTTTTGTTTGTTTTCCATAGCCTTTTTCAGTGATGACGAGCACATTGTCTTCCGGTGCCAAAATTTCCATTCCGACAACTTTGTCGCCCTCGCGCAAACGAATGCCGCGGACTCCGCTTGCTGTTCGGCCCATTTCCCGGATATCGGTTTCAGGGAAACGAATCAATGCCCCATCTTTTGTTCCGATGACAATTTCTTTTTTGCCATCGGTCAGCTTAACTGAAATCAATTCATCTTCTTCACGTAAACTGATGGCGATCAATCCGTTTTGACGGATATTTGCATAGCTTGCCAACGGCGTACGTTTGCTGACGCCTTCACGTGTCGTAAAGAAGAAGAATGCATCTTCTTTAAATTCTTCAACGCGAATAACCGCTGTCACTTTTTCTTCTTTATCCACTTCAAGCAAGTTTACCAATGGCAAGCCTTTTGCTGTCCGTCCGTATTCCGGAATGTGATAGCCTTTCTTGCGGTAAACTTTCCCTTTGTTTGTAAAAAACAAAATCGTGTCATGTGTAGACGTGTAAAGCAAGTGTTCAACGAAATCATCTTCGTTCGTGCCCATTCCTTGAACACCACGGCCGCCGCGGTTTTGGCTGCGGAAAGTATTGGCAGGCATCCGTTTGACGTAGCCGTTATGAGTCAATGTCAATACAGAAGCTTCTCTCGGAATTAGATCTTCATCCTCGAACATTTCCGTTCCGCCAGTTGTGATTTCCGTTCTGCGCTCATCGCTGAAACGTTCTTTAACTTCCGTTAATTCTTCACGAATAATTTCAAGAATGCGGTATTCATTCGCCAAGATTTCACGAAGTTCATCGATTAGTTTCACTAAGCCTTGATATTCTTCTTCAATCTTATCGCGCTCGAGGCCCGTTAAGCGTTGAAGACGCATGTCCAAGATAGCTTGCGATTGGCGTTCCGTAAGATTGAAATTGCTCATTAAACCGTTGCGTGCTTCTTCAGTGGTTTGTGAACCTCGAATCAATGCAATAATTGCATCAATATGGTCGAGGGCAATACGCAAACCTTCTAAAATATGTGCGCGGTCTTCCGCTTTCGTCAAATCAAATTGTGTACGGCGGCGGATCACTACTTTTTGGTGTTCTAAGTAATGGTAGAGAACTTCTTTCAAGCCAAGAACTTTTGGATGGCCGTCTACAAGCGCCAACATATTGATTCCAAAACTTGTTTGCATTGCTGTTTGTTTGTATAAATTGTTCAATAAGACATTGGCGCTTGCATCTCTGCGCACTTCAATGACAATACGCATGCCATTGCGGTCGGATTCATCGCGCAAATCAGTGATGCCATCAATTTTTTTATCGCGGACAAGTTCTGCAATTTTTTCAATCAACCGCGCTTTGTTGACTTGATAAGGCAATTCGTGGACCAAAATAACTTCTTTGCCATTTGGTTTTGTTTCAATCTCAGCGACCGAACGCACCATGATCGATCCTTTTCCAGTTTCATAGGCTCTGCGAATACCGCTCCGGCCAAGAATGATCCCGCCAGTTGGAAAATCCGGTCCCGGAATGAATTCCATTAACTCTTCTGTTGTAATCGCTGGGTTCTCAGCTAGTGCAAGGACTGCATCAATGGTTTCACCTAAATGATGTGGCGGAATGTTTGTTGCCATCCCAACCGCAATGCCTGAAGTGCCGTTTACCAATAAATTCGGATAGCGGCTCGGCAAAACAACCGGCTCTTTTTCTTGGCCATCGTAATTTTCTTTGTAATCGATCGTATTTTTGTTTAAATCACGCAACATTTCCATGGCAATTTTTGACATTCTTGATTCGGTATAACGCATAGCAGCTGCTGCATCCCCATCAACCGAACCGAAATTCCCGTGGCCGTCTACGAGCATATAGCGGTAGCTGAAATCCTGCGCCATCCGGACCATAGTTTCATAAACTGCACTGTCGCCGTGAGGGTGGTATTTACCAATAACGTCCCCAACAATACGGGCAGATTTTTTATACGCTTTGTCTGAAGTGATTCCCAAATCATGCATTGCGTAAAGGATGCGCCGATGAACAGGTTTCAACCCGTCCCGGACATCCGGTAAAGCACGAGATACGATTACGCTCATGGCATAATCCAAAAACGACGTGCGCATCTCCGTACTAATATTGATTTCTTCTACTCCGCTGCTTGGCCGTTCCGCCATATCCGCAGCCTCCTCTCAACTTAACGTGTTTATACGTCTAAGTTTTTCACATAACGTGCATTTTCTTCAATAAAGTTGCGGCGTGGTTCTACATCGTCGCCCATAAGCATATGGAATGTTTCATCTGCTGTCATCGCGTCTTCAAGGGTAACTTGCAATAACGTTCTGACATCTGGATCCATCGTAGTGTCCCATAATTGCGTAGCATTCATCTCGCCAAGACCTTTATAGCGCTGAATGTTCGGTTTCGGATTGCTTGAAAGTTTGCCCATCGCCTCTTTTAATTGAGCGTCGGTATAAACATATTCCACGTGCTTGCCTTGTTTGATCTGGAATAATGGCGGCTGTGCGATGTAAATATAGCCAGCTTCAATCAATGGCCGCATATACCGGAAGAAGAACGTCAACAACAGCGTACGAATGTGCGCTCCGTCAACATCGGCATCGGTCATGATAACCACTTTATGGTAGCGTGCTTTTTCTAATGTAAATTCTTCGCCAATCCCCGTGCCTAGAGCAGTGATAATGGCCCGGATTTCCGCGTTGGAAAGAATTTTATCCAAACGCGCTTTTTCCACATTGAGGATTTTTCCGCGAAGAGGCAAAATCGCTTGGAAATGGCGATCGCGGCCAGATTTGGCTGAACCGCCTGCAGAGTCTCCCTCTACAATGTAAATCTCGCTGATTTTCGGGTCCCGAGAAGAACAATCTGCCAATTTTCCTGGCAAACTTGATACTTCGAGCACCGATTTGCGGCGAGTAAATTCGCGGGCTTTTTTCGCAGCCATCCGTGCATGAGAAGCCATGATGCCTTTATCAACGATTTTCCGTGAAACGGATGGGTTTTCAAGAAGGAAACGTTCAAATCCAGCGGAAAACAGATTGTTAACGATCGTGCTGACTTCTGTGTTTCCAAGCTTAGTTTTCGTTTGGCCTTCAAATTGAGGGTCTGGGTGCTTAATGGAAATGATGGCTGTTAACCCTTCACGCACATCGTCGCCCGTCAAATTCGCCTCTTGGTCTTTCAACATGCCATTTTTGCGGCCATAATCGTTGATGACACGCGTCAAAGCTGTTTTAAACCCAGATTCATGCGTTCCACCTTCGTGTGTATTGATGTTGTTGGCAAATGAAAAGATATTTGCCGCATAACCGCCGTTATATTGCATCGCGACTTCTACCGAGATGCCTTCTTTTTCAGACTCGACAAAAATTGGCTCTTCGTGAAGCGGATCTTTGGATTTATTTAAATGCTCGACATAAGATTTGATTCCGCCTTCGTAATGATAGACGTTATCTTTTTCTTTGCCTTCGCGTTCGTCTTTGACGATAATTTTCAAACCGCGGTTCAAATAAGCAAGTTCCCGCAGCCGGTGTGCAAGAATATCGTATTCGTAAACAGTGGTTTCTTGGAAAATTTCAGCATCGGCTTTGAATCGAATCGTAGTTCCTGTGTGTTCGGATTCTCCAATCACATGCAATTCTTCTGCCACGGCTCCGCGCTCGAATTTAATATAATGTCTTTTTTGATCGAGGTTAACGTAAACTTCCGTGACTTCTGACAAGGCATTCACTACTGAAGCGCCCACGCCGTGAAGTCCACCAGATACTTTATATCCGCCGCCGCCAAATTTACCGCCGGCGTGCAATACTGTCATAATGACTTCTACCGCTGGACGCCCCATTTTTTCCTGTATTCCAACTGGGATGCCGCGTCCGTTGTCTTCTACACGAATCCAATCGCCTTGTTCAATCGTCACCTTGATTTCATCGCAATAACCGGCAAGTGCTTCATCGATACTGTTATCGACAATTTCCCATACTAAATGGTGAAGTCCTCTTGAACCTGTAGAACCAATATACATTCCCGGTCTTTTGCGGACTGCTTCCAATCCTTCAAGAACCTGAATCTGATTGGCATCATATGATGATTGAAGATCTTTTTCTTCCATAGCCATTCCGTTCACCTACTCTTCCTTACAACATTTCTGTTTCTTGTGCTTTTATAACCTTCGTTCTTTTATCTTTTTTATAATGGCTTGCGCCCGGTAAGGAGATCCATAAACAAAATCATCAGTTACAATATACGATTTAATATCTTTTTCAGGCACCAAAGGCCGCAAAAAAGCGGCCGGCACCTCATTTTTCCAATCAATGACGGCAATGATTTCAGTTATTCGGATGGTTTGTGCTTTTCCAATCTGCACATACAGAAGCCATCACTCCTTGACGGTGCCTTGAGAAACTTCAAACAGGCGTGCGCTTTGAATCGTTTCATGCTGTATGCCTTCCACGCTTGTGGTCGTAACAAAAGTTTGAACCGATCCTTTTATCGTATTCAGCAAATGCGATTGCCGGTAATCATCCAACTCGGATAACACATCATCCAATAGAAGGACCGGCGCTTCGCCCACTTCTTGTTTGATCAATTCGATTTCCGCTAATTTTAACGACAAGGCAGTTGTCCGTTGCTGCCCTTGTGAGCCGTAAGTCTGAACATCGTAACCATTAACCCAAAATTGGAGTTCGTCCCGGTGAGGCCCGACAAGTGTCAAACCCCGCTCTAATTCCCGTTTCCGTACTTCAGCCAATTTTTGCATTAAGAAAGACGCCATTTCTTCTGACGTCCACTCAGGCTTTAACCCGCTGATGGGTTGATAGCGGATTTGAAGTTGTTCCAGCCCTCGGGAGATGCCATGGTGGATAGGTTCAGCCCACTTTTGCAGAAGATCCATAAATTGATAACGCTTTTGGATGATTTTTACCGCAGCTTCTACAAATTGCTCGGTATAAACGTCAAACATGACGTCATTGATGGCTTGTTTGCCGTAATTTTGTTTTAACAAATGGTTGCGCTGCTTCAACAATTTCTGATAGGTCAATAAATCATGTAAGTAAACAGGCGAAATTTGCCCAATTTCCATGTCGATAAATCGCCGGCGTACTTGCGGGCTGCCTTTGACCAGATTTAAATCTTCCGGTGCAAACATCACCACATTTAATTGGCCGATATAGTCGCTGAGCCGGCGTTGTTCCAAATGATTGACTTTAGCACTTTTGCCTTTTTTGGAGAGCGTTATTTCTAAAGGCAATTTCCCGTACTTGCGGTAAACATCAGCTTTAATTTTACCATAATCGGCATCCCAACGTATCAATTCTTTATCATTGCTGGCTCGGTGGGACTTGGCCATGGATAAAACGTAAAGCGATTCCATGATATTGGTTTTGCCTTGTGCGTTTTCGCCAATGAATACGTTGATTTCAGGAGAAAAAGACAAATCGAGCGTTTCGTAGTTCCGGTAATTCGTCAGTTCAAGGCGGTCAATCCGCATCGAAACTCATGCCTTCGGCGACAACGATCACAAATTCACCGACTTCAGGAATGCTGACGACATCTTCAGGACGCAGTTTGCGGCCTCTTCTAGCTTCTAATTCTCCATTCACAAAAACTTCGTGTTCACTCAAAAACCATTTTGCCATTCCACCCGAACTAATTGTATCGGTCATTTTCAATAACTGGCCAAGGGTAATAAATTCTGTCTCAATCCCGATTTCTCTCAAAATGCACTCATCCTTCAATTTGTAGTCTATCCCTTTATTTTACTCTATTTGGGCTAAAAAGTAAAAAGGATAGCCTATATGGCTATCCTGAGGGTGTTGTTTCGTTTTAATATGTCCGGACAGGAAGAATCAATTGCAGAATAGAATCATCCAAAGCGGATTTCAAAATGAACGGACGCATGGCACCTGTAAATTGAATAACAACATCTTGTCCGTCGATCGCTTTTAAGGCATCCATCATAAATTTAGCACTAAATGAAATTTTTAACTCTTCGCCTTCAATGCTTTGCGCTTGAAGCTGCTCTTCTACTTTTCCGACTTCTGGAGAATTTGAAGAAACTTCCACATCACTGCCTGCTGTTGCTGAGAGACGGACAACGTTGTTGCGTTCTTCACGAGCAAGTAAAGAAGCACGGTCGATCGCTTGAAGAAGCGAACGGCCATTTACTGTGACTGTCGTTTTGTGTTCAGAAGGAATCAAACGGGATGTATCCGGATAGTTTCCTTCCAATAAACGTGAGAAGAACAAAATATGCTTCGATTTGAACAAAACTTGCTGGTTCGTCATAACGATTTCCACAGCGTCAGAATTGTCATCTAAAATTTTGTTGAGTTCAGTCAAGCTTTTGCCAGGAATAACCACGCTGTATTCCCCTTCTGGCAAAGTTTCCAAAGTGGTCTTGCGGCGAGCCAATCGATGGCTGTCAGTAGCAACGCACACCAATTCCCCATCTTTTACTTCCCAATGGACACCAGTCAATACTGGGCGTGTTTCTGAACTTGAAACTGCAAATACCGTTTCCCGAATGATTGTTTTCAATAAATCAGCTGGGATGGTAAACAAACGATCATCTTGAATATCCGGCAATTGTGGATAATCCATGGCATCCAAGCCAATCAAATGGAATTCTGATTTTCCTGAACGGATATGCGTTTGGAAATTCCCTGTAATTTCGATTTCTACTTCATTTGTCGGCAATTTACGAATAATTTCTCCAAAAACTTTCGCTTGAAGAACGATGCTTCCGCTTTGGGCAACACCGATAATTTGTTCCCCGTCTTCTTCTGCTGGAATAAACGTTTGGATCGTGATGTCAGAATCGCTTCCTGTCAACCGCATTCCTTCTGCAGACACGTCCATTTTAATGCCCGTTAAAATCGGAATTGTTGTTTTTGAACTGACTGCTTTCATTACATCATTTAAACCTTCGACTAACCGTTCACGTTTTATCTCGAATTTCATTCTCGGACCTCGCTTATATATATATTTTATTTAATGCTTTTAAAGTAATAGTAGTAATAGGGGCTGTGAATATGTGGATAACCCTAAATTAGTGAATTACAGCGGGTTATCCACATGTAGATAGATTGTGTATAAGCTAGTTGGAAAAATCAAGGCTTATCCACAGGTGATTAGGACTTGCCGAGCGCACTTTTAATGTCTTTAACGTCTTGCTGAAGCTGCTGATTGTCTTTTAGCATTTTAGAAATTTTTTCATGGGCATGGATGACCGTCGTGTGATCACGCCCCCCAAATTCTTCTCCGATTTTCGGTAAAGAAAAATCCGTCATTTCGCGCGACAAATACATCGCCACTTGTCGTGGATAGGCAATGTCTTTTGTCCGGCGTTTTGTTTTAAAATCCTCTAATTTAACGTTGAATTGTTCTCCAACAGCGTTCTGTATGTCCAAAATTGTGACGACTTTCGGTTTGGAATTCGGCATGATGTCTTTTAATGCCTCAGCTGCAAGTTCTGCACTCATATCACGGTTAATCAAGGAAGAATACGCGACAACGCGGATCAAAGCGCCTTCCAATTCCCGGATATTTGAATCGATGGAATTGGCAATGTACGTCATGACATCATTTGGGATGTCGAGGCCGTCCGCTTTCGCTTTTTTACGCAAAATGGCGATTCGTGTTTCCAAATCAGGCGGTGTAATATCCGTGATCAAACCCCATTCAAAGCGTGAGCGCAAGCGATCTTCAAGTGTGGGAATTTCTTTTGGCGGCCGGTCACTGGAAATAATAATTTGTTTGGATTCTTCATGCAATGTATTAAACGTATGGAAAAATTCTTCTTGCGTTTGCTCTTTTCCAGCTAAAAATTGAATGTCATCGATCAACAGAATGTCGACGCTGCGGTATTTATTGCGAAAATCAACGGTTTGGTTGTCGCGGATGGAGTTGATGAATTCGTTGGTGAATTTTTCAGATGATAAGTAAACCACTTTAGCATCCGGATTGTGTTCAAGGACGTAATGTCCGATTGCGTGCATTAAATGTGTCTTGCCTAATCCTACCCCTCCATAGATAAACAACGGATTGTATGCTTTTGCCGGCGCTTCGGCTACAGCGAGCGAAGCAGCATGGGCAAACCGGTTGCCGGATCCGATAACAAACGTATCAAACGTGTATTTCGGGTTTAGCATGCCGGGCAAAAACTCCTGATGTTCATCTTGTCCGGGTTTGATGCGGGGCGCTGGAAGTTGAAAATCGTCCATATCTTGATCTTTGGGCACAACAAACTTTATCCGTAGATCATCACCGGTCGAATCGGAAAGAATTCCAGTAATTAAATGCACGTAATGGTTTTCCAACCAATCACGTGCAAATGAATTAGGAGCTGAAATTGTCACTGTATCGCCTTTGTATGATAAGAGTTTTGTTGATTTTAACCATGTTTCAAAACTTGGCTTGGAGATTTTGGTTTCAACTTCGGCTAAGACACTTGACCAAAGTTCGTCTAAGTGTTCCAATAGCTCTTCTCCTTTATTATGTAAATATTTTTTAAGTATATCATACACAAAACCACAGCTTGTGGATAACATTTGCGAACAGACAGTTGAATAACTGTCCACACCTTATGCACAATTTGTGGATAAGTTATTTGGGGATAAAATTATACACAAGTGAAAACAAGTTAATGTTAACAAAAAACATGAGACATTACAAGCAGTTCTTAAACTTATCCACATTGCAGGCGTTATGCACTTTTGGACTGTCCACAGGGGGTTCTTATGTGAAAAAGCTGTCGATAAGGGGTGTGGATAATTTTTTATTGCGAAAAAAAGCTGCACAGCTTAATAGGCGGTTTTTGGGAGAGGGTGTGGATAAGTAAAGCGAGCGGAAGAAAGGAATAAAACATGCAATGAACAATAAGATATTGACAATTGATGAAACTCCCCTATATAATAGTCGAGACTGTCTTTAAGAAAATAGTTAACTCTCATATATTCAGGAGGTGTCATATATGACATTGCGCACATACCAACCAAATAAACGTAAACACAGCAAAGTACACGGCTTCAGAGCACGTATGAGCACTAAGAACGGACGTAGAGTTCTTGCAGCACGCCGCCGTAAAGGAAGAAAAGTATTATCAGCTTAAGTCCACTGACCGCATCAGTGGTCTTTTTTTTCTTTTCAGCCGGATTTTACTGGCAAAGAACCACAATAAGCAGGTGAAGAAATGAACAAAAGCCAACGGATCAAAAAGAACAAAGAATTTCAAACGGTATTTAAAAAAGGGAAATCTTTCGCAAATCGCCAGTTTATCGTTTATGTCTTGAAAAACGATCAGCCGAATTTTCGGATTGGATTGTCCGTCAGCAAAAAAGTTGGAAACGCAGTTACTCGCAACCGCATCAAACGGTATATACGGCAAACCTTTTTGGAACTGGGAGAAGATTTGCTGCCGAATGCGGATTACGTTATCATCGCCCGGCAACAGGCGGCCACATTAGATTTTCATGAAAGCAAGAAAAGTTTGGAGCACGTTTTGAAAATTGCGCGTGCTTTGCCAAAGAAGTAGCAAGCCATCACAAGAGAATGTTAGTATAGAAGTAACTGAAAAAGAAGTTTGGGGGAAGAAGGTTGAATAAGCGATTATTAATGCTCATTTCCTTAGTAGCTGTGACATTGCTGCTAGCGGGATGTACTGAATTTGATCAGCCGATCAGCGGTTCTAGTGAAGGATTCTGGAACGAATTCATCGTTTGGCCGCTCGTATCGGCGATTACGTACTTTAAGGGACTTCTTGGAACATATGGGTTTGCGATCATTGCTGTAACAATCATCATCCGTTTAGTATTGCTGCCGCTAATGATCAAACAGACGCAAAGTTCAAAGAGAATGCAAGAAGCACAGCCAGCGCTTAAAGAATTAAAAGAAAAGTACAAATCAAAAGATGCAGTAACGCAGCAGAAATACCAAAAAGAAATGATGGCGCTATTCCAAGAAAAAGGCGTCAATCCAATGGCAGGCTGTTTGCCGGTTATCATTCAAATGCCGGTTTTAATTGGTTTTTACCACGCCATTAGCCGGATGAACAACACGCCGGAAATCAATCTTGGCTCGTTTCTGATTTTCCCGCTTGCTGAACCAAGCATTATACTAGCGATCATCGCAGGACTTATGCAATTTATCGTATTGCGTACAGGACCGGCGATGGACAATCCGCAAATGAAGATCATGATGTACTTTATGCCGGTGATGATCATTGGATTTGGTGTTGTTCTTCCTTCAGCGTTAACGCTTTACTGGGTAGTTGGGAACATCATCTCGCTCATTCAAAACATAGTCATTTACCGCCCGTGGGAGAAAAAAGAAGTGCAGCAACCTGTAAAATTGAAAACAGGAAACCCTAAAGCAAAAACAGGAAGTACTGTTAAACCGAAAGCAGGAGGGGCTAAAAAGTGAAACAGATTACGCAGACGGGTCCAACTGTTGAAAACGCGATATCTGCAGCATTAGAAAAACTCCAAGTTACACGAGAACAAGTATCCATTCAGGTGATCCAAACAGAAAAAAAAGGTTTTTTGGGCTTTGGCGCTAAACAGGCGGAAGTAGAAGTCACAGTAAACGCTCCGGAACCGGCAGTAGAAGAAATCGTACAACCGACAGCACCAGAGCCGGTTAAAGAAGCCATTCAGCCAGAATCCGCAGAAGAATCTAAAGCCGATTTGAAAGAATTGGCGATTCGTGAAACAAGCGATTATATTCAAACGATTGCCAAAGGCATGAAAATTGATGATTTGAAAATTACGCATCGCCAAAAAGGCAAAACCGTAAGTTTTCATTTAGAAAGTGAAAAAGTGGCCATGTTGATCGGCAAACGCGGGCAAACCCTGAATTCCCTTCAACAATTGGCGCAGCTTGTAGCGAATAAATACTCCAACCAATTTCTAATTGTAGAATTGGATGCAGAAAATTACCGCGAACGCCGCCAAGAAACACTTGAACAGCTGGCAGACCGCATGGCGGATAAAGCGATTCGCACAGGCGGCAGGGTTCAATTTGAACCGATGCCTTCCTATGAACGCAAAGTAATCCATCAAGCGTTATCGAGACGATTGGACATTGAAACGTATTCGGAAGGAAAAGATCCGAACCGTTACCTCGTCATCGAACCGTTAAAGTGATAAAGAACAAACGACTTGCCTCCGGGCAGGTCGTTTTTTATTGGAAAATAAATTAATAAAAGATAGAGAGCAGTAATAGTAGTAGAGCCAGGCCCCAAGCGGTGTGTAAAAGGATCCTTCTTTAAGTCAACTTGTATTCGCTATTTCATCGATCTGCTGGATGAGGATCAAATAAAAAGTAGCACTCCTAAGTTATTTTCTAAAAAAGCTGTTTGTTCTTTTCCGATCTGTTCATGAAAAAATCACAGGAAACAGATCTCTTTATCTTTCGGTTTTCGTCCATCTATGCTAATGTAATACGTTAGAAAGCCACGGGCATTTATTAGTTGTCCACATGTGGACAACTTTCATCAAGGAGGAAACATCATGGAATTCGATACAATTGCTGCGATATCCACACCCAGCGGTGAAGGGGCCATAGCGATCGTCCGGTTGAGCGGTCCACAAGCGATTGAAATTGCGGACAGGCTGTTCCGAGCGCCAGGCGGAAAAAAATTAGCAGCGCAGGCGTCGCATACGATTCATTATGGCCATTTGCAAAATCCGTGGACGGAGGAAGTAGTAGAAGAAGTCATGGTGTCGTTCATGAAAGCTCCTAAGACTTTTACACGTGAAGATGTAATTGAAATCAATTGCCACGGAGGGATTGTGTCCGTTAATCGTGTGCTTGCGCTTGTACTTCGAGCGGGGGCCCGCCTTGCCGAGCCCGGAGAATTTACGAAACGGGCCTTTTTAAATGGACGCATCGATTTGTCGCAGGCAGAAGCCGTTATGGACTTGATCCGTTCGAAAACGGACCGGGCTATGGATGTAGCTTTGGGGCAAATGGAAGGCAAGCTGTCTAAGCTGATCGGTACATTGCGCCAAGCTTTGCTTGAATCAATTGCTCAAATGGAAGTCAATATTGACTATCCCGAATATGACGATGTGGAAGAAATGACGCGTCCGATTATGCTCGAGAAAGCACTTTGGGTGCGTTCGGAAATCGATAAGCTGCTCCAGACGTCTTCACAAGGGAAAATTTTAAGAGAAGGGCTTTCAACGGTCATTATCGGCCGCCCGAATGTTGGAAAATCCTCTCTATTAAATAGTTTAGTGCAAGAAAATAAAGCCATTGTTACAGAAATAGCGGGAACGACCCGTGATATAATAGAAGAATACGTCAATGTGCGCGGTGTGCCGCTTCGTTTAGTGGATACAGCGGGCATCCGGGAAACGGAAGATATCGTAGAACGGATCGGCGTTGAACGTTCGCGTAAAGTATTAAAAGAAGCGGACTTGATTTTGTATGTCTTAAATTATTCCGAAACCCTTTCAACGGAAGATGAATTGCTGTTTGAAGCGGTAAAGGATATGGATTATATTGTTGTCATCAACAAAACCGATTTGCCACAAAAAATCGATCTCGGCCGGGTGCAAGAACTGGCTGGCGATAAACGGCTCGTCACGACTTCTTTGATTGAAGAAGAAGGGGTCGACCAGCTGGAAGATTCGATCGCTGAACTGTTTTTTGAAGGTGAAATCGAATCGGGCGATATGACGTATGTGTCGAATGCACGCCATATTGCCTTGCTTCACCAGGCGCACCAAACTATAACCGACGCCATCGAAGCGGCGGAAATGGATGTGCCTGTTGATATGATTCAAATCGACGTCACTCGAACATGGGAAATTCTTGGTGAAATCATCGGCGATACCGCAGATGATGGGTTGTTGAACCAATTGTTTTCTCAGTTCTGTTTAGGGAAATAAAACTCGAAGGGAAATGAGAACATGCCACAATACGAAGCAGGCACGTTCGATGTCATCGTCGTAGGAGCTGGGCATGCAGGAGCGGAAGCTGCTCTTGCATCAGCTCGCATGGGCGCTAAAACGCTTGTGTTGACGATGAATCTGGATATGATCGCATTTATGCCATGCAACCCGTCAATTGGCGGGCCTGCAAAAGGCATTGTTGTACGGGAAATTGACGCACTTGGCGGAGCCATGGGACGCGTTATCGATAAAACCCACATTCAAATGAGAATGTTGAATACTGCTAAAGGGCCGGCTGTCCGCGCACTGCGCGCACAAGCCGATAAAGTGCTTTATCAGCAAGAAATGAAACGTTTGATGGAAGAACAAGAGAATTTAACGCTGCACCAAGGAATTGCGGAAAAATTGATCGTTGAAGACGGTGTAGTTAAAGGCTTAATTACGCAAGTTGGCGGCATTTACCGCACAAAATCCGTTGTTATTACGACTGGAACATTTCTTCGCGGCGAAATCATCATTGGCGATCTTCGCTATTCAAGCGGACCGAATAACCAGCAGCCGTCTATTAAATTGGCTGAAAACCTGGAAGAACTCGGTTTTGAAACCGTCCGCTTTAAAACAGGGACGCCGCCGCGCGTCAACAGCAACTCCATCGACTACAGCAAAACCGAAATCCAGCCGGGCGACGAGGAACCGCGTGCATTCAGTTACGAAACGACCGAATTCATCATGGATCAACTTCCTTGCTGGCTGACGTATACAAATGAAAAAACGCATCAAATTATTGATGACAATTTGCATTTGTCTCCGATGTATTCGGGAATGATCAAAGGAACGGGCCCACGCTACTGCCCATCCATCGAAGACAAAGTGGTGCGTTTCAACGACAAACCGCGCCACCAGATCTTCCTGGAGCCAGAAGGCCGCAATACGCGCGAGGTTTACGTACAAGGCCTTTCAACAAGCCTGCCGGAACATGTGCAGCGCCAATTGCTTGAATCGATTCCAGGGCTTGAGAAAGCGGAAATGATGCGTGCTGGATACGCCATCGAGTATGATTCGATCGTGCCGACGCAATTATGGCCGACACTGGAAACGAAACAAGTTGAAAATCTTTATACAGCAGGCCAAATCAACGGAACTTCCGGCTATGAAGAAGCGGCTGGCCAAGGGTTAATGGCGGGGATCAATGCTGCAGCTAAAGTACTTGGCAAAGAAGAAGTGATTCTGAGCCGTTCGGATGCCTACATCGGCGTGTTGATTGATGATTTGGTAACAAAAGGAACGAACGAACCGTATCGTTTATTGACATCTCGTGCAGAATACCGTCTGTTGCTGCGCCATGACAATGCGGATATGCGTTTAACGGAACTTGGCCATAAAATCGGCATGGTTACCGGTGAACGCTATGCGAAATTCCTAGCGAAAAAAGAGCGCATTGAAGAAGAAATTAAGCGTTTAAGAGGCATCATGATCAAGCCGAATGACATTACCCAACAATTGATTCGGGATGCAGGCGGCAGTGAATTGAAAGACGGCATTCGCGGAGCGGATCTGTTGAAGCGTCCGGAAATGACTTACGACATGATTGCTCAGTTGACTGCATCCGATATCGAACTTGAAGCTGAAGTAAAAGAGCAAGTCGAAATTCAGATTAAGTATGAAGGCTATATCGAAAAATCGTTGCAGCAAGTAGAAAAGCTGAAAAAAATGGAGAACAAAAAGATTCCAGAAAACATTGATTATCATGCAATTTCAGGTCTTGCAACCGAAGCAAGAATGAAACTGACGGAAGTCAGACCTCTTTCGATTGCTCAAGCTTCCCGGATTTCCGGCGTAAATCCTGCTGACATTTCCATTTTGTTGGTGTATATTGAACAAGGAAGAATTGCAAAAGTTATCTAAACATCCGAGGATTAATCCTCTCAAATGAATTAAATAAATGGGCTGGCGCATACACCAGCCCATTTTTACATAGAAAATTGATTTTATTGATCGATCGGCAAACAAACATAGAAGAAGTATCAGGAAGAGGGAGGAAGAAACAGTTGAACGAACAACAATTCAAAGATGCCCTCAGCGAAAAAGGGATTCACTTGACGGAAATGCAGCTCACGCAGTTTCGGACGTATTTCAACGAATTGGTTGAATGGAACGAAAAAATGAACTTGACCGCCATCACTGATGGACCGTCTGTGTATTTAAAGCATTTCTATGATTCCATCACTGCTGCTTTTTATTTGGATTTTACACAACCGCTCAAAGTGTGTGACGTAGGGGCGGGAGCTGGATTCCCAAGCATTCCTTTAAAAATTTGTTTCCCCCATATTCACGTAACCATCGTCGATTCGCTGAATAAGCGCATTCAATTTTTAACGCATTTGAGTGAAAAATTGCAACTGGAGAACGTGCAATTCGTTCACGCACGCGCTGAAGATTTTGGCCAATCCGAACACCGGGCAAGCTATGATCTGGTAACAGCACGGGCAGTGGCGCGGCTTTCGGTTCTAGCAGAGCTCTGTGTGCCGCTTGTTAAAAACGGCGGTTTGTTTGCGGCTATGAAAGCCGCTTCAGCAGCTGATGAACTCCAGGACGCGGAAAACGCGTTGCAAAAACTCGGCGTAAAAAAAGAAAGCGTTCATGCTTTTACTTTGCCAGTTGAAGAAAGCGAACGTTATATTCAAGTGTTCCGCAAGTTTAAGGAAACGCCTAAAAAGTATCCTCGTAAACCTGGTATTCCAAATAAAACGCCAATTAATTGATATTTTTAATATTTTTTGGATATCCCAGTACAAGGAAATGAATGTTCCACGTGAAACATTGTCCCGGCAGGAATTCATACAAATTTGGCGAATTATATACGTTAGCTTTTAAAGGGTGGTGCTTGAGTTGAAAAGTCCTTTTTCCCGTTTCTTTGGGGGCAGTGATAAAGAAGATGAAACCGACCATACAGCAGAGATCATAAAAGAAAATGAAGAAGCAGTAGTCAAACTTTCAATTGAAAAAATAAGCGCAAATAAATTCCAGCCGAGAACGGTATTTGATGAAAGTAAAATAGAAGAATTGGCCCGAACAATCCACATGCACGGCGTTATCCAGCCAATTGTTGTCCGAGCTTCAACTGAAGAGGGGACGTATGAAATTATCGCAGGGGAGCGGCGCTTTCGTGCGATGCGTTCGCTTGGCTGGGAAGAAGTGCCGGCGATTGTCCGCGAATTAACCGACAAAGAAACCGCTTCGATTGCCTTAATTGAAAACTTGCAGCGGGAAGAACTGACGGCAATTGAAGAAGCGAATGCCTATCAAAATTTACTTGAGCTCCATGAGATTACCCAAGAAGCGCTGGCTCAGCGGCTTGGCAAAGGGCAATCGACAGTGGCCAACAAATTGCGATTGCTGAAGTTGCCTGAAGAAATTCAAACGGCTTTGTTAAATCGGCAATTGACCGAACGGCATGCAAGAGCTCTTCTCCAGTTAAAAGACAGCGACGTTCAAAAGCGGTTGTTTGAGGAGACCATTGAGCAGCATTTAAACGTCAAGCAACTGGAAGAAAAAGTGGAAAAGGCCTTGTCGACAGAACCGAAAAAAACAAAGCCGCAACGAAAAGCCGTTAGCCGCGATGTGCGTATTGCGATGAATACGATCAAAGAATCGTTGAATATGGTCGCCAAAAGTGGCATCGATGTTACAACGGAAGAAGAAGAATACGACGAATACTACCAGATTACCGTGAAAATACCGAAGAAAAAGTGAAAAAAGCCTTTTCCGCTTATGGAAAAGGCTTTTTTTAATCGGAATGTAATCATAAAAGAGGGAGAAGTTTGCTACAATAGAAAATGGATGCGCCTTAAAATAGCAAAAAACATGCTCCCGCAGTAAAATGAGAGAAGTAAAAAAGAAAGTTGGTGCAAGTGTGGGTAGAACAATTGCGATCGCCAATCAAAAAGGCGGCGTAGGAAAAACAACATCTTCTGTGAACTTGAGTGCCTGCCTTGCTTATTTGGGCCAGAAAGTTCTCTTAATAGATATCGATCCTCAAGGAAATGCAACGAGCGGAGTCGGCGTCAACAAAGGCGACGTAGATCAATGCATTTATGAGGTATTAATTGACGATGTCGATATAAAAGACACCATTATGGAAACAAAAGTGGAAAATTTACACGTGGTTCCGGCTACAATCTCTTTAGCAGGTGCGGAAATTGAGTTGGTTTCCACGATCTCAAGAGAAGTGCGGCTAAAAAATGCGCTGCAAGAAGTCAAAGAAATGTATGATTACATAATCATTGATTGCCCGCCATCATTAGGTTTGTTAACAATCAACTCATTGACTGCTTCAGATGCCATTATTATTCCCGTGCAATGCGAGTACTATGCGTTGGAAGGATTGAGCCAATTGTTAAGCACAGTCCGGCTTGTCCAAAAACACTTGAATCATGATCTTGCGATTGACGGTGTTTTGTTGACAATGCTAGATGCCCGGACAAATTTAGGCCTCCAAGTAATTGAAGAAGTGAAGAAATATTTTCAAGATAAAGTGTACCGCACCATCATTCCGCGTAATGTGCGCTTAAGCGAAGCGCCAAGCCACGGTGAACCAATCATCATCTATGATCCAAAATCCAGAGGCGCTGAAGTCTATTTAGATCTGGCAAGGGAAGTGATCAAGAATGGCTAAAGGATTAGGAAAAGGCATCAATGCGTTGTTCCCAGGCGAATCGTTAAAAGAAGCAGAGTCAGTCAGCCAAATCACCATCAGCCAACTCCGGCCAAATCCGTTTCAGCCCCGCAAAATTTTTGATGATGCCGCCTTGCAGGAACTATCGGACTCCATCAAAGAACACGGCATATTGCAGCCAGTGGTTGTACGGAAATCAGGCAAGCATTTTGAGTTGGTAGTAGGGGAACGCCGCTTTCGCGCTGCTAAGCTAGCAAAGCTAAAAGAAGTTCCGGCGATTATCAAAGATTTGACGGACCAGCAAATGATGGAGCTTGCCATTTTGGAAAACCTTCAGCGGGAAGACTTGACGCCGATTGAAGAAGCGGAAGCGTACCAAAAATTAATGGAAGCCTTGAATTTGACGCAAGAACAATTGGCATTCAGACTCGGAAAGAGCCGCCCTCATATTGCCAACCACGTCCGTCTGCTGTCTTTGCCTGAAGAGGTACGGTTGATGATTTCAGAGAAAAAATTGTCGATGGGCCATGGCCGTACGCTGCTCGGATTGCGCCATAAAAAGCTGATTTCTGAAACCGCTGAAAAAGTTGTGAAAGAAAATTTAAATGTGCGCCAATTGGAAAATCTAGTGCAGCGTTTGAACGAAGATGTTCCACGTGAAACAATTGAAAAGAAAAAAGACATCTTTTTGGAAGAAAAACAGTCGGAGTTAAGAGACCGTTTTGGAACCAATGTGCAAATAAAGAAGTCTAAAAATAAAGGGAAAATCGAAATTGAATTTTTCTCAGAAGAAGATTTGGAACGGATTTTAGAATTGCTTAACTGACAATCGCCTATTTTCCAGAAGTTTGGAAAATAGGTTCTGTTTTGCCGGAAAAGCGGAAGTGGCGTTCTTTGCCACACAGCTGGGTTGGCTAGTGCTCCAAAGAGCTGGGCACTGGAGTCTAGATAATGAAAAGCGAAAACGGCTAATAAAGAGCGATATTCCAGCATAGCCACATTCTTGCTGGCATCGCTTTGCCTTGTTATCGCAAGATAATTTTAAAGCGGCTGAGGAAGGGGTTAAATAATGATTCTCTTAGGGACCTTAATCAATGCGGTGTTAATTGTCGTGGGAACATTAATTGGTAGAGCCCTGCGCAACATCCCTGAGAAGATGAGAGAAACAGTCATGTACATAATTGGGTTGGCTGTCGTAGTTCTTGGTCTGCAAATGGGATTTGAAAGCGGAAATTTCATCATAGTTATTATCAGTTTGGTCTTAGGCGCCGTAATTGGCGAATGGATGGACTTGGATAAAATGCTGAATGATTTTGGGCATTGGATCGAACTGAAACTTGCAGTCAAAGAAAGCAAGGGAAGCATCGCTCAAGGGTTTATCACGGCTACGCTTATGTACGTGATTGGGGCCATGGGCATTATCGGAGCATTGGAAAGCGGTTTGAGCAATGAGCATGGCGTTTTGATATCGAAAGGGATCATTGATGGATTTGTTTCCATCATCTTAGCCTCTACTTTAGGCATCGGCGTCTTATTGTCTGCTGTTCCGGTTTTTGTCTACGAAGGAATGATCGCCTTGTTTGCCACGCAAATCAGTTTGCTTATCCCAGAAGCGGCTTTAGACTTGTTCATTAAAGAAATGACGGCCACTGGAGGCGTCATGATTGCCGCGATCGGGTTAAATATGATGGGCATTACAAAAATTCGAGTTGCTAATTTATTGCCAGGGGTCTTAGTTGTTGGTTTTGTAGTCACGGTGATCTATCAATTCAACTTAATGTAAGGCAAGTTTGGGAAGGTGAAAATATGAGTACCGAAAAACAAGATTTAGAATCAGTCACAAAGGATTTTGGAGAGGCAACTGCAAAGACGAAAGACGCTATATTTGACGAAGCAATGTGGGTCAATATCGGGGTTATATCCATAAAAGTCATCCTTATTGCAATTGCTGCGGGAATTGTTGTAAGGCTGGTAAAAGCCATTATCCGCAAAAGTTTTTCGGTCCGAATCAAAGGGCCGTTAAAATACAATGAGCGGCGTCAGCAAACTTTATCAAAACTATTGGAAAATATTACGGCATATGTCATTTACTTTATGGCGATCGTTGCGATTCTTTCCGCATTCTCGATTAATGTCACCGGTTTGATTGCAGGGGCTGGGGTATTGGGCCTTGCGGTCGGTTTTGGTGCACAGAACTTAGTGCGTGATATCATCACCGGATTCTTTATCATCTTTGAAGATCAGTTTTCAGTAGGGGACTTTGTCCGGATTGGCGTCGCAGAAGGAACCGTTGAAGAAATCGGCTTGCGCACAACAAAAGTAAAGGGCGTTGGGGGAGAAATGTTTATTTTCCCGAATGGCAATATAACGGATGTGGTTAACTTTTCAATTAATAATTCCATTGCCGTTGTCGATGTTAACGTTGCATACAATGCAGATATCAACAAAGTCGAGTCGCTTATTCAAGGTTTCTTAGGAACTTTGCAGGACAAATACGAACAAATCATCAAACCGCCCGAGTTTCTTGGTGTTCAAAGTTTGACGCCGACGGAAATGGTCGTGCGAATAGTTGCAGAGACATTGCCTATGCAGCATTTTGCGGTAGCGCGGGGAATGAGGCGCGATCTAAAAGAATTTTTAGACGAGAATAATATAGAAGTTCCGCTTCCTCAGATGGTTATGATGCAGCGCCCTCAACAAACTCCACCAAAATAAACTCTGGGGCTATTGCCCCTAAGGAAAAGGAGATGGGCAAGATGGAAATGAAGGAATTTGGATTGAATGATATCGTAGAAATGAAAAAAGGGCATCCTTGCGGTGCGAATGCCTGGAAGATTATCCGGATGGGGGCAGACATTCGGATCAAATGCGAAGGCTGCCAGCATAGCGTCATGATTCCAAGAGTTGAGTTCAATAAGAAATTGAAAAAGATAGTGGTAAAAGCTGAAGAGAATTGAAAATGGACAATTGGCCGTTTCCTTCCTATAATAGAGTGGTTGTGAAAAAAACAGGCTGATATAAAAGAGAGGTTGTGAATCCTATGGCATTAACTGCAGGGATTGTAGGATTACCAAACGTGGGGAAATCCACATTATTTAACGCCATTACAAAAGCGGGCGCTGAAGCGGCGAATTACCCGTTCTGTACAATAGATCCAAACGTCGGAATTGTTGAAGTTCCCGATGAGCGCTTGAACAAATTGACTGAATTGGTCGTTCCAAAAAAGACGATTCCAACTGCTTTTGAATTCACCGATATTGCAGGAATCGTACAAGGCGCCAGCAAAGGCGAAGGCTTGGGCAATAAATTCTTGTCCCATATCCGTGAAGTCGATGCCATCTGCCAAGTTGTCCGCTGTTTTGCAGACGATAACGTTACGCATGTAGCCGGCAAAGTGGATCCGATTTCTGACATCGAAGTCATTAATCTGGAATTGATTTTGGCGGATATGGAAAGCATTGAAAAACGCATTGCCCGCGCTGCGAAACTTGTTAAGCAACGAGACAAAGATGCAGTGGCTGAAGAACCGGTATTGATGAAGCTGCGCGAAGCATTTGAAAACGGACAACTTGCACGGTCAATCGACTTCACAGAAGACGAATTGAACATTGCAAAAAACTTGAATTTATTAACGTTAAAGCCGATGTTATATGTCGCGAACGTATCAGAAGATGAAATTGCTGATGCTGAAACTAACGAATACGTTCAACAAGTCCGTGAATTTGCCGCTAAAGACAACGCAGACGTGATTGTGGTTTGCGCGAAAATTGAGGAAGAAATGGCTGAGCTGGAAGACGAGGAAAAAGAAATGTTCCTTGAAGAGCTAGGCATTGAAGAATCAGGCTTGGACCAATTGATCAAAGCTTCTTACAGCTTGCTTGGTCTGGCTACTTATTTTACTGCAGGCGTACAGGAAGTTCGGGCTTGGACATTTAAAAAGGGCATGAAAGCACCACAATGTGCCGGTATAATTCACTCAGACTTCGAACGCGGCTTTATCCGGGCCGAAACTGTAGCATACGAAGATCTTGTAGAAGCAGGAACGATGGCTGCTGCAAAAGAAGCTGGGAAAGTCCGCCAAGAAGGCAAAGAATACATCGTTAAAGACGGCGATGTTATGTTGTTCAGATTTAACGTGTAAAAACGCAATGAATCGGGCAATGCCTATACTTTATTCAGGGCATTAAAAAATGCAAGAAAAAACATCAAAAAATAATAAACGTACCGGATGCTTCGTGCATCCGGTATTTTCGTTATAGGAGGATTAAAATGCAGTTGTTTGTATATGGCTCGTTGAAAAGCGGGGGGAAATATCATTGTTATTTAGAAGAAGCGTCGCTGGTTTCTGAACATGCCAGCGTGAATGGCGTATTGTATGATTCAGGGTTAGGGTATCCTGCATTTGTTATGTCGGAAACGGAAATCGTAAAAGGGGAATTGTACGAAATCCCTGAACAATTGTGGCCGGCTCTTGATGACCTCGAGGGGTATGCAGGAGAAGCGGCAACAGACCTTTTTGACAAAACCACCATTTTAGTTGAAGCGAACGGAGAGAAAGTGGAAGCGGTTATTTACGTAGCCAACGATCCCCAATTGCTGAAAACAAAAATCAGCAGCGACACTTGGGATGCTGCACAATCATTACATGCATAAGAAAAAGCGCCGATTTACAGCTCGGCGCTTTTTTCATTGGGGCGATGTTCAAAAATAAGAAGGCGAGGCAGGGCGGGGTCATCCAACACCCACGCTTCTTTTCGTTCTTTTAAAAGCTCCCTGTACATCCAAAAATCGCCAAAGGCTCCTGCCGCCAGCAAAGCGCCGAGCAACACAAGCACTTGGCTGTCCAGCCAAAAACCTGCGAACGCAGGAAAAATGGCGGTGGTCCAAAAAGGCAGCAAAAGCACTTTTCGCATGGCATGGTTTGGAACAGGGGTGCTGGTTGTGGCATATGCGATGCCAAGCTTCAAATCAACTCCATAGTTTAATGAAGAGAGGGCAACTTTTCCAAAAAGCACAAAGCCAACCAAATGAAAAAGTTCGTGCAGAACAATCAACACGATATAGCCACTAATAAAAAAGAGGATGCTGGTCCAAGAAAAAGCGAAAGATAAAGGTTCGTTGAAGAAATGGTAGGCGGCTGCAAAAGCAACCAAAAGCAGCACGTTCGCCCAGAAGAACTTCAACGCAATCTCTTCGAGTTTCAATTCGATGACGCGATCCGGTTTCATAAGCTCCCTTCTTTCGTTTGGTTCTGTTATGTAGCTATATAACTAAACAAATGATTCCCATTTGTCGATATTCCGCAAACCAGCTCCGTTAAAACCATTTGTGCCTGCATTGCAAAGGCATTGCCCAAACTTGCGCAGGAGCAATCGTCTTTGCCCTGCCCAAAGTGTCCGAAGCGGTATAGAAAAGAGGATTTCTTATAGAGTAAGAGCTTCCATAACTCTTTACCACTAGTATAACGGTTCTCGCCTTAGAACCGGTAGTTGCGGAGCCTGTTGGTCTGTGATACAATACATTGATGTGAGTAATAATTTGAATTGCTTGCTCCTTGCCCGCTGGAAACAGCAGGGCCCAAGTCCATGAGGAGGTGACAACACGATGAGAGAGTATGAATTAATGTACGTTATTCAGCCTGCAATTGAAGAGGACGCGAAAAAAGCTTTAGTAGAGCGTTTTAACGAAATCCTTACTTCAAACGGTGCTGAAATCATCGAGTCGAAAGAGTGGGGTAAACGTCGTTTAGCTTATGAAATCAACGATTTACGTGAAGGTTTCTACCAAATCGTAAAAGTAAACGCTGGTTCTGAAGCTATCAACGAATACACACGTCTTGCGAATATTAACGAAGACATCATTCGCCATATTGCTGTACGCAAAGACGCGTAAGCGACGAATGAACCTGAACATAATCTTGATTTAAAGGGGGTTGAATTCTGATGATTAACCGAGTTGTTTTAGTCGGAAGACTAACAAAAGATCCAGATCTTCGTTACACTCCAAGCGGAGCGGCAGTTGCCCGATTTACACTGGCTGTAAACCGGACATTCTCCAATGCGTCGGGGGAAAAAGAAACGGATTTCATCAATTGTACTGTTTGGCGCAAACAAGCTGAAAACACTGCGAACTTCTTGAAAAAAGGAAGCTTGGCTGGTGTCGAAGGCCGCATTCAAACTGGAAGCTACGAGGGACAAGACGGCAAACGAGTTTATACGACGGAAGTTGTGGCAGATAGCGTTCAATTTCTTGAGCCGAAAAGCTCAGGTTCTGGTGCTAATGCTAGTGCAGACCGTTCTCAAGGCCAACCGTCCTATCAACAGAACCAATCGCCAAGCCAACAAAACCATACTCGTGTAGACGAAGATCCATTCTCAAGCGGCAGCGGCCCGATCGAAGTATCGGATGACGATTTGCCGTTCTAAGAAAATCTGAGCTAACGATGAACCACACATTCTACTTATAAAGGAGGTAATTCGATATGGCACCACGTCGCGGAGGCAAAAAGCGTAAAAAGGTTTGTTATTTCACTTCAAACAACATTACGTTCATCGACTACAAAGACACTGACTTGTTGAAGAAATTCATTTCTGAACGAGGAAAAATCTTGCCACGTCGTGTTACAGGCACAAGTGCAAAATGGCAACGTAAGTTGACAATTGCAATCAAACGCGCTCGTATCATGGCACTTCTACCGTTCGTAGCGGAAGAAAGATAAATAAGAAAAGCGGAAGCGTCCGTGTAGATTCGCCGGGCATAAGACAGACCAGCGAAGTGGCGTTCCTTGCCACGCAGCTGGGTTGGCTTGTGACCCAAGAATCTGGGTGCTGGAGTCTGGACAAAACCTACTCCTTTTCAGCTATATTTCTATTACAAAGAAGACCGGGAAACCGGTCTTCTTTTTTGTTCGCATTTCTTCTTAAAAGATGAAGGATTTGGCTTTTTGTTCCGGTTCCTGAATCATGTTACAATTACAAGGATGAAATAAACCCGAAAGAAGGGGAAAACCAGTCGAATGCAAAATCAACAAACACGACAACTAACGCAAGGCGCGATGATGGCGGCCATTTTTGCTGTACTGACCGCGATTTCGATGAACGTACCGCTTTTAAATGTGGTAACCACATTATTTTTAGGGTTGCCGATCGCTTGGTACAGCGCGAAATATCCATGGAAAGCAAGTTTGCTTTTTGCGGTTGTTTCTTTGATTTTATCCTTCATTGTGGGCGGTCCGTTATCGTTGCCTTTGACATTGAGCTATATTCCTCTCGGCTTGGCCGTCGGGCTTTCCATTTATTATCGGAAAAGCAAACTGTTTATGTTCATGTGCTCGGGAATCGTGCTGCTTATTTCCACGGTGCTGCAGTATGTAGCTTCGATTGTGCTGTTTGGCATTAACGTGCTGGAAGAATCCATCACGCTAATGAAGGAAACATATGCGACTACCGGTAATTTCTTAGAACGTTTCGGGGCAACAGCTGTCCAGATGGAAGATTATAATGAAGCCGTCAAACAGATGATGTTTTCATTGGAAACCTTGATGCCGACATTGCTTGTAGCCTCTATTTTCATTTTAGTCTGGCTGATGCTTCTGCTTTATTTGCCGATTCTAAAACGGCTTGGCATCGCAGTTCCAAAGTTTCCGCCTTTTCGGGATATGAAATTGCCGAAAAGTGTATTATGGTATTATTTAATCGTAGTGCTTGTCTCTCTGTTGACTGATTTGCAGCCTGGGACAATGGCGTATATGACCTTTATGAACGCTTACGTCCTGCTTCAATTGCTGCTGTTCCTGCAAGGGATTTCGTTTTACCATTTTTACATCCAGCAGGAAGGCTGGCCAAAATGGGTTGCAGTGCTTGTCACCATTCTGGCTATACCGCTGCAATCCTTTACGACAATCATCGGAATCGTGGATCTTGGATTCGATATCCGGGGATGGGTAAAGCGGGCACACGAGTTTAAAGGAAAATGAGGAGCTGAAGAATAATGTCGGCTTTTTTTAGGAAAAGAAGACTTCGCTATCCGCTAATCGCGCTATTGGTGCTTGGCATAGCCGGAGCGATTCTGATTTCATTTTGGTCAGATTGGGCAGCCGGCATTTATGTTGTGCTATTTGGTGCAGCAGTCATCGCTGCTTGGCTGGTAGAGAAGCAAACCTATGAAGCAACAGAAAAACATATTGAAACGCTGTCTTACCGAATGAAAAAAGTCGGAGAAGAAGCATTGCTTGAAATGCCAATCGGGATTTTGCTCGTCAACGAAACAAACGAGATTGAATGGGCCAATCCGTACATGACGTCTACGTTGGAATACGATACGTTGATTGGAGAATCTCTGTTTACGTTATCAGATGAGTTTCTTCCGCTTGTTAATGACAGCGAAGTGACGGAATCGACCATAACACTTGGAGAACGCAAATACCGGGTTTATTACAAAGCGAATGACCGCTTGTTTTATTTATTCGACATCACCGAACAAGTGGAAATCGAAACTTTGTATTATGCAGACCGCACGGTTATTGGGATTTTGTTTATCGACAACTATGATGAACTGTCGCAGGGGATGGATGACCAAACCCGCAGCAATTTAAATAGCCTAGTGACCTCATTGATCAACGACTGGGGAGCAAAACACGGAATTTTTGTGAAACGCGTCCAGTCAGACCGTTTTATGGCGGTTTTCAATGAATCTATCTTAAAAGATCTGGAAAAATCGAAGTTTGCAATTTTGGATGATATTCGTGAAGTGACGTCAAAAGACAATTTGGCGTTGACGTTAAGCATCGGAGTCGGTGCGGGCTCGGCTTCGCTCGTCGAACTTGGCAGCATGGCGCAGTCGGGGCTCGATCTTGTGCTTGGACGCGGCGGCGACCAAGTGGCGATCAAGCACCCAAGCGGCAAAGTGAAATTTTATGGCGGCAAAACCAATCCCGTTGAAAAACGGACGCGTGTCAGAGCGCGCGTTATTTCCCATGCGCTGCGCGATTTGATCCAAGAAAGCGACCAAGTGTTTGTCATGGGGCATAAAATGCCGGACATGGACGCAATCGGCGCAGCTGTCGGCGTCGCCAAAATGGCTGCGATGAATAAAATCAAAGGCAGCATCGTGCTGGATTTTGATGAATATGACCGCAGCGTCATGAGGCTGATGAATGAAATCGAAGCCGACACAGACTTGTTCAATCAGTTTATTACCCCGGAAGAAGCACTGGCGACAATGACCGACAATTCATTGCTCGTCATTGTGGATACGCATAAACCATCTATGGTAATTGATGAACGCTTGCTTCAGCGAATGGAGCGAGTGGTAATCATTGACCATCACCGAAGAGGCGAAGAATTTATTACCAATACGATGCTCGTTTACATGGAGCCGTATGCGTCTTCTACGGCAGAATTGGTGACGGAGCTGATTGAATACCAGCCGAAGCACGAAAAACTGTCGATGCTGGAAGCGACCGCGATGCTTGCGGGAATTATCGTAGACACGAAAAGCTTTACGCTCCGAACAGGAGCCCGAACATTTGAAGCGGCTTCCTATTTGCGCGCAAACGGGGCCGATACGGTGCTTGTGCAGCGCTTGTTGAAGGAAGACTTGGAAACGTATATGGAGCGCGCGCGAATCGTTGAAACCGTCGAATTTGTCGGAAACGGCATCGCAATTGCAAGAGGTGAAGTGGGCCGTACATACAGCCCGGTATTGATTGCCCAAACGGCCGATATTTTGCTGACGATGAAAGACGTCAACGCTTCTTTCGTCATTGCAGAACGCGGAGAAAACGGCGTCGGCATCAGCGCCCGCTCGCTTGGAGAAGTGAATGTGCAAATCATCATGGAAAACATGGGCGGCGGCGGACATTTAACGAACGCAGCCACTCAGTTGGCAGATATAACGATTGAAGATGCGATTCATCAATTGAAAGAAGTCATTGAGGAACTATATGAAGGAGGACAAACTGAATGAAAGTCATATTCTTAAAAGATGTTAAAGGCAAAGGCAAAAAAGGTGAAATCAAAAACGTCGCAGACGGCTATGCACACAATTATTTGCTGAAAAACAACTTGGCGACTGAAGCCAACCAAGCGACCATCAGCCAATTGGATGGCCAAAAGAAAAAAGACCAAAAAGAACAAGAACAAGCTTTGCAGGAAATGAAGCAATTGAAAGAAAAACTAGAAGCACTGACCATTGAATTAAAAGCAAAATCAGGCGAAGGCGGCCGGTTGTTTGGTTCGATCACAACCAAACAAGTAGCAAGCGAGTTGGAAAAAAAGCACGGCATTAAAATCGACAAACGCAAAATGGAATTAGACGATGCCATTCGCGCGTTAGGTTACACAAATGTCCCTGTGAAGCTGCATCAAGATGTAACGGCTACGCTCAAAGTCCACGTAACTGAAGAAGCGTAAGGAGATGTACCGATGAACGAAACGATAGACCGAGTCCCTCCGCATAACCAGGAAGCCGAGCAATCGGTGATTGGAGCCATCTTTTTAGAGCCGCAATCGTTAATCACAGTCGCTGAAATCGTCATGCCGGAAGATTTTTACCGGATTGCCCATCAAAAAATCTTCCAGACGATGCTGTCGCTGTCGGATCAGGGCAAAGCGATTGATGTGGTAACGGTGACAGAAGAGCTATCGGTCAAAAAAGAACTGGAAGATGTCGGCGGATTATCTTATTTGACGGAAATCGCCAACGCAGTTCCAACTGCTGCCAACGTGGCGCATTATGCGCATATCGTGGAAGAAAAAGCGCTGTTGCGCCGGCTCATTCGCGTAGCTACGTCCATTGTTGATGATGGCTTTACACGCGAAGACGAAGTGGAAGCGTTGTTGGCAGAAGCAGAAAAGAAAATGATGGAAGTGTCCAACCGGAAAAACGCCGGTGACTTTGTCCACATCAAAGATGTATTGGTTAAGACGTATGACAACATTGAATTGTTGCATACACGCAAAGGGGACGTTACGGGGATTCCTACGGGCTTCCGTGACCTTGATAAGATGACTGCAGGGTTTCAGCGCAACGACTTGATTATCGTGGCTGCACGGCCTTCTGTGGGTAAGACGGCGTTTGCTTTGAACGTGGCGCAAAACGTCGCTACACGAGCGAACGAAAACGTCGCCATCTTCAGTCTGGAGATGGGAGCCGAACAGCTTGTCATGCGGATGCTTTGTGCGGAAGGCAATATCGACGCACAAGTGATGCGGACCGGCGCCCTTCAAAACGAAGATTGGCGAAAGTTGACGATGGCCATGGGGAGCCTCTCCAATGCCGGCATTTTCATCGACGATTCGCCGGGCATCCGGGTTAACGACATCCGGGCGAAATGCCGCCGCTTGAAGCAAGAGCACGGCCTTGGCATGATCATGATCGATTATTTGCAGTTGATCCAAGGGCCAGGGCGGGGCGGCGAGAACCGCCAGCAGGAAGTATCGGATATTTCCCGTTCGTTAAAAGGATTGGCGCGTGAGCTGGAAATTCCCGTTATCGCGTTGTCCCAGCTGTCCCGTGGTGTGGAGCAGCGGCAAGACAAACGGCCGATGATGTCGGATTTGCGGGAGTCGGGAAGTATTGAGCAAGATGCCGATATCGTTTCTTTCCTCTACCGGGAAGATTATTACGATAAGGAAACCGAAGACCAAAACGTCATTGAAATCATTATCGCCAAACAGCGTAATGGTCCGACCGGAACGGTAAAATTGGCATTTGTGAAAGAATACAACAAATTTGTCACCATCGATTGGAGCCAGCATGAAGGCGGCCAAGACGGATACTAAACACGAACATTAAATGTGAAAACACATTTTTATGTTCGTGTTTTCTTATGGTTTTGATTGACGAACGCCGGTTTCATTGATACAATAAACACTGTTTGAGATAGGGCTAAGGCCTAACGGAGGTGCGGACGATGACATCAATCGTAGTAGTAGGAACGCAATGGGGAGACGAAGGAAAAGGGAAAATTACCGATTTTCTATCAGAACACGCAGAAGTGATTGCGCGTTACCAAGGCGGGAACAATGCCGGCCACACAATTATTTTTGGCGGCGAAACGTATAAATTGCATTTGATTCCTTCAGGAATTTTTTATAAAGACAAAATTTCAGTAATCGGCAATGGCATGGTCGTGGATCCGAAAGCGCTCGTAACGGAACTGAAAGCGTTGCAGGCACGCGGCGTCACAACAGATAATTTGCGCATTTCCAACCGCGCACACGTCATTTTGCCATATCATATCAAGCAAGATGAAGTGGAAGAAGCAAGACGCGGAGCAAACAAAATCGGAACAACAGGAAAAGGCATCGGCCCTGCTTATATGGACAAAGCAGCGCGTGTCGGCATCCGCATGGCGGATCTTCTGGACCATGTTGTGTTCGAGGAAAAACTCCGCATGAATTTGAATGAGAAAAACCGGATGTTCGAGAAATTTTACGAAACAGATGGCTTTACGGTTGAAGAAATCATGGAAGAGTATTATCAATACGGCCAAGAAATTGCCAAGTATGTAACCGATACTTCAAAAGTATTGAACGATGCTGTTGATGCCGGCCGCCGTGTTCTTTTCGAAGGCGCTCAAGGCGTTATGCTCGATATTGACCAAGGGACTTACCCATTCGTTACATCATCCAACCCGGTAGCGGGCGGCGTAACGATCGGAGCGGGTGTCGGCCCAACCGCCATCCAGCACGTTATCGGCGTCTGCAAAGCGTACACATCACGCGTAGGAGACGGCCCGTTCCCAACGGAATTGTTTGACGAAGTGGGTCAACAAATCCGTGAAGTCGGGAAAGAATACGGAACAACAACAGGACGTCCTCGCCGCATCGGCTGGTTCGACAGCGTTGTGGTTCGCCACGCAAGACGCGTCAGCGGATTGACGGATTTGACGGTCAACTCGATTGACGTTTTAACAGGACTTGAAACGGTGAAAATTTGTACGGCTTACCGCTACCAAGGTGAATTGATCACCGAGTACCCGGCAAACTTGCGCATGCTTGCAGATTGCGAACCGGTTTACGAAGAGCTTCCAGGCTGGACAGAAGACGTTACGAAATGCAAATCACTTGATGAATTGCCAGAAAATGCCCGCCATTATCTAGAGCGCATTGCTCAATTGACCGGCGTTCAAATTTCAATTTTCTCAGTCGGCCCAGACCGCAACCAAACTAATATCGTAACGAGCGTTTGGAGATAATAGTCAACTAGCTGGCATTAAGCCAGGTAAACAAAACAGGGGCTGGCTCAAAAGACGCTGATGTCCATTTCGGCGGACGCTTTCCGCGGGCACGGCTTCAGCCGCTTCCCTCGCTGCGCTCAGTCCAGGGTCTTCAGCTCGTGCTGGTCCCGCAGGAGTCGCCGCCTCCATTCCTATCAGCTAGTTTAGTCATTATTAAATAGCGGGCAAAGAAATCATTCCTTTTTCTTCGCCGGCTTTCTATTTAGCACATATTAGACAGTCCTATAGATAAAAGAATTTTTATTATGACGAATGAAATCAGGATAGACGCATAGTAGACTAATCCGAGATTCTATTCTCTAGTCGAACGCTTTCCTCGGGATTGAGCTGTTTTGCTCCATATCTTTTAGCCAATTAGCAGTAAAACAATGATATTACTTTTAGTCTCATATGGTATTGAGAAATCTCTTAGCTTCGGCGCGTTCAAGGGCTAGGCGAAGCCCAAAGCGTCCGAAGCGGCTTACCAAATTAAATTCTATAGTTTCCCTTATTATAATTGGCATGACACCAGATGAATAAAGCAGGGAAAGACCGGCCGCAATTAGCGGCTGGTCTTTTTAATTGCCAGATTTATTTCCCGGGAAATAACAAGGAAATAGTGAGAGATGCGAAACCACTCAAACAGTGATAAAGTAAGGAGAGGAATGGACAGAAAAACAGAGGCATTTGAGCGTAAAAAGTGAAGATATAAAGGGGGAGAAGAAGATGAGCAAAACAATTCTAGTAGTAGACGATGAAAAGCCGATTGCAGACATATTGCAGTTTAATTTGAAAAAAGAAGGATTCAATGTGGTGTGTGCCTATGACGGAGATGAGGCCATTCAGCTGGCTGGGGAACTTCAGCCGGATTTGATGCTTCTTGACATCATGCTGCCGAACCGCGATGGCATGGAAGTATGCCGCGAAATCCGCAAAAAATTCGATTTTCCGATCATCATGCTGACAGCAAAAGACTCGGAAATCGACAAAGTATTGGGCCTTGAGCTTGGGGCGGATGACTATGTCACAAAACCGTTTTCCACCCGCGAACTGATTGCCCGCGTGAAAGCAAACTTGCGCCGCCAAAACGTGACGCCGGTTGAAGAAGATGGTCCGCAGTCGAACGATATTCAAGTCGGCTCACTAACGATTCAGCCAGATGCGTATTTGGTTTTGAAGCGTGAAGAAACGATCGAATTGACGCATCGCGAGTTTGAACTGCTTCATTACCTTGGAAAGCACATCGGCCAAGTCATGACGCGCGAGCATTTATTGCAGACGGTTTGGGGCTATGATTATTTTGGAGATGTCCGGACTGTGGATGTAACAATTCGCCGGCTGCGTGAAAAAATCGAAGACAATCCAAGCCATCCTGCCTGGATCGTGACGCGCCGAGGAGTAGGGTATTATTTGCGAAACCCTGAACAGGAGTAGAATAAATGCAGAAAGTAAGTTTTTTTAAATCGATTCATGTGAAATTTGTGCTGATTTATATTTTGCTAATCGTGTTAGCGATGCAAATAATCGGCCTTTATTTCGTTCAGCAGCTAGAAGAGACCTTGATCAATAACTTTAAGAATTCCATTGAAGACCGGATGGACATCATTGAATTCAGCGTGCGCGAAGAAATGGTCCGAAACCGCGCTGAAGGAGATTTGTCGATCGAACAAAGCCTTCGGTCGGTGTTGAACGGATTTCAGTCTGGCGATATCAATGAAATCCAGGTCGTCGATGCCCGGTACCGTATTTTGGCGACGTCGGAAACCGACAACCAAGCGCTTGTCGGCCAGCGTTCCACACAGGATCTGGTCAGGCAGTCGACAGCCGAAGAAGAGGTGGCTGCGCAAACCTATGTGAATCCGCAGCTTGACCGGGTATGGGTGCGCACCCAGCCGATCAAAGCAGCCGGTGGAGAATTGCTCGGCATTCTTTACATTCAAGCGGATATCGAGAACGTCTACGACCAAATGAATGACATCAATTCCATCTTAGCCGGCGGTACTGCTATTTCGCTGCTGATTACGGCCATTCTCGGAATTTTGGTCGCCCAAACGATTTCGCGTCCGATATCGGATATGCGGAAACAAGCGCAAGCAATGGCCAAAGGAAATTTCTCGCGGAAAGTACGCGTTTATGGGGACGATGAAATCGGCCAGCTGGCGCGGGCATTTAACCATTTGACGAACCGATTGCAGGAATCCCAGCAATCGACGGAAAGCGAACGGCGCAAGCTGGCTTCGATTCTCTCCAACATGACCGATGGCGTGTTGTCGACTGACCGAAGAGGAAGGGTCATCCTTATCAACGATCCCGCGCTTCGCTTATTGGATGTTACACGTGAAACAGTCATTAACCGGCCGTTGACGGCTGTGCTTGGATTAGAGTCGGAATATACATTTGAAGACTTGATTCACATGAGAGAAACCGTCACGCTGGATTTCAGCACGCACGAGCAAACGACATTGCTGCGGACGAGTTTTTCGGTAATCCAAAAAGAAACCGGGTTCGTCAACGGTTTGATTGCCGTATTGCACGACAACACGGAGCAGGAAAAAATCGATATGGAACGCCGCGAGTTTGTGGCAAACGTATCGCATGAATTGCGAACGCCTTTGACGACGATGCGCAGTTATTTAGAAGCGTTGGCGGAAGGTGCTTGGCAAGATCCAGATCTCGCGCCAAACTTTTTGAATGTGACGCAAACCGAAACCGAGCGGATGATCCGGCTCGTCAACGATTTGCTGAAGCTATCAAAAATGGATTCGAGCGAAACGGAGCTCACCAAAGAAATTATCGAATTCAACCGCTTTTTCAATCGAATTATCGACCGGTTTGAAATGTCGAAATCGCAAAATGTCCATTTTGAACGGAAACTGCCGAAAGAGCAGTATTTTGTCGAAATCGATCCTGATAAACTGACGCAAGTGATTGATAATATCATTTCAAATGCGTTGAAGTATTCGCCGGAAGGTGGAAAAATCCGGTTTAGCATGACAATCGAAGAAGGCTCGTTACTGATTCAAATCAGCGACCAAGGAATGGGAATTCCGAAAGAAAACGTCGACCGCATTTTCGACCGTTTTTACCGGGTTGACCGCGCCCGCTCCAGAGAAATGGGCGGCACCGGACTAGGCTTAGCCATTTCCAAAGAAATGATCAATGCACATGACGGAACCATTTGGGCGGAAAGTGTTTACGGAAGAGGAACGACCATTTTCTTCACGCTGCCATTTGAAATCGACGATGGAGGTGAATGGGATTGAAGTATGTAGAGCAGGTTAAATCTGTTGTATTGTTTTTGCTCATTTTTCTCAGCCTCACCTTGACCTTTACGATTTGGAACTTTACGCCTTCTTACGACAAAATTGAATCGTCGCCGGCTGTAGACGTTTCGATTGGCGAGAAAAAAACGATCAAGCAAGTGGTCCGGCCGATTAAAATGTTGTATCAAGAAGATGAGACCGTAAAAGGAACGACCAAAAAAGACGAAATCGACTTGTTCACCAACTCGATGGAGCAATGGGAAATCCGTGAAGTAACGCGAATAGCAGAAAACGCTTCGCCCAAAACTCTGAGTTCTTATATGCACGAAAAAAATCGCTTTGTTTTGTACTATCCGGGAAATATTCCGTTTCCGGTATTTGATGCTTTAGTGGATATCACGGACAGTGCCATTCCCGAAGCTTCCTTTGACCGGATTGCCATCGAATGGGCTACACCTGAAAATGCGCAATCGACGATTTATTTTATCAATACGATTTCCGGCATGGTGTATCAAGGCCGGATTGCGGTCAATGAAACCAATCGGTTCCAACAAGATATTTTGGAAAAGGCAGATGAATATCCAGTCTATGTGACCGACGAAAAAATCGGCAAATTGCCAATCTATGTACCGGAAGAAAAAACGACGCAAGTGATTTATCCGTATTTATTGGAAGAAATCACGCCTGAAAGCTTTAGATCTGCCCTTTTTGAAAGCACTTCTAATATTGAGTCATCTGGAGACTTGGCAAACAAAAAGTATACCGATGATACCGGAGCCATTATGAGATTGGACGAAGCACAAAAAAGCATGAGCTTTGTGCAGCCAGCGGCGGAAACTTCGGATCCGAGCATTCCGTCCGAGCTGATTTTCAATACGGTCGACTTTATCAACGACCATGGCGGCTGGACCAATGATTACCGCTATTTCGGCCTTGCTCCATTAAACCAGCAAGTTTCGTACCGGCTGTTTTTGGACAATTTGCCGGTCTTCAGTTCTACTGCTTCAGCGGAACTTGAAGTACGCTGGGGCATGAGAGATGGACAAGAGCAAGTTTTCCGCTATGTCCGCCCTTATTATGTATTGGAATCGACGGCACAGACCGAAACGACCGAACTTGAGCCAGGAACGGAAGCACTTGCCGCCATTAGCGAGCTGGAAAAAGAGCAGTTGGCAAACGTGACTGAAATCATCCCAGGCTATGAACTTGTCCAAACAGACGGGAAATTGATTACATTCTTGCCAGCTTGGTATTATCAAATTGATGGAACATGGAAAAAGCTTTCACAAGATGCAGCAGGAGGTGGGAATCTTGGATTGGAATAAAACCAAAACCCTCTTCATCGTTGTTTTTTCCATACTGAACATCTTTTTGTATTATTTGTATTTGGACCGTTATACAGAAGCAGAAAATGCAAAATTTCTCGGCAGTGAACTTTCTGTTGATGAGAAATTAAAAGCCGATCAGATCACGTATCCCGCTCTGCCGGAAGAAGACCAATACGAACCTTATATCAACGCGTCGATGAAGACCTTTACGAAAAGCGACGTTCCAGGCGGCAACCAAAAAGTGGACATTGCAGGAGACCGGTTCTTAACGGTCAGCTACCCGAAACCGTTGCCGATAGAGGACATCAAAAGTGAGAAGTTGTTAGAGGAGTTTGTTGCGGACCACGCGTATCAAGGCGGAGATTATGCCTTATGGGAAATTAATGCCGAAGAAAACAAGGCGGTATTTTTCCAGATCGTCAACGGCAAAACGCTTTATTACAGCGACAACGCGCAGGTGACGCTGTATTGGAATGATAAAGGCGAAGTGACGCATTATGAACAAACCATTTTTGAAAATGTGCAATTGGGCGAGCAGCCGAAAAAATTAATTCCCGCCATTTCAGCCATTTCTACGCTTTACCAGCGAGGCATTTTGCCGTCCAATACGCAAATCGACTCGGCGGAAATCGGTTATACGGTATACGTCCAAGTTTCTGAAGACGACCGGATGTTCCTGCCAACTTGGCATATAAGCGCAACACTTGCAGATGGTTCGAAAGAGGAGTATTTTATAAATGCAGTGAAAGACGGCGTAATTGAATTGCAAAAAGATGAAGAAGAAACAGAGGCACCACAATAAGGAGTTTTTATTATGCGTTTTAGTGTATTAGCAAGCGGCTCTAGCGGCAATGCTATTTATATAGAAAATGACCAGCATTCATTTTTGGTCGATGTGGGGTTAAGCGGCCGGAAAATGGAAGAGCTGTTTGCTTCAATCGGCAAAAAAATGAGTGATTTGGACGGCATTTTGGTAACGCATGAGCATAGCGACCATATTAAAGGAATCGGCATTGTGGCGCGCAAATACAAAGTGCCGGTATATGCGAATGAGAAGACGTGGGCGGCAATGGATGGCCTTGTGGGCAACATTCCGGTTGAGCAGCGCTTCCATTTTCCGATGGAGACGGTGAAGACGTTCGGCTCCCTTGATATTGAGTCGTTTGCGGTATCGCATGATGCGGCGGATCCAATGTTTTATGTGTTCCATGAGAATGGCCGGAAGTTGGCGCTCATTACCGATACGGGCTATGTCAGCGACCGGATGAAAGGCATCATTCAAGCGTCGGATGCGTTTGTGTTTGAAAGCAACCACGACGTGGGAATGCTGCAGATGGGGCGTTATCCGTGGTCGGTGAAGCGGCGGATTTTGAGCGATGTCGGGCACGTGTCCAATGAAGATGCGGCGGTGGCAATGAGCGAAGTAATGGCTGAAAAGCCGACGCGCATTTACTTGTCGCATTTGAGCAAAGACAACAACATGAAGGATTTGGCGCGCATGAGCGTCGAACAAACCTTGCAGACAAAAGGCATTATTGTTGGCGAGTACGTAGATTTACTGGATACGGACGCAAATGTGCCGACGCCATTGGTAATTGTATAAAGATTTGAGCCGGAAGCGGATATGCTTCCGGTTTTTTTATTTGGATGAATAAGCAGTTAAAGAGAAGATATTCCGCAAAACAGCTCCGCGAAAACCGTGTGCTCCTGTCTCTGCATCGCTTCGCTAGCTTCGAGACATGAAAGAGCGTTGCAGCGTTACACGCTTCGTCGCAAAGGCATTGCCCGAACTTCTTTCGGTCAATACCTTTCATGCGGGCGATCGCCGAACTAACTTGGGCTGAACGCCCAAGTGGATTTCGGCACTTCGCTGTCCCGCGGGAGTCTCCGCTGTTTTGCTCCATATCCAGTGGTTATAGACTTACTTTTGAGTAAGGAGTAAAAAGACGCTTCAAGCACACGCTTTTCGCCGCCTTCCGCTCTTTCTTCTAAGTGGATAGGAGTAAAAGCAGAGCAATATAATTCAGCAGTTGGTTAGTTAGTCCAACAATAAAAAGCTTTCGAATCTACATTGTAATTTTGTAAAAAATTTTGAATGAAGATACAAAAACATTCTTTTAGAGCTCTATCAGCATGCCATAAGAGGTTAGTGCGCTTCTATATCGGATATATAGGAAGTATAGAAACAGAAAGGATGGAAGCGGATGGGCTATTATAATCAACCACCTACTAGAAGCCAAAGGCCGGGACGGGGCGGTACGTTTTTAGCGGGCATTGCAGGAGTTGTGGTCGGGGCGCTTGTGGTGTGGCTGTTGTTTTCTTCTGTTCCGGGTTTGGCTCCTGGAAATAATACAGCAACAGAAACAGCTGCCGGGAAAACAGAAGGAGCTTCCAGTTCGAATTCCGTAGAAATTACAACAGATGTGACAGAAGCAGTGGAGATCGCAGCGGACGCAGTCGTTGGGATTTCAAATCTTCAAGAAACGGGTGATTTTTGGAGCGGCTCTAACGGCCAAGGCGAAGAACAGGCGGTTGGAAGCGGCTCGGGCGTCATTTATAAAAATGAAGGAGGCCGGGCATTTGCGGTGACGAATCATCACGTGGTTGACGGCGCAAATGACTTGGAAGTTACGTTATCCGATGGCTCCAAAATTGAAGCAGAAATTGTGGGAAGCGATATTTGGTCTGATCTAGCTGTCATTGAAATGGACGGCGCCGATGTTGAAGCCACCGTAAAGTTTGGCGATTCGGAAGCGTTGAAACAAGGGGAAACAGTTATTGCGATTGGCAATCCGCTAGGCCTTGATTTTTCCGGTTCGGTAACGACAGGTGTGGTATCAGGTACAGACCGGGCGGTGCCTGTTGACTTGGATGGTGACGGCCAGGAAGACTGGCAAGCGGAAGTTTTGCAGACAGATGCGGCCATCAATCCCGGAAACAGCGGGGGCGCCTTGATCAATTTAGCGGGCCAGCTGATTGGCATCAACTCGATGAAAATCGCAACGGCTTCTGTGGAAGGCATCGGGTTCGCGATTCCCATCAATTCCGCACGGCCGATCATCGAATCGCTTGAGTCGACTGGAGAAATGGTTCGTCCGGCGATGGGCGTGACGTTGGTTGATTTGATTCAAGTGCCTCAAGGCTCTCGCCAAGAAACGCTGAATCTTCCGGAAGATGTAAAAGCGGGCGTTGTAGTGGATTCAGTCGTTGAAAATTCGGCAGCGGCGGATGCTGGCATGAAGCAATACGACGTTATTGTGGAAATGGACGGCAAGCCGGTTGGGGATATCATCGAACTTCGCCAGCATTTATACAATGAGAAAAAAATTGGCGATACGCTGACAGTCAAAGCTTATCGCGACGGGAAAGAAATGGAGTTCCAATTGGAGCTTGTGGACAACTCGGAAATTTAAAAGTTGAGGTAAGATCCAAAAGCCAATTGCTTTTGGGTCTTTTTTTTGCAGGAAAAGAAGAAATTATCCCGAATACTTAGGCGAAGACAAATTTTAGAAGGAGGCGGATTATGTACAGAACGATGGAAGATTTTCTTGCACATTGGAGAGAGGAGTCAGCGATGATGCAGCAGGTGCTGGACGGGCTGACAGATGAATCGCTTAGCCAGCAGGTTACTGCGGACCATCGGACGCTGGGCCGGCTTGGCTGGCATTTAACGACGACCTTGGCTGAAGTGGCGGGACATGCCGGATTAACATTTGAAGGAACGAAATCCGATGCGCCGATGCCATCATCAGCACAGGAAATTGCAGATGCGTACCGGACGTCCAATGAAGCGATGATCAAAGCTTTCGAAGAGCAATGGACCGATGAAACATTGAAGGAAGAACGGGATATGTACGGAGAGCAATGGACGGTGGCGCAAGTGTTGACGATGCTTGTTTCGCATCAGATCCATCACCGTGGCCAAATGATTGTCCTTATGCGCCAAGCTGGTTTGAGGGTGCCTGGCCTCTATGGTCCAACAAAAGAAGATTGGGCAACGTTCGGCGAAACAGCTCCGACAGTTTAATAATAAATGCTAAAAATCCGCAAAGCCAATTTCCTGGTTTTGCGGATTTTATTGTTTACGGATGAGTTTTTCACTCTAATTATTATTGTAATTTTTGTTATGGATTTATTAAATTAGAGTGTCATTGTTCGGGAAAGCAAAAAAACGCCATGTGGATAACTATTTTTGAAAATGAATGTTATCCTTTATCCACAGGAGCTCAAAAGCTTTGCTTTCCGCCATCCTTTTCTTCTGTTAAAATGAGTTGTGGATAAAGAGGAACAAAATGTGCATAACTGTGTGGAATATTCGGAAATTAAAAGGAGCGAAAAAAATGAACATAAATTGCTGCAAAACCCACGTGGAACACGCTTTAGACATGTTTGTAGCGGAATCAAAAAGCTATCCAATTCTTACAGAATTGTCAGACGAAGAAAAGTTATCCACAACGTGTGATTACTGCGAAGAACTCGCAACGTATCTTGTGGCGAACGCATGATTGGGCACAAGATATAGAAATAACTGTGGATATGTGCATAACAATTGTGGGTAACTTGTTTACAAGAAGTTTACGAAAGGGGATAAGGTGTGAATATCTCAATTATTAGTGTCGGCAAGCTGAAAGAGAAATATTTGAAAGCCGGCATCGAAGAATACACAAAACGGCTTGGAAGCTACGCGAAAGTCAGCGAAGTAGAAGTGGCAGATGAAAAAGCGCCAGAGCAATTGAGCGAAGCAGACATGGAAATCGTCAAAAAGAAAGAAGCCGACCGTATCATGGCAAAGATTTCCGCTGATGCTTACGTCATCGCTCTGGCGATTGACGGAAAGATGAAAACATCGGAGCAGCTGTCAAAAGATCTAGAATCGCTCATGACATACGGCCGTAGCAAAATCGTCTTTGTCATCGGCGGATCACTCGGGCTGCATGACGAAGTATTGAAGCGGGCGGATGAGAAATTGTCGTTTTCCAAAATGACGTTTCCGCACCAGTTGATGAAATTGATCTTGGTGGAGCAGGTTTACCGAGCTTTTCGGATAATGAAGGGTGAACCTTATCATAAATAAGTGAAATTTTTAATTTTATGTTAGTCTGGTGGTTTTAGAAAATTTAATGAAGCAAAAAGAGGCATTAAGGAAACTTAATGCCTCTTTTTATTTAAGTTCGATCATTATGTATCAATGGATATATTTCATTGAAATGTAAATTTTTGATACAATAAAGCAAGGTTGATTAAGGAAATTCATTAAAATAGAAATTTATTTTAAAAAACGTTGTTAGTTAATTAAAGCATAAACGAGGAAGGCGTGGTTTAGATGAGTCAATTGCTTCAAATGGGGGCAAACACCGCTTTAAATTCTCCAAAAGGTCAAGTTACGATTAGCCATGAAATTTCCAATACAATCGATATTTCCTTAACGGCTTTCCTTTTAACTGATCTGGAGAAGGTACAAGGAGATAGCGGAATTATATTTTATAATCAACCCAAGAGCTCTTCTGGAGCAGCTAGTCTTTTGCCATCTGCGCAAGTGGGGAATACAAAAGTACATAAAATTGATTTTGACCTAAGTAAACTCCCTCAAGAGATTACTAAAATAGCTATTACGCTTACAGAGGATAACAACACGGGTTTTTCAAATGTAAAAAACTTGAAGGCAGAGATACGTACCGATGATAATAGTATCCAGTTAACTCCCTCTACCTTCACAAAGGAAAATGGAATCGTAGTATTGGAATTATATTTAAGGAATGGCCAAACAAAGGCAAAATCTATCTGGCGTGGATTTGATTCTGGCCTTGAAGGTCTGTGTGAAAATTACGGCGTCGAGGTTGATGCGGCGGAATCCGCAAAGCCTTCTGAGCCTAAAGCAGTTGTTGAGCAAGCGCCAAAAGAACCTCAGAAAATCTCAATAGTTCCTGAAAATAAAAGCAGTCAAAATGCCCTTTCATCGATAAATCTTGAAAAAGTAAAGGGTAAAATAAATCTCGATAAAGGTCAAAAGCCAGTCATAATTGAAAAAACACCAGAAATTACGGCTACAGTATCCTGGAAGACTGGGACAGATTACGATATATATGCTTTAGTCTACACAAAGAATGGCAAGCAGGTAGATGTAGCTATGTTTGGGGCAGAAGGAACCCCTCCTCTCAGCCGGTTTGGCAACGGCGCAGTAGAACATATGGGGGATGTTGGGCGAAACAGTGGATCAGTGAAGACAGAGGTCATTAAATTAAGGCTGACGAATGATATTCTTGCAGTGGTTCCTGTGGTGTATTCTGCTCAGTCAAATGGAACAGGCTCATTCTACAGATACAAGGTGTCCATGAGTATAGACAATCATAGCGGAACTTCCGTTACCATATCCTCCAAAAATGCAAATAATAATGACAGGATTTACACTTGTGTACCCGGCATCCTTCAAAATACACAAGATGGCGTTATTATAAATCCAATAGAGCTTTACAGTAAGCCAAACTCAGAATACAGGCCAAAACTTAAGCTTGGGTCTTCAAATATGGTAGAAGTGATGATGGATCAAGGACCAAAAAATGATTACAAGTAGAAAAGAAATATTAATATAAAAATAGCTAAACAGATATACCTCTGATGGTATATCCATGTCTAGCTTAATGCACTAAAAAAGAAGAGCCAGGAGTATGATCCTGGCTCTTCTTCACATTAAAAAATGAAATATAAAAGGTTGTTACGACGTTAGTTTCCGATTAAATGTATTTGCGCCGGCTTCTGCAACTTGAACATCATGAGGCACTGAACTTCCACTGACTCCTATTGCCCCCACTACTTTATCATCGACGACAAGGGGGATTCCTCCGCCAAAAACGACAAGGCGCCCATTATTGGTTGTATTTAACCCATAAAGTTCCGCTGCAGGGACGGTTGCTTCAGCCAGAGTCGCTGTAGGCATTTTTAGCGCTACGGATGTCCAGGCTTTGTTTTGGGCAATGTCAATGCTCGCCAGCCATGCATCGTCCATCCGGTGGATCGCAACCAGGTTTCCGCCATCATCGACCACAGTAATAACCATAGCCACCCCAATCTTCGTTGCTTCTTCTTCAGCACCCGCAATAACTTCTTTTGCCAACTCTAAAGTGATTTTATTCATAAGAATGAACCTCCTTGTTTTTCTGCTTGCTTATAGGAAAACATCTTACTTAGTAAACATTCCATGGGGATCAATGACAAACTTCTTGGAAGCTCCTTGATCAAATTCTGCATAGGCTTCCGGTGCTTGGTCTAAAGAGATGACCGTTGCATTCACCGCTTTTGCAATTTGTGCTTTTCCACTTAAGATGGACATCATTAAGTCGCGATGGTATCTCATAACGGGTGTTTGGCCTGTAACAAACGTATGGGCTTTTGCCCAGCCAAGTCCTAAGCGTACCTTCAAGGTTCCGATTTTTGCATCTTCATCGACCGCACCCGGATCACCGGTTACATAGAGTCCTGGTATACCGAGACGCCCTCCTGCACGAGTAACCTGCATAATAGAATTTAGGACAATAGCTGGAGCTTCACCGGCTCCCTTGCCATGTCCGTGAGCTTCAAAGCCGACGCAGTCAATGGCGCAATCAACTTCCGGCACACCGAGGATTTCAGCGATTTGCTCTCCCAAATCTGGATGTTCCCGCAGGTTTACGGTTTCACAGCCGAAGCTTCTGGCTTGGGCAAGGCGTTCATTTATTAAATCGCCGACAATTACGACAGATGCGCCTAGAAGTTGGGCAGAGTGGGCAGCGGCTAAACCTACTGGGCCAGCCCCGGCAACATATACAGTAGATCCTGGTTTTACACCGGCACTCACGGCACCATGATAACCCGTTGGAAAAATATCAGAAAGCATCGTTAAATCAAGTATCTTTTCCATCGCCTGATCTTTATCCGGAAATTTCAGCAACTGGAAGTCGGCGTAAGGGACCATCACATATTCGGATTGGCCGCCTACCCATCCGCCCATGTCGACATAACCATAAGCAGAACCAGGACGATCCGGATTTACGTTCTCGCAAATATGCGTATCTTGCTCTTTGCAGCTGCGGCAGCGGCCACAAGCAATATTAAATGGTACAGACACGAGGTCTCCTTTTTTAATAAATTCAACGTCACGGCCCACTTCAATGACTTCGCCTGTAATTTCATGGCCGAGTACAAGCCCTTCAGGAGCTGTAGTCCGGCCTCGCACCATGTGTTGATCACTTCCGCAAATGTTCGTTGTAACGATTTTTACAATCACGCCGTGGTCGCATTTGCGCCCTACATTTAACGGATTTACCCCAGGGCCGTCTCTAACAATTAATTCAGGGTAGCTAATATCTTCAACAGTTACACGTCCAGCGCCTCTGTAAACCACCGCTCGGTTTCCTGCCATTCCTGTCATCTCCTATCTATGAGTTCTAATCATTACACCAGTACAGCATCGAAGAAGGGAGTTAAAACTTCTAGTTTCGAATTAAAATATTCTATATATTTAATTTATTCTAAATTATAAATCTTTTTATTGGAAGAACGCACTTTTTTGTGAGAAGGTTACCAAAAGGATACTTTCAGGAAACCCAAGGAAAGGGGCAGTCTAATGGATGAGTTGCGGTCAAAAATAAAAAGGGAAATTGAGTGTGGCGAATTTAATTGTGAAAAAGAACTGACCTTATCAATTATTAGCGGCAAATGGAAAATCATCATTATTTATTATTTAGAAACAGAGGGTACTTTACGATTTAGTGAGATTAAACGATTGCTTCCAAAAATTACACATAAGGTATTAACCAATCAAATTAGAGAGTTAGAAGAAGACGGGATTGTTCACCGGAAAGTATTTCCCGAAGTTCCGTCAAGAGTGGAATATTCTTTGACAAATTTAGGGGAAAGCCTAATTCCGATCGTGTTAATGATGGACGAATGGGGAAAGAAAAATATCAAACACTACTCCGTTGTAAAAAATAGATGAGGCTGTCCCAAAAGAGGCTGACGTCCATTCCAGCGGACGCTTTCCGCGGGCTTGCGCCGAACTAACTCGGGCTAAACGCCCGAGTGGATTTCGGCACTGCGCTATCCCGCAGGAGTCGCCGCTTCCATTCCCGTCAGCTAGCTCAAAAACCGGCAAAGAAAAGCATTCCTTTTCTTTGCCGGTTTTATCTTTTTTAGTTATGAGACAGCCCTTTTTATTTTCGAAAGGCAGTTCCCGATTGATTTAAAAAACAAATTTAAATATTCTAGGACAAACCGTACTATAAGCGAGGGTAAAATTTTAGTAATTTTAGTCATCAAGTATTTACATCTTGATTTGGGCCTTAACTAAGGGTTAACTATAGTTATTGGGATATTCGTATCATATATGAGGAGAGAGCTGCAGATGGAACTGGAAAAGAAAAGGATCAAGCCTAGTCCGAAAAAAAAGCTTCAAAGATATTTGTTTCCAATTACAATAATTTCGTCAATACTAATTTCAGGTTCAATCGGATATACAGCTAGTCGAATTGCTGTTAACAATAGTGGTAATGAATCAGTTGAGATACATGCGATGAAAAACCAAATGACTGAAGCTAGGGATAATTCGTTAAAAGTAGTAGAAAAGGAAATACCAGAAATAATTGACGATCTAGAAAGATATAATCAAAACATAGATTTAATGAGTGAAAATATTAAGTGGCTAAACGAAAATTTAGCTCCTATACGAGATGCAACAGGCAAATTCGATACAGCAATTTCTGTCGTTAGAGGAGTCAGCACAGTTGTTAATGTTCCACTTCTAAGTAAAACGAGTACTGGGTTAGCTTCTGCACAGATTAAACTCGATAAAATTGATAGCATGCTAGTTGATATGGAGAACTTAAAAGTCATGCAACAAGAGATGAGTGATTCTCATAAGAAGTTAAATTTATTATATGAAGAATATCAAAAGGATAAAAATATTGAGCAGTTGCTTCAAATTGAAGAAGAGTTAAACTCAACTTTAATTTATCAGATTGAAGATTTAAGAAATATTACTGTAGAAGCGCATGAAGTTTTTGAATTATCTTCTGGCGTTTTAAGTTCAGTAAATACTGCTAAATCCTTTTTGAGTTCCATACAGGAACAAGGAGGAAGTGCGCTAGAAACCATTCAGTTTTGGAAGGACAATAAAGTGGATTCGGAAATTGGAGGGAATCTAAAAGAAAATTTAGAGACAGATTTAGATGCTTCTAAAAAGGAGATTCAAGATCTGCCTGATGAATTAGCTCAACAATCAAGAAAAAGTATTACGTCAATAACTACTGTTCAAAAAGAACTGCAGACTATAAAGATAGCGCAAATGGTCATTAGTGAATGAAGAGCGAGGATAGGTCTACTATTGATTTTTTCGTCAATAAATAAAGTCCCTAAAAAACCAATAAGCTGCTAGGAGATTTGCGATGAAAAGGTCCATGCGGTGGTTAGGTTTAGCGGTTATTTATTTAATCGGAATAGGCATAAGTTTATTGTCATCTGTAAATGTTTTTAACGGAAGATTCAGGTTGGATACGCAAAAAACCGATCGGCATATTGAGCAGTTAGGAAAGTTGCATTGGTTTAATGAGCTCTATGAGTGTGAGCGCCATCAGAGCAGTTTCCTTTTTAGTTTGCAGATTAGAAAATATCTAAACAGTTCTTTTCGTGTTCAGCTATTAAAGAGCAGCGAAAGAGAGCAAAAAAAATTTATTCAGAAGTTAGAAAAAGTGGCTGAAGCATGGGCGAAAAATCATGAGTGACTATCGATGGAGAGCCTTGCCATAAATAAATAAAGTTTTTTAGAAAAATAAAAAGCCAAAAACGAAAAAGTTAGCGTAAAACTTTTTCGTTTTTGGCTTTTATAGTGAAGATTAATACCGGTTTCATCAATAGAGCCTTTTTATTTAAAAAAGAAAGGAAAAGTAAATGTAACGAAAGCTGCCCAAAGTCCGTAAACTGGCAAATACTTAGTGACCGCGTCTTGAATAGGCGAAGGGCCGGTCTTGTTTTGCAGAAACCGCATATACGAGACCATAATCCAAATAAGATTTCCCCAGATCAGCAGGTTGACGCCTAAAACAGCAAGCCTGTTTGGTGTAATCCCATAAGAAGAAAGTCTGAAAACGATGGCTGACAAAGCCACACTATCAATGATAAGTGCAAGAGCGATCAAGGAAACATTTATATAATCCGAAAGGTTCTTTTTCTCGTCCGAGTCGCTTTCGGTAATCGAAAATATGGTGACGGCCAATACCCCAAGGAGGATTCCGTTGAAGGCTATCAGGAAATTGCGATCCAAGAATGGATTTTTTCCGACCCATAAAACCGTTATCAGATAGACCAACAAGGTAGCCAAAACAAGAGGACTGAAAATTTTAGCGATATACGGTGTAATGTTCTTCGCCAGTTTCAGATCCAGTGATACCAAGTATGTCGCTACAATAGCAAGAGCAGCAGCACCAAATAAAACGACATTACTAAAATAGAATTCTTCTATATCCAAGCCAATAAAGCTAAATAGCTGCATGGTCAATGCCGCTAGCACCATTCCGCTAACTGCCATGCTGGCGTAGAGAATGCCATATTCCAAATTAAATTTAATATAGGCCATTCTTGCACTGCCTTTTGAATACTCATTTCCTGTAAATGCGAGCCCCACCAATACCCATAAGAAGATGGGAAGGTGTAAATAAGCCAGAATAATACTATCTGTATAATCTAATGGCAGCATATTAAGATAAAACCCGGAAATTAGGAGCAACGCTGCAAGCGAATAAATAACGCTTTTTTTCGGAGAATTGGTGTAAACAAAATAGGCAGCAATGAAGGGAATTATGCCAAAAGCCAGGTTGAGTGGAGCAATTGCTTCCTGTTCGACAAAATGAAAAAGGATGCGGGTGCTTATCCCGGCCAGAATGGCTAAAATGCCCATCAATACGAAACGTTTTTGAAGAAAGGAAGATTTTTCTGGATGTGCCGTCTCCTTGAAATGCAATCTTTCATGCCAGATGCCAAGAACCTGAGAATCCGGATGTTGTTCCCATGCGTCTGAGAATGCCTTTTTAAAGGTTTTTGGGTCGTTTCTAAACATTCTTTCCAGCTCATGAGGATTCGTAATATGTTTAATGATTAAATTGTTGCGATCCATGATAGTCCCTCCCTTAACAAATGTCTTATTAAATCCTGCGTTTCCCCCATACAAGTTATTGCTCAAACTCTGAAGCAATTTTGCTGCCCTTGCCTAACTCAAATACTAAAAAGATGCATAAGCAGGAGCTAAAAAACCCTAAGAACCACTACTATCTTTTAATAAAGGATTTTAGATTTTTGAAAGTACCTCTCCAAAGCAGACTGCAGACAAAGTCGGGTATAAATTGATGGGTATGAATAAACCCAATCGGACCGGCCCCTCCGTTTTCCGTGGCACGGCCTTAGCCGCTTCACTCAGAAAGACTCGCTCCAGGGTCTGCGGCTCGTGTCGCTGCGTCGCTTTGCTCCTTCACTGCTCCCACAGGAGTCTCCTTGGCCGGCTCGGTTGGACATTGCTTTCTACTTTCTACACTAAGGATCCGGAGCGCGAGCCCGCGGAAAGCGTCCGGCTGAAGCGCAGGATCCGAGATTTCACTTCTATGGATGTATAAATACTTCACTATTTTGTCTATAAGATCCTAAGTATTATTTATTAGATATTAACACGAAGTTTATTGATAAACAATAAACTTTTATTCATTTATATAGTTTTTTTGTTGTTAATTAGAAATCATCATTGCTGATCTTTTGAAAATAAGACTCTTTAAGGTGAACTTCGTGAGCCTCAAATGAGTCAAATACAAAGTAAAAATCTAAGTTTTAAAAAAAAGATATTTTCGATTTTTCGCACGAAAACCGATCCTTCTAGTTTATTATTTACACTAGAAGTCCAAGAACAAGAATATCGCACAAACTCCAACTCAAATCTTTTCCAATACAGCAATTTAAGGAGAAACGATTTATGGATGAAAAAGAATTGGCTTTTTTAAAAGAAATTACAGATATTCAAGGAACGTCCGGAAATGAAGATGCTGTCAGAAGCTACTTAAAAGAAAAATTCTCCACTGTGGCAGATAAGATCGAAACGGATGGAATGGGTTCGTTAATGGCGACGCTTGGGACAGCGGGGCCGAAAGTTTTAATGGCTGGCCATATGGATGAAGTCGGTTTTATGGTTCGGACGATTACCAAGGATGGGTATATTAAATTTTCAAGATGCGGGTTCTATTTTGTGACGGGTGTCTTGTCGCAGCATTTTACCATTTTGACCGATACTTCCGCTGTACCTGCCGTCTGCTCATTGGGCCCCATGCAGTTTGATGAAAAATATCCAGAGATTGAAAATTTGGTGATGGATGTGGGCTGTACAAGTGACCAGGAAGTGAAAGACTTAGGAATTGGGATTGGCGATTTTATTGTTCCGGAAGGCAATTTCAAAACACTCGGCAAGGATCATAAATACTTGGTCAACAAAGCGTGGGACAATCGAATTGGCTGCGCGGTATCGTTGCGGGTCATGGAAAACTTGAAAAGAGAAGGCCATGACAATGTCTTTATTGGCGGGGGATCGGCGCAGGAAGAAGTAGGCTGCAGAGGGGCTGTCACGCTAGGCAAGATGTCGCAGGCGGAAATTGGATTTTCCGTTGATGTCGGAACGGCCGATGATATTCATGGCATGCCAAAGGAAGGGATTTCCTTGGGGAAAGGCCCTGAATTGTGTGTCATGGATTCTTCCACCATTTCGAACAGGAAACTCTTGAAATTTGTGGTCAAAGTGGCAGAGGAATGCGGCATTCCTTACCAGGTTTCGATTATGAAACATGGCGGAACAGACGCTTCGAAATTTCAGACGGCCAATTATGGGATGCCGGTGCTGCTCGTCAATATGCCGTCCCGTTATGCACATACCCCTACGTCCATGATTCATTACGATGATTACATCCATACCGTCCAGCTGATGACCGAAGTGAGCAAGCGATTGGATCGGCAGGCAGTGGATGCCATTCGAGCGTTTTAATTCTTAACTATTGGTATAATAAGAGAGTGTCAAAAGCTGCTTGCTGGCTTTGGATGCTCTTTTTTTGTGCACCACACGGATTTTATTAGCCAGGGAGTTGGAATGACAGATGAATAAAAAAGACATAGCAGACATTCGCAAACGATTTAAGTTGGATACGGATCTACTGAAAATCGCTGATATTTATAACGTCTACATCAAAGGGGAAACCACCGAAATTTTCCATGAGGAGAGCCGCTCGTTTTCGTTATTGGACCGGGAGCAGCAAGAACTGTTCCTGAACAATTTTAAAAAGGTGCTCGGAGGGAAACTGGATGAAAAGCTCTTCGAAGTGAAGTTTCAGCGCCCGGAAGAGGGACAAGCAGACCATACGCAGCGCCTCCTTTACGAAGGGCTTGAGTCAAAAGATGCCGGTGACTGGCAAACAAATATGCAGCGCATCGCCTTGAAGGTGGTTGAAGACAAGCCTTACGAAAAAGACATGGTCATCACATTCATTCGCGGGACTTATTTTAAAACGACGAAACGCCAGCCCGATGAAACGGACATCGACATGCGGGATGAAGTATACAACACCCCGTTCATCCTCTGCAGCATGAACCAAACCGAATTGCCGAAGCAGTCGCTGGTGTTTGATTTTACCGAAAAAGAATTCAAGTCGACTTTGCTGGTCGATCCCGTCATTAAATTGGCATCGCCCATTGGCGGATTTCTGTTCCCGAGCTTCACGGACAACGCTGCAGACATCCACCACATTTTGTACGCAGCAAGCAAAACGAACAAACCCGATTTCCAATTTATCGAGAACGTCTTGAACGGCGATGAAATCATGACGGCTGAAGAAGACAAAGCGGTGTTTGAGGAAATCGTTAAAGCGGTCATTGGCGAAGAAGTCAATTCGAGAACGCTTGCCGGTTTGTATGATGAAATCAATCATATGCTGGTGGTGGAAGCTGAGAGCGAAGACGAAGAAGAAACTCCTACATTGGATACCGTGGAAGTTGTTCGGGTGCTGAAGGCGAGCGGCGTCAAAGACGTCAGCATGGAAAAAGTGGAAAGAGCCTTCCAGCAAGTGGTGGAGGACAAAACCTACGAAATGAAAGCAAGCCACGTCGTGCCGAGCTACGCGTCTAAATCCATCAAAATCAACACGAAAGTCGCAGAGATCAAGATCAGCCCGCAAGACTTGAGATACGTCAAACAAGTCAATTACGACGGCAAACGCTGCATTTTGATTGAAGTCGAAGAAGACACGATGATTGAAGGATTCAAGCTGCTTGAGGAAGAATTGCTGGAGTAGGAGCTAGCCGGCAAAAGCTTGCTTCGATAAATCCTGCGAAATAAGAGAAGGTATCTCCAAAGTTGAACTTTGAAGACACCTTCTTTTTTTCAGCTTCTAAAAAATCGAAATATTTAGAAGAATTTAGTAGATTACTTTACTTTTTTCTTTATAATGGAAAGTAGTATAAATTACACAGGAAGTGAATAGGATGAAAGTATTATTAAAGGATGCTTATCAGTCAAACCATGCTCTTGAAATTATTTTTTCTTCTTTGCGCTGGTTTTTTTTAATTCTCTCAATTGGCATTTTCAGCATTCAATCCAATGAAAACCCCAATCCGTCAAACTTGTACCTCTTCTTTGCTTTAGTGGTTTTTGGCATGGTTTATATGGGGGTATCGGATTATTACTTGCACAAATCGCCTGAAGGGTCAAAGATGTACTCCATCATGACGAAATGCGGCCCCTTATTTGACTTTATTGCGTTTTCTGCCCTTGTGCCGCTGACTGGAGGAGTAGACAGCCCGCTGTTTCCATTAGCGTATTTGATTATTCTGCACATCGCTGTCTATTGGAGGTTTTTAGGTGGAATTATCGCCGCGGTTCTCTTTATTTTCGTTTATTCCCTCATTTTTTTCATCCAAGTTCCCGATGCCTCTAGTTTAGATAATTTCATCATTTATTTTAGTAAAGCCGTCTTTTTGCTGATGATGGGCGGTTTGGGCGGCATTATCGTCTCCCGGGAAAGAAAACACCATTCAGAAAAAAACTTGCTGGTCGAAGCGGCCAATCGCGATTACCTCACGAATTTATTCAATCACCGGTCGTTTCAAGAATGCTTGCGCAACGATCTGGAAAATGGCTTGGATTTTTACCTTACGCTTGCCGACATAGATAAATTTAAATCCATTAACGATCAATATGGACACGTCATGGGGGACCGGGTGCTGCAGGAAATCGGAGCAATTCTTACGTCCATTATTCCGGCCAAACGCGGCAAAGTGTTTCGCTACGGGGGAGAAGAGTTTGCGATCATTCTTTACAGCAGCAAACAAAATGAAGTGAACAAGCTCTTAGTGGAAATTAAACAATCCATCGCTTCCCATGTTTTTTATTGCAACGAAGAACCTTTTTCCATCACGATGAGTTTTGGAAGCTGCAAACAAGGCGGCGAAGCGCCGAATGAGCTGGTGAAAAAAGCGGATAAGCTGCTGTATGCGGCAAAAGAAAGCGGGAGAAACAAAATCGTCTACCCATCAGCGGGATAGACGATTTTCATTTTTCCATAATGTGGCGCCCCTATTCAATAATCTCCGTATGGAAGCACGTTTTCATGTGGTTTATCGACGTTTCTCCCAAATCCGTAAATGTGGCGACGCCTTGTTTGTGGATGGCGGTTTTAAACCCTTCTGCATCTGCGCCCGCAACCGTCAAAAAGTCGCAAATATCGGTGCATACGCCGACCGTGTGGACTTTTTCCACGCCTCGCCCCCTTAACGTTTCAGCCAAATCGGTTTTAAAAAATGCGTTGTAATTTGTTTTAGGGATATAAAGCACGTTCTCACGGTTTTCGTTTTTCTCGAACCACTGCTGCAGCTCGCCGTATAGTTTTTGTCCTTCGGTGCCGACGATATTGTGCGGAGGCCACAGCTCAAAATGCGGATCATCCGGCTGGTGGGCGTCCATTGCGACCACAACGACGTGTTCTTCTTCTAAAAAATTCGTTGCCAACTCCGTAATGTAAGGAACAACTTCCTGCCCTGGCTTCCCAACCGTCAAGGTTCCGTTGTCCGCTACAAAATCATTGCTCATATCCACGATCAACAAGGCTTCTTTTGCCATTTCCCCATCCAACTCCCATAATAAATAAATTTGAATTTAATTTCTTATATATTATTTCTTTGAAAACGTCCATAATAGCGGGTACCTTATAGGTGAAGATCAATGACTGCACCTTAAAGTTAATTATATTAGCTTCTCGAACATATTGCTCTTTATTTAATTATAAGGAGAGAACTGTCCTGACAACCCTGTGATAGAGAGGCAGAGGTGTACGATGAAAGCTGGAGGGGACACGAAGTTCTTGTCCGGCATCCCGATTATTTCGTCGTAGACCTCACGCTTTTAAATCCGCCTCAACGTGTGAGCATTGCGCCTGTCGACTTTCGAATTTGAAACTTCCCATACGCTTAAACCGAAAAGACAACCGAGGAAAATTCCTCCGCTGTCTTTTATTTATGGCTATAGACCAACCGCCTTAGTAAAATCTCCAACGGACCATTCCGTTTGGTTTTTTCCAATCCATTCGCCAACGCGACAGAAACAACCCAAACGCCAATGGCAATCAAAGCCGCGATTCCATTGCTCACTTGCCCGCCGAGATCGAGTGCAACCGGCGACAGGAGAAGAACGAGCATCGCTTCATTCCACACGTAGAACGTCAACGAGCGTTTTCCTAAGGCGATCAACCAATGGCTCATGCGCCCCGGCTGTTTTAATTTGGCCCCGATGATGCCAAACAGCGCCGTATAAGCCAGTCCGCCAGCAATCCCCGTCAACATGTGGATTCCGGACACGACCCCTGCAGTAAAGAATCCCGGGTGCCACATGGTTCCGATCAACGACAACGGCAACGCGCCGAGCAAGGAGACCGCCAATCCGATGAACGTAAGGAGATAAAGGGTCTGTAAATGGTTTTCGGGCTTTGTTAAAAGCTGGTGCCGGGCAATCCACATGCCCAGCAAAACGGAAGGAAGAATCGGAAACATCACATGGATCAGGAGCGGAATGAGCGGAAACGAAATCAACGTCAATAGCATGGTTTGTAAATAAGCATCACCAGCTGAAACCTCTGGCGCAAATCCGTAACTTCCCATCTCCTGCAAGTTGAACCCCCATAGCACAGGAACAACTAAGCAATAAAACAACGTGATAAAAGCAAATGCCCATTTTAACGTTTTGATCTCACGCGTCAATAGCCCGCTTACGAGAAGTCCCGCCAACCCATAAGCCATTAAAATGTCTTGCCCGCCAATCACAACCGCCAACACGATCCCAAATACAATCAAATACCAAGAACGCCGCTGTATTATTTTGACGGCTTCCTTTTCCTTTTTGCCTTTAGCGGTTTGGCTTTGAAAAGACAAGACAAACCCATATCCGAGCAATACCGCAAACATCCCACGCGCCCGGTTATCAATAAAGAACATGCCAAACAGGTTCACCACTTGGTCAAATAGGTTTTCGCTTTCCACTCGCTGCAAAATTCCTGGTTCCGAGGCGTACAAATACAGCGGGGCATGTGCGAGCACTATGAGCAGCAGCATCGCTCCTCTTGCCAAATCCAATGAAACGGCGCGTTTTTTCGTATCGCTGGGAATCGACATCTTGATCTTCTCCTTAGGTGTGGCAAGTAAATAGCGGCAGTAAAGTTGTACGAGAAATTATTGATTAATCGTTCAAAAAATTAATCGATTGTTCAATTTATTTTAATTAAAAAGTAAGGTTTTGTCAAACAGAGCCGTGTTTACAGCCATCCCATTTATGATTAGGACAACTAGAACTATTGAAAAATATGAGTGTAAAATTAAAATCTTTAATTTCAGAACATTTCTATTAATGATATAGTTTTCTTATAAGGAGTGATGATTTTGGAATTAACGGATGTAATCAATGGCCACCGGTCGATAAGGGAATACGAAGACAAGGAAATCAGCCAAGAGCTGCTCGATGAAATACTGGAGGCGGGCATTCGGGCTTCGTCAAGCGGCAATATGCAGACGTATTCCATTGTTGTGACAAAAGATAAAGAACTGAAGGAAAAATTATACGATGCGCATATGGAGCAATCGATGGTTGTCGACGCACCGGTGTTGCTGACGTTTTGCGCGGATTTCAACCGGATGAGAAAATGGCTTGAGCTGAACGATGCCCCGGTCCATTTCGATAATTTCATGAGTTTGATGATCGGTGCCATTGACGCGGCTTTAGTGGCGCAAAATTGCGCGCTGGCCGCTGAAAATGCAGGGCTCGGCATTTGCTACATGGGTTCAACGCTTGCGAATTGCGACCAAATTGGCGAACTGTTGAATTTGCCGGAGAACGTTGTGCCGATTGTCGGCTATTCTGTGGGTTATCCGGCTGAAAATCCGGCGCCGCGGGATCGGTTGCCGAAGCATGGGATTGTCCATTATGACCAGTACCAGGATTATTCCGAAGAAGACATTTTGGACATCTACAAAGAACGAAACGAAAAAGGCTGGGACCGCTACATGAACGTTCCGCGGCTAAAAGAAATGACCGAACAGCTCGGCCTAAAAAATCTGGCTCAAATTTATACCATTGCCAAGTATACGAAAGAATCCCACATGGAATTTTCGCAGACGGTCTTGAATTACTTGGAAAAGCAAAACTTCATGAACAATAAATGAAAGCCGGCGTTAGGTCCATCCTGACGCCGTTTTTTTTAGGTTTCAGGCTGAAAATCCAACAGGAATTTTGCGAAAGATGTGGAATACCCCTGTATTAAATGTTCCGCCAAAGGGGAGGGGCTAAAGTGAAAACGGTGGCTGCTTGGTTTTGTATTGTGGGAGGGTTGCTGTGGGGGCTGAAACCGTTATACGATTGGCTGGTGTTAGAAAGAACGATCAATAGAGGGTATGTAGCGAGTGATATGACCGACTACATCAAATTTGTTTTTCCGTTGCTTTGTTTTGGAGGCTTAGCGGTTCTTTACTCATTGTATAAAAACACGGCGAGGAAATCCGTAATCATACTTGCTGCGGCACTGCTGTTTAATAGCCTGTTTCATTTTTTCGAAATTTATTCTCCTGGCTCCGGCATTCCTTTTGGTTTGTTGTTTATGTTTTCCGGCACGGTGTTCTTATTGATGGGTGCACTCGTTCTGGTGGTCGAGCTTAAAAGAACAAAAGGTGTTCCGCGCCAGTTGGGTCGGCTGGCTGAAACCTTGTTTGCGGCGACGCTCTTATTTTGCATCTTTCCATTCGTATCGGGAATTTTTACGGATGCCGCTGCAACGCCGATACTGGTCGCTTTGATGCTGGCAGTCGGGTTTATTTGGTCTGCGATCGGCTTTAGCCTGTTGAAAATTGTTCAGAAAGAAGCAGCGGAGATTCCGAAAATAGGGAAAGCATTTCAAAAATGAGAAAGGCAGCTTAGCGCGAGCTGCCTTTCTTTGTTATTCTTCTGCTAACGATTGTGGGGCATACATGCGGAACAAGTAAATGTAAAACACGATGCTGATCAATGCGAATGCCAATATGATGCTGAAAATTCCCATAGGCCGCATCCAGCCGGAAAGAAAAACCGTCAGCGGCGCCAGAAATTTACTGATCGTGTATTGCAGGCTGTCAGCGCCCAAGTATTGCCCGCGGGCGTGTTCCGGGGCATAGCGGCTGATAAAGCTTTGGGACACGGGAGAGCGTACAATCTCGCCAAACGTGAAGAGGATTGTGACGAAAAACAAGAACCAAATATTGCTGCTCAAGCCAACGAAAAAGGTGCCAAATCCTGCGAGCAGCGCCGACAAAATGAAGATGTTTCGTTCGTTCCATTTGTTGAACCATTTGGTAACCGGAATAATAAACAACACAAACAAAAGGCCGTTAAATCCGACAAGCCATCCGAAGATTTCTTCGCTGGATAAAGTAAAATTAAAGTCGTTCCAGGCGAAAAACGCTTGGGCGGGCACATAATCGAATATATAGACTGGCAAGTACAAGTCCAGCTGCATAATAGGAATCAGCGAAAAAATGCCAGCCGCCATATAAACTAAAAACACCTTATCCCGGAAGATGATGCCATACCCTTGCCATTGGTATTGAAAAGTGCGGGCAATGGACAGTGAATTTTTCGATTTTTTCGGCATGGTTTCCTGGACCATAAAATAAATGGCGATAAAGTAAATCAGCAGCACGCCGGCACATGTCCACAGCAGTTCCTGGCGGTAATGAAAAAAGAAAATGGCTCCAAGTGCCGGCCCAAGAACCGCCCCCAAGTTATTGGCCGTTGCAAATGCCGCAAACACGTGGCGAAGCGTTTCTGCAGGAACGAGATCCGCCACCATCGCGGAACTTGCCGGCCGGTAAACAGCGCCTCCCAGTCCAATGCCGATAAACGCAACGTAGTCTATCCAGGGAGACGGTGAAACCGCGAACATGACGAACATTGCGATTTGAAAAAAAGCGCCAAGCAGCATCACCGGACGCCGCCCCAATTGATCCGCCAAAGCGCCTCCGGCTAAGCTGCCGATCATGCTGAATAAGGGAGGCACCATCATCATCATGCCCGCGATTCCACTGCCCAGCGATTCGCTGAAATAGACCGTTATAAACGGAAAGTACATCCAAAAGAACAGGTTAAACAAAGCTTCTCCGAGTAAACGGACTTTCAAATTGGTGTTCCATAAACGCATGTTCATCTAATCCTCCTCTTGTTTTCCCTTTTCGGCCGATGGGTATAGAAAATATAAAACATTTTCCGGAAAAGATATAGACTTATAATTTCAAATAATCTATACTAATAATATTAAGAGCAGCTCTAGCTGAATTTTATTTAATTGTCCTAAAAACCGAAAATTCATTCTAAATATTAAGGCGCTTCCCACCGGGAGCGTCTTTTTTTCATGCGGAAAAGCCAGTCGGAGAAGAGAAGCTTGTCACTGGCTGAAATGGCAGGGCAGCCTTACGTTTTTCCGCCAATTGGGTTTTCTTGTGATTTTCACAAAATTATAACTATACTAAAATATTGAAATATTTATAACTTATTAGTTATAAATAATCAAAAATCCTTTTAAAGTAAGGCTTTATCTCTAAATGTGTTTGTGTTTTGTTTGAAAATTTACTATTATAAATTAAGTATTTAAATGGATGGTCAATGGGGAAGAGAATGAGTTTGAGCTGTTTTAAAAAAAGCCTTCGTTGCATCGTGCTGGTGCCAAATGGAAGCGGGGGCAGCTCGCTCGAACACACAGCTAGGGGAGGAACTAAAGTGGCAAACAATGAAATGAAAAGAGGCTTGGAAGCGCGCCATATTCAAATGATCGCGCTGGGGGGCACGATTGGCGTCGGCTTGTTTATGGGTTCTGCCAGCACCATCAAATGGACGGGCCCGTCGGTCATGCTCGCTTACGCCATTACAGGCGTGTTTATCTTTTTAATCATGCGGGCAATGGGGGAAATGTTGTATTTGGAGCCGAGTACGGGTTCGTTTGCGACGTTTGGCCATAAATACATTCATCCGCTCGCAGGCTATATGACGGCTTGGAGCAACTGGTTCCAATGGGTCATCGTCGGGATGGCGGAAATTATTGCCGTCGGGGCATACATGAACTACTGGTTCCCGGATCTTCCGGCTTGGATACCCGGTCTTATTGCGATGGCAATTCTTGGGGCAGCGAACTTAATTTCCGTTAAATCATTCGGCGAATTTGAGTTTTGGTTTGCCATGATTAAAATTGTTACTATCGTCTTGATGATTATCGCTGGGCTTGGCCTCATTTTCTTCGGCTTGGGCAATGGCGGAAATGCCCTTGGCTTGTCTAATCTATGGGAACATGGCGGCTTCTTCACAGGCGGCTGGACAGGATTTTTCTTTGCGCTGTCACTTGTCATCGGAGCCTACCAAGGCGTCGAATTGATCGGGATTACAGCCGGCGAAGCAAAAGATCCGAAAAAAACCTTAACGAAAGCCATTCAAAGCATCATTTGGCGTATTTTGATTTTCTATATCGGTGCGATTTTCATTATCGTAACAGTTTATCCGTGGGATCAGCTGGATTCAATCGGAAGTCCATTTGTGGCAACGTTTGCAAAAGTCGGCATCGCAGCAGCTGCCGGCATCATCAACTTTGTGGTCATCACAGCGGCCATGTCCGGCTGCAACAGCGGCATTTACAGCGCCGGGCGCATGCTTTATACTTTGGCCATGAACGGCCAAGCACCAAAGTTTTTTGCGAAAATCTCCACAAACGGCGTGCCGATTTTCAGTACGCTTGGCGTTATGCTTGGTTTAGCGATTGGCGTCGTGCTCAGTTACATTGCTCCGGACAACTTGTTTGTCTATGTTTACAGTGCCAGTGTGCTGCCGGGCATGATTCCGTGGTTTGTCATTTTGATTAGCCAAGTTCAGTTCCGCAAAAGAAACAAAGCAGAAATGGCGAACCATCCATTCAAAATGCCATTTGCGCCGGTCACCAACTATGTAACGATTGCTTTTTTATTGGTAGTGCTGGTCGGTATGTGGTTTAACGATGAAACGCGGATCTCGCTTCTTGCGGGAATCGTTTTCTTAGCGCTTGTGATCATCAGCTATTTTGCATTCGGAATGGGCAAACGGATTCCGCTAGAAGACTAAATCGTCGATTCATCTTCTTCAGCAGCTGAAATAAAATAAAACGAGGACGGTTCATGGGCTTTAAACAGCCTGTGAACCGTCCTTTTTATTAACGGTGCTGATCGACCAAAATCGGGTTGCCGTCAGGATCTTCGATGACAAAGCTTGCCGGGCCTTGAGTTGTTTCATCGGCTTCGCTCGAAAATGCCAAGCCGTCTGCTTTCAGCTTTTTCTGCAAGTCGCGGACATCTGTAAACGTGTCCAGGCTCTGAGCATTTTGGTCCCATCCCGGATTAAAAGTGAGCATGTTTTTATCAAACATGCCTTGGAACAAGCCGATGATTGTCTCGCCGTTTTTCAAAATGAGCCAGTTTTGCTCAATGTCACCGCCAAACGTTTGGAACCCAAGTTTTTCATAAAAAGCTTTCGAAGCATAAATGTCCTTGACGGTTAAACTGATTGAAAAAGCCCCTAATTGCATATGGCTGCCTCCTTTTTTGTTTTCAACCCTTAGATTCCATAAAAGAGGCGGCGATTCCTGCATGGGCCTTGTTGTCCAAAGCAAGGCAACATTGAATATCCCGCTCTTCGCTGCAATTATGCTAGATTTAGAAGAAAAAGCGTTGAACGCCTGCAAGGTCCAATCCCTGCAAAACTTGATCCGGAAATGTCAGGCGCGTGGTGCACAGCTTGCTATGATGAAAGAGAAGGGAGGTCATCCGCGTGGATTCGATTCGAAATTTGAGCAAAGCATTGGCGTACATTGAAGCAAATTTAGACGGCAACATCGATTTTCAACAGGCAGCGAGAATTGCAGGCTGTTCAGAACACCAATTCAACCGAATGTTTTCATTCATTTCCGGAATCGGCTTGGCGGAGTATGTCCGCAACCGGCGATTGACTTTGGCGGCAATGGAACTGCAGTCTGGCGGCGCGAAAGTCATTGATGTTGCCTTAAAATACGGCTACACTTCGCCGGAATCGTTCTCCAGGTCTTTCCGCCAAATGCACGGCATAACTCCTTCTCTGGCCAAAAAGCAAGGCAGTTTACTCAAAGCATATCCGCCAATGGCCTTCCAACTAACCATCAAAGGCGGTGCAGAGATGAATTTTCATTTAGTCGAAAAAGAAGCATTTACGGTAGTGGGAATCAAGGAAACGGTGGACACCATAGGCGGGCAGTTCGAGCCGGAAATTTGGCGCGAGTTGGAGAATGAGGAGCTGATGAACAAGCTGGGCTGGTTTTCAAACACAGATTTTCCCGGGATTTTGCACGTCAATGCGAACATTACAGCTACGAGCCGGGAGTATTTTATCGCAGCTGCTACAACAAAAAAAGCGCCTCCGGAATTTACCGAGTACCACATTCCCGCAGCAACGTGGGTGGTTTTCAAGACGTCCGGCCCGCAGCCGGAGACGCTCTTGGATACGTGGGAACGGATTTACGCTGAGTGGCTGCCTTCGTCCGGCTATGAACTAGCGGAACCGCTCGAATTTGTCCGCGATCAAACTGGTCGAACCGGTCCATTGGAATACGAAATCTGGCTCCCGGTGAAAAAGAACGGAAAGTAAAGCAGAAGCTGAAAAGGCGCTCCATGCGAGCGTCTTTTCTTGCGCTTCAAACCAAGATTTGAAAATTCGATTTTGTTCAACAAAATCCTCACATTTTCCTAAAAAAGTATGCTACATTAAAAGGAAAAAGAGAATTAAATGGGGATAATGAACTGTGACTTCGCAATTAACGGCTTACATTTCGCTTATTTGCACTTCGGGCGTCTTGAATTTGTATCTTTGTTTCTACGTATTTGGAAAACGGCATAATTACCGGAACATCGCTCACTTTTTTGCTTTTTATACAGCGAGCATCGCCGTTTATTGTTTTGCTGCCGCGTTTGGCTTAACGGCCACGACGCTTTGGCAGATGAAGTTTTGGACCGTCATCCAGTATATCGGCATGCCAGCTTCGGCACCTTTGGGCTTATTGTTCATCATGCAGTATTTAGGCATGAAAGTAACGAAAAAAACCGTCATGGCGCTTCTCGCCATTCCAGCCATTTCGCTATTCATGGTCGCGACGAACGATTTCCACCATTTGCATTACCGCGTCTTTGAAATCGATCCGATTTTGGGAGCGCCTTATATCCATCAGGAAATCGGAAGCTGGTATGCAGTCCATGGCATTTCTGTTTTCGCTTCAATGTTTGTCGCGTTTTTGCTGCTCCTGTCCCACTGGAAAGAAACCGCAAAAGTGTACCGGCCGCAATTGCTTGCGCTGTTGTTCGGCCAATTCGTTCCGATGTTGACCGCTTTTCTTTACTTGGTCGGTTTTACGCCGCCGGGAATCGATCCGGTGCCAATGGTGTTATGGCTGACGTCGCTTTTGTATTTATGGGCCATCAGCTCATCAAAGCTGTTCGCTATTATGCCGGTTGCCAAAAACACAATCTTCAACAACATCAATGACGGCGTGATGGTGCTTGATGACGGCTATCAGCTGATCGAGTTTAACCAGGCAAGCCAATCCAACTTTCCAAAATTGACTAAAGCCATGTTTGGCATGGAGTTTAGTGAGGTATGGCTTGAGTTGACGGGGACTGCGTTTCCGTTAAATCTGGAAACGGTTGAACTCCATCAAGAAACGCAATTAACGCTTGACCATTCCGGGAGGATTTTCCGAATTCGGGTTTCGCCGCTTGCGCAAGCGCGAAATACCACCGGCATATTGATTATTTTTACCGATGTCACCGAAGTCACAACGCTGCAACGAAAATTAGAAAACCATGCGTATTTTGACGAATTGACACAAGTTTCTAATCGGCGCTCTTTTTTACTGCAATGCACAATGGATTTTGAAGCAGCCCGGCAAGAATCTGCGCCATTTGCGGCACTGCTAATGGACATCGATTATTTTAAACGGGTCAATGACACATATGGGCATCACATCGGCGATCAAGTGCTTGTCCACGTCGCAAAAGTGTGCGAAAGCCAATTAGGGTCTGGGCAGCTGTTTGCCCGCTACGGCGGCGAAGAATTCGTGCTGGCGCTAAAATCTGACGTGCAAGCAGCAGCAGCGCTCGGCAACCAACTGCGCTTAGCTCTTGAGAGCCGTCCTCTTACTATCGAGGAGGGCGAAATCACAGTGACACTGAGCCTTGGCGTGGCAGAAGCGGCGGCTGGGGATACTGTTTACCAGCTGTTAAACAAAGCGGATAAAGCGCTGTACGAGGCCAAAGAAGAAGGGCGCAACCGAGTGAAGGTTTATGCGGAGACTGCTGATTTGATCAATAAAGACTAACGGAACGATTCCCGGAAGCAATTTTTTATTAGCAGGAAACCAAAGCGAAAACCCTTACAGCTAGGGGGAAAAGCTTTGGTTTTTTCTGTTTTTTTGAGGCTTAGGGACGGACTTTTTCCTGAAAATAACTTATAATAAGAGATGTTTGATTCAATAAATAACAGCCATCAGCTATGATATAGTAAGAATAAAGACAGAAACGATGTATTCTGAAGCTGCGCACGATTCCTACGCAGGATTGCCTACATCTTTTCTGCGAATATACGGGTAGAAAAGGAAGGTCATAATGAGCAATAAAGAAAATACGACAGACGTTATTTTAATAGGTGCCGGCATTATGAGTGCAACTTTGGGGATTTTCCTGAAGCAGCTGGCTCCAGAGTGGAACATTAAAGTATTTGAAAAACTTGAAAGTGCAGGCGAGGAAAGCTCGAACGAGTGGAACAACGCCGGTACAGGCCACGCAGCCCTTTGCGAGTTGAACTATACGGTTGAAAAGCCGGACGGTTCGATCGATATCAGCAAAGCGATTAAAATCAACGAACAATTCCAGGTGTCCATGCAATTTTGGGCGCATCTTGTTAAAAACAACTTGCTGCAAAACCCGGAAAAATTCATCATGCCATTGCCGCATATGAGCATGGTGCTTGGCAATGACGACGCGCGCTTTTTGAAGAAACGCTATGAAGCGATGAGCAACAATCCGTTATTCAAAGGAATGGAGTTTTCCGACAACCCGGAAAAACTGAAACAATGGATTCCGTTAATCATGAACAACCGTAAAGTAAATGAGCCAATCGCAGCAACCAAAATCGACTCGGGTACAGACGTCAATTTCGGTGCGTTGACGCGCATGCTGTTTGACCAGTTGCAGCGCAGAAATGTTCAGATCAACTACCAGCACAGCGTCAATGACGTTAAACGCACGAAAGACGGCAAGTGGGAATTGAAAGTGAAAAACCTTCAAACCGGCAAAACCGAACGCCACAAAGCGAAATTCGTCTTCGTCGGCGGCGGCGGGGGAAGCATCCACATCCTGCAAAAATCCGGCATTCCTGAAGGCAAACACATTGGCGGATTCCCGGTAAGCGGCCTGTTCATGGTCTGCAAAAACCCGGCAGTCATCGCACAGCACAACGCAAAAGTATACGGAAAAGCAAAAGTTGGCGCTCCGCCAATGTCTGTTCCGCATTTGGATACACGTTATATCGAAAACCAAAAATCGTTGTTGTTCGGACCGTTCGCCGGCTTTACGCCGAAGTTCTTGAAAACCGGCTCCAACCTTGATTTGATCACTTCTGTGAAACCGAACAACGTCTTAACGATGTTATCGGCAGGCGCAAAAGAGATGTCGTTGACAAAATACTTGATCCAGCAATTGATGCTGTCAAAAGAACAGCGCATGGACGAGCTTCGCGAATTCATCCCGGACGCAAAAAGCGAAGACTGGGATTTAGTTGTAGCAGGCCAACGTGTGCAAGTTATTAAAGACACAGAAGCGGGCGGCAAAGGAACACTTCAGTTCGGCACCGAAGTCGTTACCGCAGCAGACGGTTCGATCGCAGCACTTCTTGGAGCTTCTCCAGGTGCTTCGACAGCCGTTCCCGTCATGATTGAAGTATTAACAAAATGCTTCCCTGACCGCATTGTGGAATGGGAACCAAAAATCAAAGAAATGATTCCTTCATACGGAGAATCGTTAATGAACAATCCGGAGCTTTTGAAAGAAGTTCATACCTATACAGCTGAAACGCTTGGTTTGAGCCAGAAAAGCCCGACTTTTGTGAGCCGCTGATTTTTAAGAATAGGAAGACCCTGCGATCCGTTTTGGATTGCAGGGTCTTTGTCTTATAAATAAAAGATTTTTAATTAAAGTCATGAAATCTGTATATACTTATCGAAATGAAATCCCGAATCCTGCGCTTCAGCCGGGCGCTTTCCGCGGGCTCGCGCCGAACTAACTCGGGCGGTTGCCCGAGTGGATTTCGCCACTTCGCTGTCCCGCAGGAGTCGCCGGCTTACACTTCGGATTCTGAGTATGGGAACGATAAGAAGCGACATACTTCTCCTTTTGATTGTGTGGGGTCATTATAATTCAACGGATAGCCTTGAATTCAAAGTGACATCACAACCGTGCCTACCTTTGTCTACAGTCTCAGGCCTTTCAATTCGTTATGGATTTAAAAATCTTTTTGGGTTAAGTAGGGGATTGATTTTCCTTTCATAATCAACCAATCGGCCATTATCATTCCACAAGCCGTACATTTTATTCGCTTTTGTGTTTTGAATAAACTTCTCCAGCCGTTTATTGAACAGATCGGGGTCATTCCGGTAGCTTTGGATCGTATCAATGCGGATCCGCCGGTATAGTTCGGGGAAGTTCAGGAAATTTTGATAGACTTGCTCGTCTTCTTTCAGGCGGGCTTCGATTTCTTTATCGATTGCAAAAGATTCGGGCTGCATATCGGGGAGGATTCGCAGTCCTTCTTCTTTCATCAGACCCAGTTTGATCAATCTTCTTACACGTTCTTTATTTAATTCGGTCCAGTTGCTTTTTTTCGATCGCGGGGAAAAGCGTTGCACAACTTCAGTATCGGATAATTTTTTCTTCGTGCCATCGATCCATCCAAAACACAACGCTTCTTCCACTGCGTCTAAATACAATAAAACTTCTGGCTGTGGGGTCATACTGACAATAATCCAACAAAATTTCTCGGTCGTTGAATATTCCTCAAGCCACTCCCGAAATGCCTGTCGTGTATTGACTCGAACTAAATTCTCGATTTCCATTTTGAAGCGCTCCTTTCGAAACGGAATAATTTTCTTTAGTATAACTGGTAGGAGATAGCGATTCTAGCAGCATTCAAGAAGGGATTTCTTCACGTTTTATGGAATATAAAGAGTTGAGCATATTTATATGAACCGGAGGAGAGGCTGAATATGAGGCAACTATATTTAAAGCAGAAAGTATTTAGCTTGAGCGGCAAATTCACGGTTAAAGACGAGCGGGAGAATGATGTGTATTTTGGGCAAGGCAGCTTTATGCAAGTCCCGAAGACGTTTACCATTATGAATGCAGCGGGAGATGAAGTTGCGCTTATTACGAAAAAAGTATTCAGCTTTTTGCCGAAGTTTTTTGTGGAAGTAAATGGCCGCGAAGTCTTAACGATTAAGAAGGAATTCACTTTCTTAAAAGCCCGCTACACGATAGACGCAGAAGGCATTAACGTCAACGGCAATTGGTGGGACATGAATTTCGAAGTGCTGAAGCACGGGGAAGTGGTCGGCCAAGTAAGCAAAGAATGGTTTACGTGGGGCGACAGCTATAAAATTCAAATCGTGGATGACGAGATGGAAACCATCGTATTGGCGCTTGTAGTGGCAATCGACTGTGTGAAAGCGGACCAAGCAGCAGCGGCAGCAGCTTCTTCATAAAATGAATGATGTCTTATAAATTCAAAAAAGGCTGGACCTGAAGTCGATTTGACTTTGGTCCAGCCTTTTTTTTGGAATGAGCGGGTAAAGCTTTTATTTGAAAAACGGTGTCTTTTTCAACGCAACTGCAACGGGAATGGCGACAAGCAGGCCGACGCCATTTTGCACAAGATTTCCAGGAATCGAAGCTGCCGGTACAATGAGGCTGTTGAACATGATGGCTTCGCCGATGTAATAGATGACCAGCATAAACGGCACCGATACGATGCAAGCTAGGATGTTAAAGCCGATGCTATTGCCTTTGCGGCCGTTCGACCAGGCAATTTTCCCGACGAGGTAGCCCTGCAGCCCGCGTGCCACGAACGAAATCGGCGCCCAAAGCGTCCAGCCGGAAAACAAGTCAAAGAATCCCATGCCGATCGCACCGGCAATGGCGCCGGTTTTCGGTCCGAATAAAATCGCGATGATGAACAGCATGGCGGTTCCAAGATGAACCAACCCGCCGTTCGCCGCAATCGGCAAACGGATGTTCAATAGAAGTGTAGCGACAAAGACGAGGGCGATGGACATGGCAGCAATGATCAATTCAAAAGTGCGTGTGCTTGAATAAGTGGCAGTCGATGTTTTTTGCATATTCCCAATCCTTCCTTTTTGCTTTCTCATGTAAGCATTACAATAACAAAGGATTGGCCTACTTAAAAGTGTCAAATTCGAACAAAGTGAAGGGGTCAGTTTAGTGGGGACTTTCCCTATTCCCGGAGTTCATCGTACATTTTACATATCAGGAATATCGATAAGTTCACTTGTCTTTCACCAAATCTTGCAAAGGCATTAGCAGCAAGCCATGCAAGTTGCAAACCAAATATTAATATGAGCTAATTATAAAAGCATGGTGAACAATTGGCAATTAAGGCTGGGCATCCTGCATTTCCAGGGCAATTATTTATAGAACAACAAGGCGAGGGATGACATGTCACATCTTGAAGAACCTTCAACATCAAAGAAAAAGGGAATCATAAAGAAAATACTGCTCTATCTATTGTTAGTAATCGTTTTATTAGGGGTGGTCGTTACATTGATTATTAATATCTCTCCAACGTTTGGCGGCAATCCAAGCAAGGAGCAAGAAGAAGTATTTAAAACTTTTGATAATTACAAGGATGGAAAATTTGTCAATCAGCCTTCTGTAATACCGGCCGGCAGTGTGGAGGTGCCTCACACACTTCTGGATCCGGATTCCTCACGCGAAGAAACGAATCCATCCGGTCCATTGCCGGTTTCTGAAATTGATTGGAATAAAATCAACGGCCAAGAAGATAGCTTGACCTGGCTTGGCCATTCCGCTTTTATTCTGAGCCTGGATAATAAAAAGATCCTGATCGATCCGATGCTTGGACCCATTGCTTCGCCCGTGTCATTTATAGGACCTAAACGCTACAGCGGAGATATGCTTGGGATTATAGAAGAGATGCCTCCGATTGATGCGGTTTTCATTACACACGATCATTACGACCATTTGGATTATCAATCCATTAAAAAGCTGAAGAGCAAGGTCGCTCATTTCTTTGTTCCTTATGGTATAAGCAGCCACTTGATCCAATGGGGCGTTAAAAAAGAAAACATTACGGAATTGAATTGGTGGGATGAAACGGAATTCCAAGGATTGACCATCGCATTAACACCAGCCAAACATTTTTCTGGAAGAGGAGTTTTTAACCGAAACTCAACTTTGTGGGGTGGATGGGCCATTCTTGGAGAAAAGACTCGCTTTTATACAAGCGGCGATGGCGGATACGATGGGCATTTCAAGGAAATCGGCGATAAATACGGACCTTTTGACATTGCGTTGATCGAAGGCGGCCAATACGATAAACGCTGGCCGGAATCGCATTCGCTTCCGGAAGAATCCGTACAGGCCAGCATCGATGTACAGGGCAAGCATATGGTGTTGACGCATTGGGGGGCATTTACATTAGCTCGGCATGGCTGGAAAGAGCCGGTCGAACGGGCAACGAAAGCAGCCAAGGAAAATGATGTCGATCTCGTAACTCCACAAATTGGTGAAACCGTTCAACTAGATGGAAGCTTGTCCATTCCTTCATCAGAATGGTGGAAGTAAGAGTTTTAATTGGCCTGGCCAAAAACAAAAATATTGACGCGGTTCTTATTATGCCTTATTGTTAAAGACGCGATGAGCTCGTTTGCGTAAGACGGACCAGCATTCCTTTTGGAGCACGTTGTGGAACGTGGCTGGGAACGCCGCAAATTTTCGAGAAACACCTTGCCTTCGGGCGAGGTGTTTTTTTATTTATACATAGAAGATAGCGCCTTGTGTTCAATCACTTTTTGGGGTAGCTTAGAAAATATACTGGAAAAGGGGTATCATCATGAGATTTGGAATTATCGGAACGAACTGGATCACCGATCGGCTGATCAAAGCGATGCGCGACTTGCCGGAATTCACCATTGGCGCTGTTTATTCGCGCAAAATGGAAACGGGCCGTGAATTTGCGGACCGCTACGGCGTTGAGAGCGTTTATACGGATATGTCGGAAATGTTCCAAAGCGGAAAAATTGATGCAGTGTACATTGCATCACCAAATGCGTTCCACGTGGAACAAAGTTTGCTGGCGATGGAGAATGGCATCCACGTGCTTTGCGAAAAGCCGGCTGTGACATCCGTCGAGGAAATGGACCGGGTGATCAAGGCGTCTAACCGCTTTAATGTGACGTTTATGGAAGCAATGAAATCGACTGTAACGCCGACGTTCCTCAACGTTAAAAAGAATTTGGATAAAATCGGGCCGCTGCGCCGGTTTGTCTTCCATTACAACCAATATTCATCCCGCTACGATAAATACAAAGAAGGCATCATCGAAAATGCCTTCAAACCCGAACTGGGAAATGGCGCCAAAATGGATTTAGGGGTTTATTGCATCGCACCGATCGTCCATTTGGCAGGAGAGCCGGAAGCAGCCCTTAAAAACGATTATTTGCTTTCTACCGGTGCCGATGGGCAAGGCAGCATGATTCTTCGCTACAACGGCGTAGAAGCGGTTGTCATGTATTCAAAAATCTCGGATTCTCATCTGCCAAGCGAAATACAAGGCGAAAACGGCACCATCGAAATCGATCGAATCAGCGACCCGAAAAGCGCGACACTCAAATACCGTGACGGGCAGATGGAAGACCTTTCAATTCCCCATGAATTTGACACGATGTACTATGAAGTAAAAGAATTCATCAACTGCGTGAACAACAAGCAAGTGGAGTCGGCGATCAATACGCACGACATTTCCCGAAACGTGATAAAGTTGCTCGAAGGATAAATCGATGAAAGAAGCCGGCTCACTTAATAGAGCTGGCTTCTTTTTTTGTGAAAAAATGAAACGGCAAGTAAATGACGGAGTTTGGACAGTACTTGGTTGATTCCGGACAGTAAAAGGCCCTCTTCTTTACGAAGAGGGCCTTTCAACGTGCTGAATTACAATTCCACTTCCGCCTCAACCCCAAAATGATCCGAGACGACGGGTTTATTCCTGCTATTGAAAATAACTTTTGAATAAGCGGTTGGCAGCGGCGGGTTCATTAAGATCAAATCGATGCGCAAGTCTTCTTTGTTGTTGTTCCAGCCGGTGATTTTGCCTTTGACGGTAATGCCCTCGTCTTTTTCCTTGGCGAGTGAGTAGGTGTCGTAAAGCCCCTGATTCATCAAATACTCATAGCCCTCGCCTGAGATAAACGCGTTGTTGTTAAAGTCGCCGAGCAGAAAAACAGGTTCATCTTTCGGGAGTTGTTTCATAAGAGCTTCTGCCTGCTGCTTGAACGGCTCTTCTTCGTCGTCCCACCAGCCAGTGTGGCAAGAGTAGACGGAGACAGGGGTGCCGCGATAATCGATTTTGGCGCCGACAATTTTGCGGCTTTTCCAAACTTCGGGATCCACAATGCCGCTGACAAAAAAGGAATGCTCCGCGGTAACGGGGTGTTTCGTTAAAATCGCCGAACCTTCTTCAAATTTTCCGTAAACCAAATGAGAAAAATCCCAGACAAGCGAATAGCCGGCAGCGCCGATCTTTTCCAGTTGCTGCAGCAACACGACCGCGAAATTATCTTTTTTGATTATTTCACCAATCAATGGCGCATCAATCGATTGGTTCACTTCCTGCAAAGCGATCACATCATAGCCGTTTTCCTTGATGGCTTCAGCCAAATAGCCGATTTTTTCGAGCTGGTTTTCTTCGTGCCAAGAGTGGCAGTTTAACGTTAGTAATTTCATTCTCCAAGCCCCCTATGTAATAAAAAATCCGGCTGCAAACGAATTTTTCGCTGCCGGCCGGATTTTTCAAGTTCAACTTAACCGATGGCCACAGGTTCTCCATCTTTGATTGCGATAATGTGTTGTTCATTGGCATTTACCATGCCGGATTTTTGAATTTCCACCGATTGTCCTTCAGCCAAGTTGGTAAAGACAATTGGCGTCACGATCGATGAGGCATTCTTTTCAATATAGTCCAAGTCCACTTCCATCAACAGCTGGCCTTGTTCAACGAAGTCGCCTTGTTCAATCTTAGACGTAAATCCTTCGCCTTTCAAATTGACTGTATCAATTCCGATATGGATCAGCACTTCGGTGCCGTTGTCTGCAGCGATGCCGATTGCATGTTTTGTCGGGAATACAGTCACGACTTTGCCGTTGACCGGTGATACGACTTTGCCGTCGGTAGGGCGGATTGCAAATCCGTCGCCGATCATTTTGCCGGCAAATACTTGGTCCGGAACTTCCGTGATTGGCAAGATTTCGCCGGTCATCGGGCTTGTGAATTCAAGAGTTGCGGTTTTAACCGCAGCATCTTCCATATTTTGTTCTGTCGCTTTTGGAGCTGCTTGCGGGCGTGGGCGTTTGCCGTTGATGATGTCTTGCATTTGTCCGCGCAAGCTGTCTGAAACAGGACCGAATATGGCTTGAATGTTGTTGCCGACTTCCATAACGCCGGAAGCGCCAAGTTTTTTCAAACGGTTTTTATCGACATTGTTTTTGTCTTCTACGCTGACGCGAAGGCGGGTGATGCAAGCATCCAAGTTTTTGATATTTTCCTGTCCGCCCATTGCAGCGAGAATTTCATATGGAAGATCGCCGACTTCTTCGCCATCTTCCTCATCATCTTCTGTATCTGCTTCACGGCCCGGCGTCATCAAGTTGAATTTCGTGATGGCAAAGCGGAAACCGAAATAGTAGATAACCGCAAAGACCAAGCCGACGATGATGACCCACCACCAATCGGTTCTGCCTGGCATAACGCCGAAGAGCAAGAAGTCGATTAAACCGCCTGAGAAGGTCATCCCGATCTTAACATTCAGCAGGTGCATCGTCATGAACGACAATCCAGCGAAAACGGCATGGATACCGAAAAGGACCGGTGCAACAAATAGGAACGAGAATTCAAGTGGTTCTGTAATACCAGTTAAGAATGATGTCAAAGCACCGGATGCCATGATTCCGCCGATGAGTTTTTTCTTCTCAGGGCGTGCACAGTGATAAATGGCAAGTGCCGCTGCCGGAAGGCCGAACATCATGAACGGGAATTTGCCGGCCATAAATGTACCGGAAGTGAACTCAACGCCGTCTTGCAATTGGGAGAAGAAAATGCGCTGGTCGCCGCGGATGATTTCGCCTGCGGCATTCGTGTAAGAGCCGAACTCAAACCAGAACGGCGAATAAAAGATATGGTGCAAGCCGAACGGGATCAAACCCCGTTCAATCGTACCAAAAACAAATGCAGCCAGAGTCCGGTTGGTTTCTAGCATGAAATGTGAAAGTGTGTTCAAACCGTTTTGGGCAAATGGCCAGACAAGGAACATCAATATTCCAAGGAAAACGGCTGAGAAAGCAGTAACAATTGGAACAAACCGTTTGCCGGCAAAGAATCCAAGAAACTGCGGCAATTTGATATTGAAGAATCGATTGTACATAAATGCGGCTAATACCCCGACGATAATCCCGCCGAAAACGCCTGTTTGAAGTGTTGGAATACCGAGCACTTCTGCATACTTCGGATCGGTCGTCATTTCGGCTGTAATGTTGCCGAATGCCTTCATCGTGACGTTCATGATCAAGTAGCCGATGATGGCTGCAAGGCCTGCTACGCCGTCCCCGCCGGCAAGCCCGATGGCTACCCCAACTGCGAACAATAGCGGCAAGTTATCAAATACGACTCCGCCGGCTTCCGCCATGACGAACAATAGTTTTTGGATCCAATCAGCACCAAAGAAAGGCACCGCTTCTAAAAATGAATCTTGCGCAAAGCTCGTACCGAAAGCGAGTAAAATACCAGCTGCAGGCAGGAGCGCAACCGGAAGCATCAACGCTTTCCCGACTTTTTGCAATGTGCCGAACAAATTGCTCGACGTTGAAGATTTCGTAGCCATGAAAAATTCCTCCTTATTTTTAATAAAAGCAGCAATCCAGTTGAAATCGTAAGCCAACAAAAAAGGCATGAGCAGAAAAGATACAGTTAAAAAAAGGGATTCGTCTCCCTTGAATTTAATCTGCACCGTTTCATACTCATGCCTGATCGAATCAGTAACACGTATGGTTGGTTTTTAAGATTTATGAAGCAAGCGCTGAAGGTGGATCGTCAAATAAAGGACTTCCGCTTCGTCGACTGGCTTTTTCAATTGGTTCTGCATAACTTTTATTAGTTTCCACGCAAGATTATAGCATACGGGATATTCTTTTTTCAACACTTCTTCTAATTTGTTTTCTTTGCCTAAAGACTCTCCTTGGTGAACCCTGTCAATGGCGCGATGCAAATGCTGGATCAGCCGGTGGTAATCGACATCGTCTTTTTCCAGCTTGAGAGAAAGATTTTCTTCAATAATTTCAACCAGTTGGGAGATGAGGCGGTTATAGCGGTTGATGTCGCGCAGCGATTTATCTGTGACAGCACTGTGGATGTGCAGGGCGATAAACCCGATTTCCCCTTCAGGAAACACAATACCCATCCGGTCTTCCACTTGTTTCACGACGCCTTGTGCTACCCGGTATTCTTTTGGATACAAGGCTTCAATTTCATATAAAAAAGGGTTTGAGAAGCTCATGTCTTTTTCAGCCCGGCTGATGGCGAATGCCAAATGGTCGGTCAATGCCACATGAATGTGCTCGTTGAGTTCCTTGCCCATTTCGCTTTCAACAAACAGCAGCAACTCGTGGATAAACCCGATCAAGTTTTCTTCGATATGGGGAAGCAGGTTGACGTATTGCTCTTTTTCTTTTTCATCTTTCAGCAAAAACGTTTTATCCGCTTTATCGAACGAAATGGGCTCGCCTTTCGTTCGGTTAAAGCCGAGGCCGTTGCCGATCAAGACAACTTCCTTATATATATCATGCTGAGCGATCACCACATTGTTGTTCAGCACTTTTTTTATAGTCAATACCTGTTTCATAAGAGCCTCCATCTTTCAAACCCGGCATCAAGCGCCGGAATAGCTTGTGCAAACAGACGAACATCGTTTCAGTTTACTTCTTCTACCCTTCATTATATTCACTATTGCCAATTAGTACATTATAATCTTATTTTATTCGCTAAAAAGGACTTTCTTTGAGTTGGCAAATCACAGAGCGTATACTTAGATAGTAACAGGTGGCCGATATTCCGCAAAACAGCTGCGCTTTCCGCGGGCTCGCGCCGAACTAACTCGGGCGAATGCCCGAGTGGATTTCGACACTTCGTCGCTACGCTGCCCCGCAGGCAAGACATTGACCGAAGGTAGTTCGGTCGATGTCTTTGCGACGAAGCAGCGCAGCGATGCAGGAGCAATATTCTTTGCCCTTCCCAAAGCGTCCGGAGCGGTATTTAAAAGGATCGTTTTTTAGTTCAACATGTATAGTCAGATACATTCATTTAAAGAATCAGGAGGAAACGCATTGTCATTAAAACCAAAAGCCATATTCTTGGACATGGACGGCACGATTTTGAACCACCGCAACCAAGTAAGCGTGAATACGAAAACGATCATCGATGAGCTGCGAAGCGAAGGGATTTTTGTGTTTATTGCAACGGGAAGATCAGCAGCTGAATTGGCGGAAATGCTGCCCGAGGGATTTGCCGTAGACGGCATTATCACCGCCAACGGCATGGCCGGGTACGTGGGGGAAGAAGCGGCATTTGAACATTCGCTTTCCCGGAACTTGGTCGACACGATCATCGAAAAAGCCCGGAAACAGAAAGTTTACTACGAATTGTTCCCGTACGGCGAGCCGCGTATGGTGCTGCTTGAAGATAAGGCATATGTCGAAGCGGAAGTCCAGGACCCGCAGCCGGACGGCGTAGAAATCAACGAATGGATTTCCCGCAAAAAAGCGATCCGCGAGGAAATTGCCTGGAAAGAAGCGATTACCGCCACTCATTTTTCGAAGTTTTACTTTTTCGCGCGGTCCAGAGAACACATCAACAACTGGAAAGTGGAACTTAAGAAACTGCAAAAAGAAATGGAATTCACGATGACGCCTTCATCTCCGCATAATGCAGAAGTGATGGTCGCCAACGTCAACAAAGCGACCGGCATCCAGCAAATGCTGGAACGGTTCGATTTAACCGGCTGCGAAACACTGGCAATCGGTGACAGCGACAACGACGTGAAAATGTTCGCATTTGCCACACACGCAGTCGCCATGAAAAATGCGGCAGACCATATCAAGGCGCTGGCGGACGACGTCACGGAATTCACATGCGACGAAGACGGGGTCTATCAATACTTGAAAACGAATATTTTAGCTGTGAATGCGCAGTAATAGGAAAAAAGGAAGCCAGGACACAGGGGCTTCCTTTTGTTTTCCTCATAAATTATCAATCTCAATCGGTTCAATCGAATCGCCAAGGGGAAAGCCAAAGACTTTGGCGTAAAAGTAAAGTTCGGCTTCGATGGAGCATTTGATGTTTTTCTCCATTCGGAATCCGTGGCCTTCGCCTTCGAAAGTGAGAAAAGCGACAGGCAAGCCGTTTGATCTCAATGCATCTGCCATCACTTCGGCTTGATTTGGGGGAACTACTTTATCTTCAAGTCCGTGCAAGAAAATCACGGGGCAAGACAATTGATCCGTGAAGTGGATAGGCGAGCGTTCAAAGTAAACGTTTTTCGCTTCCGGGTAAGGCCCGAGTAAGCTGTCGAGGTACCTGGCCTCAAATTTATGGGTTTCCGCCACAAAGCTCTCCAGTTCGCTTAACCCAAAATAACTGGCACCGGCATTGTAGAGGTCTGTGAAAACGAGCGAAGCCAATGTCGTATAGCCGCCTGCGCTGCCGCCGGCTATGGCAATCCGGCTGCTATCCACTTCTCCTTGGTCAATTAAAAAGCGCACAGCATTTGCGCAATCCTGGACATCGACAATTCCCCAATTTCCTCTTAAACGCTCGCGGTATTCGCGGCCAAATCCAGTTGAACCACCGTAATTCACATCAATGATTGCAAACCCGCGGCTTGTCCAGTACTGAGTGGACGCCAAATCAAGGGCGGCTTTGAGTGCACTGGTCGGACCGCCATGGACATGCACCACTAAAGGCGGTTTTTCATCAGACGCCGCCTTGTAGTCCGGGTTTTTCGGACGGTAATAGAAAGCGTGTGCCGTTTGGCTGCCTTCAGTAGGAAACTCGACCGCTTCCGGCAACGACAAGTAGTCTTCATCTACAACCAAATCGGAAGAAACGCGGATTTCTTCTTCCTGATCGCCCTGAACACCCATCCAGACGATGCGCGGAAATTCGGTCGGAGACGAAGCGATAAAAAGAACTGCCTCGCCATTCGAGTGAATGGAAGAAAATGAGGTGAATCGGGTTTCAACTGGAGAAGAGGTCCCATTTTCTACATCAATTTTTGTTAAATGCTGAATGCCGTTTTCGGTATAGGCCGCAATGATTATCCGTTCATCGACAAAATCGAAATCGGAATTGCCAAACATCCAGCTGGGCGAACCGAATTCAACGTCCATTGGGCAAACCGCTTCCACTTCATTTCCTGAGAGCCGCATGAGGTTCCACCAGTTTGTGCGGTCGGACAGAAAGTACAATGTGCCATCAGGTGACCAAACCGGCTGTATAATCGATTCATTCGGCCCGCCTGCGATTTGTTTGGCGTTGGAAACCGACCCATCTTGGTTTAAATCCGCAACCCAAAGCTCGGTTTCATCCCATGGCATATTCGGATGGTTCCAAGTCAAAAAAGCCAGCTGCTTCGAATCGGGGCTAATGCGGGGATTCGAATAGAAATCGTTGCCGGAAATGATGATTTTTTCATTGCTGCCGTCCAAATCCATGGCCACAATTGCCGTTTCCGCAGAAATTGCCGATTTGGTGTGGTCTTCCCGGATCCAATACAGGCGGCTTCGCAATTCATCGACTGCACCATCGGCGTATCGGTGATTGGAATCGGACGTTATTGGTTGAATGGAATCCGGTTCGTGCAGCCGATAAAGCAAATTGTCTTCGTAATTGGAAAAGTACAGCTCGGATTGATGAACGGCAAAAGGAGCGCCGCCGTACTCATGGACGCGTGTGCGCACGTTATAAGGAGCAGGCGTGACTTCCTGAAGGCTGCCATCGCTGGATTTTTTCATCACAGTGGTGCGCCCGTCTTCAGCTGGAAGTTCTTCTGTCCAGTAAATGTCTCGACCGCTAAAAGAAGCAATTTCAATTGGCCGAATGTCTTGTGAAATCAAATCTCCAGTAATCGGTGATTTCCAACTTCCGTAAGGCGCGGTAACAACAGAGCTCATAATTTGATTTCCTCCTTGATAAAGCTTAAATTCTGTATTCTTTGTATCTTATCACGATAAATATCTGAAAAGTAAAACTATTTATTTTGTAAAGGCTAAAATTGCTAGAATATAAATAGGAGCGCCTATTTTTAAAAAAGGAGGCAAAAAAATGAAAGAAGAAGCAATCATTTTTCCCGTGCTGGAAACCGAAAGACTGTATCTTAGAACCGTGGTGGAAGAAGATGCCCGCAGCATGATGGTTTATCTTTCAGACCCGGAAGTCATGAAATACTATGGCTTGGATCCGTTTGAACACATTGAAGAAGCGTTGAGTGAAGTGGTTTGGTATCAATCGATATTTAAAGACCAAACAGGCATGCGGTGGGCCATTACGTTAAAAGGACAAGACGAAATGATCGGGAGCTGCGGTTTCTTAAATCACAGCTCTAAAAACCATCGTGCGGATATCGGCTATGAACTGGCCAAAAGCCATTGGGGAAAAGGGCTGATGCACGAAGCTCTTGCGGCGGTAATACAGTATGGCTTTGAACAATGGCAACTGCAGCGAATACAGGCGTTGATCGAACCGCCCAATAGTTCCTCTATTAAAACAGTGGAAAAACTAGGCTTCATGCAGGAAGGCTTGTTGAGAAGTTATGAATTTACCGGGCGGAAATTTGACGATTTGTATATGTATTCTTTACTGAAAAGCGAATTTGAAGGATGAGCATAGGACAAGCATAAACAGCTGATGGCGGGAAACAGCGCTATGCATGGTATAATGGATAAATAAGTTGCGCGTTTTACTTTTGAAGGTGGTGCTTTTGATGAGAAAACCAGAAACGGCTGAAGAGGCCATAAAAAAATACAATGTCAGGCTGTCGGGCTATGGAAACAAAGTTTTGGTGTTTGCGCATGGATTTGGCTGTGACCAATATGTTTGGAAAGAAGTGGCGCCGGCATTTGAAGGAAGATACCGGGTCGTCCTTTTCGATTATATCGGATCTGGAAAAAGCGACAAATCAGCGTATTCTTCGGAAAAATACAGCACGCTTCATGGCTATAAAGAAGACCTATTGAATTTATGCGAGGCGCTGGAATTGGAAAACGTTGTGTTCATTGGCCATTCGGTCAGCAGCATGATCGGTGCCTTGGCCGCGATTGAACGTCCAGATTTGATTGAGAATTTAATCATGATCGGCCCGTCGCCTTATTATTTAAATGAAGAAGGATATAAAGGCGGATTTGAAAAAGCGGAAATTGATGGCATGCTCGAAATGATGGAAGTCAATTATGAAGATTGGGCAAAATTTTTGGCGCCTCTCGTTATGCAAAACGAAGAGCGTCCTCACCTGGCGGAAGAATTTGAACGGGTGCTGTGCACCAACGACCCATTTGTGGCCCGCCATTTTGCAGAAGCGACGTTTTTGGCTGATGTCCGCAATGAACTTGAGAAAATTACGGTTCCGACCTTGATTCTTCAAGCCCGTGAAGACGCGATTGCACCGGAAGCAGTTGGGAAATACGTCCACAGTAAAATTCCGGACAGCGAGTTTATGTTAATGGAAGCGACTGGCCATAACCCGCATGTCAGCCATGCGCAAGAAACCGTCGCTAAAATCCAGTCGTATTTGATGAATGAAGCGGCAGCGTGTACATAACCAAAATTAAACCCGTCACCGCTTAGCGATGATGGGTTTTGTTGTTTTACAGGAACAATGCTGGTTAAATAGACAGTAAACGGATGCAATTTGGGAAGGAAAGACGCATGGACTTTTCACTAAACACGTCAAAAATACATAAATTATGCGGCATGGCCGCTTATAAAAAAGGTGTGGCGCTGCATCAGGCTGGAAAAATTGTCTTTTTGCCGAATAGAGACGATGAGTTGTCCGTTAAAGCATTGGTGCTCGGCCGAAACGAGTTCCAAGTCAGCGTGAACGAGTCGGCAGACGGGGAAATCCACGCTTCGTGCAGCTGCCCGCCGGTCGGGTTTGTGGCGACTTTTTGCCATCACATCGCCGGTGTGTTGGTGGCCATTGAAGAATCGCAAAAACCGGAACAACCGATTGCTGCGGAAATGCTGGGCTTGTTTGCAAAGCCGGCTGCCAAACCAAGAGGCAAGCGGCGATATTTTGAAGACCGCGAGCTTGTGCACGTGGAATTTATTTGCATGCCGATTTTTTCGGCTAATGCAGATCCTGTTCTTGGAGTTGCCCTAAAAGCGGGAACGGGAGCGCTGGAAGAAATCAAAAACATGAAAGAATTCCTTCGGAAAATTGAAGAAGGCGGCGTGTACCGCGAATCTTCGCGTTTCAGTTATTCTCCGGAAACGTGCAGCTTTGACGAGCAGACAGAAGCGGTGCTTCGTTTCTTGATCAAAAGCCGGCGCTTTGCAGAAGCCTCTGAAAACACGTTGCTTGTTTCCGCATCTGATTGGGAACGGCTATTGCCATTGTTGCAGCAAGCTCCATTGGCAAAGGCCGGGAAAAACCTCGATTCTGCTAAAAAACTCCGATTAATCGAAAAAGCGCCGTTGTCTTTTCGCTTTGACGAAGCACTTTCTGGCGGCTTTCGAATGGACGTGGAAGGGCTGGAAGAAGTTGTAGTATTGCCGGCTTATGAAACAGCGATGGCTGATGGTACGTTTATCCCACTGAGCGGGGAAGACACGAAGCGTTTGGCGCAATTAAAAGGGCTGATGAACGGGTCAGAAAAGCGGCTGTTTCTTTCTGCAGCCGAAATGGACCATTTTATGGAAACGGTCATCCCGGGGCTTGAACAGTTGGGAGACATCCAGATTTCAGATGCAGTGGCAGAGCGGCTCGTGGAAACGCCGCTTCAGGCCAAATTGTTTTTGGACCGCATCCGGCACCGTTTGCTGGCAGGCGTGGAGTTTCATTATGGACATCTCGTAATCAATCCAAGTGAAGAAGCAGAAGAAGGATTTCGCCATTATCCAGGCATCCGGCGGCAGTGCGACAAAGAACAGGAAGTCCTTGATTTGATGCACGACAGCCTGTTTACGCAAACGGACGGCGGCTATTACATGCACGATGAAGAAGCGGAATATGACTTTCTTTACCACACGGTCCCAAAGCTTGAAAAATTGGTTCAAGTCTATGCCACCACGGCGGTTAAACTCCGCATCCAAAAAGTGTACGCTGGGCCGAAAGTCAAAGTGGAAATTGGCGAGCGAACCGACTGGCTGGAGTTTCAGTTTGATCTGAAAAACATTCCGGAAGCGGAAATCCAGCAAATCTTGGCGGCGCTTGAAGAAAAACGGAAGTATTACCGGATTCCGAACGGCACGCTTATGTCATTGGAAACCCCTGAGTTTTTAGCATTGGCCGATTTTATTCACGATTTCGGAATAACTGAAGAAAACTTCGGCAGAGAAATCCGCGTGCCGTTAATTGAAGGCATGCAGCTAGCGGAGTTGTTGGAAGAAGGCCGACTGGCCGATCCCGGAAAAACATTTGCCGAACTGATGGCGGCTTTACAGAAACCGGAAGCAACCGGCAAAGAAGTGCCGGAGCCGTTGAAAGACGTGCTGCGCGATTACCAAAAAACTGGCTTTAGCTGGTTCAAGCTGCTCGCGAAATACAAATTTGGCGGCATTTTAGCGGATGACATGGGCCTCGGGAAAACGATACAAAGCATTGCGTTTCTTCTGTCCGTGCTTCCGGACATTCGGGCGCGCCAACTGCCTGCGCTGATTGTGGCGCCGTCTTCGCTTACGTACAATTGGATGAACGAGCTGAAAAAATTCGCTCCGGACATAAAAGCCGAGATTATCGACGGTTCGAAAGACAAGCGGACACGGCTGTTAAACGCCAGTTCCGGGCTGGACGTCATTATTACGTCGTACCCGTCGCTGCGCATGGATCAAGTATTGTACCGGAACAAAACATTCCACACCTTGTTTTTAGACGAAGCGCAGGCGTTTAAAAACCCGACCACGCAAACGGCGAAAGCAGTGAAAACGATCCAAGCCAATTATCGATTTGCGCTTACCGGAACGCCGATCGAAAATTCCTTGGACGAACTGTGGTCCATTTTTAATGTGGTGTTCCCGCAACTGTTGCCGGGGCGGCAAGCGTTCAGCGAAATGCGCCGGGAATCGATTACGAAACGGGTGCGCCCGTTCATTTTGCGGCGCGTCAAACAAGATGTCCTAAAAGAGCTGCCGGACAAAGTGGAAACCGTCTTGCGCTCCGAGCTTTTGACAGAGCAGAAAACATTGTACGCTGCATATTTAGCGGAACTGAAGCACGATGCCTTAAAGCACCTCAACAAAGACAGCTTCCAGAAAAACCGCATCCGGATCTTAGCCGGGCTCACACGCCTTCGCCAATTATGCTGCCACCCGTCTCTGTTTGTGGAAGGATACGACGGAGGTTCAGCAAAATTTGATCAGTTGATGGAGCTGGTGGAAGAATGTCGCTTGTCGGGAAGACGGGTATTGATCTTTTCCCAGTTTACGCAAATGCTCGGCATCATCGGCCGGCAATTGGCGAAAGAAGGCGTGCCGTATTTTTATTTGGACGGCCAAACGCCGCCGATGGAACGCGTGGAACTTTGTGAACGCTTTAACGGCGGCGAAGGGGAATTGTTTCTCATTTCCTTAAAAGCGGGCGGCACCGGACTTAATTTAACAGGTGCCGATACCGTCATTTTATACGATCTCTGGTGGAATCCAGCGGTTGAGCAGCAAGCAGCTGACCGAGCACACCGAATGGGCCAGAAAAATACGGTTCACGTTATCCGGCTAGTGGCCAAAGGAACCATCGAAGAAAAAATCACCGAACTCCAGATGAAAAAGAAAAACTTGATCGACGAAGTGATCCAAGCCGGCGAGGAGCCCTTAAAGGCCATGACGGAAGAGGATATTCGAGAGATTTTAATGGCATGAAATACCGCAAAAACAAGCCCTCTCTGTCACGAAAACAGAAAGGGCTTGTTTTTATTTAGTTGCGGGTGCTGTGCATTGGATTGGTTCTAGATGCAAGAGTTTTTTGAAAGATGAAATAAAATAGGCACTGGTTCTAATTGGTAAACTGTTTATAATGAAAGAAAGAAAAGAATTTTTTTGGACAAAAGGTGTGGATTTGTGAAGCAGTTTAATAAAAACAAAAACCAAAAAATATATTATATATTAGCAACGCTTATGACCGCTTTGATGGTTGTGGGGTTGTTTATCGTCAATCCGCGATATGATGGAACCAAAGAAGGCTTTTATATACACCTGGCGCTGGCAGTATTATTGACTATTGCGGTCTTCGTGTATCCGACGCACGAGCGTCCCTTCTGGCGCCGGCTCATTATTGTGCTTGCATCTGCTTATTTTTACGCCATTTTCTTTTTATATCCTGAAACGTGGTCCACTTTTATTTTTCTTTGTTTTATTCCCGCACTGTCTATTTTGTTTTTTGATGCGAAACTGTTTTACTTTTCCCTGGTCTTTAATTTCCTGCTCATCTTGCTGACTTTTAGTTACATCATGCTAATCGACCAAGGCACTGATTATGCGCATATCAAATTGGACATCATCGGAAACTGCATTAATTTTATTGGCAGCCAAGCGATTTTGTTTCTGATTTTCCACCTGACATCTGATCGGATTAAAAAGCAGCAAATTTATTACGAAGAATTGCAGCAAGCGGAAAGGTTGACCACTACAGGCCAACTGGCAGCGGCCATCGCCCATGAAATTCGTAATCCGTTGACAGTGGTAAGCGGCTTTTTGCAGTTTTACGAACAAAACGATGCCGTCAACAAAGAAATGAAAAGCAAATTTTCGTTAATGATCGATGAGTTGAACACGGCGGAACATGTCATTTCGCAATTTTTGGATATCGCCAAACCTGATGAAAATCACATGCCAGAAGCGGTAGACGTCAGAAAAACATTGCATGGTGTAGCCGATTTGCTGATGTCGTATGGGGTTTTTCATCAGCATCGTATCGAAGTGCAGGCACAAGAAAATCTGCATATTCAAGCCAACACGATTGAATTCAAGCAATTGATCATCAATCTTGTGAAAAATGCCATTGAAGCATCGCGCGAAGGCGAAGGTGTAGTGATTTCGGCAATCGAAAAAAAGAAGTTCGTCGAAATCCGCATCATTGATACCGGATTTGGCATGACTGAAGAAGAAGTCAAATCCGCCGGAACGCCTTTTTATTCACTAAAAAGCAAAGGGACCGGCCTTGGGCTGATGATTTGCTTTAATATCGTCGAGAAGTTTGGTGGTACCATTGACATTCAAAGCGAGAAAGGAAAAGGAACAACAGTCACGATTTGCTTTCCTGCTGCAATGGCGACATAAAGAACTGTAGATTTTAGCCTGTAAGGAGTTTTCTTACAGGCTTTTTGTTTGGCAGATTTTAAAGAAGGAAACTCTGTCTGAAAAGAAAACGGAAATAAGTGCAAAAAAGTTCTATATTTTAACAGTTTTCAACACTATAATTGAACTATGTGTTTGGAAGTGGATTAGGACATAATAACTGCTTTTAAGAATGGAAAATGAATGGGCAAGGCAGGAGGTCTGGAGTGGACAGGCATGATAAAGAAGAGATGGATTATGCATTTTGGTCAAAAAAGATTCTCTATTTCTATTGGTTACTGGTAATTATTTTAATCGGCGGACAAATTGTCGGCTTGATTGTGACATTATTCTATTTCCCGGATTATACAGCCGAATACATTGCGGTAAAAATGGTTTTGCCGATCTCCCTTCTTTTGATCGTGGTGTTGGTCTGGGAGTTTCTGGTGAAGTTCTTAAAAATTTTCAATCCGATTGTCTTGCTCTTCGCAGGAACGCTTTTGTCTCTTGTGGTCATTTTAAGCAATCCCAACATGCCTGGCCTGCAATTGTCCTTGTTATTGCCGATGGCGATCTCGTTGATTTATTTGGATAAAACTATTTTATTCGCCAGCTTTGCCATTAATTTTATCGGCTTGCTGCTTGTTCAATTATTTAGCCATGACGTAAGAGATGCCATTTCTCCCTACGAATACTCAACCTATCTTTTTGGTTTGTGTGCCGGATTTATCGTGTATTTGGCGGTCATTGAACGGGGAAGCGAAGTGCTGAACGTGTTGCGGGAAGCCAATGAAAAAGAGCAAGAGCTGCTCGTTAAAAACAAAGTGATGGAACGGGTTTCAAAAACCGACGCATTGACCGGGTTGTATAACCACAAAACCTTCCATGAATATATGGATGCATTTGTAGAAAAGGCGGCTGCCACGCATATGCCGCTTCAGCTTGCTGTGCTGGACGTTGATAATTTCAAAAAAGTAAACGATGATTTTGGCCATAGTGCGGGCGACGTTGTGTTGAAGAAAGTGGCTGAAACTCTGCTGGAGAAAGCGACCGGAAATGATGTAGTGGCCCGTTACGGGGGAGAAGAATTTGCCATCTTATTTACCGGAAAAAGTTTTCAGGAAACGATGAAGTGCATGGAAGAGATGCGGAAAGCCGTTGCGGAACTCGAGCATCCGGGACTTCTTGGCAGAAAAGTGACCATCAGCGTCGGCTTGCAAAACTTTCAGCCAAACCTTGCAAAAAGCGAATTCTTTAACAAAGCAGATGCTCTGCTCTATGATGCAAAGAAAAGCGGGAAAAACAAAGTGGTGCACGGCAGAAAATTGGAGTACAGCATTTAAGTATGTAAAAGTAGCTAGTGATTTAGACTGTTCATTAATTGCTACTAATCGACGGCTGTTGTCTTTATTTGGAACAGCCAGATACATATAGAAAGAAGGATTTTATGGCCAAAACGATAGCAGAAAAACTGAATTTGCATAAATACGAAAAAGCAGCGGTGCTCAATTTGCCAACAGGAGCGGATTACCTTTCCGAATTGCAGGCCTATGATACGGTGCTTGATGAGTCTGCTTACAATCTCATCTTCGTGTTCGTCGTCGATATGGACTCGCTGAAACAAGTGGTCAACCGTGTAATCGAAAAGCAATCACTGGCGAAAAACGGTTTTCTTTATTTCGCTTATCCTAAAAAAGGAAATAAAGTGTATCCGACGTTTATCCATCGGGACGAGTTGTTTCCAGCGTTAAATGTAGATGAAGACGGCTATGTCGGGACTAGCAGCCTTAAATTTGCTCGAATGGTTGGACTCGATGATGTCTTTACGGTAGTAGGCTTAAAAGAAGCAGCCCAAAACCGCGGCAAAGTTTCATCGGCTTCCAGCCAACGCGTTGATGATTACATTGAAATGATTCCTTTGGTAGAACAGGATTTACAGGCAATTCCTGCTGTGCTGGCTTTCTATCAAACGCTGACACCCGGCTACCAGAAAGATTGGGCTCGTTATGTATACAGTGCCAAACAAGAACCGACAAAAGAAAAAAGGCGCCAAGAAATGATCAAGGTTTTGGCAGCAGGTTATAAAACGCGAGATTTATACAGAAAAGAAAACGCGTAAAACAAGGTTGTTTTTCATTGAAAATTCTGATACTTTAAAAGGGATGAGAAACCATTTGAAAGGGGTAGAGTGATGCCAGTAAATATCTACATGAATTTTAATGGAGATTGCCGGGATGCAGTAGAATATTATGCGAACGTTTTTGGAGTGCCGACGCCGGACATTATGACATTCGGTGAGGGCCCGTCCGAACCAGGATTTGAAATGCCGGAAGAAATGAAAAATTTGGTCATGCATGCGCGGATCAATCTGTACGGAAGCGACGTCATGTTTTCGGATTCAATGCCCGGCTCGCCGGTGACATTCGGGAACAACCTCAACATGACAGTGGTAACAACCGATTTGGAGAAAATGAAAACCGATTTTGAAAAATTGGCCAAAGACGGTGAAGTGAGAATACCTCTTGAAAAAACGTTTTGGAGCGCAGCGTATGGAGCTATAAAAGACAAGTTTGGCATCGAATGGCAGTTCAGCTATGACGATGGGTCAGAGATGAATTTCGATGTAAATGAATAAAAGCAGAGAAAGGCCGCCGCGAACCGAATGTTCGCGGCGGTTTTTTATGGAAATAGGGAGCACTGTTTATGCAGTGAAAAACTTGTCCATTCCTCCTGTTAATTTTGCCTTTGCAGCCTGGATTAATGGAGAACGCATAGGGAATAGAAGAGAAGATAAAAAATGAAATGGAGTGATAAGTCGAATGAAGATGAAACCATTAGGCAACAGCGAATTGATTTCTTCAACAATGGGGCTTGGATTGATGGGCATGTCCCATGTATACGGGCAAGCGGACGATGCGGAATCGATCAAAACCATCCACCGCGCCATGGAATTAGGCGTAACGATGCTCGATACGGCAGATGTTTATGGCAACGGGCATAATGAGGAACTGCTCGGAAAAGCGATCAAAGGAAAACGGGACAGTGTGCTTGTCGCCACCAAATTCGGCTTTGGCCCCAACTTCCAAGGCATTACGGGACATCCGGATTACGTCAGAAGTTCGGTTGAAGCGAGCCTTGTCCGATTAGGCATTGAAACGATTGACCTTTACTACCAGCACCGCGTTGATCCGAGTGTGCCAATTGAAGAAACAGTCGGCGCCATGGCGGAACTTATTAAAGAAGGAAAAGTACGCCAGCTTGGGTTGTCGGAAGCTTCGGCTGACGAAATCAGACGGGCACATACAGTGCATCCAATTGCAGCGCTGCAGACGGAGTATTCCTTGTGGAGCCGGGATATTGAAGAGGAAATCCTGCCTGCACTGAGGGAATTGAACATCACGCATGTCGCCTATAGCCCGCTGAGCCGCGGTTTCCTTTCCGGCAGCATCCGCAGATTTGAAGACTTTGCCGAAGATGACATGAGGCAGTACATGCCCCGGTTTAAAGGCGAGAATTTCAATAAAAATATCGAATTGGTTGATAAAATCACTGAGCTGGCTGAAAAGAAAAATGTTTCTGCTTCTCAAATGGCGCTCGCTTGGGTGATGGCAAACGGAGCGCTGCCCATTCCGGGAACGCGCCACATCAGCCATTTAGAAGAAAACATTGCGGCACTTGATATTATGCTGACGCCTGATGAATTAAAAGAAATTGAAGCAGCAAGCCCTTCAAACGAAGTATCAGGAACTCGCTATTAATTGAGAAGAGGGAAAGCAAAGTTGTGATTTGCTTTCCCTCTTCTTAATTCTAAAGTTCAATCGATCTTTTCAATTTGTTCTTTAATGGCGTTGAAAACCAAGTCGGGCTCGTCCTCGGCTATAAAGTGGCCACTTTTTTCGGCGACGATCAATTTGCTGTCGGTTGAAAGAGTGAGCTGCTGTTTTTGCTGTTCTTGCCATATGGCCTCCATCTGGCGGCTATTTTCTGGAGATATTCCAAGAGCGGTTGTATCAGTTGGAATCCCGCGCGTGATAACCGTTAAAGGGATCTCTCCGAGAGTTTGGCCGCGAATGCTGTTTTCTAGGCGGGTGCGATTTCTTAATTCTTGTTCTTGTGCTTGGAAAAATTTTGGCTGCAGTTCAACATTTAAAGCAAAATCCTGCTCTTTTTCCGATAGATCGGGTAAAATCGAATTTTTCATTAATCGGATCACTCCGACTCGCTTTAGCAAAGTCGACATAGTGGCGGAAGGGCTGTTTATTAACACGGGGTCTAAGCCGGCTTCAATGAGGAAAGGCTTGGTTTCTTTGGAATAATTTTCAGGTCTCGAATCGAGTAAAACAATTCCTTCAACTTCATCCGGGTAGGTTTGAGCAAATAGCCTTGCATACATTCCCCCTAAAGAATGCCCCACCAAAATATAAGGGCCATCAATTTCCTCGTTTTTTAAAGCTGTATAAAACTCTTGGATGATATTATCTCCTGTTCGTTCTGTTGTCGGTTCTTCACTCCATGCATAGCCTCCCCGATCATATGTTACAACTGTCCCGTAACGAGAAAGTTCTTTTGGCAAATCGCCCCAACTGCTGCTTGCCATGCCGCTTCCAGTTTCAAAGAGGATCGTTGGTTTTCCTTCGCCTTGTTTGTGGAGATGGAGTTTAAAACCGCCTGCATCTACCAGCTTTCCTTCGGGAGGAAAGTTTTTGCTGGCAATCGCTTCAAAGGCCATTCCCGAAAGCACTAAAAGAAAAGCCAAAGCTATTAGCAAAACTAAAATTTTCATCCATAGCGGTTTTTTTCTCTTCACAACTGGGGGCTTCTTCATATAAGTTCCTCCTTGCAATGTGATGAACCGACTCAACTAAGGAAATTCATTTCTTAGATTATAATTCTATTTTGCTGGAATAACAGCACTTTATGCCCTGTTTCTAAACCGTTGCAGAAATATTTAGTAACTTGTTATTCGTTAAATAAATAGGAAAGCAGCCATTGAGCCTGCTTCTTTTTCAGTAAGCATCTGATGCCGCTTGCGCTTCTGAACGGGTGTATACTTGATAGATAGGGAATAAAAAGCGCACTCTTTTGGAGGAGAAATCATGTTTAGCAACATCACAGTAGACGAATTAGTTCCATTGTTTGAAAACGGTGAAATGAAGTTGATCGATGTCCGATCGCCATCTGAATATGAAAATTTTTCAATTCCTGGCAGCATCAACATTCCGTTTTTTGACGATGCCGAACGGGCAGAAATTGGCACCTTGTATAAACAAGTCAGCGTAGACGCAGCGAAAGAACGCGGCCTTGAAATCATTTCAGCCAAACTTCCGGAATTTGTCAGGGAATTTAAAAAAATTGATGGCAATAAGACGGTATTTTGCTGGCGCGGCGGCATGCGCAGCAGAACGACTGCAACGTTGTTGTCGTTAATGGATGTCCATGTCAGCCGGCTTGAAGGCGGCATCCGCGAATACCGGAGATGGGTGGTCAGCCAGCTGGACCAACCCGAAATTCCGTCCAACGCCTTTGTGTTAAACGGATTGACCGGCTCCGGAAAAACCACCATCTTAAAAGCACTGGAACAGCAAGGCTATCCGGTCGTAGATCTTGAAGGCATGGCGAACCACAAAGGATCGATTTTTGGCCATATCGGCACCGAACCGCATAATCAGAAAAAATTTGATTCGCTATTGGTCCACCAACTGCGGAAGCTGCAGAACGCGCCATACGTGTTGTTTGAAGCGGAAGGCAGCCGGATTGGAAAAGCCGCAACGCCGCCGTGGTTCAACGAACTGAAAACCCACAGCCTGCATTTGATCATCGACATGCCAATGGAAGCGCGCATCAAAGAAATTTTGGAAGACTATCACCCGACGGACCACCAAGCCGAATTTATGGAAGCATTCCTTCGGATCAAAACCCGCATGCCGCAGGACATTGCCAATCAAATCGAAGCGGATTTGACAACGTGCGACTTTTCTTCGGCGGTTCGGCTGCTGCTCGAGCATTACTACGATGCCCGCTATAAGCATACGGGGCTACAGTATCCAGCGACGCAGAAAAAAGTGCTGGCAGTCCACAACATCGAAGAAGCTATTCAAGCAGTGAAAGACCATATTCCAATTCCAAGCAAAATAGGCAAAAAGCAGTTTGTATAAAACCGCTTTGCAATAAAACCATCAAAAAGCCGAAGTTCCTTTTCTCTAGGAACTTCGGCTTTTTGATTTGTTATTTTGCTTCTAACTCATCCAGCAATTGAGCAAGGTTGGAATCGTTGATGTAATTGTCGATTGTAATGATTTTTTTGTCTTTATGGGACATGCGGGCTCTTTCCAGTAAATCTTTATGAACGACGATAATATCGCTGTCATCCGGAACATCTTCTATCCGGTAGTTCTTGACTTCAATATCTGTAATGTTTTTCTTTTGAAGCCGTTTTCTAAAAGTCGTCGCTCCTAAAGCGCTGCTTCCTGCACCTGCATCACAGGCAAAGGAGATTTTGCTGATGCGCCCGACACCTGCAGGCTCAGCAGTAAGGCTGTTCGTTAAAGGATCGGCTGATGGAGCCAATAATTCTTTTCCTTCAGCTTTCATAGAACGTGAACGTTCCACAGAGCTTGTAAATCCTTCTTCTTCCTCCTCGTCCGTCTTTTTATCCATTTTCAGGATAATAGAAGTGACGATAAACGAAACGACAGTTGCTACGAGAACACCTGAAATGATTCCTAAGAAGTTGCCTTTAGGCGTCAAAGCAAGATAAGCAAAAATGGAACCAGGGCTAGGACCGGCAACCAAACCTGCATTGAATAGGCTGAATACGGCAATACCGGACATGCCTCCAGCGATCATCCCTAATATTGTAAGGGGTTTCATTAAAACATAAGGGAAGTACAATTCATGAATACCGCCGAAGAAGTGAATGATAATTGCTCCTGGTGCAGTGCGTCTTGCAACTTTTTTGCCAAAGAACGTAAAGGCTAAAAGCAAGCCAAGTCCTGGCCCAGGGTTGGACGCTACAGTGAAGTAAATGGATTTCCCGGCATCAAGCGTTTGCTGCATGCCCAATGGGTAGTAAATCCCTTGGTCAATGACGTTGTTCAAAAATAATACTTTAGCAGGTTCATTGATCAAAGAAAGCAATGGCAAGAAGCCGGTAGCAACTAATGCTTGAATCGCAGACGTGACAAATCCGTTTGCCGCTTCAATAACAGGGCCGATGAACGAATAAGAGACGATCATTAAAAGGAAACCTAAAATACCAATAGAAAAGTTATTGACGATCATTTCAAAGCCGGCCGGAATTTTGTTTTCAATGGCGTTATCGAATTTCTTGATAATCCATCCTCCAAGAGGGCCGATAATCATTGCGCCTAAAAACATAGGGATTTCAGAACCGACAATTAATCCGATGGCTCCAATAGCTCCCATGACGGCGCCGCGTTGGCCGGCAACCATGCGGCCTCCGGTAACTGCTAATAGGACGGGAAGCAAATAAGTGATGGTAGGGCCAACCATTGACCCGAGATCTTCGTTCGGATACCAACCGGTAGGGATAAATAACGCAGTCAGAATACCCCAAGCGATAAAAGCGCCGATATTCGGCAAAACCATATTCGTTAAAAAGCCGCCAAATGCTTGGATTCGCGCACGCGTTGTTGGTGCTTTAGATTCAGCTACATTCGCCATTTCTATCATTCCTTTAAATGTAATAGTGTTCAATTAAAAAGGGGAGTTAGGAAAAACTAAAAACGATCGCGTTGGTTTAAAGCTTCCGGTTGTGTTTTGTTGAACAAAAATCCCCCCTTTCAGTGCATAAATTTGATTAAGAAAAGATTATTCAACCATCTGAATTAAGCGAATGACTTCTTCTTCGTTTTTCGCGTTTTTAAAATCCTCTAAAATATCGTCATCAATGAGCAGGGAAGACAAGTCGGATATCAAATCGAGATGGCCGGTTGTGTCTTCAGCAGCCAGGACGAAGAGAATGTTCACTTCTTTTGCTTCTGGGAAAAGTACGGCATTGTTTAATTTCAAAAAGGAAATGCCGGTTTTAATAACGCCGCCTTCATTTTTAGCATGAGGCATGGCAATTCCTGGAACCAGGACGATATAAGGGCCGTTAACATTTACGCTGTCAATCATGTCCTGGATGTATTTAGGAGTGATAAATCCTTTTTGCAGCAAAGGCTGAGCCGCCGCTTGAATGGATTCCTCCCATGATGAAACTTCCTCTAAAAATAATGTATTGCCTTTCAAATAATCGCTTAACATTTTAGTTCTCCTTTCCTGCCTCTTGTAAGACAGCCAATAATTCGTCAGCGCTGCTGTTTTTTAATCGATTGTAATTTTCACTGATCCGCTTAACCAACTGCTGGTTTTCAATCTGGGTAAAATGCGGGATGGCTTTTTCAATTCCGTTTTCTTGGATATATGCCTGCAAAGCGGCGGATTCTTCGTCTTGCGGATTATCAAACAAAAAGGCAGCCGCCACTGCTATGGCTAAATGGCCAACAGGAAGACCCAGTTCTGCCAGTTCTCTGGCTGGCTGAGTTAATCGTTCGTTAAAACTTAGCTTGCGGATAGGTGATCTTCCTACACGGAAAACGTCGTCGCTAATGTTTTTATTTTGAAAACGCTTGAGGATCTTTTCAATAAAAAGATGCAGCTCTTCATGTGTAATGCCGAACGTGTGGTGAATATAGTGGGAAGCTTCTTCGAGCGTTTCTCTGACAAACTGTTCAATTGCTGGTTTTTCCAAAGCACTTTGTATGGTTGCTTCGTTGGCAAGAAACCCGATATAAGCAGTTGTGGCATGGCCCATGTTCAAAATATATAGTTTTCGTTCGATATACGGTTTTAAATCTTCAACATACAGAGCATCTTGTATGGACGGCAAGTCCAAATTCGTCATTTCGGATTTATTGATGACCCATTCATAAAAAGGTTCGACCAATGCGATTTCCCCGTCATCTGTCGTTTTTGACAAGGAAAGGCGATCAATCGCTGTATTGGGGAAGCCGGCAAAAGCATTAATTTCTTCCATTTCACTCGCAGAAACAAGTTGTGCGATTTCTTGTTTTAGCGTGGACGAAGCATTAATGGCATTTTCGTTTGCCAGAATATCGATTTTGTTCTTGTTTTCCCGCTGCCTCTTTAAAAGGCCTTTAGAAAGAACCGGAGCAATTCTTGAAAGGTTTTGGACTCCTACAGATGTAGTGATCAAATCGGCCTTTGCGATCGCCTCTATTACTTGTTCTTCTTGAGTGAGGCTATTCAAAGCTGAGACAGGGGAGACGGCTATTTCTGTCTGGCTATCGTCCAGTAGTTCAAACACATACCGATTTGTTTCGTTGAAACTGTCTACCATTTGCTGGTTGACGTCGACAAAGCACACTTCATATCCGGTTTTGTTCAACAAATAGCCAATAAAGCCTTTTCCAATATTTCCAGCGCCAAAATGCAGAGCTTTCATCGAATTCTCTCCTTTCTCACCTATTCGAGGTTAGCGTGGTATTCCCATAAGCTATGCATGTCGATAGTTTGTTCTCTTACGATGGTTAATGCAAGTGTATCGCCCAATAGCAGCAAGCTTTGTTCAAACAAACTGGTCATCGGCTGGACAGAAGGGATTTCCCCGGGCAATTGCAATTTCGTACTTACCGGAATTCTCACAAAAAGATCGGAATGCTCGCGCATGGAACTGTTAGGATTAGCGCCAATATGAGCAACAGTCGCGTTAAATTGCTTGGCTTTTTTTGCAATGATCAACGGGAAAGCGGATTCTCCGCTTCCTGAGCCGACAATCAACAAATCCTTTTCCGTAATGGCAGGTTCGGTGATTTGGCCAACCACATAAGTTTTGATGCCGAGGTGGGCCAAACGCTTCGCGATTGCCTGCAAGGACAATAAAACTCGCCCAACCCCTACAAAGAAAACCTTGTCCGCTTTTTTTATAGCAGCAAGCAAGTTTTCCGCTTCGGTGTTGTCAATGCTGTTCAACGTAGTGGAAAGTTCATTGGTGATTTCTTTTGCGATATCATTAAATTGAACCATGGTAGGTTTCCTCCTTTTCCAGTCCTTCGGAAATGCGTTGTTCCACGATTTTTTTGTTTTCGGCTAAGCTTTGGCCCTTCATGAACAAGCTGGTAGTGCCGGCAACCAAAATATCCGCGCCTGCTCCTACTAAACCGGGAATGGTCTCCAACGAGACACGCCCGTCAACTTCAATTTTTGTATGCAAGCCTTTTTCTTTTATCAAGCGGTTCAAGTCTTCCACTTTTTTTACAGCATAGGAAACTTGTTTTTCGTTTTTATCAGTTGCAAATCCAGGATTGATCAGCATAAGCAATACCGTATCGACTTGCGGCAAAACATATTCTAGTACTGATAACGGAGTGGCCGGATTGATGGCTACGCCCACTTTAGTATCGCTTTTTTTGATCAATTGGATATAGCGGTCGATATGCGTGCTTGTTTCCAAATGGAAGGAAATTTGCTCGACCCCGATATTTAGCATTTCTTGTATGAAAAATTCATTATTGTTGGCCATAATATGAACATCGAACTTCATATCGGTGATTTTGCGCAATTGCTTTACGGTATCGATTCCTAGTGGCATGCTTGGACTGAAAGCGCCGTCAATTATATCGATATGCAAAGTATCCAAACCTTCTTTTTCGATTTCTCTTACGCTTTTTTCCAAATTGCACAAATCTGCACACATAATGGACGGTGCGATAACGACTTCTTTGTTTTGCATGTTTATGCCTCCAATTTTGCGCTTATTTGCGGGTTTTTATCAGTATAAAGCGTTTCCAATAGATAGTAAAGCATGTTTGTGCGTTTTTTAATTAAAATTTCTGCGTGTTTCTTTTTGTCTTGAATATTCCCTCTATGATAAACTTAAAGAAATAAAAAAGGAGTACCACCCATATGCTAAAAGAAGAACGCCAACAGCGAATAGTAGAAATTTTAAATGAGGAACGAAAAGTGATCGCGAGCGACTTAAGCAAGCGTTTATTCGTTTCTGAAGATACCATCCGAAGAGATTTGAAAGAATTGGACCTCCAAGGCTTAGTTAAAAGAGTTCATAGCGGAGCGATGCGAATTGGGCCGCCCGTAGTGGATTTTTCAACGCGGCAAACAGTATTAAATGAAATGAAAATCAAACTGGCAGAAAAAGCGATGGAATTTATTAAAGACGGCATGGTGCTGCTGATTGATGGAGGGACCACCAATCTGCATTTAGCAAACCAGCTGCCATTGTCATTAAAAGCAACGGTGATTACGAACAGTCCACCTATTGCCATGGCCTTGATCCATCATGAAAACGTGGAAGTTCTGATGGTGGGAGGCACGCTGTTCAAGCAGTCATTGGTAAATCTAGGCATTGATACGGTTGAAACACTGAACGCCATGCGAGCCGACTTGTATATCATGGGCATTTATAAAGTAGACTCCAATGCTGGAGTTAGCGTGCCAAGTTTATCCGAAGCGTTAGTAAAACGGAAAATGGCTGCTATCTCGACCGAAATTTTGGCTATGGTGACGCCCGACAAATTAGATACGATTTCCAGCCACATTGTCTGCCCGACCAACGAATTAACTTATTTAATTACGGAAAGTGTAAATGAAGACATTAAAAAGATTTACGATAGCCAAGGAACAATGGTCATCGATTAAGAGATGACCCCGAAATTTAGATTTTTCGATGTTATTACGCATTTCATTCATACAAAATGAGGCACACCAAATGAGCGATTTGCCAATTTGCCCGAAATGCAGCTCTGCTTATACGTATGAAGACGGCAATCAACTGATCGGAACGAAAGTAAAGAACATTTTCTTAGTTGAAGGAGATCACAACATTGATTGCAAAATCGATGGGTTCGGACCGATGGAATTAAAATCGGAGTTTGTGAAAAAAGCGTAAAAAAGAAGCTTAGCCAAATTGGCCGAGCTTCTTTTTTACTGCTGTTGCTGCAACTCCTGCAAATCTTCCACTAGGTCTTTGCCAATTACTTCACCGAATTCCGCGTACAACGGCATGAGTTTGTTCCGCCATTGCTGCTTTTCTGCAGGCGTCAGCTCGTGGATTTGGATATCCGAGCTTTCTTTGATCAATTTCAATTGTTCTTCGTTGAGCCTGACGGCGTTCTGGTCATTCCAAGCGGTCGTTTCCGCCATGGCTTCCTGCAAAATACGCTTTGTGTTGTCTGTTTGCCGGTCCCATACGTTTTGGTCCATCATGACGGCATAGCCTAAATAGCCGTGGCTGCTCAACGTCAAATGCTTTTGGACTTGGTAAAACTTTCTGGAATAAATATTGGAAATGGTGTTTTCTTCGCCATCCACTTTTCCGTCTTCAATCAAATTAAAGGTGGAGTTGAACGATTCCTGCAGCGTCTTGGCTTCCAGTAAATCAAATTGGCCTTGGATGACGTCGCTCGGCATGATGCGGAGCGTTTGATTTTTAATGTCTTCCGGCTCTATAATGGGTCCGGTATTGCTCGTAATTTGCTTAAAGCCGTTCGACCAATGAGCGAGCCCCTTGATGTTTTCTTCTTGCAACGACGCCAATAATTTCTCCCCAATTGCCCCGTGGATGCCTTGCTGCATCGCTTCATCATCAGAAAACGCAAAAGGCAGATCGAGTATGCCCCATTTTGGCGACAATGCCCCGAGCTTTGATGTGGACGGAGCAATGATTTGAACTTCTCCGTCTTTTAAGGCATTGATTTCTTCGATATCCGAGTATAAGCTTCCGTTAGGGAAGACGACAATTTGAATGGTTCCGTTTGATTTTTCAGCGACCAGTTCCGCAAATTTTGCGGCAGCTTGGCCTTTAGGTGTGTTTTCCGCAACCACGTGGCTGAACTTGAAGACAATTTGGTCCGACAATCCTTCTTGGTCATCATCATAGGGAGGTTCTGCCTGCGGAAACAGATTGTGATATCCTATATAAACTGCGAGAGCGAGACCGACAGCGGCAAAAAGCATAACAACAGTTGTTTTTTTCAAGGTCCGCCTCCTCTTGATTTTTCTTAAGCATAAACAGAACAGCCCGATTCGTAAAGGGAAAGGAGCAGGAACGATGAAGCAGCTGCCGATCCGGTGGAAAATCATGATTTTATCGTATGCCGTTGTGATTTTTTCGTTATTGATTGGCGGAATCGTCATTGTCGCCAATATCCAGCAAAACGAAGAGCAAGATTTGCGGATCCGGGCCATGAATACGGCACGGACGGTCGCTGAATTGCCTGATATAAAAAGCGGCGTCGAACAGGCGAACGGCTGGGAATCAGTCAACCCGATTGTGGAAGAGCTGCGGATCATCAACGAAGCTGATTATATCGTGGTGATGAATATGGAGAGGGTCCGGTATTCGCATCCTTCCCAAGCCAAACTTGGAACGCTTTCCAAAGGGGAAGACGAAGAAGCGGCTTTTGCTGAACACATTTATTTTTCAAAAGCTAAAGGAGAGCTCGGCACTGTAGTCCGTGCATTCGTTCCCATCAAAAACGAAGCACTGGACCAAGTCGGAGTGGTTGTCGCCGGGAATAAGCTGCCGAACATTTTCGATATCATGGGCGATTTAGGAAAAGCGATTCTTTTTGTGGTCGTCTTAACGCTGCTGTTCGGATTAATCGGTTCTATCATGCTCGCCAACCACATCAAAAAGCAGATGTTCCAGCTGGAGCCGCACGAAATCAAACGCATGCATGAAGAACGCACCGCAACATTTCATGCCATGAACGAAGGCGTCATCGCGATTGACAGCAAAAATATCATTACGATATTCAACGAAAAAGCGAAAAAGGTCTTTAACGTCAGCGGTGATCTCGTCGGGCAGCAAATTCATGACGTGCTTCCGGACACCCGCCTTCCAGAAATTGTTGAAAAAAACCAAGCGGTCTATAATGAGGAAATACGAGTCAGCGGAAAAGTGATTGTCAGCACACGGATTCCCATCGAAAAGGATGAAGAGTTGATCGGAGCAGTTGCGATCTTCCAGGATCGGACAGAAGCGGCGAAGCTTGCGGAAGAATTGACGGGCGTCAAAAACTTCGTCGAGGCGCTCCGTGTTCAAAGCCATGAGCACATGAACAAGCTTCATACAATTGCAGGGTTGATCCAGCTGGGGAAACCTGAAAAAGCACTGGATCTGGCCTATCACATAACGGCAGAACAAGTGAACGTCACCAACTTTTTGAATAAAAAAATTCAAAATGATGCGGTTGCGGGTCTGTTATTGAGCAAAATAAGAAGAGGAAAAGAGCTGGATATTCAAGTAGTGCTTGATTCGAATAGCTACTTTTCTATTTTCTCAAGTGAATTGGACCAGCACGATTTTGTCGTTTTGCTCGGCAACTTGATTGAAAACGCGTTTGCGGCCTTTGAAAATGTCGAGGGCGAAGATAAACGGATCGATATCAGCATTGAACAGTCCGAAGGCATTTGCGCCATTTTAGTGGAAGACAACGGTTCGGGCATTCAAGAAGAATACATGCCGCGCTTATACGACAAAGGATTTACTGTAAACAAAACCGGCGGAACAGGTTATGGCCTTTATTTGGTCAAGCAGATTGTGGACAAAGGGAGAGGACAAATCCAGGTATCCTCGGCACCGGATAAAGGCACTTCTTTCATAATCACTTTCCCGATGGAAGCGGAGGACAAAGTAGATGGCAGCTAGAGAAGAAGTCAAAGTCATATTGATCGAAGACGATCCGATGGTTCAGGAAGTCAATAAAGAATTTATCGAAAGTGTGGAAGGCTTTCGGGTCATCAAGGTGGCCGGAAACGGGGAAGAAGGCATTGCGCTGATCAAAGAATTTCAGCCGGACTTGGCGATTTTGGATGTTTTCATGCCGAAAAAAGACGGCATGAAAACATTGCAGGAGCTTCGCAAGCAAAAAATTGAAGTGGACGTCATCGTGGTTTCCGCCGCTAAAGATGCGGACACCATCAAACTGATGCTGCAAAACGGGGCCATGGACTACATCATGAAGCCGTTCAAACTCAACCGAATCCAGCAGGCGCTAGAAAAGTACCGGCAATACCGCAGCAACTTCAATCACTCGGAAACCGTCTCACAAGAGCAATTGGACGCGCTGCTGTATTCCGGATCCTCTGTAAAGGCACCCAGTGCTTATTTGCCGAAGGGCTTAAACGAATTTACGTTAAACGAAATTATAGCAAATATCCGGGTTCAAGAAATCCCGCGTTCCGCAGAAGAAGTGGCGAATGCCATTGGAATCGCTCGGGTGACCGCCCGCCGCTACCTTGATTACTTGGAAAAAAGCGGTGTCATCACACTCGATGTGCAGTACGGGGGCGTCGGCAGGCCGGTGAACCGCTATGTTTATAATAGAGAAAAATAATCTTAAAATGCGTTTGCTGCAGAAAACATAAAAAAACGATGCTGAAAATAACTTTTTAGCATCGTTTTTTAATTGGAAAATTTTAAGACCAAAAAGACCAAAATAGCCATTATGACCATAACCTTCTCCTGAACGTTTGAAAGCGTTATCATTTGAACAATCAGAAAATGAATCGATATTCAGCTGAGGAGGAGAAAAGATGAAAAAGAAAATCTACAAAAATTTAACCTTTCAGGTTTTAACAGCAATCGTCCTTGGGGTATTGGTCGGTTTAATTTGGCCGAATGTCGGCAAGGAAATGAAGCCGATCGGCGATACATTTATCAACGCCGTCAAAATGGTCATTGCGCCTATTATTTTCTTAACCATCGTTCTTGGCATCGCGAAAATGGGCGATATGAAAAAAGTCGGAAAAGTCGGCGGAAAAGCGTTTATTTATTTTGAAGTGGTAACAACTTTGGCTTTAGTCATCGGCTTGGTTGTCGTAAACGTCCTAAAGCCGGGAGCGGGGCTGGACTTCAGCAAACTTGAAAAAGGCGATGTGTCGCAATATACGGAACAAGGCGCACAAGGCATCAACTGGCTGGAGTTTGTCACGCACATCGTTCCTTCGAATATGGTGGATGCCTTTGCAAAAGGCGACATCCTGCAAGTTTTGTTTTTCTCCGTGCTATTCGGTACCGCACTTGCCGCTCTTGGCGAAAAAGGCAAGCCGATCACGGAATTCCTGGACCGCTTGTCATTGGTGTTCTTTAAAATCATCGGCTACGTTATGAAAGCTGCGCCAATTGGGGCATTTGCAGCCATGGCTTATACAATCGGCTTTTTCGGTTTATCGTCACTTGTACCGCTTGGGAAATTAATGTTTTCCGTTTACACCACCATGTTCTTATTCATTTTCATCGTTTTAAATCTCATTTGCAAAATGAACGGCATCAGCTTGTGGAATTACTTGAAATTCATCAAAGAAGAAATTTTGATCGTGCTAGGCACAAGCTCGTCGGAATCTGTGCTGCCGCGCATGATGGACAAAATGGAACGCTACGGTGCTTCTAAATCAGTTGTAGGCTTAGTGATACCAACCGGGTATTCATTTAACCTGGATGGAACGTCCATTTACTTATCGATGTCGGTTGTTTTCCTGGCGCAAGTCTTCGGCGTCGATTTGTCGATCGGCCAGCAAATTACCATCATCTTAATCTTGATGCTGACGTCAAAAGGCGCTGCCGGTGTTACCGGAAGCGGATTTATCGTTCTAGCATCCACGTTGTCGGCTTTGCAAGTTATCCCTCTAGAAGGTTTGGCGCTGCTTCTTGGCGTTGACCGCTTCATGAGCGAAGGGCGCGCAATCGTCAACTTGATCGGAAACGGAATTGCAACACTTGTCGTGGCGAAAAGCGTCGGCGAGTTTGATGAAACCAAGAGCAAGCAAGCCTTCTCGGATATGGTCGCCTTAAAGAAAGCGAACCGGGCAGCAGCTGCAAATTCAGAAGCTTAATCAAAAACATAGGAGAGGGGACTGTCCCAAAAGTGGCTGACGTCCATTTCAGCGGACGCTTTCCGCGGGCTTGCGCCGAACTAACTCGGGCTAAATGCCCGAGTGGATTTCGACACTGCGTTATCCCGCAGGAGTCGCCGCTTCCATTCCCGTCAGCAAGCTTAAAAACCGGCAAAGAAAAGCAATCCTTTTCTTTGCCGGTTTTATCTTTTTTAGTTATGGGACAGCTCCCTCTCCTTTTTTATTTTTTCAAATGGTAAGGCACTGTCACGACGATTAAATTGCGGCGGTAAAGCAAAATAGTCCGGATCAACGTACCGGATTGGTTGTGAAGAATGTTGTGCCATCCTTTTTTAGGGATGAATTGCGGGATGACCACCGTCACCCGGTAATGCAGTTCGGTTGCTTTGTGTTCCACCGTACCGATAAACTTCATCAGCGGGTGAAGAATGCTTCGGTAAGGCGAATACAGCGTGACGAGCCGGACATCGGGATGCCACACTTTCCATTTTTCTTCAAAGCGTTTTTCATCTTCGCGGTCAAACGTCACATATACCGCGATGATTTGATCGACGGAAAGCGAGCGCGCGTAATTGATCGAAGTTTCGACCACTTGGGTGATGCCGGCGACCGGAATAATCATGACATTTCCTTCCACAGGAATCGCCGTTGCCTTGGAAATCCGCAATTGATCGGCAACCGCTTTGTAATGGCTGTGAATTCGGTGGAAAACGAAAATGATGAACGGCAAGAACACCAAAACCGGCCAGACTTGGGCAAACTTTGTAAGAAAGAAAATCAACGTGACCAACAAACTGATCAACGCACCGGTTGTGTTGATCGCAAACTTGGTTTGCCATCCTTTTGGCTTTTCACGGAGCCATTTGACCATCATGCCGCTTTGGGACAGTGTAAACGGAATAAAAACGCCGACCGCATAAAGCGGAATCAGCTGTTCGGTATGTCCCCCAAACAACACAATGAGAATAATGGAAGCAAGCCCAAGAATAATGATGCCGTTCGAGTAGCCCAACCGGTCGCCACGTGCCATAAACATCCGCGGAATGAATTTATCGGTCGCTAAATTGACTGCAAGCAACGGAAATGCGGAATAGCCGGTATTAGCTGCCAAGATCAAAATCAAAGCGGTTGTGCCTTGAATGAAAAAATACATGGCGTTCCGTCCGAAAGTTTCTTCAGCAATTTGTGAAACCACGGTCACTTCCGCGTTCGGGGTGATGCCGTAATAATACGCCATGAACACAATGCCGGAAAATAATGCGGCCAACAGCCCGCCCATAATGGTCAAGGTTTTGGCGGCATTGACAGGAGCCGGCGCTTTAAAGTTCGGAATGGCATTGGAAATTGCTTCGACTCCGGTCAAAGCGGAACTTCCAGAGGCAAAGGCACGAAGCAAGAGAAACAAACTGATGCCGGCAACCGGCGTTCCAATGGATGCGTGCAAGTCGGGAGATACTGCGCCAGTCGCAATCCGGTAAAAGCCGGCAACGATCAAGATGAACAAAGCGAAAACAAATAAATAAACCGGATACGCCAAAACGGAAGCCGATTCGGTCACTCCTCTTAAATTCAGAAGAGTGATAAAAACCACAAAAGTGATGGCAATGGCAATATTGTGTTCATGCAGCTCGGGAAAAGCAGACGTCATGGCATCTGTCCCGGCGCTTACACTCACGGCCACGGTTAAAATATAATCCACCAGCAATGATCCGCCAGCGATCAAGCCGGGATTCATGCCGAGATTTTCTTTGGATACGACATACGCTCCGCCGCCTTGCGGATAAGCGAAAATGATTTGCCGGTATGATAAGATTAGCGCCGTTAACAGCACCAATACACAAAGAGCGATCGGCAGAGAGTACCAGAATGCGACACTGCTGACCGTGATTAAGACTAGTAACATTTGCTCCGGTCCGTACGCCACAGAAGAAAGCGCGTCGGAAGAAAGGATGGCCAAAGCTTTCGTTTTGTTAAGCTTTTGTTCACCTAACATTGTCGATTTTAAAGGCCGTCCGATTAAAAATCGTTTGATTGCAGATACCATCGTGTACACCATCCAGTTTGATTAATAATAATTGTAATTATCTAACGCGATATAGCCATTATGCTGAAGAATTTCCTTCCCCCAAATCTACTTTAACCTCTTGACTCGCATCCCAGCTCTCTATAAAGGATAGGCAAACTGCATAAAATTAAGCACAAGAAAAAGACCCGCTTTTTTTCGGGCTGTTTTTTTGCATGCGAAATACGCAACAAAAAAACACCTTGAATAAAGGTGGTCTTTAGACCTCCTTCGCTTTAGCCGACGAAGTTAGCTGACGGGCAGAATGGCGAAAGAGTTGCTCTCATTCTTCCTGCAAACACGCAGAATTAGCCCCAATAGATTGGTTCCTCCGTTCCCTGAAAAGGGATTAGGCCGAGATATGCAGTTAGCTTCTGAACGTTATTCTACTCCGCTTTTTATAAAAGTCAACATAAATAATTTGGGCAAAATCCAGCTTGTAAAACAAGCATTTTATCCTTTGCTCTGGGAGTTGTTTCATGATTAATCGGAGATTTTCTTGCTTAAAAGAAAAAGTTTTCGGAATGCTGAGGTAACTAGAGACAGATGCTTGATCCTTCGTTAAACTAAATAAAAAAAGAAGGAGGGCGCTGAGTGGAACCGTTGCTTCACGGAATTGTTTTAGCTTTTGGGCTGATTTTGCCTTTAGGCGTCCAAAATGTTTTTCTCTTCAACCAAGGAGCGATTCAGAAAAAATTTACACAGGCACTGCCAGCGGTCATAACGGCTGGAGTATGCGATACTGTTTTGATTTATTCGGCTGTTGCCGGGGTTTCCCTTCTGGTGTTTAGTTTTGATTGGCTGAAGAACTTGTTGTTTGGAGTGGGCTTCTTTTTCCTCGCTTATATGGGATGGGCAATGTGGAAAAGCACAGCCGCTGCATCGGACAAGCAGCCAACCAAGTTTTCGGCAAAGCGGCAAATCGCTTTTGCTGCGTCAGTTTCCCTGCTGAATCCGCATGCCATCATGGATACGGTCGGAGTGATCGGCACGAGTTCGCTGGTTTACACAGATTCTGCAAAGTGGCTGTTCACATTTGCCTGCATCGCAGTCTCATGGATCTGGTTTTTCAGTTTAGCGGTTGCCGGAAGAAAGGTCGGGAAGCTGGACCGTTCTGGTCGTTTTTTGAATCATTTGAATCGCATATCTGCCTGCATCGTTTGGGGAGTGGCCCTTTATATGGGCTATCAACTTCTGCATTCGCTTTTTGCTCCTGAAATACTTGCGGAAGTGGCCATTATTTTCAGCAGTTAAATATTATTTGCTGATTATAGCGCCCGATGTAGGGGTATAGCAAAACAAAAAAGAACAAGTAAAAGATCCATAGAGGCTGCAAAGATTCACATACTTTCATGAAGACATACTTTGATGTTGATTTTCACGAAACTGATGATGAAAAGGGGCAAAGTACATGAGTACAAAAGAATATGTGAAGAATTTGATAAAAGACCCGAACATCGCCTCAATTACCCCAACTTCAAAAATGGGGGTCCGAGAAGTGTGCAGCAAAATGGATTTGAGCAAAAAAGTGGTGATCGTAGAATATGGGCCTGCAACAGGCGTTTTCACCAATTATTTGCTCAAGCGCATCACGAAAGACTCATTGATCATTGCCATCGAGTTGAACGCCAATTTTGTGGAGTATTTGGACAAAAACGTAAAAGACCCGCGTTTAAAAGTTCATCATGACAGCGCTGAAAATATTTTAGGAATTATCAAGCAGTATGGAGTAGAAAAAGTCGATTACGTAATTTCCGGCATCCCATTTTCACTGCTGGATGAAGAAACCCGTGAGACGATTGTCAAACGGACGAGCCACGCAATCAAAAAAGGCGGGAAATTTTTGCCATATCAAACGTTTTTCCAAAAAGATACACACTTGATGAATTACTTGGAAGATTATTTTCCGCGTGCCCATGATCAATTCTTTTTCCGCAACATACCGCCTATGCGCATCTACGAGGCGATAAAATAAGAAAGTGTCCGGTTCTTAAAAGACGGCTTTGCCCTGGAGTATTGAGTTCAGGGCCTTCTGCAACAGTTCGGAAATAAAAAGTGAATATTTTGACGAATGTTCGGTATACTTAAAAGGATCCAAGAAAAAGAAGCCCGAAATACTTTGGAAAGTGCCATACATGTGTAAAAAAAAGAAGAAAGCTGACGTAAGGTGACGCTATGGAACCTAAAACAATTATGAATAAAATCAAAAATCGCACACCCTCTGTTTTGGGCAATGAGGAGTTTTCAAAATTTGCCGTTTTGTTGCCCCTTATTGAAAAAGAGGGAGAACTTCACGTTCTGTTTGAAGTGCGGTCCTATGAATTGCGAAGCCAACCGGGAGAGATTTGTTTTCCAGGAGGAAGAATTGATCGTCAGGACAAAACGGAAAAAGATACGGCATTAAGGGAAACAATCGAAGAACTAGGAATCAGCCAAGCAGATATCTCAGACGTTTTTCCGCTTGATTATATTGTGTCGCCTTTTGGAATGATGATTTATTCGTTCACGGGTGTGATTGATTCCGCCGTCGAATTTAACCCGAATCCTCCGGAAGTGGACAGCATTTTCACGGTTCCACTTGCGTATTTTCTTGAAACCAAGCCAAAAATCTACCGCATCAATTTTGATGTGCAGCCGGAAGAAAGTTTTCCTTACGACTTGATTGTCGGGGGAGAAAACTACAATTGGCGAACGAGAAAACTCGATGAATATTTTTACATTTATGAAGACAAAGTGATTTGGGGGCTAACGGCCAGAATTCTGAATCATTTTGTGGAAGTGGTGCGTTAAAGCAGCCAATACGAAAAAGGGGATAAGAGAATGGAGCATGTAACGGAAGGGTTTATTCCAGTAACAGGGGGAAAAGTTTGGTACCGCAAAACGGGAGACGGTCCTGGGGTTCCGTTGCTTGTCTTACACGGCGGTCCAGGCGGAATGAGCAATGAAAAAGATCCACTCCGCCGGCTCGGAAACGAACGGCCAGTCATCCAGTATGACCAATTAGGCTGTGGAAAATCCGATCGGCCGACAGATCTTGCGTTATGGACGGTGGAGCGCTCGGTCGAAGAACTTGGTCAAGTACGGAAAGCATTAGGGCTGGATGAAGTCCATATCCTCGGCCATTCTTGGGGGACAATGCTCGCTTCAAGCTACCTTTTCGAAAAGCCCGAAGGAGTGCGAAGCATAATTTTTTCCGGTCCTGCACTCAATTCCCGGACGTGGGAACAGGATCAGCGGAACTATTTGAAGCAATTTCCGAAAGACATGCAAGAAATCGTCGAGCGCCATGAACGGGAACAGACGACTGAAGCGTCCGAATACCAAGATGCCATGTTCGCTTTTTATAAACGCCACGTCTGCCGGCTAGATCCGTGGCCGGAAGATATGGTGGAAGAATTCGCTATAATGAACCAACAAATTTACAACCACATGTGGGGCGCATCTGAATTTACAGTGACGGGGACATTGCAGGACTTTGACGCAACGGAAAGGTTGGCGGAAATTGACCTTCCAAGTTTGTTTACGTGCGGCCGCTTTGATGAAGCCACGCCTGAAACAACCGAGTATTATGCAAGCCTGATGCCCGGTTCTGAATTCCACGTATTTGAAAATTGTTCGCATACGCCTGGAACCGAAGATCCCGAGGCATTTGCGAATAAAATAAGAGAGTTTTTAAACCGGCAAGAAAAATAGTGCAGCTTGTGCTTTAACACTAAAGCAGAAAAGCCTTCATTTTTCAGGATGAAGGCTTTTTTATGATCAAATTAAAAAAAGAAATCAAAGAAAGCCTTTAGAGCGGAACAAATTTTTATTTTGTGATACCCTAGACAACAGCTGTTTTCGAATCAGCCCTCCTCATCGAGAGATCCTGCATAGAAGAAAGGTTGTTGAACAAATGGAACACCTCACTGGCTTCAAAAGAGCGCGTTTTATCCTATTGTTAGGAGCGCTTACCTCCCTTATTCCTTTTACCATCGATATGTATCTGCCAGCCTTTCCGAGTCTTGCTGAAGTGTTTAAAACAAATGCTTCATCGGTCCAGCTCAGTTTGACGGCTTGTTTATTGGGTCTGTCCGTTGGGCAGTTAGTCGCCGGAACCTTAAGCGATATGCAAGGGCGCCGCAAACCGTTGATAGTATCTCTTATTATTTACGTCATTGCTTCAGCGGCATGTATGTTTGCACCGAATATCGGAGTCTTTATCGCGATGCGGTTTGCCCAAGGGTTTGCGGCATCGGCCGGTCTGGTTATTTCCCGGGCAATAGTGCGAGATGTCAGCAGTGGTGCTGAATTAACGCGCTTGTTTGCGTTGTTGATGGTCGTAAACAACTTGGTTCCCTTGCTTGCACCTTCAGTTGGAAGCGGGGTATTGATTTTCGCGAATTGGAAAGGAATTTTCCTTGTTTTATCGGTATTGGGCCTTATCCTTCTTTTGATTACAGCGTTTCGGATGGCGGAAAGCCTTCCTCCCGAAAAGCGCGTTCCAAGCAATTGGAAATCGACATTCGGCAACTTCGCCTCTATTTTAAAAGACCGCCAGTTTACGGGCTATGCGTTAGCCCAAGGCTTTTTGATCGGCGGCGTGTTTGCCTATGTCGCTGGAACTCCGTTTATTTACCAAAACATTTACGGCGTTTCGCCCCAAGTTTTTAGCTTGTTGTTTGGCATGAACGGAATCGGCTTGATTATCGGAAGTTATTCCGTTGGCCGGTTTACGCATATCTATTCCGAAAAACAATTTCTGGAAGCGGCGTTGTATGTAGCTACCGTCGCCGGTGCCTTGTTGCTGGCAGTTGTCATGCTCGATGGCCCGTTATGGGCAGTCGTCATTCCAATTTTCTTTTTCGTGACATCCATTGGTGTGGTCGGTACATCTTCGTTCACTTTGGCAATGGAAACGCAAAGTCATGTGGCGGGCAGCGCCTCTGCTTTACTCGGGCTCTTGCCGTTTGTTTTAGGAGCCATCACGGCGCCGCTTGTCGGAATTGCAGGCGAAGAAACGGCTGTGCCGATGGGACTGACCATCTTTTCAATGTGTTTAATCGCGTTAGTGAGCTATATTTTATTGGCAAAGCAGGCAGTGCGGCCTAAAGCCGAATAAGCAAAACAAAACGAAAGGTGTTGTCTCTGAATAAGAGAACAACGCCTTTTTAATTTGCAGAATCTGTTTTTTAAAATGAATAAAAGCTAAAAAAATACAACTTTACAAAATTCTTATTCTTTCTTCATTCCAGCTTTACAATCACTATCTATACTGATGGCTGTAAGAACACTTTAGGAGGCGAAAAAATGACTGGAAAAGGTTTGAAGAGAAAGCTGGTTCCAATTGCGCTAGCATCCGTTATTGCTGTTGCTGGAATGACTGTGCCAAGTGCAGAAGCAAAAGGGCATAATCAGGACAAAGTAAAAAACGTCATTTTCTTAATTGGCGATGGCATGGGCCCATCTTATACATCTGCTCATCGTTCCATGAAAGATGATCCGTCAACAAAGTTCGTTGAAGAAACGGCATTCGATCCTTATTTAGTGGGCCAGCAAATGACCTACCCGGAAGACCCGGCGCAGAATATTACCGATTCGGCATCTGCTGCAACGGCCATGGCAGCTGGAGTCAAAACGTACAATAACGCGATTGCCGTTGATAACGACGAACGGGAAGTGAAGACCGTACTCGAAGCGGCAAAAGAAAAAGGGAAAGCAACCGGGCTTGTCGCCACTTCTGAAATTACGCACGCCACTCCGGCCTCATTCGGCGCGCACGACATTGCCCGAAAAAATATGAATGCTATTGCTGACGATTATTTTGATGAATTGATCAGAGGGAAGCATAAAGTAGATGTTCTTTTAGGAGGCGGAACGGATTTGTTCGTCCGCAAAGACCGCAACTTAACGAAAGAGTTCAAAAAAGATGGCTATAGCTATGTCACAAACCGCAAAGAGCTTCTCAACAATAAAGACGGCCAAGTCCTCGGCCTGTTTGCGCCAGCGGGCATGCCAAAAATGATTGACCGCGACCGCAATACGCCGTCTCTGGAAGAAATGACAAAATCAGCGATTGAGCGGCTGAAACAGGACAAAGACGGATTCTTCTTAATGGTCGAAGGAAGCCAAGTGGACTGGGCGGGACACGACAACGATATTGTCGGGGCGATGAGCGAAATGGAGGATTTTGAAAAAGCGTATAAAGCCGCTATCGATTTCGCGAAAAAAGACAAAAATACTTTGGTCGTTGCTACAGCTGACCACTCCACTGGCGGATTCTCGATCGGCGCCGACGGCATTTACAACTGGTTCACCGATCCGATCAAAGCTGCAAAACGCACGCCTGACTTTATGGCCCAGCAAATCATCGATGGGGAAACCGTTGAAAAAACACTGGCTAAATACCTGGATTTGGAACTTGCGAAAGAGGAACTTCAGTCCGTGAAAAAAGCAGCGGAAGCTAAAGACTACACAGCAATCGACAATGCCATCGAGAACATCATCAACAAGCGTTCTTACACTGGCTGGACAACCGGCGGCCATACCGGGGAAGACGTTCCGGTTTATGCGTACGGACCATCAAGCCAAAAGTTTGCCGGACAGATGGACAACACCGACCACGCCAAAATCATTTTTGATTTGCTGAAGGCCAACGTGAAGATTAAAGACAATTAACTTTACCGCCAGGAGGTACTGCAATGAAAAAAATGTTGGTTTTCTGTTTGGCTGCAATGCTATTGTTGGCCGGCTGTTCAGCCCAAAGCGAATCTTCGGCATCGGCTCAAACGATAAAAGCAGCAGATGTGCCTGATTATTACGAAGAGTACACAAAGAATCCGCAAGTAGCCGATGACCGCTGGATTCAAGAGCCGGGACAAACCATGCGGGACAACAAAGGCGAAGCGAAGCTAAAGGCGTTTGCGCCCGTCGGTGAAACGTACACGATTGGTTCGATTGAGCTAACGGTTCGGGAAGCGAAAATTTTTCAATACAAACCCGAGTATAGCTTAATTGATTTCTACCATTCCTATACGCACGACATGGAATTTGATGTGGCAAAACTATTTGTAGAAATCAAAAACACTTCCGATGAGCCGCTTTATTTTGCCCCGCTCGCCTTGCTAGAAACGAGTGGAGGCGAAACAAAGCTATGGGAAGATGACATCTATTTGGAAGAGTTGAACGGTGAAATTGCGCCGGGCAAAACGAAAAAAGGCAACATTGGGTATATTGTGGAGAATGCGGATATCGATTCCTTAAGCATTACAACGAGCGATGTCTTTGATGAGAAAGACCAAAAACAAGCTGAAGCGCTGCAGTTTAACGTTCAGTTTTAGTTTCACCGAAGTTTAAAGAGAAGCTGGCCCATCTAAATGAGGCCGGCTTTTTTATATATGATCCTAGCTTAAAAATAAAAAAGGGGAATAATCCCAATTCGACTTCATGAAGTGTTAGAATTATTACACTATTACTAAGTGAGGTGGCAAAATGGTTGGACGGATTTTGTCTTTAAAAAACGTGACGATGCACTACGGCGGCAAACGCGTGTTGAATGGTGTGAACTTGGAAGTAGCGCCGGGGCAGATCATCGGCTATATCGGACCGAATGGCGCGGGCAAAAGCACCACGGTAAAAATCATGCTCGGCTTGATTGATGATTACCAAGGAGACGTAGAAATTTTCGGAGAGAACATTGCGTCTGGAGATGCTTCGTATAAAAAAAGAATCGGTTATGTCCCCGAGAATGCCGAACTGTACGATAATTTGACGGCCAGCGAGTATTTGGTTTTCACAGGTGAATTGTATGGCATGGACCGTCAAATCGCAGAAGCTAAGGCATTGAGGCTCGTGAGAGAGTTTGACCTTGAAGCCAATTTTCACTCGCGGCTTTCTTCTTTTTCAAAAGGCATGAAGCAAAAAGTGTTGATCATCTCAAGCCTCCTCCACGATCCGGATTTGCTGTTTTGGGATGAACCGTTAAGCGGGCTCGATGCCAACAGCATGATGGTCATCCAAGAAATATTGGTCCAGCTGGCTGCCCAAGGCAAAACCATATTCTATTCGTCGCATATCATGGACCTCGTGGAAAAAATCAGCAACCGCATCGTGTTGCTCGTCAATGGGGAAGTTATAGCGAATGGCACGTTTAAAGAACTGCAGCATATGAGCACGGAAGGTTCGTTGTCGGAGATTTTCAATCAATTGACGGGCTTCACCGACCATCACAAACGGGCAGAACAATTTGTTTCAATTGTTCAAAAGGAGCCGGCCGATGCGTGAATTCCGATCTCTTCAAGTGCTTTCGGTATTTAAAAAGGGGATTGCAGCCATGGGCATCGATTACGTGGCCCTGGAAAAAATTCTGCAAATCAAATTGACGATGGATGAACGAAGAGTGCCGACGATTTTTAACGAAGGCAAAGTTAAAAAAGACGGCAACCAATTTTTAAAGTCGTTGTGGATATATGGATTATACGGGCTAATTCTTTTGCCGTTCATTTTAATCGGGGGCAATTACATTTTTCAAATGAGCATTGTCTTCGGCATGATTTTTTTCATCTTGCTGACGTCGATGATTTCTGATTTTTCTTCCGTGCTCTTAGATATGCGGGACAAAAACATTCTGCAGACGAAACCGATCGATGCCAAAACCATCAGCGCGGCGAAAATCGTCCACATTCTGATTTATATGGTGTTTGTAACGGGCGCTTTCTCGGCTCTTCCATTGCTAGCCGGGCTTCTAAAGCAAGGAATGGTCTTTGCTTTGATTCTTTTGTTCGAATTGATTTTTGTTATGCTGTTTGTTATTGTATTGACTTCTTTGCTGTATGTGTTCGTTTTGCGGTTTTTCGATGGCGAGCGATTAAAGGACGTTATTAATTACGTCCAGATTGGGTTGTCGGTCGGTGTTTTTCTTGGCTATCAATTGCTGGCGCGCACATTTGACCTGATTGATCTGGATTTCGCCTACGCTTTCAGCTGGTGGCATCTGTTCATGCCGCCGATTTGGTTCGCGGCCCCGTTTGAATGGCTGCTTAACAGGAATGCGAGTAGACCGATTTTGCTGCTGTCTTTGTTGGCAATTCTTGTTCCACTTTTGTCCATATTGGCATACGTTCGAATGATGCCAGCTTTTGAACGGAATCTGGAGAAATTATTGAGCGATACACGGAAACGAAAAAAACGCGTCAACATCTTTGATGAAGTGTTGGGGAAATTCATGTGCCCGAACAAAGAAGAGCGTTTGTTTTTCCTTTTTTCCGCTTTGATGATGAAGCAGGAAAGGGAATTCAAGTTAAAAGTATATCCGACTTTGGGCATTTCGCTCGTCTTTCCGTTTATCTTCCTGATCAATGGCGGCAGCGGAGAGACCGGACTGGATGTGGTTTCGGAAAACTTGTTTTTTTATATTTACTTCTGCAATTTGATGATTCCGCACGTGATTCATATGCTCAAGTTTTCAGGGAACTATAAAGGCAGCTGGTTATTCAAAGCAGCGCCCATTCCTCAAGTGTCCCTTGCCTACAGCGGTGCCTTGAAAGCATTTTTGGCAAAGCTTTATTTGCCTGTATTGCTGGTGGTCAGTGCCGCGTTTTTGTGGATTTTCGGTGCTTCTGTTTTAGTCGATTTAGCAGTCGTTTTGTTGGCGGGAGTGGTTCAGACGCTTATTACCTACAAAATGATCAATGACGAAGAGTTTCCGTTTTCAAAGTCGTTTGAGTTTGCACAGGAATCGGGAATGGGGACATTGATGTTACTGAATATTATAACCGGCGGGCTTGCACTGGCCCATTGGATTGCCATCGGCTACACATATGGAATCTACTTCTACTTGGTCCTCTTAATGGCCGCTGTTTTCATCGGATGGCGCATGCTTTTTCCAGTAAAAGGAGAAAAACAAAGCAAGAATCCTCTTTTTCAATCGAAAATGTTTTGAAAAGTACAGAGCTGGTTGACAATGTGAAATACAGTACTGTAAACTATGGTACATAATTAAATAACGAATTAACCTCACTATTTACAAGTGAGGTAGAGGCGCGGTCGTTAACAGTCCTAAGAAGAGTTTGAGAAGCAGTGATGCTTAGGAGAAGGAACTACCGCCGAAGTTTATAATATTTCTCTGTATTATTTGCTGGGTCTGCAGTTAAGAACTGCAGGACTATCTTATTGGCCATCCCGGGCCGGTAAGATGTGCTATCTCCACTTGGGACGGAAGAGGATTAAGGCAACTATACATAGTTCGGCTTGAGTTCATCTCAGGCCGTTTTTTATGCAAGTTGCCTTTTTTGTTTGCATAAACACGGAAAATTGAAGGGGGAAAAGAACATGAAGAAAAAATTATCGTTATTTTCAATTGTATTTCTAGCTGCCATGCTGCTGTTGGCAGGCTGCGGTTCAGGAGGCTCTGAAGGATCCGGCTCTTCAGGCGGAGACAAAGACACGTTTACAGTCGGAATGGAAGCAGGCTATCCGCCGTTTAACTGGACGCAAGCGGATGATTCCAACGGCGCCGTTAAACTCGATGGCAACGCAGAATATGCAGGCGGCTACGACGTGGAAATCGCAAAACGGATTGCAGAAGATATGGGCAAGGAATTAGTAATTGTTAAAACGGAATGGGACGGCCTTGTGCCGGCTCTGGCTTCTGGAAAAATTGATGCCATTGTTGCTGGGATGTCGCCGACGGCAGAACGTAAAGAAACCATCGATTTCTCAGACCATTACTATACGTCAGACTTGGTCATGGTAGTGAAGAAGGGCGGGAAATACGAAGGGGCAACAACTCTTGCTGACTTTAAAGGAGCAAAAGTTACCGCTCAATTGAACACGTTCCATTATTCAGTAATTGATCAAATTGAAGGAGTTTCTAAACAAACCGCTATGGAAAGTTTCCCGGCGATGCGGGTAGCCCTTGAATCAGGAATGATTGATGGCTATGTATCTGAACGCCCAGAAGCGGTCAGCGCTTCTGCAGCAAATGAAAATTATGCAATGGTTGAATTTACAGAAGGCTTCCAAACGTCGGAAGAAGATACCGCTATTGCTGTAGGGATTAAAAAAGGCAGTGAATTGACAAAACAGATTAACGAAACGCTAACGTCTATTCCAGAAGAAGAGCGCCAGGAAATTATGGATACTGCTATCAAGAACCAACCAGCTGCGCAATAGCGCTTAGATGGTGCCGGCTGCATCGCGATGCAGTCGGCTTTATCTTTTCCCGAATTGGCGGGAGTTGAAGTAAGCACTTCTGTAAGTTGACCTAAATAAAGTGCTTTTTATAAGTCGCTTCGGACGCTTATTGCTTCAGCGCGAGCCGACGGTAAGCGGAGCTGTTTTGCAAAATATCGATAAGTGGCAATCATTAGTTCAACTTATATAGGAATTGAAGTTTTAATTAGGAGGAAAACCATGAGTTACGAATGGATCGTCAACATCATTACAGAAAACTGGCCAATGTTTTTACGGGGTGCCGGTATGACGCTTTTGATTTCCATCATTGGCACGATAATTGGTGCGGTGATTGGGTTATTAATCGGAGTGATCCATACCATTCCGATGCCGGAGCGTGGCATCAAAAAATTCTTTTTGAAAATCGTTAATTTTTTACTTTCCGCATATATTGAATTTTTCCGCGGAACGCCGATGATGGTGCAAGCCATGGTCATTTTCTATGGCTCTGCTTTAGCGTTCGGCATCGATATGGACGTTTTCACTGCAGCGATTTTCATCGTTTCCATCAATACGGGTGCGTATATGTCGGAAATCGTCCGAGGCGGAATTGTCTCCGTCGACAAAGGGCAATTCGAATCCGCCCAAGCAATCGGCATGAATCATTTTCAGACGATGATGCATGTCGTCCTGCCGCAAGTGGTGCGCAACATTTTGCCTGCAACCGGCAACCAATTTGTCATCAACATCAAAGATACGGCCGTATTGAGCGTCATTGGAGTGACGGAATTATTCTTTCAAACGAGAACTGTATCAGGAAACAACTTCCGCTATTTTGAGTCATTCTTCGTTGCCTGTGTGCTGTATTTCATCATGACCTTTGCGATCACGCTTTTATTGCGCAAATTGGAAAGAAGAATGGATGGCCCCGAAAATTACAGCATGATTGGCGGTTTGCCGATGCAAGTGGCGAAACCGGAAGACACGGAGCATAAAATCAAAAACTGAAGATAGAAATTCAGAGAACGGAAGAGGAGACCTTATGGAAAAAGTAATTGAGATTCAACATTTAAGCAAATCCTTTGGAACGCATGAAGTATTGAAAGACATCGACTTTTCGGTGCACAAAGGAGAAGTGGTGTGTGTCATCGGCTCTTCAGGATCCGGAAAATCGACTCTTCTTCGCTGCATCAACTTGTTGGAAAAGCCAAGCGGCGGACAAATCATTTACAACGGCGAAAACATTTTGGATGACCGCCACGACATTCATGCTTACCGCACAAGGCTGGGAATGGTTTTCCAGCAATTTAATTTGTTCAATAACCACGATGTGTTGAACAACTGCACAGTCGGGCAAGTGAAAGTGCTGAAACGCAAAAAAGAAGAAGCCCAAAAAGTAGCCATGAACTACTTGAAAGTGGTCGGCATGGATCAATACGTCAATGCCAAAGCCCGCCAGCTGTCAGGCGGACAAAAGCAGCGCGTGGCCATTGCCCGGGCGCTTTCCATGGAGCCGGACGTTATGTTGTTTGATGAACCGACATCGGCTCTCGATCCTGAAATGGTCGGAGAAGTGCTGAAAGTCATGAAAGACCTCGCCCAAAGCGGTCTCACCATGTTGATTGTGACCCACGAAATGGAATTTGCTAAAGAAGTGGCAGACCGTGTTGTCTTTATGGACAAAGGCGTTATTGTGGAAGAAGGCCCGCCGGAGCAAATCTTCAATAACCCAGTGCAAGAACGCACAAGAGAATTCTTGAAGCGGACGTTAAGAGTGTAATAGAAGTGAGTGCTGGCCCTTTTATGGAGCCAGCTTTTTTTATTGAAAAGAAATCGCGACGGGCAACTGATGAAAACGGCCAATCGCTTCTGCTTCTTTTTTCAGGTTTTCCACTAAGTTCGAGCGAAGGGAAAAAGGGGAAACGGCAAGTTCGACCTTCTTTTTGCCGACGCTTTTTTTCCATGTGCCGACCACTTGGCCGTTCTCCGCAACAAACGGCAGAAAAATGCCGTTTTTGCCTGGTACGACTTGCTGCGTATGTTTTTCGGGCAATACCGCAGAGCGGTCTTTATAACCCAGCAAAAACTCATCAAAAGCGGGAAGCAAGTGGAAAGAAGGTGCATCTCCAGAAAAACCACCGGAATCCGCACCTGACCAATATTCGGTGCCGGCGAATGTGTCCAAAGCCAAGTTGCTTTTTGCAAATGCCAGCGCCATCTTGGCATCTTTTACGGTGGAGCCCATCCACCAGGCAAAATCGTGGACGGTCGCCGGGCCATGGCTGTGGAAATAGCGCATTGCCAGCTCATGAAGGGATTCTTCCCGGGTTAAGTTTCGGGCATTAGGCACCCACTCATCCAACAAAACGAAAGTTTGCTGTTTAGCTTGGACCGGGCCCAAACAAATTTGGCCGGTTTGGGCCGCGTGCCATAAAATATGATAACCGCGTTGATTGGCAGTAAGGACGCCGTTTTGTTCTAAAACGTCCATCATAGCCGCCCGCGATAAGTGCTTTCCGCCGGCAAGTTCCTGGTGAAAAAGGCCGATGCAGCGATCTAATAGTTCTATGTCTAATTCCAGCTGCTTTAGGCGCCCTTTGCTCGAAGCGATGACGCGAGGAGCAGAAAGGCGGAGCAGCCATTTGGCGTCTTCCGGTGCAACAAAATGGAGCGTCCCCCGCATGGGCCAAGTACGGACAATTTTCCCTTCGGATAAGGCTTGCTCCACGTCTTCTTGCGTTCCGTTTTGCATTCGTTTAGCAACGGCCCATAACGCTTGCGGAAAAGCTTGTGCTTGCATAGCCCCCATCCATTCGACTACCTGTTCTGCACGCTCAAATTTCGCTCCTTCTATCCGTTGCCTAGCAAGCCGCTTTCGGCCGATTTCAATCGAGTCCATCACCTGTTGCCTCCGTTCTATAGTGTGCTCGAACTTGTTTGTTCCCCATTCAATAGCGGGAAGGGAAATCCTGCTATGGACTTGTGCAAAAAAAAGATGAACCGCCACTGCCGCTGCAGTCTGCTTGATCATCTTTTTTTTGCATCCGTTTGTTCGCGTTTGTTTCTCATAGCTTTTACCCGTTTTACGCCACTGGCTTCGCCGTTTAAAAATTTCTCATATCCCGGAGAGTCCATCGCCACCATCGCCGCTTTTCCAGCTTCATTAAAATGAATGCCCCATCCGTATTTTTTCGGAAGCATGGAGGAGCGGAAGCACGGTTGAGGCTTTTGGAAAAAAGCGGTCCGCTGGCCGATTAACTCTTCTTCGGGAATTCCTTTGTGGCGGGCATGGACCTCAAAAAGTAAATCTTCCTGGGTGAAGGCGTAAGGATGGGCCGATAAAAGTTCATATTCAATAGCTGCTTTTGTTTTTCCTTTTTTATTTACCGGCGGCACGGAAGCGCTGGACGCAGGGCAATCTGCTGCTACTTCAATAAATGTATTGTAATAGTTTCGGTCCAAAGTGAGCCACTCCTTTTTTGGGTAACGGATGACACGGGTTAAACCGTCAAAATTTTTCAATGTCACTGATGATTTCTTTCAGCACCTCAATCGATCCAACGGGGTTGTCACTGAATTCCATGCTGTGGTTGACGCCGGCGATGAGCTTAAAATCAATATTCGGGTTGAATTCCAGCTGCGTATAGCGGAATTCGTCATAGACGGGATCCTTATCGCCGATAAAAGACAAGCCGGTATGCGGGCTTCTGGCCATGGCGTTAAAGACATCTTCACGGTGGATTAACGGAGTCAGCCAAATTGCTTTCGCCCGTTTCAATTCAGGGCGTGTCAACTCGGTGCACATGGCAATCGTGCCAAGAGATTTGCCGACGACATAAAAGGTTTCATAAGAACTGTCAGTCAGCACTAAATCCATCACCGTTTTGACGTCTTGTTTGACGGCCTCGCTCAGTTCCTCCATTGAAAAATCGTCGTATGCTTCGTTTTTATATTGATAATTCACTTCCAATACATCAAAAGAACGCTTCAAAAAAACCTCCGTTGCAAAATGGAAGAGCGGCGCGGTCGTTGTGTAGCCGGCTCCGGGCAATAAAACCGCCAAACCTTTTGCGTTTTCTTCCTTGCTTAGCCGCAAAAAAGGAACGTCCATTTCTTTGTATCCTTGCACACTTCCGCGATTGATAGTTAGCATATTTGCGCCCCCTTATTGCTTTTAATTATACAGAATATTCTTGTTAGTATAAAACTAAAATTTGAATGATTCTTTAGACAACATTCTTTTTTCCCGTTTAACTGTCGGTTCAACGGTTGAGTATAAGATATGTTTCGAAAACAGGAGGAGAGGCCGAACTGAACTTCAAAACCGCTGCAGTTAAAACACAAGCCATTTTGAGTCAGCCGAAGAAATGAAAAGAATAAAGAAGTGAATAAATATGCAGGTTTTCTATGTGCAATTAAAAGGAGAAATCGTAATGGGGCTAAAAGTCGTAAATCTATCTAATTTCATTTGACTAAAAAACCTGGATGTTGCATAATAATACAATAATTTGTTGGGGATTTGGCTGGGTTAGTGATAAAAATTGGGTGGTGACCGGTACGTGGACAAATGCAGAGTCGTCGTGAAGATAGGAAGCAGCTCGCTGATCAACGAAGAAGGCGGGCTTTGTGTGAAGAAATTGCGGGAACATGTGGATGCACTTGCACACCTTAAGCAAGCAGGCCATGAAGTGATTTTGATTTCCTCGGGAGCGGTTGCGGCAGGTTTAACAGACCTCGGCTATCTGTCACGGCCAGCAACCATTGCAGGAAAACAAGCGGCAGCGGCCGTTGGGCAAGGTTTGCTTTTGCAAGGCTATACGGAAAAATTTAAAAAACATGGCATTGTTGCAGCTCAATTGCTTTTGACAAAACAAAACATCTTATGTGAAGACCAATCCTCGAATGCCAAGGCGACGTTATGTGAATTATTGAAACGGGACGTTGTGCCGATTATCAATGAAAACGATTCGGTTTCCATAGAAGAGTTGACCTTTGGCGACAACGATATGCTATCGGCATTAGTAAGCGGACTCCTAAACGCAAACTTTTTGATTATCCTCACTGACATTAACGGAATATACGGGCAAAACCCACGAACAAATTCTCAAGCGAAAAAATATGACTTTCTGTCGGATATCTCGGATGAATTGGTTAAGGCGACTTCAGCGGAAGGGTCATTGGTTGGGACAGGCGGCATGAAATCGAAGATAGAAGCAGCGCGTACGGCGTTGATTGCAGGCACCCAAGTGTTTATTGGCACAGGAAGCGGCGATTCAAAATTAACAGATGTACTTGCAGGAAAAGGCGATGGCACCTATATTGGCGTTTCTCCGCAGGTTATGAGTAAGGAATATGCGGTGGATGCACCATCCTAAATGCACCAACCCTATAACGAGGAAAGGGGCAAACAAATGAGCGGAACAATTGAAATTGCAAAGGCGAATGAACTGATTGAAAAGGCGCAAAAAGCAAAAGCGGCAGCTTCTATATTGGCAAAACGGACAACCGTCCAAAAAAATGAGGCACTGGCATTCATCTCAGCGGAATTGCTGGCGCAACAAGAATTTATTTTAGCTGAAAACGAGAAAGATTTGGCCATTGGCAAAACCAATGGCATGAGCGATTCGTTGCTGGACCGTTTAAATCTGGACAAAGACCGTTTAAAGGATATGGCTGACGCCTTAATTTTATTGACCGAACTGGCTGACCCGATTGGAGAAGTGCTGGCAGAATGGGAACGCCCGAACGGCTTGGCCATTTCTACGGTGCGGGTTCCGCTTGGCGTGATAGGGATGATTTATGAAGCGCGTCCAAATGTTACAGTGGACGCGTCCAGCCTTTGCTTGAAAACGGGGAATGCCGTTTTGCTTCGAGGCAGTTCCACCGCCATCCATTCAAACAAAGCGCTGGTTAGTGTGATACACCAGGCGCTTGAAAAAAGTGCGTTGCCGGCCGATTCGGTGCAGCTGATCGAAGACACGAGCCGTGAGACCGCCTCGGAAATGTTCAAGTTGAACGCTTACTTGGACGTGCTCATTCCCCGTGGTGGTGCAAAGCTGATCCAAACCGTCGTGAAAAATGCGACCGTGCCGGTATTGGAAACCGGGGCGGGAAACTGCCATGTTTATATCGACGAAGCGGCAGACTTGCAAATGGCCATTGACATCGCGATTAACGCTAAAACACAGCGTCCTTCTGTTTGCAATTCGTGCGAGAGCATCCTTGTTCAAAAAGGCTGGGCAACTGCGCATCTCCCAAAATTGCTAGCGGCATTAAAGGAAAAAGGCGTGCAAGTATACGGCGACGCAGCGGTATGTGAGCAAGACGGTTCGGTACTGCCTGCGAGCATCGAAGACTGGGGAACGGAATATTTGGGTTTGGAAGTCGCGGTAAAAATCGTTGCAAACACAGATGAAGCAATTGCCCACATTAATCAGTACGGGACAAAGCATTCGGAGGCGATTGTTTCATCAGCACAGGAAAATGTCGACAAGTTTTTTATGGAAGTTGACGCTGCAGCGGTTTACCACAATGCCTCCACTCGCTTTACGGATGGCTTTGAATTCGGTTTTGGTGCTGAAATCGGCATCAGCACGCAAAAGCTTCATGCACGCGGGCCGATGGGGCTGCCTGCGCTGACTTCCACTAAATATGTTATTAGAGGCAATGGACAAACTAAATAACAGCTACAACACAACACCCCCGGTACCAAAATATACCGGGGGTGTTGTGTTGTTAGGATCCTTGTACGGCTTCTTCCTGATAAACCGGAACCCAGCCTTCAGTTGTCACAAATATGCGGACAGCGACGACTTTGCGGTCATCTGCCAATGTGAAGTAATGCGTAATGTTCTCCGGCACCGAAATCAAATCGCCAGGAGACAAGTGGACTTCAAAAAAGCGCTCGTCTTTTCCTTGGATGATGAAAACGCCGTGGCCGCTGACGATGTAACGCACTTCGTCATCTGTGTGGATGTGTTTGCGCTGGAAGTTTTTCAAAAGCTCATCCAATTTAGGGTTCGCGTCCGACAAGGAAATAATATCCGCTGCCTGGTAGCCGCGGCGCTCAGAAATGTCGCCAATTTCTGCTTTAAACGCATGTAAGATTTCCTCTTTTTCTTCATCGCTAAGGTCAAACTTTTCCCGAAGGGGTTCAGGCAGTTTATTGATGTCCCAATGTTCGTAAATCACTTCTTGCTTGTCCAAAAATGCCGCTACTTCGTTTTGCGCTTCGATGGTTTCGTTTGTTCCTTGAATTTTAATGATCGCCATGGCTAATAGTCTTCCTCTCTTATTTTGAATAGATTTGATTGAGCATTAATTGGTATTGAAACAAAAATTCGCACGCCTCGAGCAGCTTTTTAGCTTCAAAGCCATCCTTTCCCCATACGGTAATGCCGTGGTTGCGGATGAGGACCGCCCCTTTGTCTGTATTTAAATGCTGCCGGAATTCTTCAGCAAGGCGGGGGATGTCGGCGTAATTCGGAATAATGGGAATCGACAGCAGCGCGTCTTCTTCCCACAAATCAAATGCTTTGATAAGCTCTTGGCCTTGAAAATCGATTTTTCCATCGTCTCCGTACAATTCCGAGATGACGTTATTTGCGACCGTGTGGATGTGAAGGCTGCAGCCGGCAGCTGTTTCGGAATAGACGGCGCAGTGCAAAAGTGTTTCAGCTGAAGGCTTTAAAGGAGTTTCTTCTGCCGGTTTTCCAGACGCATCGACGAGAAGAAAGTCTTCTTTGGTTCGTTTCTTTTTGTCTTTTCCGCTTGCCGTGACCAAAAACTCAAGGGGCGCATCGGTGACTTTAATCGCTAAATTTCCGCTCGTTCCCATGAACCAGTCGCGTACGGCCAATTCATCTTTAATGTCTGCAAGTTCCAGCCATTTCTCTTCCAGCGCTGTCATATCTTCGCACCAAGCCTGGCATCGATAATAGCGGTAACGTCATGGAAAGTCTCAAACGGTTCATATGGGATTTTCAGTTCCTGGCATTTTTCAACGAGAAAATCCCGGGCAATGACAAGATCTCCATACTTAGCCGCTTCTAAATCGGAGATGGAGTCCCCGATGACAATGCTGGTGGCTCCTTCTGCCTGCAAGGTGCGGATGACAGATGGCTTGCAGCAGCCGCAGCCTTGGCTCGTGCAAGTAGCGTCACATCCATGCGGATAATGGATCTGGATCGCATCTCCCGAAAAATCCGCTTCGTTGCAATAAATTCCGGCGAATGGCCCAAAGGGCTCGAGTATTGGGCGGACGAAAAAGTCGATGCCCCCGCTGACAATGTAAAGCGGGATGTCGTGTTTTTTCGTATAGGCAACAAAGTCGGCAAAGCCTTCACGAATCTGCGCTTGGCTCATGACAAATGAAGTAATATCGTCTTTTGCGCTGGCTGGCAGGAGTGAGAACATCTTTGCAATACCCTCACGTATGGAGAGTTTTTGATCTAAAATCTCTTCTTTGATGACATTCCATTCAGTTGAGGCAAATCGGCTCATAATGGCATGGATGTTGTCGCCATTGGTGATGGTGCCATCAAAATCACAAAAAATAATTGGTTTTTTCAACGTGGTTACCCCCATAACTCAAGTGCCATTTTTAATTCCGGATGGTGTTCTGCCGCTTCAGCTAAATCGATTCCGTTCAAGACCGCATCAACGGCCTGCCTAAAAGCAAGCGCGCCGCCTGCAGCACCTGCAGGATGTCCGTGGACGCCGCCGCCTGCGTTGATGACGCTATCAATGCCGTAATCGTTAAGTAGCAATGGCACAAGACCCGGATGGATGCCGGCTGAAGGCACCGGAAATGTCCGTTTGACGCTGCTGTCTTTTGTTAGTTCCTGGCCTAGCGACAAAGCGGCTGACTTTTCCAAGGCGACACTGCCGTAAGGTGAGGGAAACAAAGAAAAATCCGCGCCTGCATAACGCGTCAGTTTGCCGAGAGCAAGCGGTGTGGCAACTCCGTAGAAAGGCGATGAAGTAAAAGCGCCGCTAAAAGCAGGATGGGCCATAAGCGGCAAGCCGATGCTGTCATCTTCGGCCAACTCCTGCAATACGTCAAACCCGTATGCGTGGACATTAAATAACAAAGCATCCGCGCCAAGTTCGCGCGCTCTTTGGGCTTTTTCTCTCAAACCGGAAGTCCTCCCGGTTAAATTGGCAGCGTATAGCGTGCGGTGCCCGGTCTCTTCGTATACTTGGCGAAGCACTTCTTTTCCGGCGGCAATTCTTTTTTCAAAAGGCGTCAATAGATTTTCAAACAGAATTTCATCGTCTTTGACAAGGTCGACGCCGCCGAGTGCTTGCTGGCGGAGCTGCGTGGACAAATACTCGAGGTCGCGGCCGATGACGCCTTTGAAAATGCTCATCACGAGCGGGCGCCCTTCAACCCCAAGCAAGCCCCGTATGCCTTTAATGCCAAATCGCGGACCCGGAAAGTGGGAGAGAAGCTCTTCCTCAAATTCCAAATCCAGCAGCTTCACTTCACCGTCAAGCGACAATTTGCCGAAAACAGTCGTTAAAATAGCCGGAATATCTGGAGAAAAATTGGCGCTTGGGTACGCGATCTTCACTTCGGCTTTCATTTGTTCCGGCTTTTCTGGATGCCGGATATTTTCAAACTCCGCCACGGAAATGACGGATCCTTTGTGTTGTCTTAGCTGCTGCTGTTCAAGCAAAGGCAAATCGGTCCAAGATCCAACCGTGAGACCTAATGCGATGCCTTCCGCTTTTTTCTCAAACGATCCTGCTTGCCCATAAAGCTGATACGTAGCAATTGCTCCGCCCATCCCTTTCACACTCCTACAAAAAAATAAAAACCTCTTCAAATAAGAAGAGGTTAAAAACTTAACAACTTCTTATTTCTCAGCCGATTGGCTGCAAGAATTAGCACCGTGTCCACTGTTGGACCGGTTGCCGGGCATCATAGGGCTTGTCCCTCCACCTGCTCTAAATAAGAAAATATTCAATTGGCTTGCAACAAAGTAGTTCGATTATTCCACGCATCGGGAAATCTGTCAATTGGCTATTTACAGAAAAAAAGAAGTTGACACGCTATTTTGAATCGTGCTAGTATTCAATTCGAACCATAACCACTAAAAATTCATGCAATGCATACTCTTATCAAGAGCTGGCAGAGGGATATTGGCCCGATGACGCCCAGCAACCGACCGTAATACCGTTGTGAGACGGGGCGCTTTTGCGCCGGGATGAAAATCCCGCAAGGCACGGTGCTAATTCCATCAGAGACGACATTCTCTGAAAGATAAGAGGTAAAGAATCTCTTATTCTGCGCCTCTTTCTTATGAAAGAGGCTTTTTATTTTGTCCATGAAAGGGAGATGACGATGACCACTTTATTAACCAATTCATATAAAGCGTTAACCGATACAAGCGCAATCGCATTGGCGCAAAAATTAACCTTTTTTCCAGAAGGAGCCGAACTAACAAGCCGGGAAATCGGCGACGGCAATTTAAATTACGTATTCAAAATTACCGATAGCGAGAACGGCAATGGGCTGATCATTAAGCAAGCATTGCCTTATGCCAAAGTTGTCGGCGAAAGTTGGCCGCTGACGTTAAAACGCGCAGCCATTGAAGCAAACGCCCTTGCAAAACACGGCGAATTGGCGCCGGGATTAGTGCCGGTTGTGTACGCAACGAACGACGAACTGGCGGTCACTGTCATGGAAGATCTGTCGCATTTGACGATTGTGCGAGAAGGGCTCATCCAAGGGGAAACTTATCCACATCTAGCCAAAGACATCGGAATATATTTAGCGCAAACGTTGTTTCACACTTCGGATTTCGCGTTGCACCCTTTTGACAAAAAGCGGCTGGCCGTTGAATTTTCCAACCCGGAACTGTGCAAAATCACAGAAGATCTCATTTTTACCGATCCTTTCTTCGATCATGAGACCAATGATTTCGAACCGAAAATTCGAGGAGAAGTGGAAGCGATCTGGAACAACGGGCCGCTTAAATTGGAAGCCGCAAAATTAAAGACTAGCTTTTTGACAGAAGCGGAAGCGCTTTTGCACGGGGATCTTCACACGGGAAGCATTTTCGCCAGTGAAACGGAGACGAAAGTCATCGATCCCGAATTTGCTTTTTATGGTCCGATTGGCTTTGATATCGGGTTGTTTTTGGCGAATTTAATGGTTCAATCGGTGACGCGAGAAGGTGAAGGGCGAAGCATAATCCTCAACCATATCAAACAGACGTGGACGGTGTTTGTGGACCGTTTTTCAGAGCTTTGGGATGAACAAGCTGCCCAGTCGTTTAAAGATACAGCAGGATATAAGGAGTGCGTAGTGGAGAAAATATTCCGGGATGCCATTGGTTTTGCAGGCTGTGAGATGATCCGCCGCACCATCGGGTTGGCGCATGTAAAAGATTTGGATGGCATTGAAGATGCTGAACGGCGCATCGAGTTAAAAAAACAAACATTGAGGATTGGCGAAGCGTTGATTTTGCAGCGCAGTGAACTTTTATCAATTTCTGCAGTTCTTGCACTGCTTGAGGAGAAAAGCCAATGACGATTCCATTATCCATCAAATGGGAAAACCAGCAATTGACGATACTGGACCAGCAAAAGCTGCCCCACCTGATCGACTATGTGGAATTGGAAACCATCGAGGACGTTTACGAGGCCATTATCACATTAAAAGTACGCGGGGCGCCAGCTATCGGAATTGCCGCCGCGTATGGTTTAGCGCAAGCAGCACAGCACCATGCAACGGGTAGCTTAAATACGTTTCAACTGCTCGTGAAAAATGACGCTGCTTATCTGGGTGAATCGCGGCCGACTGCCGTCAATCTTGTCTGGGCGCTTGACCGTCTGCTTTTAGCTATTCAACAGGCGAAAAGCGTCGAAGAAGCGAAAGTGCAGCTAATAAAAGAAGCTATCAGCATTCATAAAGAAGACGAAGCATCATGCCGCCGCATTGGAGAATATGCATTGTCTTTGTTAGAAGAACAGACAAAAGTCATGACGATTTGCAACGCCGGTTCCATTGCAACGGCGAAATACGGAACTGCGTTGGCCCCGTTTCACTTAGGCAGCGAACGAGGCAAACAGTTTGAAGTGTTTGCTTGTGAAACCCGGCCGGTGTTCCAAGGCGCACGCCTGACGGTTTGGGAACTCCAGCAGTCTGGTGTGGATGTCACATTAATCACTGACAGCATGGCTGCCCATACCATTGGAGTCAAAGGCGTGGAAGCAATCATTGTGGGGGCAGATCGCATAGCGGCAAACGGGGATACAGCCAATAAAATCGGCACATTGAATTTGGCGTTGCTTGCTGCTGCTTATCAAATTCCGTTTTATGTTGCTGCCCCGGCCTCAACGTTTGATTTGTCAATCGAAGACGGAAAAAACATCTTAATCGAAGAACGGCACCCGGACGAAATCATCTATATTAACGGGGCACCGGTAACACCGTTGAACACCAAAGTATACAATCCGGCTTTTGATGTCACACCAAACCATTTGATCACGGCAATTATTACGGAGCGGGGAATCCTTTATCCGGACTACCGGGAAAATATCGCTGGTTTATTGGGTGTTTCCATAAGTTAATAAATTCTATTAAAGCCTTTCTTTTTGAGAGGCTTTAAACCTGAAGTTAACTTCATTTTCTATATGCAGAAGAAGGATACTGCAATTAAATCAAGAATAGTTAGTGTAAAGAATAAGTTCGGATATAAAACGTAAGGGAGGAGATAGATGTAAGCATCTTTCGAAAAAGGGCTAATGAGGGGTTTAGTAGCGCTGGCAAGCCAAAAATCTGCAAAAAGGACCAGAAACGGAGTTCTAAAAGGAGAAGTGATGAAAATGGGAATCGCTTTCATCAAAGTGGCCGCTGTTTATTTGTTGGTGGGTGTTTGCCTAGGTCTTTATATGGGAATCGCTGAAAAATTCGAATATACAGCTCCTCATGCCCATATCAATTTGCTTGGCTGGGCAACAATGGCATTGTTCGGATTGATTTATCACTTTTTCCCAAGAGCAGGAAACAGTAAACTAGGCAAAATTCATTTTTGGCTCCATAATATTGGAACGCTGGCATTAATACTTGGAATGGTCTTTTTTGCAAACGAAAATGAAGCGATAGCACTTCCATTGGCAATTCCTGGCGCCATTCTTGTCATTATTGCCACTTTGGTCTTTCTAGTGAATGTCTTCCAGAATCTAGAAAATGAAAATCGTGTTTAGTTTCAAAGGGGCTGTCCCAAAAGGGGCTGACGTCCATTCCAGCGGACGCTTTCCGCGGGCTCGCGCCGAACTAACTCGGGCGAAAAGCCCGAGTGGATTTCGGCACTTCGCTATCCCGGAGGAGTCGCCGCTTCCATTCCCGTCAGCTAGCTAAAAAACCGGCAAAGAAAAGCACTCCTTTTCTTTGCCGGTTTTATCTTTTTTAGTTATGGGACAGCCCCTTTGCTGTAAAAAGAGAAAGTGCAGCAAAAAAATATTCAATGCATAAACCAAATTATATTAAATTTAGGTAAAATGTAGTAGACTGATCTTACTAGAAAGAGGAGGATTATACATATGGAGTGCACTAGCTGTTCAGTTCAGGAGCTTAAATTTGATATCAAGGTAGAAGGCGAAGAAAACGTGTCCATGCTTCCAGGAGTAGTGGATCATTTGGTTAGAAGAGAAATTGAAGTGCAGCAAAAGGAGCGGTATTTTACCATTCCGGAATCAGGTGCAAGAGAATTTTTGGACTTCTGCCTTCATTTTATGCAGCCAGAGAACATTACCTTTCGGGTAAACAAGCAGGAATGGCGGCCGTTAGCAGAAATCGAGCAAGTTTTTGACGTGCAATGGATTGACGAAGTCATTAAAAAAGAATTATTGACGTGCCATTACCAGCCGATTATGACAGCAGCCGAAGAGATTTTTGCTTATGAGCTCCTGTCCCGCTTTAACAACGAAGACGGCTCGACCATTTATCCAAACGAAATTTTTCCGGCTGCCAAAGCCCGCGGGCGCTTGTATGCATTGGACCGGGTTTGCCGCATGACCGCTGTAAGATATGCCGTCCCATTAAAAGATAAAAAAGCGTTCATCAATTTTATTCCAACGTCGATTTATTCTCCGGAATTTTGCCTGCGTTCAACCACTAGCTTAGCAGACAAGCTTGGAGTTGATCCAAAGCAGCTTGTTTTTGAAGTGGTGGAAACGGAAAAAGTGGATGATCTGGATCACTTGAAAAAAATCTTAGCTTTCTATAAAGAAAAAGGTTTCCAATATGCATTGGATGATGTCGGCGAAGGCTACAGCACGATTGAAATGCTGGCCGATTTAAAGCCGCATTACATGAAGCTGGATATGCAATATGTTCAAGGGGTGGCAGAGAATCAGGAAAAGCAAAAAACGGCCCATAAATTCCTCGCAAAAGCCAAAGAAGTTGGTTCAGTTCCCTTAGCTGAAGGCATTGAAACACGGGAAGACTTTGAATGGCTGAAAGAGCAGGGGTATGAGCTGTTCCAAGGCTATTTCTTCGGCAAGCCAGCCGCTCAGCCGCTTGAAACAATATCAGTGTAAAGGAAAGCCGGGCAACCGGCTTTTTGTTTTGTCGATTAACGTGCATCATTGACTATTGCCGAGAGACGGCATATTCTTTACATAACCAAATTTATCTGAATATTAAAATTTTCATCATTCCGGCGGGAGGCATGGAAATGAAAACAACCAAATGGGGCATTGTCAGTACAGCGGGGATTGCTCGGGCCGAAATGATTCCGGCGATATTACGGGCAGAAAATGCTGAATTAGCGGCAATTGCCAGCAGAGGAATGAAAGTTTATGAAACGGCTCTAGAGTTTGATATTGAACAAGCTTATGAGTCGTATGAAGAGCTGTTGGATGACCCGGATATTGATGTAGTGTACTTGCCGCTGCCCAATCATCTTCATAAGGAGTGGGTCTTCAAAGCAGCGAGAAAAGGCAAGCACGTGCTTTGCGAAAAGCCGGTTTCGTTGACGGCCGAAGAAGCGGTGGAGATGGTCCGGATTTGCCAGGAAAACAACGTGAAATTCATGGAAGCGTTCATGTACCAATTTCATCCCCAGCATCAGCGGGTACGCGAAATTATTGCGTCCGGTGAAATTGGAGACGTTATGTTATTTAAGTCGAGCCATTCTTTTTTCTTCTCAGACCGGGAAGGAAATATTCGCATGGCAAAAGAAATGGGAGGCGGAAGCATTTACGACGTCGGCTGCTATTCTATCCACGCCTTGCGGACAATCATGCAGTCGGAACCCGTGGAAGTCTATGCTTATGCGGAACTCGACCCAGAAACACAAGTCGATTTATCTGCCTATAGTTTTCTAAAGCTGGAAAACGGGACAAAAGCCATTCTTGATTGCAGTTTTGACATGGTGGATCGCAACGAATACGAAGTGATTGGTACGAAAGGTTCCATTAAAGTGCCATTTGCGTTTCGTCCAGACAATAATGGTGGAATTGGGCTCATCATGGTTCAAACAGACCATTTCAAACGAGAAGAAAAAATCTACGGAGACATTTACCGAATGGAAGTAGAGCATTTTTCAAAAGCGGTTTTAGAAGATCGGGAGCCGGTTTATTCAGGTGCATCTTCCATCCAAAATATGCGTGTGATTGACGCTTGCTACGAATCGATTGCAAGCGGAGAGCGAGTGAAAGTTTCTGTTTCGCCAGTAGAGTAGCCGAAACTTCTTCACTATTCCGCTATAATAAAAGAATGGCAGAAATGCACTTTGGAAATTGGAGATGAACCGAGCAACATGATTTCTTTTATTTTAACGCTGCGGCGGATGCTGAAAGCTTTTTTCCAACTAATGAAAGACAAGGAATTTCAAGTGCTTTTCTTTTTGACTGCCGTAATTTTGATATCGGGCACCATTTTTTATTCCAGCGTGGAAGGATTTTCGATTATTGATGCGCTTTACTTCAGTGTCGCGACATTGACCACGGTCGGCTCAGCCAATTTGGAGCCAAGTTCCGATTTCGGCAAAATCTTCACCATTGTTTACATGATTTCAGGAATTGGCGTGATGCTTGGACTGATCGTGAAAGTATCGATGCAAATGCGCAACAAACAAGCAGAACGCTAAAGAGGAGGAAGGGCTTTGTTGTCTTTGGACCCGAACGAACTGACAGAACGTGAAAATTATAAATTGCTGATCGGCAGCGTCATTCCAAGGCCGATTGCGTTTGTGACTAGCCGATCGGAAAATGGCGTGCTGAATGCGGCGCCTTTCAGCTACTTTAACATCGTGTCGTCAAATCCGCCGATGGTTTCGGTTTCCGTGCAAAGCCGGAGCGGAACGCCAAAAGATACGGCGCGAAATATTGCCGAAACGAAAGAATTTGTTGTGCACATTGTGGACGAATCCAACGTGGAACAAGTCAACCGAACTGCCGCTTCCTTGCCTCCGGAAGAAAGCGAGCTGGATTTGACCGATTTGACCTTAGCGGACAGCGACGTTATTGCCATACCGGGCGTGCGAGAAGCGAAGGTGCGTTTTGAATGCCAATTAGCGCAAATCGTAGAACTTGGCGGAACCCGCTTGGTCATCGGCAAAGTGGTCCGTTTCCACATAGACGAATCCATTTACGAAAACGGCCGCATCAACCACGATCTGTTAAAACCGATCAGCCGGTTAGCCGGAACGAATTACGCAAAACTTGGCGAGGTATTTTCAATGAAACGCCCTGATTAACGGAACAGCTTGTTGAAAAACCATTTTAAAAAGGCAGGCAAGTATTGGCCGAAGGAAGTGAGGCCGATACTTTGCGACGAAGTGCGCAGCACTGCAACGCTTTTTCATGTCTCGAAGCTAGCGCAGCGATGCAGAGACAGGAGCAACGTTCTTTCATGTTTCGAAGCTAGCGTAGCGATGCAGAAACAGTACGGTTTTCTTCGCTGGTTAGCTCCATAGCTTCAAGTAGAGCTAGTTAGTATCCAATTGAAAAAAGGGTGTGCATAAGTGCATTCTCCTCTTGTGCACACCCTTTTTATTTTATTTACAAAACACTACAAGCCAGCTCTCTCTTCGAATGAAGCGGAACGCGTCCGCCTGAAGCGCAATGAGAAGACTAACCATACTTTCTCGACAGCCTAAAAACCCGATGCGAATGATTCATTCGCATCGGGTTTTATTTTTTCAATAACAAATGCATGAAGTACGGAGCGCCGATTAAAGCGACCATGATGCCTGCGGGAATGCCGTTCGGTTCCAGCAAATTCCGGCCAATGGTATCGGCAAGCAGCAAAAGCCAGCCGCCGATTAAAATTGCCAGTGGCAAGAACAATTGGTTGCGCGGCCCTACCAGGCTTTTTGCAATATGCGGCGCCATCAAGCCGACAAACGCGATGCCGCCGGTCACTGAAACAGCAGAAGCGGCCAACGCAACAGCCGTAAGCAGCAGAACCACACGTTCTTTTTCAATGGAAACGCCAATCCCGATTGCTGCCGTTTCGCTCAATGCCAACATATTCAAACGATTCGCTTTGTACAGCGTAAAGGGGATCAAGACAATGAGCCATGGCAACAGTGCGGCGACAAACGGCCAATCCGCTCCCCAAATATTGCCGGCAAGCCAAGTGGCGATAAAATCCACTTTCTCCGGTTCGGCAGAGGAAATCAACACAATCATGACACCAGATAACGCCATCGAAAATCCGATGCCGATTAACACGAGGCGGATCGGCTGGAGCCCGGTCTTGCGGTTATAGGAAAGGGCATAAATCAAAAGCGCGGTCAGCAGCGCGCCTAAAAATGCCACAATTGGCAACAAGTAAACGAATGCCCCCGCCTGGATCGGCATAAACAAAAAGAACACCGAAATCGCTACACCTGCCCCCGAATTGATGCCGATGATGCCCGGATCAGCCAAGTCGTTGCGCGTCACCCCTTGCAAAATCGCCCCCGATAACGCAAGCCCCATCCCAGCAAGCAGCGTAATTAAAATGCGTGGCAGCCGGACTGAAAACAAAATAAATTCTTCTTTGAACGTTCCTTGGCCAAGAAATGCTGGAACCAAGCGGTCATAAGAAAGGGGAGAATAACCCAGCCCTAAGCTTGTAATGATGGTAGCTGCAATTAACGCGAGCAGCAAACTGAAAATGAGCCGCTGTTTTTTTAGTATAGTGGGATGAATCATGCGAATGCTTTGCCTCCTTTACGGACAATCAGCAAGAAGAAAGGCAAGCCTAGCATGGCGACAATCGCTGCAACCGGTGTTTCAAAAGGCGCATTGATTGTCCGTCCCAGCAAATCGGCAAACAGCATGAAAACCGCACCTAAAATGGCGGACATGGGGATGACCACCCGGTAATCGGTTCCGACAATCGAGCGAACTACATGCGGAACCATTAAGCCGAGAAACGCCATATTGCCAGCCAAGGCAACTGCAGCTCCGGCGAGAATGGTGATGGCTAAAAACAGGATCGCTTTAACGCGTGCAATGTTTTGCCCAAGCCCTACTGCCGCTTCTTCGTTCAAGCTGAGGATTGTCAGCTGCCTGGACAAGAAAAGAGCTGCAAACAAGCCAATAGTGATAAACGGAACAACAATTTGCAGCTGCCCCCACGAAGTTCCGATCAAGCCGCCGGCTGTCCACATGGAAACATTTTTGGAAATATTAAAATAGAGGCCGATTCCTTCCGCGATTGCTGACAAAAAAGCCGTCACCGCGGCTCCTGCCAATACAAGGCGAAAAGGGGAGAACCCGCCTTTTCTCACAGCGCCCAGCCCGAAGACCAAAGCACCCCCAATGGCGGCTCCTACAAAACAAGCGATCATAATGCCGAAGTAATTGGCTGAAGGAATAAACGCCAGCGTCAAGGCTAACGCTGCGTTAGCCCCAGCGGTCAGCCCCAATAAGCCCGGATCGGCCAATGGATTTCGCGTCATGCCCTGCATCATTGCTCCGGCTACAGCGAGAGCCGCTCCGACAAAAATGGCTGCCGCTTCACGCGGCAAGCGGATTTCCCGGATCACATCGGCGCTATTGGCTGCCGTGGCAGAAAACAAGGAAAGCCAGACGTCTTTCACTGAAATGTCTGCTGCTCCCAAAATCATGGAAGCAAAAAACATAGCAACTAACAATACTAAGCTAGCCGTTAATTTAAGGGGAACTGAAATTTTATTTAACACCGTCCATCATCTCTTTTTTCGTAAGAATAAAGAGGAATTCTCGAATCAGAATTCCTCTCGGTTTTTTTATTTGCCTAAAAATTTATCGATAAAGAACGACAGCTGGTATTCCAGCGTTACCGGATCGTTAAAGTAGAATTCTTTTGCATTCGCTTCAAAAACATGGCCGTTTTTTACAGCTTCTGTGTTTTTGTACAAATCGGTTTCTTGGAACGAGTTGTCTTGGTCACTGTCTTTGCTGAAGATAACGTAATCGCCCATGTATTCCGGAAGAACTTCTTGAGACAACGTGTAATAGCCATCAGCCAACGCCATTTCTTTCACTTTTTCCGGCATTTTCAATTTCATTTCCTGATAGAGAATTTCAGTTCCGCGTCCCCAATTATCTCCGAATACAGAAATCTGTTTATCATAGCTCTCGATGACAGAAACGGTCGCATCTTCTCCAATTTTGGCACGGATTTCATCTCCTGCTTCTTTCGAACGCTGCTTGAAATCATCAATCCACGCTTGTGCTTCTTTTTCTTTGTTTACCAATTTCCCGATTTCCAGGTGCTGCGTCAAATAATCCACTTTGCCATACGTGAACGTAACAGTCGGGGCAATTTCTTTTAATTTGTCGATATTGTTGCTGGTCGATGCACCGATGATCAAGTCGGGCTCAAGTTCAATGATTTTTTCCAAACTTTCATCTGTTACTTCTTCCACATTGGCAAGCTCTTTTTCAAAACGAGGATTCGTTTTCGCCCAAGAGTCAACGCCAATGATAGGAATGTCTAGGGACAACAAATCTCCTGTGTTGCCGGTTAGCATCACAACGCGCTGTGGATCGGCAGGGACTTCAATCGGGCCATTTTCGGATTCATATGTAATGGTATCGGATTTTGCTTTCGTATCTTTGGCCTCGGCTTTGGATTCTGTTGAATCACTGTTGCACGCAGCAAGAAGCAAAACGGCGAATAAGAGAATCGGCAATAAGTATTTTTTCATGGGATTACGCTCCTTTGATTAAGTTATAAGTGATGCACATCGGTTTTTGGGTTCTTGGGTCAACGCCGATATCGGCATCGATCCGGAACACTTTTTTCAAAACCGGTTGGGTAATGACTTCGTGGCAAGTGCCTGCTTTAATGACGGTGCCGTCTTTCATGGCAATGATGTGATCGGCAAAACGGGCGGCTTGGTTTAAATCATGAAGCACCATGACGATGGTACGGCCTTGTTCTTTGTTCAATTGCTGAAGCAATTCCAAAATCTCCAATTGATGGGCCATGTCCAAATAAGTGGTTGGCTCATCGAGGAAAATCATTTCGGTTTCTTGCGCCAACGCCATTGCAATCCATACCCGCTGGCGCTGGCCGCCGGATAACGCATCGACTGGGTGGTACTTGAAAAATTGCGTGCCGGTTACATCAAGTGCCCAGTTGATAATTTCCACGTCTTTTTGCGTCAAGCGCCCAAACCCTTTTTGGTAAGGGAACCTTCCGTAAGAAACCAGCTCACCGACCGTCAGTCCGCTGGCACTTTCCGGTGTTTGCGGCAAGATGGCCATTTTCTTGGCTAAGGCTTTGGTGCTTTCTTTCGCGATATTGCCGCCATCCAATACAACTGACCCGGAGTCATGGGAAATAATGCGGGTCATCGCTTTTAAGAGAGTGGATTTACCACAGCCATTGGAGCCGATAATCGTCGTAATTTGCTTATCGGGAATTTCAATGCTTAAATCTTTGACGATCAACCGTTCGCCGTAACTGACATCCAGATTTTCTGTAAAGAGGCGAACCATTTGTAACACGCCCTTCCTAAATTAATTGATAATATAATTGATAATGATTATCATTTTCACTATAATGAACACTATAAGTTGAATCTTTTCGATTGTCAACGGCGGAATAAAAATAAAAGGAGTGAAGAGTTATGGCGGAAATGGACATATTTGATGTAACGATTATCGGTGGAGGACCAGCTGGATTGTATTCGGCTTTTTACAGCGGGCTTCGGGAAATGAAAACAAAATTGATTGAATATCAGCCGCAGTTAGGCGGAAAAATTCATGTTTATCCGGAGAAAATCATTTGGGATGTCGGAGGTCAGCCGCCGATTCAAGGAGAAAAGTTCATTGAACAAGTGGTGACTCAAGGCCTGACCTTCAATCCAGAAGTTGTGTTAAATGAGAAAGTCGAAAGCATTTCCAAAAATGAAGACGGCCTGTTCGAGCTGCTTGGTTCATCTGGTCAAATGCACTTATCCAAGGCAGTTATTGTAGCTGTTGGGGGTGGAATTTTAAATCCGCAAAAACTGGAGATCGATGGCGCCGAACGCTTCGAAGTTTCCAACTTGAATTACACCGTAAAGTCGTTGGGGCGCTTTAAAGGCAAAACCGTTTTGATTTCAGGCGGCGGAAATTCTGCCATCGATTGGGCTAACGAACTTGAACCGATTGCCAAACAAGTGCTGATTACATACCGGAAAAATGAATTGGCGGGGCATGAAGCGCAAGTAAAGCAGCTGATGAACAGCTCAGTCCATTGTTACTTGAATACAACCATCACAAAATTGATCGCTTCGGATGGACGGAATGCAATTGAACTTGTTGAGCTTACGCATCAAGAAAGCGGAGAAGCTCTATTGGTGCCAATTGATGAATTGATTATCAATCACGGATATGAACGCGATATTTCCATGCTTGAACAAAGCAGCATTCGAGTTGAGATTGCTGATGGCTATTATATTGCCGGCAATGCCACCAGTGAATCGTCCATTCCAGGACTATATGCAGCAGGGGATATTCTTCAGCATTCGGGTAAACTGAATTTGATTGCCGGAACGTTTCAGGATGCGGCAAATGCCGTCAACAAGGCAAAGCAGTTTATCGAACCCGAAGCTTATGGCATGGCCATGGTATCTTCTCACAACGATATATTTAATAAGCGGAATAAAGAACTGGTTAAAGAATTAATCAAGTAGCGGGGAAAGGTGGAAAAGTTGAACTTCGAAGGTAAAACGAGATAAAAAAATTATTGTACTAAAGCAAGAAATAATATCTGGAAACTATATACTACTTTAGTCTTGTTTTGTATACTGTTTATAGTTAATACGAAATGAGATGTTAACCATGAAAGTTCTTTCTCTACTCAGCAAAAATCCAGCCGCTACACTTGAAAAAGAAAAGTTGTTTCGACAGTATTTATTAAAGGACAACGTTCAGCGATGCAAGCTGTTTGCTGAAATTGTCATTCTTTTTGAATCCGTTCTCATCATTGTCAATCTTGCTTCAGGCATTATGGCGGATCAGCAAGTAATAGTGAACATTTATTTGATCATGTATGCACTATTATTAAGTGCCAGCTTAGGCATGCTTTTGTTTTTGCACAAATTTGAAAAAGAAGAAACTCTTACAGAACAACAAGGAAAACGATTCCATCAAGGATTGATGGCTTTTGTGATTTTCTTTCTAATTTGGGGAGCGGTAGTAACGCTGATTGATCAGGCAGAATACGGCCATATTATGGCCTTTGCCGTGAACTTTATGTCTGTCTCTATTTTGTTTCATGCATCCAATAAGCGGATTCTCCTTTTGTACATTCTTCCTATTGCATTCTTGTTCGGTGGCTTGCCGGTCGTTCAACCATCACAAGACGTATTAATGGGACATTACACCAATCTCTCGGTCTTTTTGTTTTTCTGTTGGCTGGCATCCCGGATGCTGTACCAAATCAATGAAACAAATTTCTACAACAAATTGCTGTTGATGGAAACGAATGAAAACCTTGCCGGAAAAATTGAAGAGAACGAAGAAATAAACCGTGAACTGGAAGAAGCGAATGAACAGCTAAGAAAATTAACGGTATTAGACGACTTAACCAAAATTCCGAACCGAAGAGGGCTTCAGCAATACATTGATGAAATGATGTTGGAGTCAATCGGCAAGCGGAAGTTGTCTTTTATCATGTTGGATCTCGATGCTTTTAAATTGTTTAACGACAATTACGGGCACTTCGAAGGGGACAAAGTCCTCCGCACAGTAGCCCAGCAAATCGGCGGCTGCTTAGAGTCTTCGAATACCTTTCTGTCGCGTTTTGGCGGCGAAGAATTTATCATTGCCATTTTCGATCACCCTAATTCTGTAGCCGTAAAAGCCGCAAAATGCATTTGCAAATCGGTATCCGACATGCAAATTCCCCATGGGTTTTCACCGGTTTCGGAATTTGTTACGGTGAGTGTCGGAGTGATTTCAGGAGAAGTTGAAAATGCCAATGAAATCGAAGCTTTAAAAGAAGAAGCTGATATGGCGCTTTACAAAGCAAAACTGCTCGGAAGAAACCGGGTAGAGGCGAGAGAGTACGTCTTACCTAACAACAACTAAAAACAAGCACCTTCCTCATCTGAGGGAGGTGCTTGTTTTGGTTTAAAAATCAAAATTATCCGGATCAGCACCGCAGCGGCGGTTTTGGTTTAAATCAAAAATGCGCTGCACTTCTTCATCCGATAATTCAAAATCGTAAATATTGGCGTTTTCAATAATACGATGCTCTTTAATCGACTTTGGAATCGTCACTACGCCGTTTTGCAGATCCCAGCGCAAAATAACTTGGGCAATCGATTTGTTGTGGCGGTCAGCAATTTCTTTTAAGACCGGTTGATCCAATAACTCACCGGCCATCAAAGGAGACCACGCTTCGACTTGAATATTGTGTTCGTTGCAAAATGCATGGAGCTCTTTTTGCGTCAAATACGGATGGTATTCGATTTGGTTGACCATTGGCACAATTTCAGCGTCCTCAAGTACGTCTTCAAGATGATGAATCTGGAAATTGCTGACGCCAATCGATTTTACCCGGCCGTCTTTGTATAGTTTCTCGAGTGCTTTCCAGCCCTCTTTGTATTTTCCTGGCTTTGGCCAGTGAACCAAATACAAGTCCAAGTAATCCAAGCCGAGGCGCTCCAAACTGGCATCATACGCCGCTAGAGCATCATCAAAAGCAAGTTCGGAATTCCAGACTTTTGACGTAATAAACAAGTCTTCCCGCGTCAAACCGGTTTCTTCCAATCCTTCCCGGATTCCTTGCCCTACTGCTACTTCATTGCCGTAAATAGCAGCCGTATCAATGCTGCGGTAGCCATGCTTGATTGCCCAGCGAACTGAGTTTACCGCATCCGGACCTTGTTCAACCCGAAATACGCCCAATCCGAACCACGGCATTTCGACTCCATTGTGTAAAGTGGTTGTGTCTTGCAAATTTTTCACCATTTTTCAACGCCTCCTTGTTTTTGTAGAAATGAATTGCCAAAAATCTATGTTGTTAAATCGCTTCGCTGTTTTGAGCATAGAATTCGGTAGAACCGCTTTTGGGGTCTTTCCGTTCAAGTGCCCGGCTCCATGCGGTTAACAGTACAGCGCCGAATACCATCAAGGCACCTACCCAGGCGGTATGAATAAAACCAAATGAATCTGCGACGGCACCTCCAAGATACGCTCCGATGGCTATTCCGGCATTAAATGCCGCAATGTTGATGGCGGATGCCACATCCACCGCACTTGGAACAAAACGTTCCGCTAGCATCACCACGTAAACTTGCAGACCGGGAACGTTCATGAAAGCAAACAGGCCCATCAGAATAATGGTAAGCAGACCGGCAATTTTGAACGGCGCAGTAAATGTCAATGCCACTAAAATTACGGCTTGGATCAAAAACATGTAAAACAGGGCATTGATCGGATTGCGGTTCGCCAGCTTGCCGCCAATCGTGTTGCCAATGGCAATTGCAATGCCGTAAACAAGCAAAATGAGGGTGACCGTTCCTGCCTGGAAACCCGTCACTTCTTGAAGCAGCGGAGATAAATACGTAAAGACAACGAATGTTCCTCCATACCCTAATGCAGTAGTGATAAAAACCAGCAAAAGCCGGCCATTCGAGACTAATTTAAACTGATCTCGGAACGTGGTGCGAGCCGCTTTTTGAAGATCGGAAGGGACGAGCAGGCTGTTGCCGATAAAAGCTATAATGCCAATTACCACAATTGCGGCAAAAGCAAACCGCCAGCCGAAAAGTTGGCCCAAGAACGTGCCAAACGGGACGCCTGTGACCGTCGCTACCGTAAGACCGGTAAACATGATCGCAATGGCGCTTGCCCGTTTATTAGGAGGCACCAAGTCCGCTGCGATGGTCGCGCCGACGGACATGAAAACCCCATGCGCCAGTGCAGAAACGATGCGTGCAATCAATAATATGCTAACCGAAGCAGCCACCGCTGCAATGGTGTTGCCGATAACAAACACCACCATAATCCAAAGCAGCAGAGATTTGCGCGGCATATTGGATGTTAAGGATGTCAGGATAGGCGCACCGAACATTACTCCTAAAGCGTATAAGGAAACCGTCAATCCTGCGGTTGTTACGGAAATGGATAAATCTTCAGCAATCATGGGCAATAGCCCAACACTGATAAATTCAGTGGTGCCGATGGCAAAAGCACTGAGTGCCAATGCTAAAAGTGCGAAGGTGCTTCTTTTTTTATCTGCAGTCATTTTTTTCTCCTCCTCAATTAAGAAACTTTTCGTTTCATATCTGCCGATAAATGTTAGTATGGATCCTAGTGTTGATAATGAGAAGTACGCACTTTAAAGTGCGATAGATACCTAAGAGTGCTATAGGTACTTTTTAGTGCCCATCAGAATGGAGAGAAACAATGATCAAGCAAAAGAAATACAACATATCGGTAGAAGCGACCTTGGAAGTGATCGGCGGGAAATGGAAGTGCGTAATCCTTTGCCATTTGATGCGCGGAAAAAAGCGGACAAGCGAATTAAAGCGGTTAATGCCAGACATCACCCAAAAGATGTTGACTCAGCAATTGCGGGAACTAGAAGATGACAGCGTGATTAATCGCATCGTCTACAGCCAAGTGCCACCGAAAGTGGAGTATGAGCTAAGCGAGTACGGCGTGAGTTTGGAAAGTATTTTAAACGCCCTTTGCACATGGGGCGATGGCCATATTACCAAAGTTTATGGCGACAAGTTTTCTGTGTTGGAAGAAAGCATTTTAAACGATAATGTTAAATGGAAAGTGGAAAACTCTCCTGTAAGGGGAGTTTTTTTGTGCGGAAAATTGGAGGAAGTTCATCGCTTTTTATCAAGTAGTCCGCAGATTTAGAAAAAGCTTCCATTTCCTGCTAGCGGCAACTATAATTTTTAAAAAGCTCTTAAGGGAGAAGATCCGAAATGGGAAAAAACGAAAAAGCATTCAGTTGGGTGGGAAGCCAAGAGCTTTTTGTGGATCAGGCTGATATTCAACAAATCCATAACATTGTTATAGGACGTTTCGGTGGCAATTCGTCGGCAGGGCAATCCAAAAACGAAGACGGCTGCCTCATTTGGCTGGATGAAGAAAATGACTGGGAATTCGCCATGGTGCTGGACGCCCACAATACAGCTGAAAGCGCTGAGAAAGTAGTGGGCCAGTTTGAACAATATGGAGCGGAAGTGAAAAATCTGTTGAATGAACCGCTTCATTCAGCCTTTTTTCGCAAGTTGGAAGAGCAGGTGCTTGCCATTTTTCAAAGCGAGGAATTCCTGCAAGTTTGCCGGCAGACCCAAGGTGAAACGGCATGCATGATTGTGGTGCGAAAAGGCAAATATGTCTGGTGGTTATCGGTTGGGGATTGCCTGCTGTATTTATTTCATAAAGAACTGGCAGAAATGGGTCAATATGAGTTGAACCAGCGCCATTTTTACGAATGGGTCGGTCAAGTGAACACTTTCGACCAACTAGTTCCTTGTTTTAGCACCGGCACGGCGGAATTGAGAACCGGCAAAAATCAATTGTTTGTGACAACGGATGGCTTAATCGAATGCCCGGGAGAACCGTTTACGGATCCGGAGCAATTAGCCGGAGCATTTGATAGAGCTCCCCATGCGGCAGCTGTGGAGTCGCTGCTGGAAACCATTCAAAAATACAACGTACGGGATAGTACGACGATTGTTTCGTGGCAAGTTGTGGTTAAAGAAAAAGCGACAAGGCCGAGCAATGGATAAAATTATCTTTTGAAAAAAATTAAAAAATTTCATTGACAAATTTTAGTTATAGCAATATAGTTGTCTTTAGCAGAAATTAACTCAATAGTATTTCTTATCCAGAGAGGTGGAGGGACATGGCCCTTTGATACCTCGGCAGCAGATTCTTTAGCAGAACACTGTGCCAATTCCATCAAGCAATTGCTTGAGAGATAAGAAGAGCTGGTCGGTATCGACAGATAATGCCTCTTCTTGTGCTCAAGAAGAGGTTTTTTTATTTTTTCATAAAAAATTTAATACACATCTTATCCAGAGAGGTGGAGGGACATGGCCCTTTGATACCTCGGCAGCGGGTTCTCTAGTAGAATACTGTGCCAATTCCAGCAGAAATCTCTGCGCAGATAAGATAAGTTAACGGTTAAATATGCCTCTCAACTTATCTTAGTTGAGGGGTTTTGTTATGGCAAAAAAATTTATATGGATAACCTACTATTTCTGTTTGGTTAATGGAGTATCTGCTGAAAATGTTGAATGGAGGCTTGTAAGTGTATATCATCAAACGTTTGTTGACCATGGTCGTTACTTTATGGATTATCGCCACTTTGACTTTTGTCATGATGCATTTTATCCCTGGCGATCCTTTTGCCAGCGATGCAAAAATGCTGCCCGAAGAAGTGTTAGAGAATATGCGGGCTAAATACAATTTGGATAAACCGTTAGCGGAACAATATTTATTGTATTTAAAAGACCTTGCGCAATTCGATTTAGGCCCGTCTATCCAATCGAAAACAAGAGATGTAAATACGCTGATTGCAGAAGGCTTTGGACCATCCGCGTTGCTGGGCATTCAATCGCTGGCAATGGCGCTTGTATTAGGAATTGGGTTAGGGGTCATCGCTGCTTTGAACCACAACCGCTTGCTTGATTATTTGTCGATGTTTATCGCGATTGTCGGCATTTCCGTGCCAAGCTTTATTTTAGCACCGTTGTTGATCAAATATTTTGGCGTTGAATGGGGGCTGCTTCCGGTGGCTTCATGGGGAACGTGGCAACACACCATTTTGCCTTCGTTCGCTTTAGCGCTTGGACCATTAGCAATCATTGCGAGGTTTGTCCGAACCAGCATGCTCGAAGTATACAATCAGAATTACATCAAAACCGCTGAAGCTAAAGGGTTGTCCACTTTGTCCATTATCGTCAATCATGGAATTCGAAATGCGATCCTTCCCGTTATTTCTTTTATCGGCCCTTTGTTTGCAGCCATCATTACGGGAACTTTTGTCATCGAAAAAATATTTGCCATCCCCGGTATTGGAAAATACTTTGTAGACAGCATTTTTAATCGGGATTATCCGGTGATTTTGGGCACTACTATTTTTTATAGCGCAATTTTGATTTTTACATTGTTTATCATCGATCTAGCTTATCGATTCGTCGATCCTAGAATCAAACTTACAAGCAGAGGTGAATAAAATGGCAAATGCTTTACCGGAAATAGATGCGTTGTTTCGGCCGGCAGATCCCGCGCAGTTCGACAATAACGCGATTTCACGGCCGGCGTTAAGTTTTTGGAAAGACGCCGTCTTGAAAATACTGAAAAACAAAATGGCGGTGGTCGGCTTTGTTTTACTGGCGGCGATCGGTCTGCTGTCTGTGATCGGTCCTTATCTTGTGCCGTATAGCGCAAGCGAACAGTCATTGACCGAAGGAAATCTTCCGTTGTCCAGTGAACATTGGTTCGGCACCGACGATCTTGGCCGGGATATGTGGGCCAGAATATGGGCAGGAGCCAGAATTTCGCTTGTGATCGGGATTGCAGCGGCACTGATCGACCTGGTGATCGGGATAGCCGTTGGAGGGGTTTCTGGATATATGGCCGGAAGAGGCAAACTTGGGGACCGAATTGACAGCATTTTAATGCGAATCGTTGAGGTTTTGTACGGCATTCCTTATCTGTTGGTGGTCATTTTGCTCATGGTCGTCATGGAGCCCGGATTGGTTACGATGATTATTGCGTTGTCCATCACCGGCTGGGTCGGGATGGCAAGAATTGTGCGAGGCCAGATCCTCCAACTAAAACAGCAGGAATATGTGTTAGCAGCTGAAAAGTTAGGGACTTCACATAGCAAAATCATTGTTAAGCATTTGCTGCCGAATATGATGGGGATTATTATCGTGACGTTGACTTTTACAATTCCTCAAGCTATTTTTGCTGAATCTTTTTTAAGTTTCCTGGGATTGGGTGTGCAAGCGCCGACCGCAAGCTGGGGAACAATGGCAAACGATTCGCTTGGTGTGATTTTAAGCGGGCAATGGTGGAGGCTGTTTTTTCCGGGTCTTATGATTTCATTGACGATGTTTGCCTTTAATGCGTTTGGTGATGGCTTGCAGGACGCGTTGGACCCCCGTTCGAAAAATTAAGGAGGTTTGGTTTTGATGAACCAGCTATTGGAAGTGAACGATTTAAAAGTATCTTTCCGGACATATGGCGGAGAAATTCAGGCTGTAAGAGGCGTTTCTTTCCATGTTGAAGAAGGGGAAACGTTGGCGATTGTTGGAGAAAGCGGATGCGGCAAGAGCGTCACTGCGCAAGCCATCATGGGAATGATCCCTAGGCCGAGTGGAAAAGTGAAAAACGGAGAAATCTTATTCGGCAATCGAGATATTTCCAAACTTTCCCCTGGAAAGCTGCAGCAAGTCCGAGGATCTGAAATTGGCATGATTTTTCAAGACCCGATGACGTCCCTGAATCCGACGATGAAAGTAGGCAGCCAAATTCGAGAAGGCATTATAAAGCACCAAAAACTTCCGAAAAATGAAGCTAAGAAAAAAGCGGTTGAAATGCTGAAGCTCGTGGGCATTCCGGATGCTGAAAAGCGCTATTCGCAGTATCCGCATGAATTCAGCGGAGGGATGCGCCAGCGGGTGGTGATTGCCATTGCACTTGCTTGTGATCCGAAACTGATTATTGCAGATGAACCGACAACTGCCCTTGATGTGACGATACAGGCGCAAATATTGGACTTATTGAAAGACATCCAGAAAAAACGCAATGCTTCTATTATTTTAATCACCCATGATTTGGGTGTAGTAGCTGAAGTGGCTGACCGGGTCGCAGTGATGTATGCCGGAATCATAGTTGAAAGCGGGACGGCTGAAGAAATTTTTGAAAACCCAAAACATCCTTATACATGGGGGCTTCTCAAGTCCGTTCCTAAATTGGATGCGCTTGTAAAAGAACGCCTTATTCCGATTAATGGGACACCGCCTGATTTGTTTGCGCCGCCAGCAGGCTGTCCATTTGCTGCAAGGTGCCCATTTGCCATGGAAGTATGTGTATCCCACATGCCCGAGGCTGAACAGTTTTCGGTGACTCACCAGGCCAAATGCTGGTTAAATGACAAACGGGCGGCAAAAGGCAAAGAGAACATTAAAGAAAGGGAGGAGCAACTTGTCTGAGACTGTATTACAGATTCACGATCTAAAAAAACATTTTAACGCAGGGAAAAACCAAGTGGTTAAATCAGTTGATGGCATTTCTTTTTCCATAAAAAAAGGAGAGACGCTTGGCATTGTAGGAGAAAGCGGAAGCGGAAAATCGACAATCGGCAGAACCATTGTCGGTCTTTATGAAGCAACTGCGGGAAAGGTGGAGTTTGAAGGGAAAGATATTTCGGGGCTGGACCGCAAAGGCAAGCGGGAATTTAACCGCAAAATGCAAATGATCTTCCAAGATCCCCATGCTTCACTCAATCCCCGGATGCGCGTCGGAGACATCATAGCAGAAGGGATCGAAGCTTATGGCTTGGCCAAAGGAAAAGCCAAGCAAGAACGAGTGTTTCATCTGCTGGAAAGAGTGGGTCTCAATCCTGATCATGCTACCCGATTTCCCCATGAATTCAGCGGGGGCCAAAGGCAAAGAATCGGCATAGCAAGAGCGTTGGCAGTGGAGCCTTCCTTCATTGTTGCGGACGAACCGATTTCAGCGCTCGATGTTTCAATCCAGGCGCAAGTAGTGAATTTATTGGAAGATCTGCAAAAAGAAGAAGGCCTCACTTATTTGTTTATCGCCCATGATTTGGCTATGGTCAAACACATCAGCGACCGGATTGGCGTCATGTATTTGGGGAAAATGATGGAATTGGCCGATAGTGAAACACTGTTCCAAGATCCTTTGCATCCATATACGCATGCGCTTCTTTCCGCCATTCCGGTTTCGGAACCAAAATTTAGAAGAACCCGGGATCGAATTGTTCTTGAGGGAGACTTGCCGAGCCCAATCAACCCGCCGGTTGGCTGTCCGTTTCAGGCCCGATGCCCGTCCGCTATGGAACGGTGTGCCGTGGCCATGCCTGATTGGAAAGAAGTAAAAGAAAATCATTGGGTTGCCTGCCATTTGCATTCATAAAATTAGTGGAAAACGGAGGAAAGAAAATGAAAAAACTGTCATTAGCATTTATCGTTCTTTTATTATTGGCCGCAACAGCACTGGCTGGGTGCGGAAAACAAGAAGACGCTTCTGGAGGAGCTGCAGTAAAAGATATTAAACAAGAGATTACTGCGAATCTTGGAGGCGAACCATACACATTGGATCCAGCCTTTGCCTCAGATACCACTTCGTATTGGGTAATCAATCACTTGTATGAAGGCCTGTACACATACGATGAAGAAGGCAAAATCGTTGAAGGCGCCGCCAGCAAAGTCGACGTCTCAGAAGATGGCGCCACGTACACGTTTACAATCCGTGAAGAAGCGGAATGGTCGAATGGAGATCCTTTGACAGCAAAAGACTTTGAGTATTCATGGAAACGAATTTTGAATCCGGAAACAGCAGCTTATGACCCTTCGCAATTTTATTATATTAAAGGCGCTGAAGAATACAATACAGGAAAAGGGAAAGCGGAAGATGTGGCTATTACGGCCAAAGACGACAAAACTCTCGTTGTTGAACTAAATAATCCTGTGAAATTTTTCCCGACGGTTCTTTTGGGGACTGGTTTCTTGCCGGTGAACCAAAAAGTGGCTGAAGCCGATGAAGAATGGGCAGCAGAAGCAGAAGGAATTGTTACCAACGGAGCTTACACAGTTTCAGAATGGCAGCATAACGAGCAATTGACGATTCAAAAAAGCGAAAGTTTTTGGAATGCAGACAAAGTGACCATGAATGCGGTTCACTTTAAAATGGTCGCGGATGCAACAACGGAATACCAAATGTTTAAATCCGGCGAGCTGGATATGGTGACCGCACTGCCGGCAGAAGCTGTGGAACAAGAAAAGAGCAGTGAAGAATACGTTAATTTCCCCTCATTTAGTGTCTACACATACACTTTTAATGTGGAAGAAGAACCGTTTACAAATGCCAAAATCAGAAGAGCATTGTCATTTGCGATTGACCGGGAAGCTTTGACTGGAAATGTACTAAAAGGCGGAGAAAAACCGGCTTACGGCTACTTGCCTTATGGAGTTGAAGCGCCTTCAGGAAAAGATTTTAGAGATGAAGCGCCAGAATACTACGCATTCGATCCTGAAAAAGCGAAGGCGCTATTGGCGGAAGGATTAAAAGAAGAAGGCTGGGACAAGCTTCCCGAGTTCACACTGAAGTACAATTCGGAAGGCAACCACAAGAAAGTAGCGGAAGTGCTGCAGGAAATGTTCAAACAAAACCTTGGCGTGGACGTGAAGATCGAAAATCAGGAATGGAAAACCTACATTGATACGTTCAAGCAAAAAAACTTCCAGTTGGCGCGTATGGGCTGGGTAGGAGACTTTCTTGATCCATACCCGGTATTAAACTTATACAACACGAAAAGTTCAAGCAATTTTACCAACTGGAGCAATAAAGAATTTGATAAGTTGCTGGCTGCATCATTGGTGGAACAAAATGAAGAAAAACGATATGAATTGCTGCATGAAGCAGAAACGGTCTTGATGGAAGAAATGCCGGTCATTCCACTTCTGTTTTCTGCACAAAACGCTCTTATCAGCAAAAAAATTGAAGGGGTTCGTTTGGACGTGTTGACGCAGCCGGATCTTCGGTTTGCTCAAAAGATCGCTGAATAATCAAAGGAGACAAGCCGATGCTGAAACAATATGTTTATTCGATGGGTGCTGTGTGCTTAGGGGTATATTGCTTTGCTTGGTTCCAAGGGGTTCGCCTTGAATCAGTGGAAGATATAAATCTGTTATTCCTTCTGGGCCTGATTGCGTTAATGGCTGGAGCCGGCATATGGGTACTAAAAACAGGGTTTTTTGAATTGTTTTTCCAAGGTTTTAAGACGTTAAAGTGCATGGCGATTAAAAATCCGGCTTTGATGAAACAATTGGATGGCCTTGTTCAATCAGATGTAGCTTTTAGAGATTGGAAACGCAGCTTTACAACCAAAATCGCAACGTATTCTTTAGGTGCTGGCACTGGATTGATCGTATTGTCAGCTGTATTATCTTTTAATAGATGATGGAAACAGACTCGCTAAAAAGTGAGTCTGTTTTTCTATTTTATGAAGCTATTATTAGGAAAAGAGTCCTTAGAAGGGGGCAATATAAAATGCAAGAAATTCAGGCTAAAACCATTTTGAAGGAAATGGCAGAACTGCTGTCCTTTGTCACTCAAAAAAGCAATGAAGAATATGAAAAATACATGGGGTTAAACCAGCGAAAACTTTTTGCGTATAAGCTGGAAAATAAAATAGTCGGCTGCATCGGCATTGAGTTAATAAGTGGAAACCTCTGTGAGATTAAACACATAGTGGTATCTCCTGAAGAAAGGGGCCAGAAAATCGGCAGCCAAATGGTTCAGTTTGTATGCAAACGGTTTAACTTGACTTCTATTTTTGCGGAAACCGATCAAGAAGCAGTTGGATTTTATCAAAAAAGAGGATTTGATGTTGAAAGCTTAGGAGAAAAATATCCCGGGCGCGAACGATTTTTATGCACCTTGCACATAGAAAAAACAAGTCATCTCTAGCAGATGACTTGTTTTATGTAGTGGCAACTAAGTGTTTTGTGCAGTTATAAAGCGTGCAATTCCATCTACTTTCTAAATTCTCGAGAATAGTGATCGATGTGTTGCCCATATGGGTTTCTTCGTAGCGCTCAGGAAGCAGTTTTTTAAAAGTGACACCGATCAATCCTCCGTGGCTGACCAGCAAGATGCGCTTTCCGGGAAAGCTTGACAGCATATCTTCCAACAGTTCCACTCCGCGCTTGGCGGCTGATTCTTGGGTTTCCATGCCAAGGTCCAATTCCCTCCATGTTTCTCCCCATTTTTCAAGGCGCTGTTCCTCAGTGGTGCCTTCGATTTGGCCGCCGCTCATTTCACGGAGCCGCTTGTCAAAAAAGCTGACTGGCACCGTTAAACGCTCTGCAATAATCTCTGCAGTTTCTTTAGCGCGCACCAAATCGCTCGAAACAATCATGTCCCAAGACTCTTCAAATGCCAGCCTTTCGGCAAGAGCCTCAGCTTGCTTTCGGCCTGTTTCATTTAATGGGATATCAGCATTTCCCTGGGCAATGCCGAGCAAGTTCCACTCGGTGATGCCGTGCCGAACCAATCCGATTGTAGTCATAAAAGCCATCTCCTTTTTCTAAACATATAGAAAATAGTAAGTGATTGAAGGATTTATTTCAATGCGCATGGAATATATTAGAAAATAATTATGGAACTTGGGAGGAACAAAATATGCTGAAGACGTCCTCAACAAATAACAATTTGCCTGTTTTGGAAACCGAACGGTTGATTCTTCGGAAACTGAAGATGGAGGATGCGAAAGATATGTTTGAATATGCTTCTGTCGCATCTGTATCCCGTTTTATGCCCTGGGAAGTACATAAATCAGTGGAAGAAACAAAGGGATTTTTATCTTTTATCTTGCAGTCCTATGAACAAAAGAAAAAACTGACGTGGGCGATAGAGCTGAAAAGCGAAGGGAAGATGATTGGAACTATCGATTTTGTCAATTGGATGCCAAAGCGTTTTAAAGCGGAACTTGCGTATGTACTGTCTCATCACTACTGGGGAAACGGTTTTACAGCAGAAGCGGGGAAAGCGCTCTTAGCTTATGGCTTTGGTGATATGGAGCTAAACAAAGTAGAAGCACCGATTATGTTGGATAATGTTCAATCCCGGCGCGTTCTTGAAAAATTGGGGATGAAGTTTGAAGGCATTGCTCGCCAGCATATGATTATTAAAGGTGAATTTGTTGATTTGGCGTTTTATTCTTTATTAAAAAGTGAATATCTTATTGGTAAATAAAAGAACGCCAGCGCTAATTTCAGCGCCGGCGTTCTTTCAATTCGTTTATTATTTCTTATCCGGATTCAAGTTGGAATGTTTTCTCGAATACGCAAAGTAGATGACAAATCCGATCAACAGCCAAATGATGAAGCGGATGATTGTGGCTTGGCCTAATTGGAAAATCAGGAAGCCGCAGAACAAAATAGCCAAGATTGGCACAAGCGGAACTGCCGGGCAGCGGAAAGCGCGAGGCAAGTCCGGTTGTTTTACACGAAGGACGATAACAGCAACTGAAATTAATATAAATGCTGAGAGGGTACCGATGTTTACCAATTTGGCAAGTTCGTCTAAACGGATCAATCCGCCAAGCAAACCTGCAATGATTCCAAAGATCCAAGTTGACTGGTATGGTGTATGAGTTTTCATGCTGACTTTCGAAAAGACTTTTGGCATTAACCCGTCGCGTGACATGGCAAGCATAACACGCGTCTGACCATACAACATGACCAACATAACAGTTGTCATACCTAAAATAGCGCCCAAGTCGATAATTCCGGCAACCCAGTTTTGGCCAGACAATTGTAGCACGAGAGAAATCGGGTGATCGATTGCTTGTGCAAATTGGCCAAAAGGAACAACGCCGGTCATGATGGCGGATACAACCACGTAAAGGAAAGTACAAATCAATAGCGAAAAAATAATGCCGCGCGGCAAGTCGCGCTTAGGGTTTTTGGTTTCTTCAGCAGCTGATGCAACGGCATCAAACCCGATAAATGCAAAGAAAACAAGGGCGGCTGCGGCAAATACGCCATCAAAACCAAATGGTGTAAATGGCTGCCAATTCTCAGGTTTTACATACGTAACGGCAACGGCGATAAAAATAAGGACGACTGAAACTTTTAAAACAACCATTACGTTGTTTACTCGTTTCGATTCTTTAATGCCAAGTGCCAGCAAGAAAGTAATGATCATAATAATAAGAAAGGCCGGAAGATTAAAGTAAGTAGTAGAACCTTCAACTGCTCCAGGAGCGGCTGTTAAAAAGGTAGGGAAATGGATGCCGAAACCTCCTAAAAGCGATTGGAAGTAACCCGACCAACCAACTGAAACTGCACTAACTGCCAATAAATATTCAAGTATTAAATCCCATCCGATGATAAAAGCAACAAATTCGCCAAGCGTGGCGTAAGTATAGGTATAAACGGATCCGGAAACTGGTACAGTCGATGCAAATTCAGCATACGATAGAGCGGCAAAGAAACAAGCAAGTGCTGCAATGATGAAAGATACGGTAAGTGCTGGTCCTGCAGTCAATGCGCCGGTTCCTGTCAAAACAAAAATCCCTGTTCCGATGATGGCCCCGATTCCAAGCATTGTTAAATCAAATGTTCCGAGTTCTTTTGACAATGCACTGCTTTTTGCTGCAGTTGCCTGCATTTGTGGGATGCTGGTTGTTCTGAATAAAGAATTAGTTGCCATTTCTGTTCTCTCCCATGTTCAAAATTTTTCTGGTTGAAATTCCTCACTACCGATGCCATAGTCTGCTATTCCCCTAAATAGCATAGATTACAAAGATAAAGTCCCCTAACAGCTATTCTTTTCCACACTATTTCCAAGTAGAATAACTAACTTCTTTACCTCTATTGCCTGTAATTTCGATAGCATACATCAAAAATAAAAAAATGTATATAAAAAATTTCAACTTCTTGTTGTTTTCTGAAAACTCATATATCCCATGGGTTTAGTAAGGATTTTGATCAGTTAAAAGATGGCTTTTCTTGATCAAATAATCGATAATGCCCTTTGCCATTTTCTTTTACTTGATACATTGCCGTATCCGCTTTTTTCAACAAATCGGCTGGCGTTTTGGCATCGTCTGGATAAAGTGCAATGCCAATGCTCGGGGAACTTCTCACTTCTTTTCCGGAAATGCTATAAGGCTGTGCTAACGAACGAATCACATTTTCGGCTACTTGAATCGCTTCTTCTCTATTGAAAATATCTCTTATTAAAAAAGTGAATTCATCTCCGCCTTGGCGGGCTACCAAATCGTTTTGGCGAATGTTTTTTTTCAAACGGTTGGCGATCATTACGAGCAGCTGGTCTCCTCCGTCATGGCCCAAAGTGTCGTTAATCGCTTTAAAATTATCCATATCCAAGAACATAACAGCAAAAGATTGTTGATGGTTTTCGGCATTTTCGACAGCTTGCTGAAGCAAATCGTTGAATAAGGCACGATTCGCTAATCCGGTCAACGAATCGTGAAAAGCCAAAAATTGGATTCGCTCTTTATTTTTATCCGGTCCATAAAAGACGGGAATGGAAATACCTCCGTTTTCAGCAACATTCGCTAATTTTCCAGCAGGGTTTAAAGTTGACCGGTAGCATCGTTCCGTAACTGCTAATTTTTCTTGCTGAGCCTGAAATTGGCGAAGCAATCGCTGATTTTCACGAAGGATTAAAATTTGCCGAATAATAACAAGCAAAACAGAAATTCCAGAACCTACCGTCACCGCATCCATACCTGTAGAACGTAAACTCATGAATACAAACAGCAACATGACGGTCAAGTAGGGAATAATGAGCTTGAGGAAATTTAATGGCTGAGTTGGAATCGTTTGATTGTGTACAAGGGGCGTTTCTTTGCTTGCTTCTTGAGAAAGAAGGCCGGTAAAGCCGACAAACAAAATGGCTGCAATGAATAACGGATCTACTAAACTTCCAGAAGGGTATTGTTCAATAGAAATAAAATATAAATAAGCAGAATCCGCAAAAATTTGAGTAGTCAGTCCCAAGAAAAGAAAAAATTTAATTTTTTTGGAGAAGTTATCTGGCAGTGCAAAACAAATGGTAACAGCTCCCAGAAAAAGCGCCAGATCGCCAATTGGGTAGGCGACAGAAACAAGCAAAGTGAGAAGGGAAACATTGCCTTGGGCCACAATGGGCTGAATCAGAAAGTGCCAGCTAAAAGTAGACGCTACAGTCATAATAATCAGAACGTCAAAAAGAAACTTGATAAGATGGTGTTTTCTTTTTTCTTTGATAATTCTATAAGTGAACGCAGCCAAATAAAATCCAATAAGGGCTAAGTAAAAAAAGTCATTGGGTCCTGGAAAAGGCACTTCAAGCCGCAAAAAGCTTTCATAAATCATCCAAATGATTTCGGCAAAACAATAGCTGATGGTGCCGAACGCCAAAAGAAACCAAAAAGGCTTTTCGCTTGGCGGCTTTTCTTTAGCGGCTGACAATAGCCAGCAAGTGGCGGCTAAACAGCCAAGAATTGCAAAAATATTGCCGCCCCAGGTTAAAACGACAGTATTTTCCTGCCAAAAAAGGAGCCAGCTATAGTAGAAAATGGTATAAATCAGAATAAAAACAAGCCAACACAAATTTCTTTTTTTCACATCCATAGCTGTAAACTCCTTATTTTCTATTCCATTTGCCATATTAATCTGTGTTTAAACAGGAATATTTTCTTACTTTATCATACTAAATTAAGTGAATAATTGTAATACTTTTAAATTAAACGCCAAAAATTTACTTATCTTAAAAACAAAAGAGATAAACAGGCTGCGTAAAGCACAAAAAGACAGGAAATCAGTCAGTAAAGGCCGTAAGATAAAAATAAGGAGTGAGGTCGATGGGATGGACAGAAGCGTTGCAGCATGCGATTGATTACATGGAAGAAAATTTACTGGAGGTGGTATCTATTGAAGAGATTGCCAAACAAGCAAATTCGTCGGTTTTTCATTTTCAACGGATGTTTACCGTCCTGACAGATATGACGGTTGGTGATTATTTGAGAGGCAGAAGATTGACATTAGCGGCACACGAAATGGTTACTACGGACACCAAAATTATTGACCTGGCGTATAAATATGGCTATGACACTCCAGAAGCGTTTTCAAAAGCTTTTCGCAGGCAGCACGGGGTCACGCCGAGTGAAGCACGAAAAAATATAGGGAACCTGCAGTCATACAACCGCTTGGTCATCCAAGTAAATTTGAAAGGAGCAGAACCGATGAAGTACAAAATTGTAGAAAAAGATGCATTTCGAGTAATAGGGATCAAACGCGCATTCTCCATGAAGACCGAAGAAAACATCCCGGGAATTCCAAAGATGTGGATGGAAGCGAATGCGGATGGCACTAGTGATGCATTAGCCAAGTTAAACAACGGGGAACTGAAAGCATTGCTTGGTGTATGTGCTGATTTTGGCGGTGAACAGACGATGGATTACTGGATTGCGGCAGAACATCAAGGGGAAGTTCCGGAAGAGTTTTTGCAGTTGGAAATCCCTGCCTCCAAATGGGGCGTATTTGAAGTCCATGGCGCCATGCCGCAAGCGATGCCGAAAGTATGGAAACAAATTTTTTCCGAATGGTTTCCATCAAACCCTTACGAACCGGCAGGGACTGCAGAACTGGAAGTGTATCCAGCGGGCGATGCCTACAGCGCAGATTATTATTCGGAAATTTGGATCCCGTTGAAGCAGCAGTAACTAGCAAAAGGGGCTGTCTCATAACTACGTAATATAAAACCGGCAAAGAAAAGAGATGCTTTTCTTTGCCGGTTTTTTATGAGCTTTTTGTGACTTGGGAGTCGATTATGGGCGCCAAGAGGGCGCCGATTGCGGCCGTATAAAAAGGCAGGAATTTAATGCCCATCGGTTCATGGAAGACATACAAGCCAATGACTCCGATAAAACTCGATAAGGCAATGCCAAGGAGAAACCCGCCGATCAATCCAGCGACGATTGCTAAACATGTTCTCATGAATGATTCACTCCTTTCTTGTTAAAAATGAGTTTATTGACTTTATTGACGTTGGCGCAGGAAACTGCTGCCAACAATACGGCAATGACAGGATGTAAGGCACCAATCCAAGGAGAGGCGCCAGCCATATTCGCTGTAAAATACATCGTAAAGATCAAGAAGAACAAGGCGAAGATGTTCCGGTAAGCCCAGCGAGGCATGGAACCGATCAATGCAGATACCAGCAGCAACAGCGGCAAGTTCAAGCCAAACAAATGAATAAACAGCACATGCTTTGCCCAGTTGGCGGGATTCACGAACGTCCCCATGCCGGCCACAAACAATTGGACAAGAACACATGCAGCAAATAGGCAAGCCAGGACAAAATAAATGATTCTTCCAATGCGGATTCTCGTTTTTTGCTTTTCCACTAATGACGCCTCCTAATTAATTAACTTAAAAACAGCATACAAAAGAGTTCTAAACAGACTGTTAGCGAATTCTTAACAAATCCTTAAACGGAAAATAAAAGTCGGTTTCTGTTTGGCAGCTTAACTCGTATTATTATTCCAGGAATAACTTTAGGGGATAAATAGGAGGGGGTGCTGCTTAAAACAGCAGGAACAAAGGACGAAGCAGCAAATCGATAACATCATTCTTCTGGCATAATATTTGATTTTATAAAAAATTTGTTTAATTCTTTCTTCTCTTTGTATAGAATAGGGTTAGATTGAATAATTCCTGCCGTTCAAGGAGGCTAATTGCAAAAAAGAAGTGAATAGCAGGATCTCGGCTATCTTGTAATATTATTGGAAAATAATAGGGGGAATAAATATGAAGCTATTGAAAAAGTGGAACCGGATCAGTCTCGTTAAGCAAATAATGATCGGCTTGGCCGTTGGGATTATCTTGGCTCTTTTAATTCCGGAAGCAGCAAAATCTCTAACCATTTTTGGTTCTTTGTTTGTAGGCGCATTAAAAGCCATCGCTCCTGTATTGGTATTGTTCTTAGTTATGGCGTCAATCGCCCAGCACAAAAAAGGCCAGCAAACGAATATGAAATCCATCATCTTCCTTTACTTGTTAGGAACGTTTTTGGCTGGATTAATCGCTGTTATTGCTAGTTTTATTTTCCCGGTAAGCATGACGCTTACCACAGGCGCCGAAGATTTGACGGCTCCTGGGAATGCCATTGAAGTGATCAAAACCTTGGTATTAAACGTTGTCGACAATCCGGTCAGCGCTTTATACAATGCCAACTACATCGGTATTTTGGCTTGGGCGATTGTCCTTGGGTTGGCACTAAGAAACGCGGCTGATTCAACAAAAGTGTTGATCACGAATTTCTCGGACGCTGTTGCCAAAATGGTCGGCTGGGTCATTAAGTTCGCGCCATTCGGTATCATGGGTCTAGTGATTGAGTCGATTACTTCAAATGGAATTGGATCGTTGGTAAGCTATGGGAAATTGCTGGCTCTGTTGATCGGCTGTATGCTCTTTGTGGCTCTTGTCGTCAATCCGCTTATCGTTTATGTAAACATACGTCAAAACCCGTATCCGCTCGTATTTAAGTGTTTAAGAGAAAGCGGCATAACAGCATTCTTTACCCGAAGTTCTGCAGCCAATATTCCTGTAAACATGACGTTATGCGAAAAGCTCGGTTTGGATAAAGACACGTATTCGGTATCGATTCCACTGGGCGCAACCGTTAATATGGCGGGAGCGGCAGTTACGATTTCTGTTCTGACACTTGCTGCAGTGAATACGCTTGGCATCCAAGTAGACATTCCGACAGCCATTATCCTCAGCGTCTTGGCGGCTGTCTGTGCGTGCGGCGCCTCTGGCGTTGCGGGCGGTTCACTGTTGCTGATTCCTTTAGCGTGCAGCTTGTTTGGAATTCCAGCTGATGTCGCTATGCAAGTAGTTGGCGTTGGCTTCGTTATTGGCGTGTTGCAAGATTCATTTGAAACAGCGCTTAACTCTTCAACAGATGTTCTTTTTACAGCAACAGCTGAATACAAGAAGCGTCTGAAAGAAGGAGAAAAATTAAACATCAAGAAAGCGTTTGATATCAAAAAACCTGCCAAAAATTTAGTGAACAGTTAAATTGGTTAGTTAACCAAAACAAAGTTAAGTTAAATCTTGCAAGTTAGGCTGCTTGATTCCCGGCGACGGGGTCAGGCAGCCTAACTTTTTTTTATGGAATAATATTATTCTCCAATCATAAGAAGGGGGAAATTCCTGTTGGTAATTCCTTTCTAAACAGTAGATGAATAATGATGTTTCAGGGGAAATGGAATTGGGAAATAATAATTATGCGATATTTAACCTGAAAAACCGTGTGGGAGGAAAGAAATGGGAAAACAACAAGATGTACTTGAGAAAAAAGATGTTTCCGTGATGGATAGCGCAATCGCTAAAAAATCAATGTTTGGGACATCTGTCGGAAACGCCATGGAATGGTTTGATTTTGGTATTTATTCTTTCCTTGCCGTAATTATCGGAAAAGTTTTTTTTCCTGAAATCGATCCAGCTTTTCAATTAATATATGCTTTTGCTACTTTTGCCGTCGCGTTTATCGCTCGTCCTATCGGCGGAATGTTCTTTGGGATGCTCGGAGACCGCATCGGCCGCAAAAGCGTGTTGGCCATCACGATGATTTTGATGTCGGTTGCTACGCTCAGCATTGGATTAATTCCGAGTTTTGCATCAATCGGGATTACTGCACAAATCTTATTGCTGACAGCTCGGCTCGTCCAAGGCTTTTCAACGGGCGGGGAATATGCAGGCGCGATGACGTACCTTGCGGAAACGACTCCTGATAAAAAACGCAGCTTCATGACAAGCGGCTTGGAGGTAGGAACACTGGTCGGCTTTATTGCCGGCGCCGGTCTTGTAACTGCTCTTACATATATGCTTGGAAGTGAAACAATGGCCGCGTGGGGCTGGAGAATTCCATTCTTTGTTGCTGCGCCACTAGGGATTATCGGCTTTTATTTCCGTAATCATTTGGATGAGACGCCTGCATTTGAAGCGATGAATCAAACAATAGAAGAAAGAAAAGAAAATTCGTCGTTAAAAGAAATTTTTACAGGGCATTGGAAGGCATTATTGGTGTGTACGGCTATCGTTATTTTTTATAATGTCATGAGCTATTCTGTCTTAACCTATATGCCTTCTTATATGTCAGAAGAACTTGGCTATAGCGATGAAAAAGGGCTTTTGCTGCTTGTACTCGTAATGATTGCCATGATTCCAATGGTGTTGACAATGGGCCGTTTGAGTGACCGATTTGGCCGGAACCGTATATTAAAAGCGGGCTTGATCGGTACGATTGTGCTGAGCATTCCTGCATTTATGCTGGTTCGTTCGGGCGATACCGTTTCTACATTTTTGGGGTTGCTGATTCTGGGGGCGCTCTTGTCCACGATGCAAGGGTCCTTGCCAGCTACGCTGCCCTCACTGTTTTATACAAAAGTCCGTTATGGCGGCCTGGCCATCACGTATAACACGGCGACGTCGCTCTTTGGAGGAACAACTCCACTTCTTGTTGCCTGGATGGTGAGCGCAACCAATAATACTATGATGCCTGCCTATTACTTGATAGGGATGTGCGTATTCGGAATTGTGGTCGTTACCTTGTTTGTTAAAGAAACTGCAGGTAAATCACTTCGCGGTTCGGCTCCAGTTGTTGAACATGCAAGCGAAATCAAAGACGTCCTAAAAAATCCGGAAAAAGCCTATTGGTGGCATGATGAATTAAAATCAACAGGAAAAGGCAACCTTAAAGGCTTGCTAACGAGCATAGTGCAAAAAAATTAATGAATAAAAGCTTACTCAGCGGATGGTTAGATTAAATCAGCTGAGTAAGCTTTTTTGTTTATTTTCCTTATACAGCAGGCTGAATTTCTTTAGATAATCCCCATGTAGGGGTTAATTCCTATCCATAACCCCAAACTTTTTAATAATTTTGCATGGAGACTGTCGAATTTCACTAGAGCCTCCATGACATCTGCTATACACTAAAGCTATAGAGAAAATTTCTTTTGGTGAATGGGGTGTGGCGGTTTCATTCAATTGAAATGCTTTCCTTGATCGGAAGTTACAGTATGAAGGGGGATAAACAATGTTGAATTTAAAGTATTTGGATTTATTGGCACAGAAATACGACAGCGAAGAAAAAGTAGCCACTGAAATCATTAATCTTGAAGCCATTCTTGATCTGCCTAAAGGAACGGAACATTTTGTCAGCGACTTGCATGGCGAGTATCAAGCGTTTCAACACGTGCTGCGAAACGGATCCGGAAATGTGAAAGTGAAAATTCGCGACCTGTTCAAAAATGAATTGCAGGAAAAAGAACTCAATGAGTTTGCGACGTTGGTTTATTATCCAGAAGAAAAATTGAAGTTGATCAAAAGCCAGTTCAGCACCAAGAAGGAATTGCAAGACTGGTATATAGAGATGATTGAGCGCATGCTGAAACTTGTCTCTTATGCGTCATCAAAATACACCCGTTCGAAATTGCGGAAAGCGCTGCCAAAACAATTTGTCTACATCATTGAAGAGCTTCTCTACAAAACGGATGAGTTTAAAAACAAGAAGGACTATTACGCCAAAATAAGCGAACGGCTTATTTCGCTTGGCCAAGCCGATAAACTGATTATCGGGCTTGCCTACACTACGCAGCGATTGGTCGTGGACCATGTACATGTAGTGGGAGATATTTACGATCGTGGACCCGATCCACATAAAATTGTCGATACGCTCATCAATTACCATTCCGTCGACATTCAATGGGGCAACCATGATGTTCTTTGGCTGGGTGCTTTTGCCGGATCTAAAGTTTGTTTGGCAAATATTGTCCGGATATGCGCACGCTACAATAATTTAGACATTATTGAAGACGTCTACGGGATCAACTTGCGTCCGCTTTTGAATTTGGCGGAAAAATACTATGACGACAATCCTGTGTTCCGCCCGAAACGAATTTCCGAGGAGACCCTGACTGAGCAGGAACAACTGCAAATCACGAAAATTCACCAAGCCATTTCCGTCATCCAATTTAAACTGGAAAGCCCGATCATCAAACGGCGCCCGTGCTTTAAAATGGAGGACAGGCTGTTGCTGGAGAAAGTCGATTACGATAAAAACGAAGCGACCATTCACGGAAAAACCTATCCGCTTGAAAACGTTTGTTTTGCAACGATCAACCCGGATCAGCCGGATGAATTGTTGGAAGAAGAACAGCAAGTGATCGACAAACTGCTGTTTTCGGTCCAGCATTCCGAAAAACTGGCCAGACACATGAATTTCCTCATGAAAAAAGGAAGCCTTTACTTGAAATATAACGGAAACTTGCTGATTCATGGCTGCATTCCGCTAGAAGAAAACGGCGATATGAAAAAAATGGAGATTGAAGGGAAAGACTATGCCGGCCGTGAGCTGCTGGATGTTTTTGAAAGCTACGTCCGCTATGCCTTTGCCCACCCGGAAGAAACCGATGATTTTGCAACCGATATGGTGTGGTATTTATGGACAGGAGAAAATTCTTCCCTTTTTGGAAAACGGGAAATGACCACGTTCGAGCGTTATTTTATTAAAGATAAAGCAACACACAAAGAACGGAAAAATCCTTACTACTATTTGCGCGAAGACGAAGAAGTCTGCCGCAAAATGCTTGCTGAATTTGATTTGAATCCCGATACGGGACGTATTATCAATGGACATACGCCGGTAAAAGAAATTAATGGTGAAAATCCGATCAAAGCGAACGGGAAAATGATCGTCATCGACGGCGGGTTCTCAAAAGCCTATCAATCTACGACGGGAATCGCCGGCTACACGCTCTTATATAATTCCTATGGCATGCAGCTTGTTGCCCATCAGCGGTTTAATTCAAAGGAAGACGTTTTGAGCAAAGAAACTGATGTATTGTCAGTCAAACGCTTGGTGGACGAAGAGTTGGAGCGGAAAAAGGTAAGAGAAACGAATATCGGCGAAGTGCTATTGCAGGAAATCACAAGTTTGAACAGCTTGAGAAAGCATCGCTACATGAAATAAGTTTTCTTGGTTAAGCGTGACCGGGAAAGAGAATCACCTCCATTTAAAAAGAAGAGAATGCCAAATTTGGCTTCTCTTCTTTTGCTTTTTATTAACTTGCCGATTAAGTAAGATCTGTTTCAAAAGATTCATCGCTGATTTCACCGACGATTTCCTCTAAAATATCCTCCATGGTGACAAGGCCCGCTGTCTGGCCATCTTGTGCAGTTACTATGGCCATGTGAATCCGGCTTTGCTGCATTTTGGTTAGCACTTTTTGAATCGGGGTGGTTTCCGGAAAACTCGGCATTTTGTGGAGGAACGACTCTGGCTCCTGCGTTCTTCCCACTGCCATGCTAGTCAGCATCTCTTTTGTATTAATAAAACCGAGAAGCCGATCTTTGTTCCCGCCTTCAGCGACAGGATAGCGGGTAAAGTTGTATTCATCAAGCGCATTAAAAAACTCAGTGCGGGTTAAGTTGTTATCCAGGGCAATAATTTTGTCTCGAGGAATCATGATGCTTTTAACGATCCGCTCATCAAAATCAAAAATATTTTTTAAGTACGTCAACTCGGTTTGATTGATCTCACCGCTTTTATAACTTTCCGCCATGATTAGCTTTAGTTCTTCTGCCGAATGAGCTTCCTCATGCCCGGCCGGTTCCACTTTAAAAAGTTTTAAGAACAAGCGGGCAGAACCGTTCATCAGCCAGATAAACGGATTCATCACTTTCCCGAACCAGTAGAGCGGGGGTGCCAGCCACAATGTCATTTTTTCGGCATACTGGATTGCCAAGGTCTTTGGGGCCAATTCTCCGATTACCACGTGGAGGAACGTCACGATGCCCAAGGCAATGGCATAAGATAATGCCGTTGCCACGGCTTCAGGTACGGCAAAATATTCAAATGCCGGATGCAGTATCTTTTCCACTGTCGGTTCCCCTAATGCCCCGAGAATCAAGGCGGTTACAGTAATCCCAAGCTGACAGGCAGACAAGTAGTAATCCAGTTCATTCGCCACTTCTTTAGCGCGTATGGCTTTTTTATTGCCTTCTGAAATGAGTTGGTCGATTCTGGACATGCGCACTTTTAAGATGGCAAATTCAGCGCCGACGAAGAATGCAGTCGCAAGGATCATTAACGCGACGAGCAGTAAGTTGATAATTATTTGTCCATCCAATATGGGTTCCCCCGAAATGGGGGATTCACCTCCGTTTAGTAGTCGTTTCATTTAGTTGTTTATTTTCTGTTGGTTAAGGTTCTTGGTGGAACATGACTTGTTTGATTTGCTGATGGTCCATCTCGGTAACGGTCCATAGCGTATTTTCCTTCGTCAGCGTATCGCCGACTTGAATTTCGCCTAGGCTCTTGTAGTGGATCCAACCGCCGATGGTATCAATGTCTTCGCTTTCGTCAAAGGTTAAACCGAAGCGCTCTTCCAAATCTTTTAATAAAACACGGCCATTGATTAAATATTGGTTTTGACTCATTTTGCTGATATCCGGCTTTTCGTCCGCATCAAATTCATCGCGGATTTCGCCGACGATTTCTTCCAAGATGTCTTCTAACGTGATCATGCCGGCAGTTCCGCCGTATTCATCCGCCACTACGGCGATGTGGACCCGCGCTTGCTGCATTTTCAGCAAAGCATCCTGCAGACCTGTCATTTCAAAGATGACCGGCAGTTCCCGAACAAACTCCTGAAGCTGCCACGGGCGTCCCGCTACAATATGGGGCAGCATTTTTTTTGCGCTGACAAAACCGATAATCCGGTCTTTGTCGCCTTCTTCGGTTACGGGGTAGCGCGTGTAATTATTTTCATCCAATACTTGGACGATCTCTTCTAAAGGCATATCTTTATCAAGAGTCAACAGTTCCGTCCGGGGAACCATGATGTCCTTTGCGGATCGTTCGTCAAACGTGAAGACATTTTCCATAAACGATAATTCGGTTTGGTTAATGGCTCCGCCTTCAAAACTTTGCGCCATGACAATTTTTAGTTCTTCTTCTGAATACGCTTGCTCATGCCCAGCCGGCTGCACGCCGAAAGTTCTCAACAAAATCCGGGCCGCTCCATTTAAAGCCCATATAAAAGGTTTCATGACTTTGCCAAAGACGTAAAGAGGGGGAGCGAGAAGCAGCGACATTTTTTCAGCGTATTCAATTGCCAATGTTTTAGGCGCCATTTCGCCAACTACCACGTGCAAGTATGTGACGAGCAAGAAGGCAATGGCATAGGAAGCCGCCGATGCAACCGCATCCGAAACTGCAAAGAATTCGAAAATGGGGTACATCAAGCGTTCAACGGTCGGTTTCCCGAGCGCCCCGAGACCAAGTGCCGTTACCGTAATCCCAAGCTGGCAGGCCGACAAGTAATAATCCAAGTCGCCGGCCACTTTTTTCGCCGTTATTGCTTTTTTGTTTCCTTCTGCAATCAATTGATCAAGCCGCGACATGCGGATTTTGACGACTGCGAACTCCGATCCGACGAAAAAGGCGGTCAAAGCGAGCAATAGGACCAATAACGCTAAATTCAGTATCGTAATTATCTCCACTTATGTTCCCTGTAAAAGGGATTCACCTCCAAAATTAGTTACAGCAAAGCAAGCAAGGAAACGATGGCGACCATTTTGCTCTCAAGCGCTTTGCTGATTTGCGCCTTTACGTGAACGGGCGCATCTTTCAGCTGTTCTTCCAAACGGGTAATCTTCTTTTGCAGGCAATCGAATTCTTCGTAAATGTCTTCAGCCAATTTTTCCGTTTCAGGAAGAACGCCTGAACCAAGAACTTCTTGAATTTCTGCCATGGACATCCGCTGTTTTTTCAATATTTGAATCCGTTCGAGCGTCTGCAGGGAAGCAGGGGGATAAAGCCGGTAATTGGCTTCCGATCGCTCCGCAGACAACAGCCCGAGATTTGTGTAGTAATCGATGGTTCTAGTTGAAACTCCGCTTAACTTTGCGACTTCGCCTATTTTCATTAATCCCTTCCCAATGCACACGCCTCCTTTTTAGTTACGGATATCGTAACATAACCACCGGAAAACCCTACAGTTGAACGTTATGGTTTTTAGTGAGATTTGAATAAATTTTAAAAAACTTGCCATCTGATCGACAAATTTTTCATTGATAAAAATTAATTGATTCAAAAAAACGCTTGCAGTTTGTTTCTGAAAACTATATGCTTTAAAACGTAATCATTACGTTTTGTAAAAACTTTTTATTTTAGGAGGACAAGCTAATGGAAAACAGAATTCCTGTAACCGTATTGAGCGGCTATTTGGGTTCCGGCAAAACCACATTATTAAACCATATTTTGCATAACCGGCAAGGACTGAAAGTGGCAGTTATTGTTAATGACATGAGCGAAGTGAATATTGATGCTTCTTTAGTCAAACAAAGCGGGTTTTCCCAAACTGAAGAAAAATTGGTGGAAATGCAAAATGGCTGCATTTGTTGTACGCTTCGGGAAGATTTAATCGTTGAAGTGGAGAAATTGGCCAAGTTTGGAGACATTGATTACATGGTTATCGAATCTTCCGGAATCAGCGAGCCAGTTCCTGTAGCGCAGACGTTTGCTTATATAGATGAGAGTCTAGGGATTAACTTGTCTGAACTTTGCCGGCTGGATACGCTGGTAACGGTCGTTGACGCTGCTAGGTTTTGGCTGGATTTTGCATCAGGAGAAACGCTGCTCGAACGGAAGGAAGCGGCAACAGCCGATGATGAGCGGGAAATTGCAGATTTATTGATTGACCAAATCGAATTTGCCAACGTTTTGGTTTTGAACAAGCAGGATTTGATTGCTGAAGAAAAAGCCGTACAATTAAAAGCCCTGCTAAAAAGCTTAAACCCTGATGCGAAGATTATCGGAACCGAACAAGCACAACTCGAAATAAGGGAAGTATTGAATACCGAGCTGTTTGATTTTGAAAAATCCAGCCAAAGCGCTGTGTGGATCAAAGAGTTAAATGAAGAACATACACCTGAAACAGAAGAATATGGCATTGGTTCTTTTGTCTACCGCAGCCAAAGGCCCTTTCATCCGGAGCGTTTGATGGATTGGGTTAGAGAATGGCCGGTCGAAGTGATTCGGGCGAAAGGCTTTCTGTGGATTTCAACAAGAGATGAAGTCGCTGTTCTCTTATCCCAAGCGGGTCCGTCTTTAAGCATTGAAGAAGCTGGAGAATGGGATACGGATTACAGGGAGAAAATGACGGAACTTGTTTTAATCGGTATTGGAATGGACCAGCTTGCCATTGCGGAGGGATTGGAGTGCTGTGAACTGACAGAAAAAGAAATGGTGCAGGATTGGAAAACATTCCCTGATCCTCTGCCTGCATTTCAAGTTGCAATTTAACTGAACAAGGAGGAATTAAAAATGCGAATAAACATTATATTGGCATGCGCCGAAACAGGCGATCGCAATTATACAACTACAAAAAACAAGCGCAATAATCCTGAACGAATTGAATTAAAGAAATACTGTCCCCGACTCCAGAAAGTTACATTGCACAGAGAAACGAAATAAAAATTTTTACATATTTATAAAACGTAATGATTACAGTTGTGAAGGGAGGATTAAAATGGCGAAAAAATCAAAAGTGGCAAAACATCAAAAGCAGCAACAATTAGTAGCACGTTATGCAGCATTGCGTCAGGAGTTGAAAGACAAAGGCGACTATGCGTCATTAAACAAGCTGCCGCGGAATTCTTCCCCGACCCGTTTAAATAGCCGATGTGCCGTAACCGGCAGGCCAAGAGGCTATATGCGCAAATTCAATATGTCACGAATTGCTTTTCGGGAATTTGCGCATAAAGGACAAGTGCCAGGTGTGAGAAAAGCCAGTTGGTAAACACTTTAAGAAATATCTGCGTTTAAAAAAGTTTGAGGAGGATTTTTATGAAAAAAATAATAATTCCAGTTTCTGCTTTGCTGTTGCTTGCAGGATGCGGCGGAAATAAAGAAACCAGCTCTTCAGAATCAGCAGCTCAAACGGCGGATTCAACCGAGCAGCTTGAGGTGTTTACCACCGTTTATCCACTTGCCTATTTCACTGAGGAAATAGGCGGCAACTACGTAAATGTCCAGTCGATTTATCCCCCCGGCTCCAATGAACATACGTTTGAACCGACACAGAAAGACATGATTGCGTTAGCTGAAGCGGATGCATTATTTTACATAGGATTAGAACTGGAAGGCTTTGTCGATAATGCAAAAGAAACTTTAAAAAATGAAAATGTTGAATTTATTGCAACATCTGAGAGCATTTCTGAAAGTGACCTAGGAGAAGGGCATTCTCATGGCCACGAAACAGAAGAACACGACCATGAGCAAGAAGAGGCAACAGAAGAACATAATCATGATCACGAGCATACAGAAGAAACGGAAGAGCACAGTCACGCACACGAAGAAGAGATCGGAGAACATGGCCACGCACACGATACTGTGGATCCACACATTTGGATTTCGCCAGTACTCAGCCAAAAACTTGCTGAAACCATAAAAAACGAGCTGGTAGAGCGGGACGAAGAACATGCTGCGGAATATGAAGGAAATTATGAGAAGCTGGTTGCAGAGCTGGAAGAACTGGATCAATCATTTAAAACCGTTGCGGAAAACGCCGACCAAAAATCTTTTTTTGTCTCCCATGAAGCTTTTGGATATATTGCCAACACTTACGGCTTCGACCAAGTGGCAGTCGCCGGATTAAACAGCGAAGATGAACCTTCTCAAAAAGAATTGACGCAAATTGTGGAACTGGCGAAAGAAAAAGATATTCACTATATTGCGTTCGAACAAAACGTTTCTTCTAAAATAGCTGAAGTGATTCAAAACGAAATTGGAGCAGAGGCTGTCCACATGCACAATTTAAGCGTTTTGACCCAAGAAGACATCGAGCAAGGAGAAACGTATTTTACGCTGATGGAAAAGAACTTGGCTGTTTTTGAAAAAATACTAAATTAACTATTTTTATATTTCTCTTTTTTTGTAAAGATATTTGGTCTCTTTTATAGTTGTCCTCACTGAGCCACAAGAAGAAACAGCCTCTGTGTCAGATCAACTGGAAGAAGTAAGGCGGCTGTATCCAGAAGCGGCCGTTACGAAATATCGGCCAGGGGAAGATGAAATGCGTTCCAGCGAAGTGATCATTAGCATGAATGGAGAATCTCTTACGGTATTTATGGGTCAGCTGTGCCAAATCACCACCACTAAAAGCCAGATCATCAGAGCACTTGCTGCCGAATCCTGCGGAAGGGATTCGGCAGTCTTGCTTGTTGAGAGGCGATGGCCGGAATATAATTTTCATTTAGCAAGTGCATTTATCTGCATTCAGAAGTTCCTCCTCATTGACTTAATTTTTTAAGCATGTTAAGTTTAATTAAGGATAAATATAGTCTTTAATATCTTTAATAAATTTTAGGAGGACACCATGAAATATTCAAACGCAACGAACTATGCATTGCATACAATGATTCATTTAATTCGTTTGCCTGAAGGCAGCACAATTGGCGTGCAGGAATTGGCTGAGATGCAAAAGCTTTCGCCAACGTATTTGTCGAAAATCTTAACGAAACTTACGAAAGCCGGTTTGATTGAATCAACTCCAGGCGTTAAGGGCGGCTACAAGAGCCCTCGATCCAAAAACGACATTTCTTTTTTTGATGTCATCAAAGCAATTGAAGGAGACACCAATTTATTCGATTGTTCCATTCACCACGAAGGCTGCTTAATCGAAAATGTCATGAGACAAGCTGAAGAACACATGAAAGAAGAGCTTGGCAATAAACTTCTGATTGATATTGCGAAAAAAGCGGATAGCTACAATCGGAGAGAAGCAAACTGATCAAAGAGGGATGGAGATGATGAGATGATACTGGATTGTGCAGTAATTGGCGGAGGGCCAGCGGGATTAAATGCGTCGCTTGTTCTTGGAAGATCAAGAAGAAAAACGATGCTATTTGATGACAACAAACCGAGAAACGCGGTGACGTCGGAGGCCCATGGATTTTTGACGCGCGACGGGATTGATCCTCAAGAATTAAAGCGACTCGGACAGGAAGAGATAGGCCAGTATCCGGACGTCACAATTAAAAAACAGCGGGTGGTGCGCGTAAGTAAGGAAAGTGATGTGTTTGAGATTGAAACCGAAACTGGTGAGATTTTCAGCGCCAAAAAAATAATTTTGGCTACCGGTTTAAAGGAAATTCTGCCCGACGTCGAGCGAGTGGGAGAGTTTTACGGAACAAGCCTGTTTAGCTGCCCGTTCTGTGATGGCTGGGAATTAAGAGACCGGCCACTGGCGGTCATCTCGGAAAATCCCGGGGCTCTTCATATGGTTAAACTGGTGTCCAACTGGACAGACGATTTGATCGTTTGCACAAACGGCAAACCCATTCTTTCCGAAAGTGAAAAAAGGCTCTTGGAAAGCAACGGAATAAAAGTTTACGAGGAAAAAATTCTGTCGTTGCTTGGGGAAAATGGATCGCTGGAGCGCATTGAGTTTGTCGACGGCACGCAAGTTTTGCGAAAAGGCGGCTTTATCACGCCGGACTGGAAACAAGCCTCTTCCATTGCGTTATCGTTGGGCTGCAGCTTGAACGAAAGAGGCGGGGTTGAAACGGATTTTTCAAAACGGACGAACGTGGATGGAGTTTTCGCTTGCGGAGATACATTGATTGGTGGTCCCACTCAATTGATTCTTGCAGCTGGAGAAGGCAGTATGGCAGCATTTGGTGTTATGGCTGATTGGGTCGAAGAAAAATTTTCAAAATAAAAAACTGACTTGAAAAGAAAAGGAGATGCACCAATGCCTCATGAACAACACAAACTACACGGATCCCATCACGGAAAAATTTCGTACTTGGAAAGCCCCGAAAGAAGAGCGGAACTGCCGCCAGAGAAGCTATTAGGCATGATGCCAATTAAAGAAACGGATACTGTTTTGGACTTTGGCGCAGGTACCGGTTATTTTTCAATTCCTTTAGCTAAGCGCGTGGCAGGAACCGTTTATGCACTGGATATTGATGAAAGCATGCTAAAAATCATCAACTCCAAAGCGCAGGAGGAACGCATTTCCAATCTTGTGGCCATTCATGGAGGCAATACAGGGATTCCGTTGCCCGACGCATTGGTTGACGTTGTTGTCGCTTCACTGGTTTTGCATGAAATTAATCCGTTGGCTGCTGCGTTGAATCAAATCAATCGAGTGCTAAAAGAGGGCGGACACTTGGCCTGCATCGAATTGGAGCCAAAAGGGGAATCGGCTCAAAAAGCTCCAAGAATTTCTATGGCTGGCATGGAAAAAGAATTCACAGAGGCGGGGTTGCGGATTACGAAAAAATTCTTTCCGACTGAACATTTGTATGTGCTGATTGCGCAGAAATGATGCGTTAGAGAATAAAATTTTTTATTCTAATTGCAGATAAAAGGTGTCTTTAAAGTATGTAATTAACTGCTTTATAATTTGGAATAATAACTGGCATTGCAGCGCTTATCAGCGGTTTGGCATGCCGGTTTTTATTTTTTTATGACGTACGTATTCGTAATGAGATCATATAAAGACTGATGCTTCTTGGTAAAAATAGCAGGCACAATATAGGCAACCATGAGCAAATAAATGAGGCCGCCTAAAAAATAGAAACGAATCGGCACTTGTCCCTCTCCAATTTCGACTAATCGGTAAACAAGAAAATGGGATAGTTCCCATGGCAAAAACTTTAGAAGTGTGCGGAAAGCGGCATGCATAACAGAAAGCGGCTTGCTATCTTGATCGATCACTCGAATACCCATTTTCGTTTTGCCGAAAGATTGTCCGCTAAGCCTGGAGTCACTGAAAATAAAATAAAGCGAAACTGGCAGCGTCACCATCAAAAATCCAGCAAACTGGGCAACAACGAGCGAGCCGGTAAAGAATCGCTGCAAGGATGGAAAGATAAAAAGATTCACGATTAACAGCAGCGCCAAATAAGCAAAAATAAGAATATAGTCGAGCAAAAATGCCTTAAAGCGAAGAAAAAATGAAGCGGACACAATCATCCCTCCAGCTTCCATAGAATTTTCACTGTTACTATTTCTTAAACCGATAGCCGACACCCCAAATGGTTTCGATATATTCAGGAGTTGAAGGAACTGTTTCGATTTTTTCGCGGATTTTCCGGATATGGACGGTGACAGTTGTCAAATCGCCGAACGACTCCATCCCCCAAAGCCTATCGAACAAATCTTCTTTGGTGAACACGTGGTTTGGGTGCGATGCTAAAAACAGCAGCAGGTCAAATTCTTTGGCAGTCAACGGTTTTTCAACGCCTTCCACCGTGACGCGCCGTGAAAGTGGATCGATTTCCAGCCCTTTTATGCGGATGGCCGAAGACGGGCGATCACGGTTTACAAGCCGGTTGAACCGGGCAATATGGGCTTTGACGCGTGCCACCAATTCGTTCGGATTGAAGGGCTTTTCGATGTAATCATCGGCGCCTCGGTCAAATCCGCGTATTTTGTCGATATCCTCTTTTCTGGCCGTCACCATCAAAATCGGAATATCTAATTTTTCCCGGAGCGCTTTGCACAACTCCAGCCCATCGATGCCTGGAAGCATCAAATCGAGCAAGATCAAGTCATACGGATTTGCCATCGCTTTTTCAAACCCTTCTGTGCCGGTAGCTGCAATGTCGCTGCTAAAGCCATTTACCTCCAAGTAATCCCGCATCAATTCGGCAATGCTTTGCTCGTCTTCAATGATTAAAATTGTCTGCATGGCTCGACCTATCCTTTCTATAGTTTTTTTAATGTGAACCGAATGGTCGTACCGGCATTTGGTTGGCTCTCCGCTTCAATTGTTCCGCCATGTCCCTCGATAATCCGCTTAGCAATAGCGAGGCCTAATCCACTGCCGCCAGTGTTCGAATTTCGGGAACTGTCCGTCCGGAAAAAGCTGTCGAAAATGTGGGGAAGAGCATCTTCCTCGATGCCGCTTCCGTTGTCGCGGATTTGCACCGCGACGGCATCCCCTTGTTCAAGAAGCTGAATCCGAATATCAGGGTCGCTGCAATCCGTGTACTTCAAAGCATTCTCCACAATATTTGAAATGACGCGTTTCAATTTTTCACGGTCCGCCATAACTACGTAGTTTTCATCGGCATCTGCTTCAAAAGAAATTTCTCCTTTGTTCAAATCAAACCGCCGTTCTTCAATATAATCGCTGAAATAGGCATGCAGATCCACATTTTCAAAGTGGAACGGTTCACGATCCAAATCCAATTTCGAATACAAAAACAATTCATCGATCAATGCATCAAGATCACTCGTTTTCTGGCCAATCGTCTGCAAATAACGGGCAGTTTTTTCGGGTGTGTTGGCGACGCCGTCAAGCAACCCTTTGACGTATCCTTGAATGGAGGTCATCGGTGTTTTCAAATCGTGGGAAATGCTCGCAATCAATTCTTTCCGGTTGTCTTCGTATTGCTTTTGCAGTTCTTCCGCTTTTTTTAATTGGACGCGCATCCGCTCAAAGGTTTCGGACAGTTCGCCGAGTTCGTCATTGCCTGTTTTTCGGACAGGGTGGTCTAAATTGCCTTGGCTGATTTCCCGCGCTGCTTTGTTTAATTGCTGGACAGGCTGGATCAAGCTTTTTGAAACGATGTAGGTCAACAAGCCGTTCGTCACAGCCAAAACGAGCAGCAAGCCGCCAAACCGCCATTTCATGAAATTTTGAAGATCACTTTGGTTGGGATTTGGGCTATTGAGGCCGAATACCCCGATGCCGAGAAAAATATCAATTAGAAAAAATGCCGCTACAGGAACCACAATCATGGCGATATTGGATATAATCAACCGCTTTTTTATCGACAAACAATCACCGCCTTATCAACTGCTCTTATTGTATACGTTAAACCTTAGCTCTCTATAATGAAAGTCTTAAAAAATTCTTAAATCCTGTTTTCAGAATAAATGAAAAATACCTATAATATTCCAATTGCTTCTGCTACGATAAAGAAAGATGGAGAGAAGCCGGGCAAAGGGGATGTAGGGATGAGTTTTGATGCAATCGTAGTAGGGGCAGGGCTAGCAGGGCTGGTGGCAACGGCAGAAATCGCAGATGCGGGCAAGAAAGTGCTGCTGCTAGATCAGGAACCGGAAACTTCGTTTGGAGGGCAAGCGTGGTGGTCGTTTGGCGGGTTGTTTTTAGTGGATTCGCCTGAACAGCGGCGCATGGGCATCAACGATTCCAAAGAGCTTGCTTGGCAGGATTGGCTGGGCGCGGCGGGCTTTGATAAAGAAGATGATGAAGATTACTGGGGCAAACAATGGGCCAAAGCCTATGTGGATTTTGCTGCGGGAGAAAAACGGGCTTGGCTGTCATCGATGGGCGTGAAATTTTTTCCGGTAGTTGGCTGGGCGGAGCGCGGCGGCTATTTGGCGGAAGGGCACGGCAATTCCGTTCCGCGCTTTCATATTGTGTGGGGCACGGGACCAGGAATCGTGGCGCCATTTGAACGCCGTGTTCGGGAGCACATGAAAAACGGCTTAGTCGACTACCGTCCGCGCCATCGCGTAGACGGTTTGATCGGCAACAACTCTTCCGTAACTGGAGTGATGGGTGCTGTTTTGGCACCAAGTGACGCAGAACGCGGGGAAGCGAGTTCCCGGGAAGTGATTGGGGAATTTAGTTACGAGGCAAACGCAGTGGTAGTGACGAGCGGCGGCATCGGCGGCAACCACGAACTGATCCGGCAAAACTGGCCAAGCCGCCTCGGAAAAGCGCCGGAAGAGATGCTGTCCGGTGTGCCGGCGCATGTCGATGGCCGGATGCTTGCCATCACGGAACAAGCTGGCGGGCGCATCGTCAACCGCGACCGCATGTGGCATTATACCGAAGGCATCAAAAACTGGAATCCGGTATGGAGCAAGCATGGCATCCGCATTTTACCGGGGCCGTCGTCGATGTGGCTTGATGCCAAAGGCAACCGGTTCCCGTCTCCCAACTTTCCGGGGTTCGATACGCTTGGCACGCTTGAAGCCATCCAAAAAACCGGCTTCAGCTACTCGTGGTTTATTTTGACGCAAAAAATCATTGAAAAAGAATTTGCGTTGTCGGGTTCTGAGCAAAATCCTGATTTGACCGGCAAAAGCATTCCGCAAGTGCTGTCGCGGGTCCGTGCCGGGGCAACAGCGCCTGTCCAGGCGTTCATGGACAAAGGCGAGGATTTTGTCATTGCACAGACACTCGAAGAACTGGTTGCCGGCATGAACAAACTGACAGGAGAAAACCTTCTCGACTTTGCCAATATTGAACGGCAAGTAAAGGCGCGTGACCGGCAGCTCGACAACACCTTCACGAAAGACCTGCAAATCACGGCCCTCCGCGGAGCGCGCAATTACCGGGGCGACCGGCTAATCCGTGTAGCGCCTCCACACAAACTGCTGGATCCAAAAAAAGGGCCGCTTATCGCGGTGCGCCTAAATATCGTCAGCCGGAAAACATTGGGCGGTTTGCAGACGGACTTATCGGCGCGGGTGCTGAATGAATCCGGAGAAGCGATTCAAGGCTTGTATGCAGCAGGAGAAGTAGCCGGATTTGGCGGAGGCGGAGTCCACGGCTATCGTTCGCTCGAAGGGACGTTTCTCGGCGGCTGTTTGTTTTCAGGAAGAGTGGCGGGAAGAGCAGTAGCAGAAAGGGGAGAAAGTTGATGGCAGCACACGTAATAGGAATGTTTTGGACTGCGGCATTTGCCGCAATTGGAGGATTGGTATTGATTTTTACGAGCACTTCTTTTGGTGTTGCACGGGGCAATAGCTGGCTCCAAAGCCAAGGAGGAATGGGAGATACGAGCTCTTATGACCTCATTGTGGAAACAGCAATCACAAAATTTCTCCTGATGGGAAGTTTATTATTAGGCGCAGGTTTTTTATTGACGATTGCGACTTTTTTTTATTTCCTGTTGAATGAAAAAGCACGGGAAACGCGTCCTGTTTTTGAAGAAGAGCTGGATGCTGGCGGGGAGGTTTAAAATGGGCGATATACTAGCAGGCGGAGTGGTTTTGTTTCCATTCCTTTTAGGAGCGCTTGTTTTGCGCTGGCTCCGCATAATACGAATCAACTCCGAAAAACAAGTCGAGCAAAATCAAGAAATCATCACGCTGCTAAAGTCAGGAGCCAGGATGAAAGAGAAAGGACATATCGATTAAATCGTTAAGTTTATCAATCGCAAAGAAAGAGGGATAACATTGAATTACACAATCCGCAACATGAAAACCGAAGACATACCGCAAGTCCAGCAAGTGGCAAAAACAAGCTGGAACGCGACATACGAAGGCATCATCCCATTTGCCATTCAGGAAAGCTTTTTGGCCACTGCTTATAATGACAGCATGATGAAAAAAAGAATGGAGCAATCGTTTCTTTTGGTCGCAGAAGTCGAAGGCAAAGTTGTTGGGTTTGCCAACTTCTCGCCAGTCAAAGAAAACGGTGAAGCGGAGCTTGGCGCCATTTACCTCGACCCGTCCTCTCAAGGGAAAGGGCTAGGCACAGTGCTTCTCCGTTCAGGAATTGCACAATTGGAAAACGCAGAAAAGATACTGATCAAAGTTGAAAAAGACAATAAAATCGGCATGAACTTTTACCAAGCGAAAGGGTTTGAATTAGTTTCCGAGTTTGACGATGATTTCGATGGCCACGTATTGAAAACGGTCAGAATGGCATTAAAATTATAGATTTTGTTTAAGGAGTACATGTAATGGACATATACATACGCCCCTACGAGGAAGGCGATTTCTCCAAAATCAACGCGTTAAGCCAGGCCGAGTCGTGGACCAATTTGGTTGAAAAACAACAAGATGCGAAACAGGCGTGGGCCAATTCGACGGTTGCGTTTGTAGCTGAAGTGAACGGAGAATTCGTCGGATGCATCCGCGGACTGACTGATGGTTTTATCAGTCTTTACATCTGTGAGCTAATAGTCGATCAACACTGCCGGGGCCAAGGCGTCGGAAAAAAACTCCTGAACTATGTCCACGAGCTCTTTCCAAAGGCGCGGATGGAACTGCTGGCCAGCCAGACTTCAAAAACGTTCTATGAATCCAACAGCTTCCGGCCGTTTTATGGGTTTCGCAAAATAATTGAAGAATGAAAAAAAACCGCCATTTTTCATGGACGGTTTTTTGTCTTTTACGGTTTCACCATGTTTACTCGCTTTTTAAACCAGCTATAAAACTGTTCACCGGTTTCACGCGGGACGTCTCGCAGCTCGGAAACAATCAGCGGTTTGCCGCGATTATGGAAATGCAGACTTGCCACATTGAATTTCCGCTGCAGCCAGCCATGCGTAACTTCGATTTCCTGGATCTTCACGCGTTTTGTCACAAAGGTTTCGACGACAAGCGCGCCTTTTCGAATTTGCACAAAACGGTCGTCGAAAAAATACCGTGTAAAATGAAAATCTATCACTCTCGCTGCAACGATGACAAGCAGCAAAACCCCCGAAAGCCATGCCCATTCAATTTTAAAATAAAGGAGCGCGGCAGTCGCTGCGGCCCAGAAATAATACGGACGGATAAGGCGGAGCCAAAGAACATTTTTAGAAAGAGGTTTCATGTTCTCTGAAATTTCATAGTCGGGCAACAATTCCCCAATCAGCCCATACGCTTTTTTCACCGGAAGAAACGGAAACAAGGAATTTGTTTGAACGTCTTCATCGCCGACGCTTCCCGCGCTCAGCAAACTGACTTCCACCATGCCGAGCCATTTTTTTAGGATCGACTGCTCAAGTTTGATGGCTTGGACTTTGTTTTTTTGAATGGAAAAACGGGATTCCGTGGAAATCCCTTTCTTAATGTAAATCCGGTCGTTGTCCGCGGAAATTTCAAACTTCCCGTATTTTAAATACGTCGTGAGCAAGCCAATCAATACGGAAATAACCAGAGCAACCAGAACGATCGGCACCACCAGCCAAATATGGCTCAGCAAATAAGAAAAAATAGATTTCGAGGATTCATCCAAGTTGAAAAAATCGTCTACTTGGGAATAGAGTGAAAAAAGAATCGGAAAAATGGCCAAAACGCTAAAAGACGTAAAAGCGGCTTTGATGAGATCCCGATTGGTCGGGGTAAAATAGACTCGCAAAGGAGACGGTTGTTCTTGGATTTCCTTCGCTTCTGTTTTTTCGTCTGGTTCTTTACTATGCAAATCTGGCAATTTGGCTTGTTCCACAATCGCTTTTATTCGGTCCGCTTCCTGATAAGTCAAAACGGGGAATTTTATTGAAGCTTCATCGCCGCTCGTTCCTGTTTCCAATGTCAGCGATGTCAGTTTCAAAAGGCGGTGCAGGAAATTAGTGGTTTGCTGCACGTTTTGAATGCGGCCCATCCCGATATTCTGCTGTTTTTTAACAAAAACACCGTTGTATATGGCGATGCTTTTATCTGAAACCTCGTACTGGTTAAAAAACCAGTTCAAGACCATTTTTACAGTAGCGCCTACAAAAAATATGGAAAACAGCACTTTAATGGTCAGCCAAAAATAGGAGCCGGTATCGTTTCTCAAAACGAATAAGTACAAGATGGGGAAAAAGCTGCCTTTCACCAGAGACACGAATTGGAACAAGATAGAAGCGATGGGATAGCGCTGTTTGTTAGTTTCCATCGTTCACCGCATCCATTTCTTCGTCGCTGTCTTTGATTTTGGCAAGAAAACCGATTTTGGCACGAAGAGCGAGCGCTTCTTCTTTCGGAATGGCGGGAATTTTGTGTGACGATGTCACGGTGCCGATAGTCAGGTCATAAAGCCCGTATTTTCTTAAAAAAGGCCCCTGGTTCGTTGACACATATTCGACTTTGGCCATCGGAATCAGCGTATGATGTTTCTCGAATCGTCCGTGCTGCAATTGGATGTGATCTTCATCAATTTCGTACCGCCACGTTTTTTGGATGAATACCGGCTCGATACCGATTGAATAGATGGCAGAACACACGTTTAAAACGAGAAGAGCCCAAAAAATCCAAACGATCCACGATTTCCAATCAAAGGCATAACCAGCAAAAAGCAATCCGCTAATCACCATAAATGCGGTAATTTCCATAATGGCGTTAACCATGCGCCAAACGCGAATAGCATCGGGAGAGATCTTTTGCTTTGGTTCGTCAATTTGTATGTACATAATCGTTCACCTCCATCTTTTATACGAGTGTGGGAAGGGATACGTTTCATCAATATGGAATTTATTATAAGTAGTAGCGAATTGCAGAGAGGAGGGAACAACTATGAGAGGAAAATCCATTTACTTACGGCCTCTGCAAACAAGTGATGCTAAAGCGAAGCTCGAGTTGGAGAAAGACAATCGGAAATTGTTTGAAAAAGTATCCATGACCCGCTATCCGGATTTTTACACCGAAATCATCCAAAAAGAAATCATTGAAATTGGCATTGAACAACGAGAAGAAGGAAACGAATACACTTTCGGCATTTTTGCGAATGATGATGATCGATTGATTGGAACCATTTCACTTTTTCACATTATGCGCGGTGCGCTTCAAAAGGCATTTCTTGGGTATGCGCTGGATAAGGCACACACCAATAAAGGGTATACAACGGAAGCGGTTAAACTAGTAGTCGACTACGCCTTCCGAAAACTCGAATTGCATCGCATTGAAGCGGGCGTCATGCCCAACAATATTCCGTCTATCCGAGTGCTTGAAAAAGCAGGCTTTCACAAGGAAGGCATAGCCGTAAAAAATGTCCAAATCAATGGCAAATGGGAGGACCATCAAGTGCTGGCGATTATCAATCCAAAAGATTAACTGGCGAAGCAGTTTTTATAGATTCTGGCATTGTTCGGTCCATTTGCGAATGGCTACGACGACATCCTTCAGCGACATTCCTTTTGGCGTCAATTCATACTCCACTTTTTTCGAGGAAGAGTCGAGCTGCGTTTTAGTGGCAAGCCCTTCTTTAACCAATTCATTCAGCCGTTCCGTCAAGAGGCGGTCGGAAATCCCCGGAATGCTTGCTGCGATCTCATGGAAGCGCATCGGCCCTGACATCAAGGTATAAATGATGATGCCCATCCATCTTCTGCCGATAAATTCAATGGTGTTGTGGAAGTTGCTGCAAACTGGCGTATGTGTTTCAGGGGTATTCATTGAACCTCCTCCTTTTTTTCATCATAGCATGATTCGCCTTCATTGACACTTGAACTTACGAATGGTAAGTTGGTTTTATTACCTTACTAATAGTAAGCCCATTCAAGGAGGACATATCATGTCAGTCAAAGCAGAATCGCCCGTAACAAAAGTAATGCAGGAACGCAAATCGGTTCGAATTTACGATCCGAATTTTAACATTTCAAAAGAAGAATTGGAAGACATGCTGAAGCTTGCCACGACCGCTCCTTCATCAAGCAATTTGCAGTCTTGGAACTTTATCGTCATCCAAGACGAGGAAACAAAACAAGAATTGCGGGGAATCGCCAACAACCAGGCGCAAGTCGAACAGTCATCTGCTGTTATTGCCGTGCTGGGCAATATCGATGCCTATAAAAACGTAGAAAAAATTTATACGCAAAACGTAGAAGAAGGCCATATGGATGAATCCATCAAAGAACGGACAATTGCCAATACGTATGCCGTGTATCCGAACGCTCCAGTTGAAGCGCGGATGAACATCGCGGCCTTTGATGCAGGTCTTGTTTCCATGCAATTAATGCTCATCGCCAAAGACCGCGGCTACGACACCATTCCAATGGGCGGTTTTGACAAAGTGAAGTTTGCAGAACGTTTTAATGTTCCGGCCCACCTTTTCCCGATTGTACTGATTGCCATTGGAAAAGCGGCAGCGCCAGCGTTTGGGACTTCCCGTTTGCCAATTGAAGAAGTAACACGTTTTATTTAAAAGAATCATCCTCGATATGCTGTGCGCATACCGGGGATTTTTTTTATAAAAAAACTGGCAATAAGAAGGAAAACAACGCAAAAGTGGCGAAAAGAAATGAGTTCCCTGAGAAAAAGCGGAAAGGATGTTGCGGATGATTATTCAAACGGACAGGCTTGAACTGCGGCCATACAAAGACGAAGATTTTGAGTTTCTCTACTCCCTTTTTTCAGATCCGGATGTCGTCCGCTTTATCGGCAATGGCCAAACGCGAGACCGGGAAGGGGCGATGGAATTTTTGTATTGGATTTACCGGTCTTACAAAACCGATCCGAACCTCGGGCTGCGCGTCTTGGTGCGCAAAAAAGACCGGAAATTGGTTGGACATGCCGGACTGGTCAAGCAAACCATTAACGGTGCCGAGGAATTGGAGATTGGCTACTGGATTGCAAAAGACTATTGGGGACAGGGCTATGCGACGGAAGCGGCAAAAGCGCTGAAAGAGTATGGGACCCGGCGCTTAGGCAAAGAGCGGTTTATCTCATTAATTCAGCCGGGAAATCTAGCTTCCAGAAAAGTGGCGGAACGGATTGGCATGGTGCTTGAAGAAGAAATCCTGCTCGCTGGCAGAGAAGTTTACGTGTATTCAATTGAACAGGAGGAACTTCATGGAATTTCCAACGCTTGAAACAGACAGGCTTCGATTGGTGCAAATCGGGCAAGAATATGCAAAACCGTTTTTTGACATTATGTCTCGGGATGAAGTGACCCGGTACTACGGCATGGACAGTTTGGCAAGTCCCGAAGAAGCGGTGAGAATCATTGATTCGTTTCAGACGGGTTTTGAGCTTAACCGGGGAATCCGCTGGGGAATGGTGTTGAAAGAAACCGGTGAATTTATCGGCACCATCGGATTGAACAATTTAAATGTAAAAGGCAAAAAAGCGGAAGTCGGGTATGAACTGCATCCGGATTTTTGGGGCAAGCGAATCGTTCGGGAAGCCAACAAAGCCGTATTGGCATATGCGTTCAACGAACTTGATTTATTCCGAATGGGAGCTGTAACGTTTCCTGAAAACAAGGCATCAAGCAGCGTCTTGAAAAAGCTCGGTTTTGTGGAAGAAGGGCGGCTGCGCGGCTATTTATACCAAAACCACCAATCGCATGATGCTTTGATTTTTTCATTGTTGAAGCCTGAATGGCAAGAGAAAGTGCGCTAAGGAGAGGATTCAACTACATGGAGGAAAATGTGGAAGTACAACTTATGACGATGTGTTTGGTGCAAGACGGGGATCAGGTGTTATTGATCAACCGGCCGGAAGAAAAAGGGTTTCCAGGCTTTATCGGCCCCGGCGGCAAAGTGGATTTCCCGGAGAGCTTGACGGACGGAGCGGCGCGCGAAGTGCTGGAAGAAACCGGATTGACGGTGAAAAATTTGATTTACAAAGGCTTGGACGAATATACGGACCCGGGTGAACGGTATCGGTACATGGTCTTTAACTATTTGGCGACCGATTTCGAAGGAACATTGCTGGAAAATCCACCTGAAGGCGAACTGGCTTGGGTGCCAATTGCAGAAGCGTTAGCACTGCCGATGCAGCCATGGTTCAAGCAGCGGTTTCCGTTATTTTTTGAAGATGGCACTTTCGAAATCTATAAAAGCTGGGACAGTGAAAAAGAACTGGCGATACACGAGTCAATCAAAAAATTATAAGTGCATACATAGAAAATCCATAAGTCAGTAAGTTAGAAAACTGAAGATTGTTACTATATTTCCAGTTCTGCTATAGTAAAGGGGAGGGCGGCATCAAAATTGAGCCGCACCGGCACTGCATCTAATTGCAATTGAATATTTCTGCCTTGATCTGAATACGACAGGGACGGAGGAAACCTGCTGCCTAAAATTCTGTCCTTCTGTCCACTTTTGGAACAGAAGGCTTTTTACGTTTGGTTTTCTCCTCAAAAGGAGGAGCAAAAATGAAGAACACCGCATCATTCCGCAAAATGAAAACAGAAGGGGAAAAAATCGCGATGCTGACAGCGTACGATTTTCCTTCGGCAAAGCTCGCTGAAGAAGCAGGAGTAGACGTAATTTTAGTTGGGGATTCACTGGGCATGGTCGTTCTTGGATACGATTCTACCGTGAAAGTCACAATTAATGACATGATCCACCATGGAAAAGCAGCACGCCGAGGAGCACCGGATACCTTTTTGGTGGTGGACATGCCGTTTGGTTCATTCCACGGAAGTTTGGAACGGTCATTGGAGAATGCCATCCAAATTTTTCAGGAAACAGGGGCAGAAGCGCTGAAACTGGAAGGGGCCGATGAAGTACTGGATGTTACGCGCATATTGACACGCACGGGAATTCCGGTTGTCTCGCACTTGGGCTTGCTGCCGCAAAGCGCTGGAGTCCTAGGTGGCTTCAAAGTCCAAGGGAAAACAGCAGACGCTGCACAAAAACTCATCGAAGATGCCAAAGCATGCGAAGCGGCTGGCGCATTCATGCTTGTGCTTGAATGCATTCCTTATCAGCTCGCGAAAGAAGTGACCGCGGCGGTTTCCATTCCGGTCATCGGAATCGGCGCCGGCAGTGAAACCGATGGCCAAGTGCTGGTATACCATGACACATTAAAATACGGCTCGCATCATTTGCCGAAATTTGTCCGCTCTTATGCGGAAACCGGTGAAATTATGAAGGCAGGCATCGCCGAATACGTATCTGAAGTAAAATCTGGAGCCTTCCCTGCTGAAGAACATCGCTTCACGATGAAAGAAGATGAACTTCAGCAACTATATGGCGGGAAATCGTAAAAAGAAAAGCTGAAGTGCCTGTTTAGCTCTGACAGGCATAAGCCAAGCCGGTGAAGTGGAGTTCTTTGCCACGCAGCCGGGATGGCTTATGTCCCGAAGAGCTAGGCACTAGAGTCTGGACAATAAGAAAAGCGGAGGGATCCGTGGATAAAGACAAAAGCCGCTTCAGCAACAAACTGCTGGAGCGGCTTTTGTCTTTTCAATAATTACTTTTTCATGAACCCAAGCTCCGCACACAGTTCAACAAGCTGGTGGACGCCGATAAATTGCTGGCGGTTTCGCTCGTGGATGCTTTTCAAAGCGTCTTCGGCCAAGTTTCGCACTTTGTCGATATTTTGCGTTCCGACTGCTTGGACAATTTCTCTCATGCTATCCAAAAAGTAGACGGTTCTCCGCAATGTGCGGATCAGCAAAATTTGGCGGATGTGAAGCGGCGTAAAAAGCCGGTAGCCATTTTCCGGATCGCGCACCGGATTCAGCAGCCCTTCTTTTTCCCAATGGCGAATGGCTGAAGCGGGAACATCCGTAAATTTGGCCGCTTCACCGATGGTCAGCTGGCTTTTTAATTTTTTATTGGCAATTAAGGGCAAGTTGGGATCCTGGAGCAAAACCAAAGTTTGGTCCGCCACTTCTTTTTCGTGCTGCAATTTTGCCTGTTCTTCGCTGACAAGCCAAAAGGCAGCGTCAAACTCTCCTTTTTGCAGCTGAATCAAGACTTCGCACGTCGTTTTGTAACCGAAACCCGGAAACATAGCGCGCAGGCAGCGAAAATATGCCAAATGAATAGGGCTGTACAGCCGGTAGCCGTTTTCCGCACGCAGCGGCTTCGGCACGACGCCCCACGATTCGTAATGGCGCAATGCACTTGTGCTGATGTTCAGTTCTCGGGCAATTTCAATCGGCTTGTAAGACTTCATCGGTTGCCTCCTCCTTTGAAGTTGTTAGGGGTTTTTACTATAACAAAGTTAATGGCCGAAAACAAACCTTCAAGAAAAAGATTCAAGCTCCTTGAGAAGGTTTCCGTTTGATCAATGAAGAAAGAAACAGCTCAGGAGTCGCTAGTTTCGCACTTGCATGAATGTTGTATGATGGAAAGTAAGGAGGTGTTAACGTTGGATCAATTGATTCGCATCACCAAGGCTGCAGAAAACAATTTGAAAAACGTTTCCGTCGACATTCCCAAATATCGTTTTGTCGTCATAACGGGTCCGTCCGGTTCAGGGAAGTCTACGCTCGCTCTGGATATTCTACAGCGCGAAAGCCAAAGGCAGTATATGGAGGCCAACGGAATTATCACCAGTTTAGTAAACAAGCCGAAAGTGGATTCTGTAACCGGTCTGTCGCCGTCAATTGGCGTCGGCCAGCAAGTCACCAACCGGAATCCCCGTTCAACTGTGGGAACAGTCACCGATATGTACACGTACGTGCGGGCGATTTACGAAAAAATGGGTGAGCGGCCATGTCCGAATTGCCTCCAAACCGTAAAGGCTTCGAGTGGGGACGATCCGGCTTCCACGATGCCATGCCCGCATTGCGGTGTTCAATTGGCGAATTTAACAAGAGCGCATTTTTCGTTCAACACCGTAGAAGGCGCATGTCCAACGTGTTCAGGATTGGGGAAGACGGTCGACATCCGGTCAGACCTGATATTCAACCAGGAATTAAGTTTAAGGGACGGAGCTGTCGCGATATGGTTTACAAACGTCCACGAATACTATGGAAGAATTATTGAAGAAGGAGCAAAGCATTACGGCTTTAAATTCGACATAAAGCTGCCGCTGAGAGACTACAACGAAGTGCAGCGGGACTTTTTGTATTACGGAGCGGAAAGCGAGCGATTTAAGCGGCATTTTCCAACCCATCAACCGCCCAAAACCGTTTCAAAAGGAAAATTTGAAGGCGTCCTTACTGGCATGTGGAGACGGTATCAGGAAAAAGGCGGAAGTTCGAGTGAAGGGAAATTCTTTTTCAGCCATACATGCCCCGAATGCAAAGGGGAAAAGCTGAAACGGGAAAGCCGACTTGTTGCAGTAGGGGGCCATTCAATTTCAGAAGTTTCCCGCTGGCCTCTTGAAGAAATGGTGGATTGGCTAAAAAGGCTGAAACAGAAAGAGGAAGAAACCGTCACTCTGATGATTCTCCAAGATTTAACGACCAAAATCACCCGTATCATTAATGTAGGACTTTCTTATTTGTCCATGGACCGCGAAGCGATTTCGCTTTCAGGAGGGGAATCACAGCGGCTGCGGCTGGCAACAATTCTAGGGTCGGGCCTGACTGGTGTTTTGTACATTTTGGATGAACCGACAGCGGGGCTGCATCCGAAAGACACAGCAGGACTCGTGAAAATCATCAAACAGCTGCGGGATATCGGCAACACCGTGTTGGTCATTGAACACGATGTATCAGTTATGGAGCAAGCAGACCATATTATTGATTTGGGTCCGGGAGCCGGAAGTTTAGGAGGTGAAATTGTCGGAGAAGGAACCTTGGAACAGCTGCAGGAGCAGCCGGCTTCTATAACCGGTGCTTACCTGAAAGAACCGCTTTCAATGCCGGCTAAAAGAAGAGCTGGAAACGGCCAATTTATTACCGTTCACAACGCCACAAAAAACAATTTGAAAAACATTACTGTGGCGTTTCCGCTTGGCAGTTTCATCACCGTTACCGGAGTTTCGGGTTCCGGAAAATCTTCCCTATTGTTTGACATTTTGGCAGCAAGCGATGAAGAGCTTCCCGGCAGTGGAGAATTTGGACACATTGCTGGGCTTGAGGCGATTGACAAAATGGTTACGGTGACCCAATCGGCATTAAGCCGCATGCAGCGTTCCAATGTCGCCACGTATACGGATGTGTTCACGCTGCTTCGGACGCTGTTTGCCAAGCTGCCTGCTTCAGCAGAAAACAACTTGACCGCCAAGCATTTTTCGTTTAATACAGAAGGCGGAAGGTGTGAAAACTGCCAAGGGCTTGGGTTTGTGCTGACCAAAATGTATTTTTTACCGGACTTTGAAGTGGAATGTCCGGTATGCCATGGCAAGCGGTTCAAAGAGGAAGTCTTGGCAGTGACGTATAAAGGGCAGTCCATTTCAGCTATTTTGGATATGAGCATTGAAGAAACCAGACAATTGTTTCACGACCACAAAAAAATAACAGGCATTATCGAGTTGCTTTGTGAGGTCGGGCTTGGGTATTTGAAATGGGGACAAACCTTGACGACGTTATCCGGCGGCGAAGGCCAACGATTAAAGCTGGCGCGTGAACTGAGCAAAACAGTAAAAGGCCATACGCTTTATATTTTGGATGAACCGTCGACCGGTTTGCATCCAAATGACGTGAAAAAACTGCTGCTTCTGATCAATAAACTGGTGGACGCAGACAATACGGTAATTGTTGTAGAACACAACACCGATATCATACGCGCTTCCGACTGGGTCATCGATTTAGGTCCGGAAGGCGGAGCGGCGGGAGGCTACTTGATAGTGGAAGGGACGCCTGAAGAAATTATGGCCTATCCCCAATCGTATACAGGCACATTCTTGAAAAATTGATGAAAGGCAGCTGGAGTGAAGAGTTTTCACTTCAGCTGCCTTTTTATTACTATCTATAATAAGTTGAACTAAAGAATGTGCTTTTTTAAAACCCGCTTCGAATGCTTTGAGCAGTGCAAAGAATATTGCTCTTGCAGCGCTCTGCACTTCGTCGCCAAGGAGGTGCCCCAAGTTTTTGGTCCCTCCTTGGCTCTCACAATAAGCCGAGAAGATCACTCGTTTTATTGCTTCGTCGGCTTACGCCTGCCGCCAGTGGACGCGCCGAAGCTAAAAGATTTCTTACTAGCAGAAGAGATGACCAGCAGAATTGTTCTATTACTGCTAGCAGGCTAGAAGATATGGAGCAAAACAGCGGAGAAACCCATACTGTTTCTGCATCGCATCGCTAGCTTCGAAACATGAAAGAGCGTTGCTCCTGCATCGCTTCGCTGCTTCGTCGCAAAGCATGGGCCAAATGCTGTTTGGCCCATGAGCCCGCGGCAATAACCCCTTGTGCTCCTGCGCAAGCTCGTCGCAAAGATATTGGCCAAACTACCTTTGGCCAATATCTTCGCAGCTGTTTTGCGGAATATCGACAAGTTGGACTTATTAGTTCAACTTATATAGCAATTTAACTCGAAAATTTCACTTCAATTTAATTTAATTATGCCGATAAACTACTGAAGAGATAAATCTTTACTAGTCTGATTGGTTTTAATTGCCTATTCCGATTTACAATTTTTTAAAAAAACTATGAATATATATGCCGGATATAGGAAAAAATACTGATTAATGAGTGATTCCATGGTATTGTATATGAGTAATTAGTCTAATTCGGGCTATTAGTGAAATTTATAAAAATATATAAAATTGGGTGTCAACCCATCCTCAAAGGTGTAGTGGACTAATGGAAAATGTCACAACAGAATATAATTTGCCTCTTATTCTTCTTTCGATCATCGTCGCGGTTTTTTCTTCATTCGTGGCTTTGGACATCAGCAGCAGGCTTGCTGCTGCAAAAGGAGCAAACCGGACCAGATGGATCGTATCGGGTGCGGTTGTTATGGGAGTGGGCATTTGGGCCATGCATTTTATCGCGATGCTTGCTTTTCATTTCTCCATAAAAGTTACGTATAACTTGCCGGTTGTTCTACTATCCATTTTGCCAGCGTTGATTTCATGCGGGATTGCTTTTTATTTGATCAGCCGCCAAGCAGTTAGTAAGCTGCGGCTTGTGTTAGGTGCTGTATTTATAGGAACCGGCATCATATCGATGCATTATTTAGGCATGGAAGCAATGGAGATGGAAACGGCCATTAGTTATTCGCCTATTCTATGGCTGCTTTCAGCGATGATTGCGTTTGTCACGTCATTGGTCGCTTTGTATTTGCTCATTCAGCTTCGTGAATTTTCAGGATTCCAGTGGAGAAAGTTGGGCAGCGCTATCCTTATGGGTATAGCGGTTTCCGGCATGCATTACACCGGTATGGCAGCGGCTATTTTTGAGCCGGTTCATAGCCATGGGCATACAGCAGCTTCTTCTACTGACAATGTATTGATGGGATATGCCATCGGGCTTGGGGTGCTCGTATTATTAGTCGTAATCTACAGCAGCATACGGGCCGACAGAAGGCTGCAATCGCAATCCGATGAATCGGAAAGAAAATTTCAATCGGTCATCGAGTCTGCGACAGATGCCATTATTGTGGCCGATAAAGAAGGCGCTATTTTGCAGTGGAACCAAGGAGCCCAAAATATTTTTGGCTATTCGTCTGACGAAGTGTTGGGCATGGATGTCGATTTAATTGTGCCGGACCGCTATAAAGAGGCACACCGAAAAGGCATCAACCATTATTATTCCGAAAAGCCATCGAATGTCCTCGGAAAAACCGTTGAATTGTCGGGCCGGCGTAAAGACGGCAGCGAATTTCCTCTGGAGATGTCATTGGGCTCATGGGAAACGGAAAAAGGGGCTTTTTTCAGCAGCATCATCCGGGACATCACAGAGCGGAAAAACAGCGAGGAAAAAATAAGCAGTTTGGTGTATTTGGACCCGTTGACCGGATTGCCGAACCGGCGATTGTTCACGGACCGGCTGGCTTCTGCGTTGGATCAAGCAAAAGCGGCCGGCCAAATTTTTGCGATTTTGAATATCGACTTGGACCACTTTAAAATGATCAATGATACGTTCGGCCATCATATTGGAGACCAGTTATTGAAAGAAGTGGCCAGCCGTTTGGAAGGCTGTGCCGCCAAATCGGATACCGTTTCGCGTTTTGGCGGAGATGAATTCGTCTTGTTGCTTCCCAACACAGATTATGGAAAAGCTGCTGATTGTGCCAAAAGCATTCTTCAAGTATTAAACGAACCTTTTTCCTTTATGAAAGAAGGAATGTTTATTACTCCGTCAATCGGTATCAGCATGTACCCTTCGGATGGGGAAGATCAGGAAATGTTAATGAAAAATGCCGATATTGCGATGTACCGGGTAAAAGAAGAAGGGAAAAACAATTTCCAATTTTTTACCCAGGAAATGAACCAAATGGTTTCCAGGAAATCGAGTATCGCCATCAGCTTGCGCAAAGCGTTGGAACAGGACGAGTTTACGATCCATTACCAGCCGCAAATTGATTTAAAAACAGGAGAAGCCATTGGCGTTGAAGCGCTTCTCCGCTGGACGCATCCAAAATGGGGCAGTGTGTCCCCTGCTGAATTTATTCCGGTTGCAGAAGAAACAGGCATTATTGTCCAAATTGGCGAGTTAGTGCTGCGCCAGGCATGCCAGCAAAACAAAGATTGGCAAGAAGCAGGGCTTCCCCCTTTCCGCGTAGCCATTAATATATCTGCGCGCCAATTTTCACAAAGCAATTTGTGCCAAATTGTCAGGGAAGCTTTGGACGAATCCGGGCTCGAACCAAAATATTTGGAGCTTGAATTGACCGAAAGCATCATCCAAGGTTCTAAAACCGCCATCTCCACGATGCAGGAATTGAAAGAAATGGGTATTCATTTGTCCATAGACGATTTCGGCACTGGATATTCGTCGCTCAGCTACTTGAAGCTGTTCCCGATTGATACGTTGAAAATCGACCAATATTTCACGCGCAACATCAATGCCGACGTCAAAGATGCAGCACTGGTCGACACGATTATCAAAATGGCTCATAACCTAGGCTTAAACGTCATCGCAGAAGGGGTCGAAACCAACGACCAGCTGGAATTTCTAAAACTCAGAGAATGCAACCAAGCGCAAGGCTATTATTTCAACCGTCCGGTGCCGCCTGAGGAAATCGAACGGCTGTATCAAAAGCTGGAGAGCATAGAAGAATAAGTTTATATGAAAAAGCCGCTAATCCACATGGGGATTAGCGGCTTTTTTAGGCTCTAAATGGAAAACCACGCCCATACCAGCAAGCCGGCACAAATAACCAGCCAGAAAACATCAAGCGGCGAACCTTTTTTCTGTATTTTCTTGTTGTACCAGAGCAGTTTTACCAAGAGGTGGGCGAGCGTTAAAAGCAATACAGGAGTAATGACACACCAAACAAAAAGAGGGGAGGAAATCATTCGGGAGATGGCGAAAATACCGATAATGAATAAAATGCTGAGCGACATTTTTACCCCCCTATAGCTGTCCTTTTCAAAAATAAAATCGAGTACGCGGCTACGTTCCATAAAAAAACACCTGCCTTTTCTTTATGGTAACATACAATTATAAGGAAATTTTGTAAAATTTAGATTGTTGAAAGAAGAAAAAAGAGGAGCTTGTTTTTAAGTGTGAGAAGTAGTTATGGAAAATAAGCGAGGAGAAGGTGGAGTATGAAACAGATTATAGCACTTGGAGGCGGTGGATTTTCGATGGAGCCGGAAAATCCGTTATTGGACCTTTATATTTTAAAGCAGTCTTTAAAAGAGCTGCCGAAAATTTGCTTTATCCCAACAGCGAGCGGCGATTCGCAAAGTTATACCGAACAATTTTATGAGTTCTTCAACCAGCAAAACTGCGAACCGACCCATTTGTCATTATTCAAGCCGCCAGTGAAGGATTTGGAACGTTTTGTTTTGGAGCAAGACATTCTTTATGTAGGCGGCGGCAATACGAAAAACTTGTTGGCTTTATGGCGGGAATGGGGACTGGATGGCATCATCCGAAAAGCTTGGGAGCAAGGTGTGGTCTTAGCCGGCATCAGTGCGGGATCGATTTGCTGGTTTGAAGAAGGCGTAACCGATTCGTTTAGCGAAGATCTTGAGCCGATTAAAGCCCTGGGTTTTTTAGCAGGCAGCAATTGCCCCCACTATGACGGAGAAGAAAACAGAAGGCCTACGTATCGTCGTCTTGTGGAAGAACAGAAGCTGCAAGCGGGCATTGCCGCAGATGATGGTGTTGCGCTTCACTATGTGGATCAGGAATTAACGGAAATCGTCAGTTCGCGATCGAATGCTAAGGCGTACCGTGTTTCTTTTGATGGAGAAATAAAGGAAGCAGAGCTTCCGACCAAATTTTTAGGCATTGTCGAGAACTTTTAAAAGCTAAGGAGCAAAACCATGAAAACAGAAGAAGATGTGTTGGCATTGGTTGAAAAAGATGCATGGATGCTCGCGGTCTTGGCTGCTGCCCGGTCGTTGGACTTGCCGGATTGGTGGATTTGCGCCGGGTTTGTCCGTTCAAAAATATGGGATGCACTCCATGGCTTTAACGAACGAACTCCGCTTTCCGATATCGATGTCATTTATTTCGATCCGGAAAATCTTTCAGAGCATGCGGAAAAACGCGTGGAAGAGAGGCTGCATCGAATAATGCCCGGCCTTCCCTGGTCGGTGAAAAACCAAGCACGGATGCATATTGCAAACGAATTGGAGCCTTATACTTCGGCGGTTGACGCCATTTCGAAATTTCCCGAGACCGCCACGGCGCTTGGGATGAAAGTGGATGGGGAAGGAACCTTGATGCTAACGGCGCCTCATGGATTGGACGATGCCTTGAATATGGCCATAAAGCCGACTCCTTATTTTTATAAAAACGAAAAGATCATGCAAACTTATAAAGACCGGGAAAAACGGAAAAACTGGCAAGCAACTTGGAAGAAAGTCGTTTATCAGTAAGAAAGAGACAAAGTAGCTTGCATATTTCCCGGGAAATGCATAAGGCTGCTTTCAAAAGAAGAGAAGAGAAGAGAAGAAAAGAAAACAGGAGGAACAGTATGTTAAACAAGCAAGGCTTTGATTTATGGGCAAACAACTATGACGAAACGGTACAGATTAGTGAAGAAAATAATTTGTACCCGTTTGCTGGGTATAAAGCAATTTTGAATTTAATTTTCAATGAAACGATGCAAAAAGAGAAATCGTATATTTTCGACATCGGATTTGGAACCGGTATTTTAACGAGCAACCTTTATGATCATGGCCATCATATAGATGGAGTAGATTTTTCTGCCGAAATGATTGCGTTGGCCCAAGTGAAAATGCCAGCTGCTAATTTGATGGAGTGGGACATTACCAATGGATTGCCTGAAGCCATAAAAGAAAAAAGCTATGATTCCATCATCAGCACATACGCATTGCATCATTTAGAAGATGAACAAAAAGTGGTCTTCATCAAAGAACTGCTGTCTTTGTTAAAAAAGGATGGAACTATTTACATCGGGGACATCGCGTTTAGAACTCGGCAGCAATTAGAGACATGCCGGCAAAAAAGCATCGGCTATTGGGATGAGGACGAATTCTATTTTGTTTACGAAGAACTGGCTGCGATGCTCGAAAAGATTTGCAAGTGCGAGTTTTCTCCAGTTTCACATTGCGGAGGCGTTATCAAGATTTCCAACTAACTGCAGAAAGAATGGTGTATATGAAATTTGCAGTAATTACAGATGTTCATGGCAACGCGCCGGCGCTGAAAGCAGTATTGGCGGAAATTGACGGACTGGCGGACATTGAACATATTTTTTGCTTGGGTGACATGATTGGAATTGGCCCGGATACGAACCAGGTGTTGGAAATGCTGTTTGCGCGAGATGACGTCTCAATGATGACAGGAAACCACGACGAAGCCGTTTTGGCATTGGCAAAAGGGCAAGAGCATCCACTGAGCCATCGGCATGTGAAAGAGCATCATCAATGGATTGCGGAAAGAATAGATGCAGCCTTCGTGGAGAAACTGGCCGGATTGCCACGCGTTATACAGAAAACAATCAATAACAAGCAGGTTTTATTTACGCATTACCAAATTGAAGACAAAAAAATGCACGTATCCATTGCCAATGATCCGTTTGCGGTTATTGTCGAGCCAAATCTGCCGAATTTGGAGCAACTGTTTAATGGGAGAACGGAAGACTTAATCTGTTTCGGGCACCACCACCCGCTTCAGTTCTTCAAAAATGAGGAAACCGTTTTTCTGAATCCCGGTGCATTGGGCTGCACTCATAAACCGCTGGCACCCTACGCTATCGTTAGTGTTGAAGAAGAAATTAAAGTTGAATTAAAAGAAGCCGCATACGACAATAAGGAGTTTTTACAGTCGTATGAAAAACTAAAAGTGCCGGAACGGGAATTCATATTAACCGTTTTTCATGGCGATCAACTGAAGCACCAATCCCGCGCAAACAATTCTTGAATGCAGCGGGTTTAAACGGTTAAGCCCCTAAACCATCGGGTAAAGACTGAATAAACGCGTTCAAGGAGGGAATCATTGGAATTATGGGCCTAAAATTGAAAAACCTCAAAGACCAAGTTGTTATAGTTACAGGAGCCTCTAGTGGAATCGGATTGGCCACGGCCAGAATGGCAGCCAAAAAAGGCGCCAAAGTTGTGGCGGCAGCTCGAAATGAAGAAGCGCTGCGGGAATTGGTGAACGAACTGAGAAGCCAAGGGCATGAAGCGACGTTTGTCGTGGCGGATGTTGGAAAAGAAGAAGACGTCAACAAAATCGCCAATGCGGCAATCCAGGAGTTTGGCCGTTTTGACACGTGGGTCAACAACGCAGCCGTCTCCATTTTCGGCCATATGTTGGAAGTAAGCATTGAAGACATGCGCCGTATGTTTGATACCACGTTCTGGGGCGTTGTTTACGGCATGCGCGCAGCGGCGAAGCATTACATCGATCGCGGCGAACCTGGAGCCATCGTCAATGTCGGAAGCCTCTACGGAGACCGGGGCGTCGTATTGCAGTCGACGTATTCGTCTGCGAAATTTGCGGTTCACGGCATGACAGAAAATGTCCGGATGGAAATGGAAAAAGACAACGCGCCGGTTTCCATTTCATTGATTCATCCTGGGCGCATCGATACGCCATACAACGAACATGCCCACAGCTATGCGGAACGGCAGCCGGCGCATATCGGCATGATTTACAAGCCGGAAGCCGTAGCGGATGCTATTTTGTTTTGCGCCGAACATTCGAAGCGGGATATGTACGTCGGCTCGCAAGCGAAGATGACGGCATTGCTTGGCCGCGGAGCGCCTCGCTTTACCGATAAATTGATGGAAGTCTTGATTTATCCGACGCAATTGGACAACCGGCCTTCTCGTCCAAAAGAAGACAGCGCGTTATACAAAGCGGGCTACGGCATGCATGAACGCGGAACCAATAAAGGCCTCGTCCGCGGGAAAAGCTATTACGTCCAGGCGACGAAACGCCCAATGCTAACAGCGGTCGCGTTGGCAAGCGTCGGCGCGTTGATTTGGAATGCGGTTAAAAATAAATAACTTTCTATAAAGAAAAGCCTTTCCCGCAAAACAATGGGAAAGGCTTTTTGCAATATTTTATTTGAACGAGGCATGCGCTTTTCGTGTTGTAAAATCTTGTTCCGGGTAATAAGCGTCTTTGACCAACAAATTCGGTCCGAGGCAGGAAGCCGCAGGGCAGTGGCAGCTGATGGTTTTTGCGAGCGGGCGGTTGAGCCAGCTGTCCAGCATCGCCGGAAGCGAATCGGTTTTGATATTGCCCATAGGCGGCGTATCGCCGAAATCCGTGACGATTACATCGCCTGTAAAAATATTAACGTTCAAACGCGACCGCCCATCTGGATCGTTGCGGACCGTCACGTTTTTGCTTGCACGGATGCGCTGCAGCAATTTCACATCTTCTTCATTGGAGCTGCACGGATAAAACGGCAAGGTGCCAAACAACATCCATGTATTTTCATCGCGGTGGTCGAGCAAGTCGTGTATGGCTTTCCGCGTCTCGTCGAGCGACAGCACTTCCAGCAGCGAAGCGAAATCGCTCGGGTACATCGGATGCACCTCGTGCCTAGCACATTTCATTTCTTCGATGATTTGTTTATGGATTTTGGCAAGGTGCGGCAATGTCCGTTTGTTGAGCATCGTTTCCGCTGACACCATCACACCGGCTTCAGCAAGCGCCCGGCTGTTATCGATCATCCGCTGGAATTGTTCGGCCCGCCGTTCTCTTGAAGGCTGCCGTTCCATATTGGCGAAGCCGCCGTCGACAAAGTCGTCGATCGTTCCCCAGTTATGCGAGATGTGCAGTACGTCCAAATAAGGCGCAATGAGCATATACCGCTCAAGCGGCATCGTCAAATTGGAATTCATTTGCGTTCGTACGCCGCGTTCGTGCGCGTATTTCAACAAAGGCAACACGTAGCGTTCAACCGATTTTTTGGAAAACATCGGCTCGCCGCCTGTCAGGCTGATGGTCCGCAGATGCGGAATTTCATCCAAACGGGCTAGCAGCAAGTCGATCGGCAGCGCTTCTGGATCTTTCGGCGCCAGCATATAGCCGACCGCACAATGTTCACATCGCATATTGCATAAATAAGTCGTGGTGAATTCAATGCTCGATAAGGTTAGTTTTCCATGTTCTTGTATATCCATATAAGCTTCCCATGGATCGTAATCCGGGGTAATTTGTTTGGAAAGGTGTGCAGCAATTGTCATCATTAAGGACTCCCATAATTTTTATCACTGTTAATTATGAACTTGCCTGGCCGGTTCTACAAGATGGTTGGGAAATGTCGTATTTTTCTGTTAGGGAATAAAAGACAAAACGCCTTTCCCTTGTGAAAAGGAAAGGCGCTATGGTTTATACGATGGTGTCTTTAGCGGCATCCGGTGAGGTTCGGACAATCAGCACATCGCATTTGGCGGAGCGGACAATGCGTTCGGAAACGCTGCCCATCAAAATGCGTTCGGCTGAGTTCAATCCTGTCGCTCCGCAAACGATCAAGTCGGCATTCAACCGTTTTGTCAACTCTACAGGAATTTTCGTCTTAGGTGAACCCGTTTCAACAATGACGTTCACATGGTCCAAACCAGCATCAGCTGCATATTCTTTATAGATTTTCATTAAATCCTCAGCTGCTTTTTTAGCCTCTGTAGCAAAGGCTTGTCCATAGGCTTCAATGGATCCAAAAGATCGGTTGTCAATGATGCTTACCAAATTCAATGTAGCGTTATTGCGTGCCGCAATCGCAACCGATTTTTTGAAAGCATCAGCGGCTTGGTCAGAGCCATCTACTGCTACGATAATGTTTGAATACTTCAATGTCATGGCGTATTCCTCCTTATCCTATACATGGTTAATTCGATAAAGAAGAGGTCCACTCCTTCTATTTACTGAATATTAAAAAAATCTATGAACTCTGCAGAAAAAAATTATCATCTAAAAGGAAAAGAATGTGGTACTCTGTAGGATAAGGAAACGAGAATTTATTTTAGGGAAGGATGACTCATTTTGAATGAAGAAACGGCAAGCTTAAATTTGTCTTCTGAATTGAAAGAGCTGCTTTCCGTTCGCCATATTGTCAAAGACTTTCCGAAAGGCGCTTATTTGTTTCAGGAAGGCGATGCGATCGACGGGATTTACATGGTCCGCAAAGGAAAAGTTCAAATCGGAAAAGTGACGCCGGATGGCCGCGAACTGACCTTGAAAATCTGCGGAGCCAATCAACTCGTCGGAGAAGCTACCGTTTTTTCAGCTCCGGTAAAGTATATGCTCGACGCCAAGGCAATTGAAGCGGTGTCCTGTGCCAAGATTGCCTTAACCGATTTAGAAGAAGAACTGTTGCATAACGCTAAACTTGCGGCTGCTTTCATGAAGTGGATGGGCATCGACCAGCAAAAAACGCAGACGAAATTCCGCGATCTGCTGCTTCACGGAAAAAAAGGCGCATTGTATTCCACATTGATCCGCTTGAGCAATAGCTACGGCGTGCCAAAACAAGACAGCATTTTAATCGATATGCATTTGACCAATCAAGAGCTGGCTAATTTTTGCGGCATGACGCGGGAAGTCGTCAACCGCATGTTGAGCGAGTTGAAAAAACGGGACATCATTTCCTTTGCCGAAGGAAAAATGACCATCCACGATCTTTCCTATTTGAAAACTGAAATCAATTGCGAAAACTGCCCAATTTCGTTATGCAAGATTGATTGAAAGCCTTATACAGCAAGCCTGCACCGGATAATCCGGTGCAGGCTTTTTCTATTTGGACGCTTTTTGTCTGAAATTTGACAGTCGGAAAGAAAAATATGCCAGGTGTGATTTATGTCACAATGTCGAAAGCCCTGATGGACTACGCTAAAGACAAGAACCACAAACAGAAGAGGTGAACAAAATGGAAAGAAAAGACGAAACGCCGGACGTGAATTTGAAAGGCACGCTCGTCAGTGTCATGGCAGTTGGCATAATTATCATTGTCATGTGGGTCACCGTGTACTTGTTATACACCGGAAGATAAACGGAGTTTGGACAAGATGGAAAAGAAGGAGTAGGTAATCATGCATTTTCACAAATACGAAAAAATTTGGCTTGTTTTTGGCATCGTTTCGCTCGTAATCTTTTTGAGCGTGGTGGGGATAAGCGCCTTTGCACACGACCACACGCCAGCAGGCGGAATGGAGACAATCGATCCGAAAAAAGTGAACGAAACGGCACCGTTCGATAAGCCGGGAGTTGCGCAATTGGATGACGATACGTACCAAGTGACGATTGTCGCCATGGCGTTTGGCTATAACGCACCCGACATGAAAGTGCCCGCCGGCAAAGAAATCATTTTCAAAGTGACCAGCACCGATGTGGTCCACAGTTTTACAATCGATAACACGAAAGTCAATATGATGGTCGTTCCAGGCCAGATTACAACCAAATCCTATACGTTTGATAAACCCGGCAAGTACTTGATTCTTTGCAATGAATACTGCGGATCCGGGCATCACATGATGTTTAACGAAATTGAGGTGTACTGATCATGATTGCTGCACAAGATCGAAAATTAGCGTTATGGAATATCGGCGTCGCCTACACGGCCTTTCTCATCGGCACGTTATGCGGGCTGCTGCAAGTTTTTATCCGCAATGATGCCATCAAGCTGCCAGCATGGCTCGATTATTATCAAATTTTAACGGCGCACGGCGTTTTATTAGCACTTATTTTTACGACTTTCTTTATTTTTGGCTTTTTTACAACTGGCATGAGCAAGAGTCTTGGAAACTTTGGACCGAAAGTCTTGCTGTTTTCATGGATCGGCTTCGCCGTCACATTGATCGGTACCGTTTTAGCTACAGTGATGATCGTTTCAGGCGAAGCATCGGTCATGTATACGTTTTATGCGCCGCTTAAAGCGAGCGGCTGGTATTATGTCGGATTGGCGCTGTTTGTCGTTGGGACGTGGATCAGCAGCTTTGCATTGGCTGCCCATTATCTCGTCTGGCGGAAGAAAAACAAAGGCCAGCTAAGCCCGCTGTTCGCCTTTATGACGGTGACGACCATCATTTTGTGGATCATCGCTTGTTTAGGGGTGGTCGCTACGGTATTGATTCAATTTATTCCGTGGGCTTTCGGCTGGGCGGACACCATCAATGTGGAATTGAGCCGTTCGCTGTTCTGGTATTTCGGCCACCCACTCGTTTATTTCTGGCTGCTGCCTGCCTATATGGCTTGGTATGTCATTGTGCCGAAACTGCTTGGCACGACTGTGTTCAGTGATTCACTGGCGCGTTTATCATTTGTCTTGTTTATTCTCTTTTCCATTCCCGTCGGTTTCCATCATCAATTGACAGAACCCGGCATCTCGAATTTCTGGAAATTCCTGCAGGTCGTCTTAACCTTTATGGTCATCATTCCCTCGCTCATGACCGCATTTTCCATGTTTGCGACATTTGAAATTTCAGGGCGCAAAAAAGGTGGAAAAGGCTTGTTCGGCTGGTTCACCAAACTTCCGTGGAAAGACGTCCGGTTCACGTCCATTTTCATCGCCATGGCGTTCTTTATTCCAGGAGGCGCGGGTGGAATTATCAACGCCAGTTTCCAGTTGAACGAAGTGGTCCACAATACGCTCTGGATCGTCGGCCATTTCCACATCACCGTCGGGACGCCAGTCGCAATGACATTCATGGGTCTGACGTTTTGGCTCGTTCCGTATTTGACCGGCCGCAAATTCACGAAGGCGATGCAGCGATTAGGATTTGTCCAAATCATCACGTGGTCGATCGGCATGCTGTTGATGTCGACCGCGCAGCACGTCTTGGGCCTTCTCGGTGCACCACGGCGTACCGCTTACTCCAGCTACAACAATCATCCGTCTACATTGGAATGGTTTGACGGCATCTTGACCAATCATGTAACGATGGCGATCGGCGGGAGCATTTTGTTCCTGTCAGCAATGCTGCTCATTTACATCGTGGTCATGACGATGTTCTTGTCGCCAAAAGCTGTCCGTGAAAAAGACATCGTTGAATTTCCGATGGCGGAAAGCGGTAAAGCCCACACGCCGAAGTTTCTTGAAAACTGGTGGATTTGGATCGGCATTGCGTTCGCACTAATCTTCATTGCCTATGCAATTCCGCTGAGCGACATGATTCACCATGCGCCTCCGGGGGCAGAAGGATTTAAAACATGGTAGGAGTTGAGCAGAATGTTAATTACCTTATTGTCCATGATGGTTATCTTTATCGTCTTTACCGCGATGTTGGTTGAAATCAGCAGTTTGGAAGAAGAATAAATAAAATGCGAAAAGGCGGATTCTTTCAGAATCCGCCTTTTTTGCATAGTTCAATTATACCACTTACAGCAAAGAATTTTCAGTCTTTTATTTTCCCGGAAAGTTGGTAAGGTTAGAGAAAGCAACAAAAGGAGGAAACGATGATTGATTACCGTGTGGCGCCACTAGAAGGATTCACTGAAAAAATAGGGGAATTGGTTTTTATGCTCGAACATGTACGCAGCGTGACCGTGCAGGAAGTCAGCAAATTGAGCCGAAACGCGCTGGACACAGCGGGGGAAGCAGGAGGAAACTCTATCGGTGCGCTGCTTTCCCACATGGCGGCTATCGAAAAAGCCCATCAGCTGATCTCATTTAAAAAGCGGAATTTTACTCCACTGGAATACGCAGAATGGCGGACTGTGCTTGAATTGGGTGAAGAGGCAAAAACCGTTATTCAAGGAAACGATCTTGATTTTTACGTTGAGCAGCTGAGAGAAGTGAGAACGGCTACGTTAAATCAATTTCGCAAGTTCGATGACAGCTGGCTTTACGAGGAAAGCGCCTGGCCGAACGGAACGCCTTATAACCACTATTATTTGTGGTTCCATGTGCTGGAAGATGAAATCAACCACCGGGGGCAAATCCGGACAATCATGCGGCAGATAAAGAACGGAGGGTTTCAATGAAAATAACCATGCAAACTCAAACTGTTTATTATCGAGAAATGATTGGGGAAGATTGGCGGCACGTTCATGAATATGCCTCGCAGGAAATCGTTTCCAAGTACCAGCCGTGGGGGCCGAATACGCAGAAGGAGTCTCAAGCTTTTGTGGAAGAAGTGATTAAGGAAGCTAAGCGCAAGCCAAGAATCCGTTTTGTCTTTGCCATTGTCTTAAAGGCAACCGGAAAAACGATCGGAGCGGGAGAATTCAATATCCGCGATGCGACAAACAAAACCGGGGAAATTGGCTATATCGTCAATCCAGAATATTGGGGAAAAGGGATCGCCACGGAAGCGGCCCGCTTTTTGCTCGACTTCGGTTTTGCTGAACGGGGGATGCACCGCATTTTCGCCACATGTGATCCCAAGAACGCGCCTTCTCATAAAGTGCTGGAGAAAATCGGTATGCAAAAAGAAGGCCTGATGCGAGAAGATATATTAATGAAGGATGGCTGGCGCGATTCGTTGCTGTTCAGCATATTAAAGCCGGAATGGATGGAAGGATCGAGGTGAAAACATGGACGTAAAGTTGGAAAAAGCAGACGCATCGGACTCACCGGTGCTGCACGAAATGCAAAAAGCGGCGTTTTGGCCGTTGCTTGAAAAATACAAAGACGTTGAAACGAGCCCGGCAGCCGAGACGCTGGAACGAGTGACATCAAGGATAACGCATCGTGAGGGTGTTTTTTGTAAAATATGGGCAGATGGCAAGCTGGCTGGGGCAATCAATATAAAATGGAAAGAGGACGAGCGGTTTTGGATCGGCCCTTTGTTTGTCCTTCCTGAATATCAAGGAAAAGGAATTGCCCAAGAAGCGATGCGTCAAGCAGAAGTACAGCATCCTCAAGCAAAGTCATGGGAACTCGCGACTTTGCTTGAGGAGCGGGGAAACTGCTATTTGTATGAAAAAATGGGCTTTTCCAAAACAGGGAAATACGAAAAACTCAATCATTTGGCCACTTTGGTTTATTATCGAAAAAGTTGCGGCCATAAGTTGTAAGGGTACTTTTTCTTAGCGGCTCTCCATGACAGCAAAATAATTATCCTCAGCATCTGCAAAATTGAACACTTTGCCAGTGGGCATTGTTACCATTTCACCGACTGTTACATGGTTGTTCGAAAGGTCTTGATAAAGTTCTTCAAGATTTTCAGCAAAGAACATTAAAGACGGCGTGCCCAAATTGAGCTCGGGCGACATTTCGGCGATTAACGCTTTGTCGTGCAGGATGATGCAGGTTTCTGCGTTTAAGGAAGGAGCAATTTCAATCCAGCGCATACCCGACCCATTTGTTTCTTCGGAAACAACAGTAAATCCTAATTTTTCGGTCCAAAATGTTGCTGCTGCGTCTTGGTCATTTACGTATAACATGATCTGTCCCACTTTTTGAATCATCACACTGCTCCTTTTTCGTTTTGCCATCCTCTTATTATAGTTTTTTATTTCAGAAAAATTCAACAACTTTTTAACTAAAGAATTTGACTTAACATGCCGATTAACTAGTAAGGACGGCCGATTATTTTATCAAGGGCAAAGGAAAAAAGAATGGCTGCACTAGCTAAATAGAAATAGGCTAACGTTGTTTTCTCTGCTAAAATTACTGAAGTGATGAATTATTTAAGATACGAGAAGTATGGGAGATGCCAGATGAAGCTGAAAATGAAAACAGCAGGAATGATTGGAATAACAATGGGAGCCTTCATTATTGTGCTTTTCTTGTTTATTCGACCGCTCATAATAGATGATGCGAAATTGATGGATGAAGAATCGCTCAAAACCGATCGTGCCCGCATTGAAAGCTACATAGATTCCGAATCGGTAGACCTGCAGCAAATCAATCGAGATTGGGCTATTTGGGATGATACGTATCAATTTATGCAAGACCAAAATGAAGGTTACATTAAATCTAATTTAATGTTAGATACCTTTGTAAACAACGCAACTAATTTTATGGTGTTTATTGATAACTCCGATAAAATCATTTTTGCAGAAGGCTACGATTTGAAGGAGGAGACTCCGCTTGATATTGGGGCAGACCTTCCACCAATTCCTGTGATGATTTCCCGTGCGTCCGAAGGGGACGGCATTGCTATTTTAGACAATGAAAAATACGGCCATCTCCTTATTACAAATGAAGAAGTTTTGACAAGTGAAGGTGAAGGGCCGGCCGCTGGCTATTTAATCATGGGGAAAATCTTGGACGATGCTTTTTTTGATGCAATGAAAGAAGACTTGGCACTAGATATGAAAGTAGTTCCTCATGCTGAAGAAAGTGGAGCAAAGATAAAAGAAATAAATGAAGATAAAATAGTCAGCACCATCCAAATTAGAAACGACTTGGACATAAAAGTACAACGAGACAGAAAATATTATAAAGAAAAGTTAAGCAGCATCAACAATTTGTTTTTGGTATTATCGCTCGCGACGCTGCTGCTGGTTTTTTTAGTTTATTATTTGCTCGACTTATTCGTGCTGTCGCGCATTTCCTATTTGTCGCTTCAAATGAAAGACATCAACTTTGAAAAACAGCTGTCGTTGGAAATTCAAAAGTCTAAAACAGCGAAAGATGAAATTACCGATTTGGAAAATTCGATACAAGAGATGCTTAACAGCCTTGAAAAAGCCCATGCAAAAGTATCCAATTTGGCTTTTTATGATCAACTAACGAGTTTGCCGAACCGCTTTCATTTGTATAAGGAATTTGAACGGCGCATTGAAACCGGAAACTCTGCGTTTACCGTCTTGTTTTTTGACTTGGACGGATTTAAACAAGTAAATGATTTGCATGGCCATAGCAGCGGAGACGAATTGCTGAAGCAAATCGGCGAGCGCCTGACAGGCATTGCGGCTAAATCAGGAAGCCGATTGTTTCGGATAGGCGGAGATGAATTTATTTTATTAAGTATTCACACGGAACGTATAGAGCTTGAAAAACAAATTCGGGAAATGATGCAGGCACTCCGGCAGGATTTCATATTAAGCAAAGTGACCACTGCTTTATCGACAAGCGTCGGCATCTCTTTCTACCCTTCAGATGCCGGAACCTTGGACGATCTTTTGCAATATGCGGACAGCGCCATGTACGAAGCCAAAAAGAATGGCAAAAACAGCTTTGTGTTTTACGAGGACTTGAACAACAAGAAACAATACAAGCATATCGTGAAGCTTAAGAACGACTTGGCTAATGCTGCCGATAATGGCCAATTATATCTGGAATACCAGCCAATCATGGAAAATGCAGGAGGACGAATGCGCGGGGTAGAAGCGTTGGTTCGCTGGAACCATCCGCAGTATGGCGTCATAGGCCCGCTGCAATTTATTCCATTGGCTGAAGAAATTGGTGCTATCAGAAGCATTGGGGAATGGGTCATACGCAACGCAGTGAAGCATATCAAGCACTGGAACAGTGAGCACGGCGAAACGCTGACAGTAGCTGTAAACGTTTCTAAAGCACAGTTGAAAAACAAAGCCGAACTCCTTGCTGTAATTGATAGCGTATTAGCTGAATATGACTTTTCTGCACAATTGCTGCAAATTGAAATAACCGAAAGCGACACCGTTGCAGAAGACGACGAAATAGCCGACTTCACGAAAGAATTAAAGATGCGCAATATTTTAGTCGCCTTGGATGATTTTGGCGTCGGGACGTCGTCATTGTTCTATTTAATCAAGCTGAATGTAGACATCGTGAAAATCGATCGAAGCTTCTTGCAGCAAGTGCCTGCCAGCGAAAAAGATACCATTCTTCTAAAAGGCATTTACCGCGCATTGGCGGAGCTGAATATTCAGGTCGTGACAGAAGGCGTCGAAACGGTCGAGCAATGCCTGTTCTCAGAAAGTGAAAGCGAATCCTATCTGCAAGGCTATTATTTCAGCAAGCCTGTGCCGCTTGCCCAATTACGGGGCCTTCAACACGAGTTGGAAAGCAGAACAGTTGTAAAATAAATCAATACGCAAGCAAAAGAGCGAACTCATAGGCTGAGTTCGCTCTTTTTTTAAGAAATATGTTTTGTTGCGGGGGCCGGGACTTCGGTTTTGATGTTCAGGCACTTATTGAGAAAGGCTTGCGTTTCGTGAGTGCCGCGCATTTCACGCGGCTCCATAATTTGCTGGATCTTCGCAATCATTTTGTGGCCAACACCTTCTCCTCTAAAAGAAGGGCATAATGCAAGGTGATGGACCATAAAAGAATCTTCTCCAACTTCAACACCGACCAAGCCGATAAAATCCTCTTCATCTTTCCAAAGGAATAACTGCCAATCGGGATTTTCCTGATACAAAAGCATTGTTTGTTTCAGCTTTTTCAAATCACGTTCTTCTGGCATGAAAGCCAACATTCCCATTGCAATTTTTTCAGCTGATTTTTTATATCTAAGCAGCATAATGCACTCCTCTTTCCCTCGGTAGTGGATAAAGCATCTATATCGTAGAGAGACGAAAAGCCGAAAAGAGACCTAAGCGACAGGATTCTTTCCGGCTTTGTTCACAGCGCTTCGATCTGCAACACCTAACCAAAAAAATTTAGTTGTGAAGTTGGAAAGTCAATTCTTGTTCATTTAAGATTATTTTAATAAGTTTTTATCAAAATGTACAGAAAATAGTCCTACAGATATTACGGCTATCTACAGAAAAAACCAGCGGGCATCTTAAAGCGCCCGCTGGTTCGATTTTTTTTAATTAGAAATATAATTCATTGGGTTAACAGCGTTTGAACGCGCGCCGTTCCATGGCCCAATATGGATTTCAAAGTGAAGGTGAGGACCCGTAGAGCGTCCTGTGCTTCCTGAAGCTGCAATATGCTGGCCTTGAGATACCGATTGACCGACTGATACATCAATTCGGCTCAAGTGTGCATAAACTGTGGTATACATTTGACCATTCATCGAATGCGTAATCATGACGACGTTGCCGTATGTTCCTCTAGGACCTGCGTAAGATACTTGTCCAGAAGCAGAAGCTGAAACGGATGTGCCCGTGCCGACAGCTACGTCTACACCGCGGTGGTTTTCATTTCCTGCTCCGATATTGCGTCCACCAAAGTTTGATGTCAATCTGCCCGGAGCTGGATTGATGAATCCTGAACTTGCTTTAGGAGCTGGAGCTGGTGTTGGTGCTTTATAAGTGCTTTCAGCTTTTTTAGTACTTGATGATTTCACGCTGCTTTTTACTTTCGCTGCTGCTTGTGCTGCCGCTTTTTCAGCCGCTGCTCTTTCAGAGGCTGCTTTTTCGGCTGCCGCTTTTTCAGCTGCTAGTTTGCGTTGGCGTTCTTCTTCCGCTTTGCGTGCAATTTCAAAAAGGCGAGCTTGTTCTTTTACAATTTCTTTTTCAAGTTCGGCGCTTAGGTTCATTGTTTCATCAAGTTCGCCTTCTAAGTTTGATTTTTCTTTTGACAAACGGTTTTGTTCAGCTTTTAATTGTTTTACCAAGCCGGCTTGTTCTTTCTTCTGGCCATCAAGTGAAGATTTCAATGTGACCAATTCAGCACGGCGTTCTTCTTGTTTAGCAAGCTTTTCTTCCACTTGAGCTTTTTGTTCAGCCAGCAATTTTTTGTCGGCTGCTTGTTCGCGCATGATTTCACGGTCAGCATCGATCAACGTATTCACTGCAGAAAAACGGTCGATAAAATCGATAAAGCTGTTCGCTCCAAGAAGTACGTCCACGTAATCAACAGAACCGCCGCTTAATTGAATAGCGCGTGCACGTTCTTTCAACAATTCTTCGCGTTCTGCAATTTTGTGTTCCAATTCTTCAATCGATTTTTTCAACTCATCGATTTCTGTTTTTGTTTGGTCAATTTCAGCTTGGACACTGGAAATTTTCGCTTCCGTTTCGCCGATCTTTTTGTTCAACTCATCAATTTTAGCAGCAAGCTTCTCTAATTTAGAAGCGTTGTTGCTGATTTTTTGGGATTTATCGTTAATTCCAGAGTTTAACTGGTTTTGTTGTTGCTGTGCTTCTTGCTTTTTTTGTTCAAGCTCGCTTAATTTGCTTGCATTTGCTCCTGATGGCAATAAAATCGTCAACGCCAATACAGAAGAAATCCCTGATAACATCCATTTAGACTTTAAATTCAATTTCGTGTTCCCCTTTCAAATTTGCCGGCTGGCACTGTTTCTTTTATTTCACACTATTGTGAAGTAGGTGGGTTCGTAAAAAAATAGATCGATTAAAAACGCTGGAAACAAGATTCCTATATTTACCAAATGAACTTCTGAGTAGAAATCATTTCCTTATGAAAACTCACAAATAGTATTATAACATCTAAAAACCTTACTTTTATTACAGTTACGTATCATTTTATTACAAAGGCCGATTCGTAAATAGGCTAAGAGATCCATTTCTTTCTATTTTATAATACTTTGAACCTATAAAAGCCAATGAAAATATCAATTAATTTTCTTTTTAGAATGTTTATTTGCTATTTCTAACAAAAATCAAGAGGTTTAAAATGAAATAATACGGGTAAAATAAAAGGCTTATCTATATTTAAATAACAATTGGGGAGTCTAATGGAGCTCTAATAGATGATTGATGAGGAAAATAAGAAGTGAAAGTTCTAATTCCACCCGAAAACCTGTTATGATAGAGGGGATTTCCAAACGCACAAGGTTGGAAAAACAATGGAGTGATAATGATGGCTAAAAAAGTAAAGAGTGGAATCGGCCAAGGAACTGGGAAAAAAGGATGGAATCGGTGGAAAGTCGGGGCCAACAAAGCCAAAAGCGCTAAACCGTACATCAGCAAAGGCGCCAAAAGAGCAGCTGAACACAAAGCTGACGGCAAAACTATAACTGAACCAACTGAATGGATAGATGGATAAGAACGAACTTGAAGTTGTCCTCGCCGGCAACTTTTTTTGTTTTTTGTTCGCCGCTTGCTGTTGAATCTTCCATATAAACAAAAACTGGGATGAAGAGAAAGAAGGAATTTTATGAGCCGCTTCAAATTGTATATGGTCTTGGTTGTTGTCATGTTTGTATGGGGCATGAATCTTCCTGCCTTGAAATACTTAACCGCTCAAATGGGGCCAGTGACGATGACATCGCTGCGCATTTTTCTAGCTGCGGTTACCGTCTTTGCAATTTTGTTTATGATGGGGCTTGTCAGAAAACCGATGAAAAAAGAGTGGGGCTATATTATTGGCGGCTCTTTGCTGAATGTGGTGGCACACCATTGCTTTATCTCGCTCGGCTTATCGCTGACGACCGGAACAAATGCCGGTTTGATTCTTGGGACTGGGCCGATTCTTACTGCGATTTTCAGTTTGCTTCTTCTCCGTACCATTCCTTCCAAATGGCAATGGCTTGGTTTGTTTCTCGGCTTGTTCGGTGTGGCTGCCACGGTGATGGCGGGCAATACCGGACCTGCAAAAGTATCGCTTGGTGATGTCTATGTGCTGATTGCGATTCTTAGCCAAGTGTTGAGTTTCATCGTTATATCGAAAGCCGCCAAAACACTGGATCCTCGGCTTTTAACTGCCTACATGCTGATGTTCGGCTCAATTGGCTTATTTATGATAAGCCTCGTATTGGAGCCAGGGGAATGGAGAGCGTTCGGGGAGATGAGTTCGGCATTCTGGCTGCTGATTCTGGCATCCGGGGTTGTTGCTACTGGGATTGGCCATATGATTTACAATTATGCGGTCGGAGAAGCAGGCCCGTCGAAAACCGCTATCTTTATGAATTTAAATACGTTGTTCGGACTTTTAGGATCCGTATTTTTCCTGGGCGAAGTTTTGACCTCTCACCATTTGACGGGATTGATCTTGATTGTGGCTGGGGTCTTCTTCGGTTCCGGAACAGCGGAAGAATGGTGGAGACGAAAGATTAAAGCAAATGCCGACAAAGAAGAACGGCTGAAAGCCAGCAGGGCTAAAAACTAATCGAATGAAAATTTTATGAGCTTGTATGAAGAGATTTCTTTTCATATAAGCTTTTTTATTTTTTTGTATGCTTAACATGTGAGGTTTCTTATTATGCAGAACCAGAATAGTTTGAATACTCTTTTAATTTAAGTGAAAGGTGTATTATAATATTTTTAACAATTACTAGGAGTTCTGTAGTTCGCATCGGTTTGAGTTGGACATGGAAGGAGGCTTAACCGATTCCAAGCCGAATGAAGAAAAAATGCATTCAGGGAGGTTGTGCAATGGCTATTGCCCAAAATACCAAAAAATCAGCGCCTGTCGCTCCAAAGACATTTATGGGAAAAGCTAAAATGGTCGGTCCAGGGTTTGTAACAGCCGCAACAGGTGTTGGAACGGGTGATTTGATAGCGGCTCTTGTTGCCGGTGCGGCTTTTGGCACCACGCTCGGGTGGGCAATTTTGCTTGGTTCTTTGTTCAAATTTTATTTCACAGAAGGGATAGGGCGCTGGCATCTGGCTACTGGAAAAACCATTTTGGAAGGCTGGCATTCACTTGGCAATTGGGCGACCGGTTATTTCGGCGTCTATTCCATCATTTGGGGTTTCAGCTACGGCGCTGCTGCCATGTCGACAAGCGCTATTATGATGGTCACCATGTTTCCAATTATGCCGTTATGGGCTTGGGCCGTTATTCATGGGTTGGCGGGCCTTGGCTTGGTGCTGTTGGGCCACTATAAACTTTTTGAGAAAGTGATGACCCTCATGGTGGGCATCATGTTTGTTACGGTTGTGGGTTCAGCTATCATTCTTCTTCCGGACATCGGAAACATTGTCAGCGGTTTTGTTCCCCGCACGGGAGGCAGTTCACTGTTGTTGGTCTTAGGTTTGCTCGGCGGTGTAGGGGGAACCATTACAATGGCGTCATACGGCTACTGGGTACGCGAAAAAAACTGGGAAGGCAAATCGTGGATTCCAATGATGAGAATGGATTCCGCGGTCGGCTATATCATCACCGCAATTTTCACGCTATCGCTGTTGATCGTTGGTGCGGAATTTTTATTCGGTACCGGAATTGAAATTAACGGGGAAGAAGGATTGGTCACGCTAGCCAATCTGTACAGCGAGGAATTTGGTTCGTTTGCCCGCTGGATGTTTTTGATTGGCGCCTGGTCTGCAGCTTTTTCATCTCTGCTGGGCGTTTGGAACGGCGTGCCGTATTTGTTTGCGGATTTTGTCCGGATGGTGCGCAAAAACAAGGCGGATCCGGGTCACCAAGTGTCTAAAGAGGACAAAGCTTACCGGTTTTACCTGCTTTGGCTGACCTTTCCGCCAATGTTGCTGCTGTTTTTCGGCCAACCGGTGCTGCTGGTCATTTTATACGGGGCACTTGGCGCATTGTTCATGCCGTTTCTTGCAATCAGCCTGCTTTTTTTGCTGAATTCAAACCGAGTAGGACAGGGATTCAAAAACGGCTGGGTAGCCAATAGTGTGTTGGTGGCATCTGTTCTTATCTTCGTTATTCTCGGTGCAATCGAATTAATCGATTTGTTTTAATAAAAATAAAAAGTCAATTGGATGGTTCACGCGCATTAGTGGCACGGTTTCAAAAGGATATCTGGATGATGCTTTTCGGATTTTCAATTATTGGCGGACTTGTAAAAGAAAAAGAATTGATTTATAGTTTACACATACAGTATTTAGTGAATTGTATAAAACAAAACACAATATATAGTTAAACCGATAACGAAGGCGCCTGAAAAGGCTTAAAAGGGAATCCGTTGAAAATCCGGAGCTGTTCCCGCAACTGTAAGTGCTGACAAGCTATCACAAATCCACTGTTCAACGAACGGGAAGGAGATAGCAGAGGATGACGCACGAGCCAGGAGACCTGCCATCGTTATGTATGTTTATATTCTTCTCCGGGAGCTGGGAAGTATAACGAAGGTGTCTATGGAAAACAGTGGTCTTCTGCTGGTTTCAAATGGATTATTCTGCGTTTATGCCCTTATCCTCTCGCGAGCGGATAAGGGCTTTTTATTGTGCAAAAACAGGAGGACTGAAGCATCTATGAAAGAACTGTTGACAGCTAGCGTTTCGAGGACCATTCAAACGAGGCTCGTGCTGCCGCCTGATACCAATCACATGGGGACGATATTCGGCGGCACAGTGCTCGCCTACATCGATGAAATTGCGGCCATCACCGCCATGAAGCACTGCAAAAAAGCGGTCGTCACGGCATCGATCGACACCGTTAATTTCTTGTCGTCTGCCCGCGTGGGAAATGTCTTGAGTTTGGAAGGCGTTGTGATTTCAACCGGGCGGACCTCGATGGAAGTGTATGTAAAAGCGGAATGCCAAAGCATTGAAACGAGTGAAAAAACCTTGACGACAACCGCTATTTTAACCATGGTCGCTGTGGATGAAAAGGGCAAGCCGACACCTGTGTGCGGCGTGGCTCCGGAAACGGAATACGAGCAGCAATTATTCAAAAGCGCGCAGCAGCGCAAAGAACTCCGTATGAAAATCAATGAATTTGCGAAGGAGCTGGTGTGAGATGAACACACAAACAGAATGGAATTCCGTACGGAAAGCGCTAAAACGGGCAGAAGAAGTTTATAAACTTGATACAACGAAATTGCAGGATCAAATCAGTGACGCCGATTACATAACCCAAAATGAACAGTCGCTGATTTACGCATTGAACCGCATCTCCATGACAGAACCCAATTGGACCTTTGTAGCGGCAGAGCTGTATTTAGAGGGATTGTATCAAAGTGCTGCAAATAGCCGGAACTACGAAGCGGTTTTGAAATACGGAAGCTTTTACGAGTTGATTGAAAAACTCTCACGCATCGGCATTTATTCGAATGAATTGCTGGCGGCGTATACAAAAGAGGAAATCGATGCGCTTGGTTCTGAAATCGATCCAGAGCGGGACTTGCTGTTCAATTACATTGGCCTATTTTTATTGGCAGACCGTTATTTGGCAAAAGATTACGAAGGCAAGTTGTTTGAATTGCCGCAGGAGCGTTTTTTGGTGATTGCCATGGCGCTTATGCAAAACGAACCAAAAGAGCAGCGTTTGGCGTTGGTGAAGGAAGCCTACTGGGCAATGAGCCACTTGTACATGACCGTGGCAACACCGACATTGTCAAATGCCGGCAAAAGTTTCGGCCAGTTGTCTTCGTGCTTTATCGATACGGTGGATGACTCGCTAGACGGCATTTACTTGAACAACTGGGACATCGCACGCCTCAGCAAAGACGGCGGAGGCATTGGCATTTACTATGGCAAAGTGCGGGCGCTCGGTTCCGATATTAAAAAATTCAAAGGCAATTCATCCGGCGTCATCCCGTGGATCCGCCTGGTCAACGATACGGCGGTCAGCGTCGATCAGCTTGGCCAGCGCCAAGGAGCGGTTGCCATCTACTTGGATGTGTTCCACAAAGACATTATGAACGGGTTTTTGGACCTGAAAACGAATAATGGGGACGAGCGGCGAAAAGCGCACGACATTTTCACGGGTGTTTCAATTCCAGATCTGTTTATGGAGAAGCTGCAGGAAACCGACGAAAGCGGCCGCAGTATAGGAGAATGGCACACGTTCTGCCCGCATCAAGTCAAGCAATTAATGGATTGGAAAGACGACTCTGGCGTAGCGTTAGGGTTAGAGGATTTTTACGACGAAAAAGATGCGAAGTATTTTACTGAGAAATACGAAGAAGCGGCAAACAATCCTGTGCTGCCGCGGAAAACCTACCGGGCAATGGATATCATGGCACGTGTTATGGTATCGCAGCTGGAAACCGGCACGCCTTATATGTTCTACCGCGACGAAGTCAATCGCCAGAACCCAAACAAGCACGTGAACGGCAAAGGGCGCACGTCGATTTACTGCAGTAATTTGTGCAGCGAAATCACGCAAAACATGTCCGCGACAACCATCACAAAAGAATACACCGACGAAGACGGCAATCTTGTGATGATCCGCAAACCGGGCGATTTTGTCGTCTGCAACTTATCGTCGATCAATTTGCCGCGTGCGGTGAAAGCGGAAGTGCTGGAGCGGCTGATTCCGATTCAGATGCGTATGCTCGATAACGTCATTGATTTGAATACGATTTCTGTTGGGCAAGCGGACGCCACAAATAAGAAATATCGCGGAGTGGGGATCGGTTCATTTGGATGGCACCACTTGTTAGCGCTTGAAGGCATCCATTGGGAAACAGAAACAGCGGTGGAGTTTGCCGATCAACTATATGAAGAAATTGCCTACCACACCATTCGTTCTTCCATGGAACTAGCGCAAGAAAAAGGCGCTTACCAAGAATTTAATGGTTCCGAATGGGCGACTGGTGAATATTTTGAACGCAAGGGCTATGACAGCGCTCGCTGGAGCGCATTGAAAAACGAAGTGGCAGCAAAAGGCGTGCGCAACGGCTGGATGATGGCGGTGGCACCAAACTCGTCAACAGCGAAAATCGGCGGCTCGACAGACGGCATCGATCCATTGTACGCAGTTGAATTTGCGGAGGAAAAGAAAAACTTCAAATTCAAAGTGACTGCGCCAGACCTTGACCACAACACGTACGATTTTTACCGCCGCTCAAGACATGTGCTGGATCAGAACTGGAGCATCCGCCAAAACGCCGCTCGCCAGCGCCATATCGACCAATCGATAAGCTTTAATTTTTATGTACCGCACACTATCAAAGCTAAAGACTTGCTGGCGCTGCATTTTGAAGCGTGGCAGCAAGGGTTGAAAACAACGTACTATGTACGGAGCACCTCGCAGGCAGAAATTGAAGAATGCGCAGCTTGCCAAAGCTAAGGAGGAAGCAAAATGTCGATACATGCACCACTTAAAAAGATCAAACTGCTCAACCCCGAGCAGCCGAATAAATCCACCGGAATTTTGAACGGCGCGTCTTCCGGTCTCTTAAACTGGAACGATATTGCCTATCCGCAAATGTACGATTTGTACCAGACTTTGCTGGCAAATTTCTGGAAAGCTCAGGAGATCAATATGCAGGACGACATCAAACAATGGGACTCGTTAACGGCTAACGAGAAAGACGTGTTTTTGCGCATAAACACACAGCTTGCGTCGCTTGACAGTTTGCAGACGCCAACGATGAGCCAAGTGATGGATTACGTCACCGATTCCAGCTTCAAAGCGATTTTTGCGGTCATTTCCCAACAGGAAGCAGTTCATAACGAATCGTATTCGTATATTTTAAGTTCGCTTGTTTCAGTCAGTGAGCAAAATGCACGCTTCGATCAAGCGAAAAGCGACCCGATCGTCCAAAAACGCAACAACTTGATTTTGGATGCGTATGAATCGTTCCGGCAAAACCCGACGCCGCAAACCTTATTCCGCTTAAGCGTCAATTCGATTAACTTGGAAGGCATTTATTTCTACGCCGGTTTTGCTTTTTTCTATCATTTGGCGCGCCAGCAAAAAATGCTGAAGACGAGCACGATGATCAGCTATATCCAGCGCGACGAAATGCAGCATGCCTATTTCATTGCACAGTTTATCCGCATCATGCTGACAGAAAACACGGAACTCAACACGGAAGAAAACATCCAGTACGTATACGGTTCGATCAATCAGGCGGTCCAGCTAGAAAAAGAGTGGGCGCATTACATTTTGGCGGATATTCAAGGACTTGATCTGGAAGAATTTGAAGGTTACGTCGAATATTTGGCCAACAAACGCTTGCGTCAGCTTGGGCTGGACAATTTATACGAAGAACGCAGCAATCCGATGCCGTGGATCCAAGTGTTTGGGGACGACATGATGAACGACACCAAATCGGACTTTTTCGAGCAGAAATCGAGAACCTATTCCAAAGTATCGCAGTCGAATGGCTTTGACGAATTGTAACAAGAAGCTGGCCATTGTGTATGCATCGGTGACCGGAAACACAGAAGCGGCCGCCATGCTTTTGAAATCCGCCCTGCAGGAGAAACCGATTGAAGTCGCCATGTGGCGTGTGGAAGAGTTTCCGCTGGCTGAACTCTCAAGCTGCGATGCAGTTTTGGTTGGCACGTATACATGGGGAAGCGGGGAAATTCCAAAAGAAATGCGTGAATTGTTTTGTTCCTTTGAACAGCTTGGCCGAAAAGAACTGGTGACGGCCGCATTCGGCACCGGTGACAGTTTTTTTGCTGAATTTTGTGGAGCGGTCGACCGGTTTCGGGATATGCTGTTTGTCCACACAAGGTTAGCGGCCACATTAAAAATTGAGTTGGCGCCCCAGGCAGAAGATGTTCCACGGTGTGAGAAATTGGCTGCCTGTGTCGCGGCAAGATTGACTTGACGTTTTTTCGACTCCTTTAGGGGTAAAGGAGAAACAAGCAACTCGTTAGGAGGAATTCAAATGGCGACAAACAAGTGGCTGAAATTAGGTGCGGCAGCTTTGTTATCAGCAGGGGTGCTGGCAGCATGCGGCGGAAATGAAAACGAAAGCGATGAAAACGAGAACGAGCAGAACGAAAATGAAACGGATGAGAATGAATCAGATGCCAACGAATCGGACGAGAACGAAGACGACTCGGATGATTAATAGAATAACCGAAGGCTGATGGGCAGATTTTTCGCCCATCAGTTTTTTGATTTCTTCAAGAAAGTTGAAACGAATCAAAAAGTGGAGCGTAATAAAAGGAAAGGAAGATTAGAGGAGGAAGGACAATGAATAAACAAGGATGCGTGAAATGCGGTACAAGAGATGCAGGAACGAAAGAAATTGCAACTACAGGTACGGGCTTGTCGAAAATGCTCGACATTCAGCACAATAAATTCATAGTGGTGTATTGCAAAAACTGCGGCTACTCGGAATTCTACAACAAACAAACGTCCACTGCTTCGAATGTAATGGATTTCTTTTTTAGCGGCTGAAGCAGCAATCGTCGTATCTTTAACTGCAATAAAAAATTAAAAACTCCGTACTGAACCGGATTTTAGTTGTTTTGGCATACCGCTTTTTTCAAAGGCATTTTTTGCAGGCAAAAGTTTAAAAAGACGTTAGAGGGGAATTAAACCTATAACTCCTTTATTCAGCAAAAGTATATGCAAATCAACAAATTTGCATAAGAAACTGGTACAAAAGATTTTACTTCGAACTTATGAAGCGAGTATGCTATGGTTAATCGAAAAACGATCGTGTTTTCGAATTGGATTTGACTTTCAGAGAATGTCTTTATAAAAAATAAATAAGCAGTTATTTTGGCTGAATGTGACAGACTATAGCGCTGTAAACAACGCCGAAAAGAATTTTTTAAATTCTTTTCGGCGTTTTTTTATGGTCCTTAACTGGATAAAGGAGCGAAAGAAATGATGTACTTTATCGATCACAACAAGAAAAGCATCCATCTTCAGAAGTTTGCAGGAGATCGTTGTGGGTTTATCGGAACCCCAGTTAAAAAGCGGGAATTTACCAATTGCCCGATTTACGTTGTGCGCCAGATAAAAGAAAAAGAGTATAATCGGTGTTCGCAATGCGCGACGGTTCAAGTAACGTTGCTTAGTTAAATTAATAGGGGGCATGGACAAGATGAACGGGTTGGAAGCCAGTGCAGAAAAAGTAGGCATGCACATGAAATCAGAAATTGAATTGCTGGGCGGAGAATGTTTCGTCAAAAAGCAGCGGTCTCTCATCATTCATGCAGGCACTTCACGTTTTACATGCACATTGGATCTGGATATATCTTTTTCAAAATATAAAGAAGATGGCATGGCTGTAAACAAAGCGAAAATTTATCTTCTCCCGGAAGAACTTCCGGCATTTACGTATAACTTGATCGAAAGCGAAGTTCCATTGCCGATTGACTACCATCAGCATTTAACAGCCAATCCAAACATAATTTGCTTTTGTATGGAAACAAAAGAGCCACCGGAGAATTTTGCCAAACGGTTATCCACTGCATTGGCCATATTGGATCAATTGAGCGGACAAGTATACATGAACTGAAGCAATGCTGTAATCGAGAAAAAGTGAATCGAGGATGAGGGTTATGCTAGTCAGATATAAGAAATCATGTGAGAAAATCGCTATGGGTTTATTGTCGTTAATGCCGCAGCAGAAAAATGTAAAGGCTTTACGGAAAACAATCGTTTTATACGGAGAAAATCCCAGCTGGCAGCTGTATCTTTTGAAAGTGGAAGAGGATTATGTGGGTTTAATCGGCATAGAAGTGGAAGAACAATTCTTTACCGTTCACCACATTTCCGTATTGCCTTCATTTCGCGGCGAAGGATTAGGGCACGTGATTGTGGAAAAAATTCAAAAACAAATGCAGGGACGGGAAATGCAGGGCACAACAGAAACTAGAGCTTTTCTGAATAAATGCAAACAAGAGTTGGCTGCAATTTAAATTGCACGAGCACCAGTGAGCAAGTAAACAGGGGGTCTTCCCTTTTATATAGAGCGGGGCTTTTCAGTTGAAAAGCCCTTTTTGTATGCAGATTTTTACCGGATATTTTGCAAAAGCAGGAGCAGCGCAAACGTATTTCCTGATAAAATTATTTTTTATTAAAAAAATGACTTAATAAATAAAAATATTGTTAAAATGGCGGTATAAATAGTTTTAAAATAAGGAGGAGGAGCGGATGGAACTAGCAGGGAAAATTGCAATAGTTACTGGCGGGGCTTCAGGAATTGGACTGGCAACTGCGAAAGCTTTTGTATCAAAAGGCGCTAAAGTTATGGTCGGCGACATCAATAAAGAAGGAGGAGAAGCGGCTGTAAAGGAACTTCAGGAAAATGGAGCAGAAGCCATATTTGTAGAATTTGATGCTTCTAAGGAAGATTCAGTTGCCCATCTTGTACTAGAGACAGTCAAACAGTTTGGCCGGATTGACATTATGGTCAATAATGCAGGAATCCGTAAAACTGGCGAAACCCATGAACTTTCTTTCGAAGACTACCGGGACGTAATGGCGGTTAACCAGGACGGGGTCTTCTTCGGGTCAAAACACGCCATCCGCGAAATGCTGAAAACCGGAGGAGGCGTCATTGTCAACACTACTTCCATATTGGCGAGTGTAGGAGAAGCGAAAGCTTTTACGGTGAACGCTTCTAAAGGTGCGGTCAATATGATGACAAAATCGTTGGCTCTTCAATACGCGGATAAAAACATTCGGGTAAATGCAGTAAGCCCTGGCTATATTGAAACGGGCATGACAAACCGCAGCAATCCGGAAGTTTATGCCCAAGCAGTAGCGAAGCATCCAATCGGACGTCTTGGCCGTCCGGAAGAAGTGGCGCATGCCGTTATGTTTCTATGTGAAAATGATTTTGTGACAGGATCGACGGTGATGGTTGACGGCGGGTATACGGCTCAATAATACAACTGACTTTGATCAAGTTCAAAAAGACTTTTTCCCGGGGAAGCCTTTTTGAGTCAACAGTTTGTCTTTTCGCCGAAGATCATCTAAGGCTATCGCCTTTTTTCCCTTCATGCTTTTTGCTGAGCAAAGCAATAAAACAGCAAAAAATGATGACCGGTACGTCAAAAATCAGCTATAATCCGGTAAGGGGGTGCGGAGATGGCCAATAAAAGCCATGGTTTAAAATGCGGATGGACCTTAATTGCGCATAAATCGTTTAAGCTTTTTTCCAATGACAACGCTTATGTGGTCATTGATGAAGACAGCGATGTAGTGATGCACTTTACCGTGAAGGAATCGGAATTTGAAGTCATCCGCAATAATTGGGGCCTTACCTATAAAGTAATTCCAGGATTCAAAACGATCAAGTTTATGAATGTGCCTGAAGAAGAAGAGGAATGACTGAGAAAAGCAACGGGCTATAAGCAAAAAAATTAAAGGTTTCTTGCAGAATGTATATACTGATCATGCAAGATAAATTTTGTGAGAAGGAGGTATGAATATGGTAAAAACAATTCAGCCTGAAGATTTTTTTGCATTGGTTGAAAACCATGAAAAACCGTTTATCCTCGAATTTGGAGCGGATTGGTGACCAAGCTGCCGTTTTTTGGGGCCGGTGGTCTCAAGCGTAGCTGAACAACTCGATTCAGTAGATTTTTTCAATGTGAATGTTGACCAATTACCGTACTTGGCGCAGCGATTTGGTGTGCAAAGCATTCCAACATTGATTTTGATTAAGAACGGCCAAGAAGCGAAGCGTTCGGTCGGTTTTATACCGGAAGAAGCGGTAAAAGAATTCGCGCAGTCTTAAATACAAAAAAGCCCTTGGAAGCGGCACACGGTTTTCGTGTATCCTTCCCAAGGGCTCTTTTTATTGTCCTCAGCGATCAAGCCATGCTCGATCGCCTTCGCTTTTCTTATAACAGTGTAAATCCATAACCTTTTTCTTTGATGGCAGCAATCAGCTGCGGCAGAGCTTCCAGTGTTTGCCGGAGTTCGTGCAGCAAGATGACGGCGCCGTCTTCCAAGTGATCGACAACAGTTGCAATCAGCTGGTCCGGGTCATTTTCCAGCTCCCAGTCCATGGAAGCGACTTTCCACATGACCGGCGCCACGTTTAATTCGGCGGCCGCACGGAGCGTGTCATCATTGAAGCGGCCGTACGGAGGGCGGAAATAACGGACAGGGCTTTCGGTAATGCCTTCAATGGTCTGTATACTTTGCTTAATTTCTTCAAATTGTTCCTCATACGCCATTTCGGCTAAATTCGGATGATTGACCGTATGTGCTCCAATCTTATGCCCATTGCCGAGGACGCGTTGCCACGGGGAGTTGGGAGTTAAAAAGCGCGACTGCCAGAAAAAGACAGCCGGGACATTTTCTTTTTCCAGCACATCAAGAAATTGCGGCAGCAAGCGGCTCGGGCCATCGTCAAACGTCAGGACGATGGATTTTTTGCCGATGGTGCTGCTTTTGGTAATGACTTTTTCATTTGGAGAGTCGTACACGACTCTTGTGTTATCTACTGCTCAAGGACTTTTAATCATGTGATTCATCCCCTTACAAAATTAAATGCCCGCACCGAAAAACGAGTTTTCGGATTTGGACCCATACGTTGCGTAATACTCTTCTTCTGTGAACTCTTCCGGCGGTCCGTCAAAAATCAATTCGCCATCTCGCAATGCGACAATGCGGGTAGCATAGCGCTTTGCCAGGTCGATGTCGTGGACGTTGATGATCGTCAGCAAGCCAAGCCGTTCGTGCATTTCTTTCAGCAAAGAAAAAATGCGGTTCGACGTTCCGGGATCCAAACTGGCCACCGGTTCATCTCCTAACAGGACACGCGGCTGCTGCACCAGTGCGCGGGCGATGCCGACGCGCTGCTTTTGTCCGCCGCTCAAGTTTTCAACGCGTCGGTCTGCCATTTCAGCGAGGCCGACTTCGGCAATCACTCGATTGGCCAGCTCGAGTTCTTCTTTAGTGAACCAGCCGACCAGGTTTTTAAAAGACGAGCGGTAGCCGAATGTGCCGGTCAGTACATTTTGCAGGACGCTTAAACGGGGGATCAAGTTGAAATGCTGGAAAATCATCCCCATCTCGCGCCGCACTTTCCGCAATTGTTCTTCTTTTGCCATGGAAACATAAGCTGGATCCAAGCACACTTTGCCGTCTATGCAGACTTCGCCGCTGGTCGGTATTTGCAGGCCGTTGATGCAGCGGATAAACGTCGATTTACCGGCGCCGCTTTTCCCAAGCACGCAGACAAAGTCGCCTTTATTAAAGGTCACATTGACGTTGGAAAGCGATTCAGCCGTATTTCCCGCATACAAGACGGAGAGGTTTTTTATTTCAATCATATAGCCTGCCTCCTTCATATAATCCGGTTCCGGATATAGCTGGCCAAAAAGTCAATGATGATGACCATTACCATGATGATTAACACATCGAGCGAAACAGACGAGTATTGAAACGTTTTGAAATCGTTGAATAAGCGCTGTCCGATGCCGCCGCCTCCAATAAACCCAAGAATGAGGGATGTTCGGATGGCAACTTCAAAGCGATAGAAAAACTGAGAGAGAACGTTCGGCCAAATTTGCGGCATCACGCTAAACAGATATGCAATCCATTTTTTCGCTCCAACGGCTTTCATCGCTTCTTGAGGGCCGGGATCCGCCGCTTCGATCAATTCAGAAATCAGTTTCCCGAATACCCCTACATTATGGAACATGATGGCGATGACTGCCGGAAATGGCCCAAGGCCGAGCGTTGTCAGCAATATCAGCCCGAAGACGATTTCAGGAATCGATCGGACAAAGCTGAGCGCCACCCGGGTAAAATGGAAAAGCGCTTTGGAAGGGGAGGTATTGCGCGCAGCCAAAAAACTAATCGGCAACGCAATAACAAGCCCCAGAACGCTTCCCAAAAAGGCCATCGCCAACGTTTCCAGCGTATCCTGAACCATCGCAGGCAATAAAGAGAAATCCATTGGGAACCATTGCGACAAGAAATCGATCATGTTGCGGAAGTCTTTAAATTTCGTTAAGTCAAATTCGGTAAGCTGCATGCTCAAATAAATGAAGACGAGCAGGACAGCCACCGTCAATATGTTGCTTTTTTTAAACCACACCATTGATCAACTCTATTCTTTAATGATTCCTTGCTTGATCGCTGCTTGTTTGATGCTTTCGTAATCTTTGTTGCTGGCTTCCGTGAAACCTGAAGCGCCGAATGCATCCAGAATTTCGGGATCTTCAATGGCCAGGAAGGTTTCCTGCAATTTTTTCACAGTTGCGTCGTCAGTGCTTTCAAGAACAGCCCATGGATATTGGAACAATTCTTCTGATTTCCAGATGGTTTTAAACTGGTCGCCTTCGATTTTACCGGATTCGACCAATTGGTCGTAGATGGCACTATCAATGGCGCCGGCATCCACTTGTTTGTTCTGGATGGCAAGTGCCGTAGCGTCATGAGATCCTGTAAACCGCACGCTGGCAAATTCATTGTCATCTTCTGATTTATACACGCCGCGGTCTTGAAGTTCAATAGATGGAATCAAAGAACCGGAAGTGGAGTTCGGGTCGCCGAATGCGAAGTTGACATTTTTCGAATCTGCAAGCATTTCTTCAATCGTGTTCCAAGGATTGTCTTTATGGGTGATGATATAAGAATGATAGAAAGGTTTTCCATCAATCAATTGCGTAATAATGGCTTTTGCGTTGCTGTTGGCTTCTGCGATGACGTAAGTTAATGGCCCAAGGTACGCCATATCGATCTTGTCATAATTCATCGCTTCCACAACACCGTTATAGTCGGGATAAACTTGAACCTTTACTTCACGGTCCAATTCTTTGCTTAACACGTCTTGCAGTTTTGTCATTGCGGTTTCCATTGCGCCTTCAGTTTGGACAGGGATGACGCCGATGGTGAAGGCGTCTTTTTCGCCTTCCGCGCCTTGCTCTGAACTTGTGCTGTCCTCGCTGCCGCACGCCGATAAGAACATGGCTGTGATAAGGACTAATGTGAATAAAATACTCCATTTTTTCATTTCTTTTACCTCATTTATTTTTAGTCTTGTATTGCGTTTTCCGCACAATGGTAAAACAAGGGCCCATAAAGAGCCCTTGCAGTTAAATCACTTGAATGCGGCCGGCATTTTCGCTTGTTACCGAACCGATGATTGCGGATGTCACATTTTTCGACAGCAATTCTTGATGAAGCGCGTCGGCTTCGGCTGCAGGAACGGAAATAAGAAGTCCGCCTGATGTCACCGCATCGCACAGGATGAGGCGGTCGATTTCGCTGATGCTGTCTGCGTAATCGATGTCTTCAGCAAGCCAGCGAAGGTTTTTGTATGTGCCTCCAGGAATGACGTTTTGTTCTGCAAGCTCTTTCGCTTTCGACAGAACCGGCACGTCTTTGCTGGAAACCGTCACACCGACGTTTCCGCCTTTTGCAACTTCCATCGTGTGGCCAAGAAGGCCGAAACCAGTCACATCAGTACAAGCATTGACAGTATAGTTTGCCATTACTTCAGCAGCGGTTTTGTTTAATGTCGCCATGACGTTCATGACTTCATCCAAATCATCTTTTTCCAGAATGCCTTGTTTGATGGCAGTCGTTAAAATGCCTACGCCGATCGGTTTCGTCAAAATCAAGCGGTCGCCCGGTTTTGCTCCTGCGTTCGAACGGATGCGGTCCGGATGGATGGTGCCTGTAACGGAAAGCCCGAATTTCGGCTCCTTGTCGTCGATCGAGTGGCCGCCGACCAAAGTAGCACCGGATTCTTTCACTTTGTCCGACGCACCAGCCAGGATGTCAGCCAAGATGCCTTTGTCTAACGTATTGATTGGGAAAGCCACAATATTCATGACCGTCAACGGTTTTCCGCCCATCGCATACACATCGCTTAATGAGTTAGCGGCGCCGATTTGGCCAAACATATACGGATCGTCCACAATCGGGGTAAAGAAATCCAATGTCTGCACAAGTGCGACATCGTCACTGATTTTGTAAACACCTGCATCATCGGCTGTATCCAGTCCGACAAGCAAATTAGGGTCTTCAACATTTCTCGGTAAATGGCGCAGAACCTGCGCCAGGTCCTCAGGACCAATTTTGCAGCCTCAACCGCCTTTAGAAGATAAAGAAGTTAAACGTACCATATCTTTTTCTGTCATTATAATTCTCTCCTTTTTTATTCAAAGAATAAATCAACATGCGGCATTTTACCGCAACACACTGGTGTAAATGGCCAATAATGCTTCGGCTTCCTTTTTGCTGGAATGGTGCTCAGCAATATAGCGCGCTGCCTTCTGGCCAATTTCTTGGTTCAACTTGCTATTATCCATAAGCCGATTGGCATAATCAAGAAACTCGGTTTCGCTGTTGTACAGAAATCCGTTTTCTTCGTTTTCTACTATACTGCTGTTTCCAGGTATGTCAGAAACAAGAACCGTTTTTCCGTAACCCATCGCTTCCAAAATAGCGGCAGGCTGGCCTTCTGACAGGGAAGTGTTCAATACCACATCCGCTTCTCTGTAAAGCGGACCCATCACTTCATGGGGCAATGCCCCAAGATAGCGGACCCAGTCGGCATTTCGATCGACCAATTCCTGCACAAGCTGGCCTTCGGCTTCTTCTAAAACAGGACCTGCCAGCCAAAGGCGAATTTCCGGACGTTTGCCATGCAGCTTCTTGAGCATGTGAATAGCGGAAGGGACTTTTTTCACTTGACGTATGCCGGCAGGCAAGACGAACAAGAAGGTTCCTGGCTCTTTTACGACCGGAGAATCGGCTTCTGAGAATTCGCTGTTTCCTTGGGCAATGGCAACAATCTTTTCTTTCAGTTCCGGCGCTTCTTGTACTAATACCGCTTTTGCCTTGTCATCAAACACGTGGATAGCCGCAGCACCGGTTAAACAAGCCAAGACCTCTTGCCGTTTATCGGGTTCAAAGAGGTCGACGTTCAAATCGGTTCCCGTCATCGTCACGACGTATCGAAGTGGGGGATAAGGCAGTTGCTGCATAAATGTATAAAAGCGGTGGGCATGAAAGCCGTGGATCAAATCGGCATCCGGCAATACGCGCAAACCGTTTTCGCCTGTGGTCGAAACAATTTCTATTTGCACACCCAATTTCCTCAAATTCGCCGCAATGCGCTGGACAGTGACGGTGTTTCCTCGAGGCTGCGGATAGTTCGGCGAAGCCAAAACAATTTTCATTATGAGTTCATTCCTTTTGAGTAGCTCGAGTGGCAGTAAACGCGGAAAAAAACGGGAGAAGTAGATTCCTCTTTAATTATCATGAAATTAGGCTAATTTGTCACTTATCTTGCCTAGTAGATGCGCCGGTTACTCAATTTACTGTCCGGAAATTAGAGAATACTGTCCCAAACACCTATTTTACTGTCCGCTCCACTTTTTCGCCCCAAACAAAAAGGCTGGCTCATCATCTAGTTGATGATGAACCAGCCGAACCTAGGCGTTATGTATGGCGGGATTGTGTGGGAATCGAACCCACCGAGCCTGGCACGCAGGCCCCTCAGGGTTTTGAAGACCCAGGAGGACACCAGTCACCCAACCAACCCCATAAATAAATCAACCTAATCAAGTTTATACCGAAAAAAAGAGAACCGCAAGAAACGTGCTTAAGGCCGCAGGCGCCATGCTTGAAACCCCCTGTCTCTAAGATTAAAGTAAAGAGACTACTATTTCAGAGAAGGCGTGTGAGAAAATGGGCAACACGTATTTTACAATTGGCATGGCGGGACATATTGACCACGGAAAAACGACGCTGACCAAGGCGTTGACGAATGTGGACACCGACCGGTTAAAAGAAGAAAAAGAGCGCGGCATTTCAATCGAGCTTGGCTACGCACCGCTCCAGACGGAAAACGGGGCGCACGTTTCCATCGTCGATGTTCCGGGGCATGAACGTTTTATCCGGCAAATGATCGCCGGGGTAGCGGGCATTGATTTGGTTGTGTTGGTCGTAGCGGCGGATGAAGGCGTCATGCCGCAAACCGAAGAACATTTGGAGATTTTGCAGTTTCTTGGAATCGAACATTGCATTGTGGCCATTTCAAAAATCGACCGCGTCGATGAAATCATGCTTGAACTGGTCACTGAAGACATCAAAGAACGGCTCGAAGGCACTATTTTTGACGGTGCGCCGTACGTGTTGGTCGACAGCTTGTCCGGCAAAGGCCTGGACGAATTAAAGCAAGCCATTTTTGGCGAACTGAAAAAAGTGAAGTTCCGTGATGCTTACGGCTCCTTCCGGCTGCCGATTGATCAAGTATTTACGGTGCAAGGGCAAGGAACCGTCGTGAGGGGAACGATTTACGAAGGCGTGGTCCAAAAAGGCAGCCAGCTGACGCTTCTTCCGAAAGGCCATAAAGTCAAAGCGCGCCAAATCCAAGTGCATCACGAAGAACAGGAACAAGCAAGAGCTGGCCAGCGCACTGCCATCAACCTTGGCGGCGTTGAAAAAGAAGCAGTCAGCCGGGGCGATGTGCTGGTGGCATCCGACCATTTCTTGGTGACCGATACGATTGATGTGTCCTTAAAACTAATCAACAAAACGTTTTCTCCGATCAAACAGCGGACACCGGTCAAAATACACGTTGGAACTTCCGAAGTCATGGGCAAAATCGTCTTTTTCGACCGCAATGAACTCGAGCAAACCGACGAGGACGTCTTGTGCCAAATCCGTTTGGATGAACAAGTGGTCGTCCGGCGCGGCGACCGGTTTATCTTGCGGCGGCCGACGCCTGTCGAAACACTCGGCGGCGGCTGGGTGATTCAGCCAAAAGGCGGCAAATACCGCTTCGGTAAAGAAACAATCGCCATGCTCCATGACATGAAAGAAGGAACGCCGGAAGACTTGCTGGCGGATGCTTTGGGCAAACAATTGTTATTGGACACGAAACAATTGATCCAAGAAACTTCGTTTGACGAAGCCACGCTTCAAAAAACATTGGCTGCAGGATTAACAAGCGGCTCCGTACTCGAAATATCACCCGGGAAATACAGCTTGTTAAAAACCTTTATTAAGTTGAAAGATGAACTGGAAGACCGCTTGCAAGATTTCCACGAAGACTGGCCGATGCGCATCGGCATGGGCAAAGCGGAACTTGTCCAGTCATTCAGCAGCACTTATCCAAAACCGTTTATTGAGTATACCTTGGACCAACTAATAGAAGAAAAAGCCTTAAGAAAAGCTGAACAATTTATAGCATTGGCGGATTTCTCGCCGCATTTGCCGAAAAAGTGGAAAACCCGGATGGAAGGGATTCTTGCTCACTTAGAAAGAGATGGCCTGCAAGTAAAGAAATGGGAAGAATATATAGAAGGAACTCCGGTTCCGAAAACGGAGCTCTCTGAATTGACTGCCTATCTTCTTCATACAGGGCAGGCTTACCGCTGGATGGAAGACACCTTGATCCACCGCTACTCAGTAGACCGGGCAATAGCGAAGCTAAAAGCGGAAACCGAAATGGAATTCGGACTGAAAGAAGCAAAAGACGCGCTCGGCGTTTCGCGGAAATACTTGATTCCGTTTCTGGAATTGCTTGATGCGCTGAAAGTGACTGAGCGTGCGGAAGATAAACGGCGATGGGCTGCGAAGGAATAGAAGCCGATCGTGCCAAGGGATGGAGGAGTAAGGATGAAAGAATACTTGCGGCAGCTGCCGCCAGTCCATGAATTGCAGAGAGACGAACGGTTTGACCGGCTCTTGACCGCCTATAAACTGACGCATTCGCAAGCGACGCAATTTATCCAACGGGAACTTGACGAGCTGCGCCAGCAGCTGCTTGAAAACAAGCCGCCTTTAAGCTTGGACTTTGCGGCATCGATTTTGGCTAACGCTGAAAAAAAAGCCGAAGAATGGAACGAAGACCGTCTAATGCGGGTCATCAACGGCACCGGCACGGTTTTGCATACCAATTTGGGGCGATCGCGCTTAAGTGAACGAGCAGTTGAACATGTCGTAAAAGCGGCACGCCATTATTCCAATTTGGAATACCGCGTGGCGGAAGGCAGACGCGGGTCGCGCCATGACATCATCGAGGATTTGCTAAAGCAAGCAACCGGCGCGGAAGCGGCAATGGTTGTTAACAATAACGCAGCGGCAGTGTTTTTAGTGTTGAGTGCACTGGCAAAAAACAAAGAAGTGATTGTGTCGCGCGGGCAACTGGTCGAAATTGGCGGCTCTTTCCGTATTTCTTCCATCATGGAAGAAAGCGGCGCCAGGTTGGTGGAAGTCGGCACCACAAATAAAACCCACTTGTACGATTATGAAAATGCGTTAAACGAAGAAACCGCCATGATTTTAAAAGTGCACACCAGCAACTTTTTAATGGTGGGATTTACAGAAAATGTGGCAACAGAAGACTTAGTGGAATTGAAAAACCATCATGAAGGTGTAGTGTTTTATGAGGATTTGGGAAGCGGTGCTTTATACGATTTTAAACAATATGGAATCGGAGAAGAACCGCTTGTCAAAGAAGTGATCGCGTCTGGAGTTGATCTTGTTTCATTCAGCGGCGACAAGCTGTTGGGCGGTCCGCAAGCGGGCATCATTGCCGGAAAAAAAGCGCTCATTGACCAACTGAAAAAACACCAATTGGCGCGCGTTTTGCGAGTGGACAAGCTGACTTTTGCCGCCCTTGAAGCCACGTTGAAAGCCTATCTTTCAGGAAAAGAGGCCATTCTGGAAATTCCGGCAGTCGGAGACATTGTCCGGCCGCCAGAAACCATCCGCGAGCAAGCACAAGAGTTCATTGCGGAAATGCAAAATCAGTCTCAGGCCTACCGCATCGAACTTCAAGAAAGCACTTCGCAAATTGGCGGGGGAACCATGCCGGGCGTTGAGCTTCCTACATACATTGCAGCGATTTCCCATCCGTGTTTTTCTGCAGAAGAATTGGCTGCCCGGCTTCGGAATTGCCGGCCGGCGGTCATCGTCCGAATACAAGACGAGCAGGTTTGCCTCGACTTCCGGACGATTGCTCAAGAAGAACGAAAGATGATTGTGGACAGATTGCTGGAAATTGACCGAATGGAAAAGTAAAACCGCACTATCCCATAAGAAAGCGTTGGAGGTAAACCGATGAAACCAAAAGTCTACATTACCATGCCGATTCCAAAAGAAGTAGAAGCGTATATCGCCAAGCATTGCGATTATAAAATTTGGGATAAGCAAGAAACGATCCCCCAGGAAATTTTAACCGAAGAAATGGCATATGCCGAAGGGCTGCTGACTTCTAAAGCCGTCATTTCCAAAGAATTTTTAGCGCAAGCGCCTCGCTTGAAAATAGTCAGCAATATGGCAGTCGGCTACGACGCTTTTGATTTGGAAGCCATGAAAGAAAAGAAAGTGCTTGGAACCCATACGCCGTATGTTCTTGATGAAACAGTAGCCGACCTTGCTTTTGGTTTGGTATTGTCAACGGCTCGAAAAATGCCCGAACTGGACCGCTGGGTCAAAGAAGGCAACTGGCATAAAAAACAGGACAAGGAGAAAGTGTTCGGCGTAGATGTCCATCATTCGACGCTTGGCATCGTAGGAATGGGCCGGATTGGCGAGAAGATTGCCCGACGCGCTGCATTTGGATTTGAAATGGATGTTCTATACCACAGCAATTCCAAAAAACCGGAGCTGGAAGAAAAATACGGCATCCGCTACAGCGACCTCGATTCGCTGCTTGCTGTTTCTGATTTTGTGCTGCTGATTGTTCCGTTGACCGGCGCGACCCGGCACATGATCGGCGAAAAGCAATTTGATTTGATGAAGCCGACTTCTATTTTGATCAATTGCTCCAGAGGGCCAGTGGTCGACGAAAAGGCATTGATCCAAGCGCTTCAAGAAAAGAAAATAAGGGGAGCTGGCTTGGATGTGTATGAAACTGAACCGGTTGAACCGGACAATCCGTTGCTTCAAATGCCAAATGTAGTGACGATGCCGCATATCGGATCCGCCACCCACCAAACCCGATTTGATATGGCAATGAAAGCGGCAGAAAATCTGGTGGCCGGCGTAACCGGGAAAGTGCCGCCAAATGTTGTAAAGGAACTGAGAAGCTTAATCGAATAAGAACAATAAATTCAATGGCGTTCACATCGTCAACATGACCATTCGCTGCTTGGGAAACCGGGCAGTTTTTATTTTTGCTGAGAAAATTCTGAATAAAATAAATAAATTGACAATTAGGTGATTGTGACATAAAGTTGAAGCCATAATATATCTAACATAAATCTATGATAATATTTTCCAATTCGAGGGGGATCACTATGTGGGAAGAACGTGTACTGGCGACTTATTTGATTGAAACGCCGTTTGATCCAAATCAAGCTGCTGAAATCATGGCAGGCGAGCAATCGACGGGTACGTTTACGGCGGTCCCGGGGGAAACCGCTGAACTGAAAGAGAACCACGGAGCCCGAGTGGTGAACGTGGAGCGGCTGGAATCAGTAGCGAAGCCTTCGCTTCCGGGATCGATTCTTCCAAAAGCTGCAGAGACTGCCGTTTACCACCGGGCAAAAGTGACGTTGTCATTTCCGCTTCATAATTTCGGCTTGTCGCTGCCGAACTTAATGACAGCGCTTGCAGGAAATTTATATGAACTAAGGGAGTTTTCAGGTTTAAGGCTGGTTGATATTGAACTTCCCGATCGGTTTGCCGAGAAGTACCCGGGGCCGAAATTCGGCATACAAGGCACGCGCGATTTTGCAGGCGTTTACGACAGGCCGATGATTGGAACCATCATCAAACCGAGCATTGGCTTGAAAATCGACGAGTACCGTCCGATGGTGAGGGAACTGGCGGAAGCAGGCCTTGATTTTATTAAAGACGACGAACTTTGCGCCAATCCGCCGTTCGCTCCTTTTGAACAGCGGGTGAAAGCGATCATGGAAGAAATTGAACGTGTGGCAGACCGGACCGGCAAAAAAACGATGTACGCGTTCAACATAACCGGCGACATTGAGGAAATGAAACGAAACCACGATACCGTGGTCGAAGCCGGAGGGACATGCGTCATGGTGAGCATCAACAGCATCGGCATGCCAAGCATCGCGCATCTGCGCAATTACACGGAACTGCCGATCCATGGCCACCGCAACCAATGGGGAGCGATGACCCGGAGTCCGCTGCTCGGCATGAGCTTTAGCGTTTACCAAAAACTGTGCCGCCTGGCAGGAGTGGACCATCTGCACACGAATGGGCTGAACAGCAAGTTTACCGAAAGCAACGAATCGGTTGCCCGGTCGATCCGGGATTGCTTGACGCCGATGCTAGGGGGCTATGAAGTCATGCCGGTATTGTCTTCTGCCCAATGGGCGGGCAGCGCCATTCCCAGCTACGCAGCGGTTCCGTCGGTTGACGTACTGCATTTGGCAGGAGGCGGCATTTTGGCGCATCCTGCTGGCATTTCGGCTGGCGTGAAAAGCATGCAGCTCGGCTGGGAAGCGGCTGTCCAAGGAATTCCGCTCGAGAAATACGCGGAAGAGCATACGGTTTTGAAACAAGCAATCGAAAAGTTTGGTGGAAAATGACCCGGAAAGGAGAAACTATAGTGCAAAAAAATCAATTGATGTTGGCTTTTTACGGCGATGACTTTACCGGGTCGACAGATGCAATGGAAGCGCTGGCCATGAATGGCTACCGTACGATTCTTTTTTTGAAGCCGCCGTCACCCGAACTGCTTGGCCGCTTTGAAGAAATTCGCTGCATCGGTGTAGCAGGAACTAGCCGCGCAAAAAACCCGGAGGAAATGGAAAAAGAACTTCAGCCGATTATGGCGGAGCTTTTCAATTCAGGTGCGCCTATCGTGCATTACAAAACGTGCTCGACTTTTGATTCGTCGCCGGATATCGGCAGCATCGGCAAAGCCATTCAAGTGGCGAGGCGCTTCAACGGCGGACAAAAAACCATTCCGCTGCTCGTCGGTGCACCTGCTCTCGGGCGCTTCACGTTATTCGGCAACCACTTTGCCAGAATGGGGGCAGATGTCTACCGGCTGGACCGCCATCCCATCATGTCCAAGCACCCAATTACACCTATGGCAGAAGCGGATTTGCGGTTGCATTTAGGCAAACAGCTGGATGAGCCGATTGGGTTGATGAACATACTGGAATTGGAAGGCGATTATTCGGGAGTTCAAAAAAGATACGCAGAAAAACTTGAAGAACAGTCCAGCGTGATTCTGTTTGACGTTTTAGACGAAGAGCGTCTTGAAAAAAGCGGCCGGCTTCTATGGGAATCTGCTGCCGCTGAACCTCAATTTGTCGTCGGGTCGTCAGGCGTGGAATACGCGCTGACCGCCCATTGGAAACAAACGGGCTTGCCGCGGGAAGCCGGCCGGAAAACGAAACACGTGCAAGCCGTCGATACCCTTCTAGCGGTTTCAGGAAGCGCTTCATCTGTCAGCCAAAAGCAAATTGAACGGGCGATCGAACAAGGGTTTTACGGCGTTAAAATTCCAGTAGAGCTGCTGGTGGGCAGTGAAACTTTGCCGCATGGATTTCTTGAAGAACCGATCCGTCGGCTGAAAAGTGGCCAAAGCGTCGTTCTTTATTCAGCGCTTGGCCCAGATGACAAAGCCATTGGCGAAACGCGAAAGCATTTTAACGAAAAAGGGATGGCCGATACGGATTCTGGGGCTTTTATTGGCAGACAGCTGGGACGCTGGACCAAACACATTATGCACGAAGCGGGAATTCGCCGAGTCGTTATCGCAGGCGGCGATACGTCAGGGTTTGTCACGAGTGAAATGGACGTTTACGGATTGGAAGTTCTTCTTTCGGTATCGCCCGGAGCACCGCTTTGCATGGTCTATTCCGAAAACCCGGAGATGGAAGGCGTAGAGCTTGCGCTCAAAGGCGGGCAGTTTGGCGGAGTGGACTACTTTACAGACGTCCGGGATGCAAAGTCCAGCTAAAAAGAACGCAAAAAGGGTGATGGAACAATGGTGAAAGTGAATGTAAAAAACACGGCAACGCCGCTTTTAAAAGATTTGGCTTATGCGAAAATCAAAGAATTGATTTTAGCGGGCCAGTTCGCTCCGGGCAGTTTTTTGTCGGAACGGGAATTGATTGAAATGCTGGATATGAGCAAAACACCGATCAAGTCTGCATTGGTACGGCTTGAAAGCGAAGGATTTGTGACGGTCTCATCCAAACAAGGCATTATCATCAACGATTTGACGATTGACCAAATTCTGGACATTTACGACCTTCGCACGGCGCTGGAAACGTTCAATTGCCGGAAGCTTACGGGACAGTTGTCGGATGCGCAGTGTGCGGAACTGGAGCAAAACTTGAAAGAGACAGAAGTGGCGATTGGTATACTCGATGTCAACGAGTTTACCCGACTTGACCATACGTTCCACTTAATGATTTGCCAATTTGTCGGGAACCAGGAAATATACCGCATCTTATTGAATTACCAGGACCATTTGCAGCGGATCACATTCAAACATTTAAACAAAGACCCTCAGCGAATGAAGGATTTTTGGCAAGAACATGTCGCCTTGTACGATTATTTGAAAGCCGGAGACTCTAGGTGCATTGACGTAATGGAAAACCATTTGCAAGATTCGAAAAGAAAACTATTTCTTTAATTAGGGGGAAAACAAATGATGAAAGCAGTTTATGTAGATGATGCATACAGCGTAGTGGTAAAAGAGGTAGAACTTCCGGAACTTCAGGCAAACGAGGTGCTTATTCAAGTGAAAGTAGCGGGGATTTGCGGATCAGACATCCACACGTACAAAGGGCTGCATCCGTTTCGCAAGCCGCCGGTTATTATCGGCCATGAAATTTCCGGAGAAATCGTCAAGCTTGGAGAAGCGGTTACGAAGTTCAAGTTGGGGGACCGCGTGACGGTAGAGCCGCAAGTCGGTTGCGGCACATGTGAATTTTGCTTGGACGGACAAGTGAATTTATGCGAAAACCGTACGGCACCGGGACTTGGCGGATGGTACGGGACGATGGCCGAGTTTTTTGCCACGCCTGAACAAACCGTCTTCAAATTGCCGGACTCGATGAGCTTCGAAGAAGGAGTTCTCGTTGAGCCGTTTGCTGTCGGCGTCCATGCGGTCCGCAAAGGCAATATCGGAATTGGCGACAAAGTGGCTGTCTTGGGTGCAGGACCGATTGGATTATTGGCAATGGCGGCCGCCAAAGCTGCCGGTGCAACGACCACGCTCGTCACCGACATTTTGGACTATGCATTAGAAGGTGCTGAAAAAATGGGCGCTTCCCATACATTGAACATCAAAGACAATCCGGAATGGACGACTGACGCGAAAGATTTAATCGATGGAAAATTTGACGTTGTTTTAGTCGCCGCCGGCATTCCGGGCATTATTGACGACGCTTTGTCGCTCTTGCGAAAAGGCGGGCGAATCGTGACAATTGCGATGTTCCACGGCGACCAGACCTTCAATATCCACAACCTGCAAAACCAGGAAAAAGAAATTGTCGGCTGCATGACGTATAACCGGGTTGATACAAAGACCGCGATTGATTTGATTGCAGCAGGAGCAGTCAATACCGATGTCATCATCACGCACCGGCTAAAAACCGAACAAGCCGGCGAGGGGTTCCGAATGGTCGATAAAAAAGAAGACGGTTCACTGAAAGTGCTTGTGACGTTTTAAAAAAATCCAAAGGGTGAAAAAATGACTACCGAGCCGATAATAAAAGAATTGCAGCAAACGGGAAAATACATGATGAATTATGAACTTGCTTGGGGAACGGCCGGCAATATAAGCGCCCGGACGTCGGAGGATCGGTACATGATCACGGCAAGCGGAACGTTTCTTGGGGAACTGGAAAGCGACGACTTGGTAGAGTGCAGCATTTCCGGAGCCAGTGCGGCAGGCGGGAAAAAGCCGTCCAAGGAAACGCCAATGCACCGAGCCATTTACGAAAGCCGGCCGGACATCGGAGCAGTGCTGCACAGTTCACCGTTCTACAGCACATTGATTGCTTGTTCAACAGCCGAAATCCCATCCAATTTATTTATCGAGACAATGTATTACCTTGAAAAAGTGGAGCGGGTGCCCTATTTTCCGCCCGGCAGCCTGGAGCTTGGGGAAGGGGTGCGCGAAAAAGCGAGGCACGCCAATATTTTGCTGCTCGAAAATCACGGTGTGCTGGTTTACGACGTAAATTTAAAAGAAGCGCGCATGGCCCTTCAAACATTGGAAATGGCGTGCAAAATGCTTATAACTTCCCAATCGTCCGGTATAAACCTTAACGAGATCGAACGGCAGCAAGAAAAGAGTTTTCTTGAGAACGCTGCGTATAAACCAAGGAGAAACTGGAATTTCTAAAAAACAAAAGATTAATTTAAAAGCTGAAAGCAAAAATCCTTAAGGGATGATGCTTTCAGCTTTTTTTGTTGCAGCAATTGAGGAGAGGAAAAGAAAAGAAGCTAAAAGAACAAATAATTATAGTATTGACATTTTTCTGAATAAATTATATTATCAAGAAAACGATTTCAGAAAACGTTTTCAGAAAACGATTTCCGGAAAATGACAGGAGAGAATAAACATGGAGTATCCGTTGACAAGCAAGGCAGCTGTAGTTCGTGAATTCGGCAAGGAGATTGAAATCGAAGAAGTTCCGGTACCGCAAGAAGTGGAAGCAGGCGCTTTGCTCGTGAAAATTGAATGTTCGTCCATTTGCGGCACGGATGTCCATTTATGGGAAGGTGCTTTGACGCTGAACGTCGATTTGCCAGTCATCTTAGGCCATGAAATGGTCGGCCGCATCATTGCCATGGGCGAAAACTCAGAAACAGATTCAGTGGGCCAGCCGTTGAAAGTCGGTGACCGTGTGATTTGGTCGCATACAAACTGCAACTCCTGCTATTACTGTACGGTGGAAAAACAGCCGACACTTTGCACCAACCGCCGCGCTTACATGTACGAATCCATGGAAAAACCTCCATACTTGATGGGCGGTTTTTCGCAATACGGCTATGTTGTGCCGGAATCAGGCCGAATCCGTGTACCGGATAATGTGGAGGACAAAATTGCGAGCTTAAGCAGCTGCGCATTCCGTTCCGTCTTGAATGCTTTTGGGCAAACGGGAACTATCCGTCCGACGGATACGGTGGTCATCCAAGGAACAGGGCCGCTGGGCTTATTGGCGATTGCTGTGGCGAAAGTGTCAGGGGCTAAAAAAATCATCGCGATCGGTGCTCCGGATGCACGTTTGGAACTGGCAAAAGAATTTGGGGCAGATGAAGTGCTTTCAATCGAAAGAATGGGCTACGAAGAGCGCAACCAATTCATTATGAAAGAAACCGACAACCAGGGAGCCAATATTGTCTTTGAGTTTTCCGGCCATCCAAAAGCCTTTGCAGAAGGACTGGAGTTTATCGCGAAAGCCGGACGCTACATGGTGGTTGGGCAATTAGGCGAAGGGCAAGTCAGCTTCCAGCCTTCCATGATCACGAAAAAGAATTTGACGGTGCTTGGCTCGTTCTCGGGCGACATCAGCCACTACTGGAAAGCACTGCAATTTATTGAAAAGCACCAAGACACCATCCCGTTCCATAAGTTAATCTCAAATGAATACGGCTTAAGTGAAGTAAATACTGCCCTTAAGCGCATGCAAGCCTTTGAAGAAATCAAACCGGTCTTATATCCATGGAAATAAGGTTAGTCATTATAGGAGCTGAGTAAAATGGAAAACAAGAAAAAACTTCCGCTGGACGGATTGCGGGTTATTGATGCATCGACGGTTCTTGCCGGCCCTATGCTTGCAACTTATTTAGCGGATTTTGGAGCCGATGTGATCAAAGTGGAACATCCGGCAGGAGATCCGCTTCGAAATGCCGGGTGCCATAAAGACGGCGAGTCTTTGGAGTGGAAACTGGTGTCGCGGAACAAAAAGCCGATCACGCTGAATTTCAGCACGCCGAAGGGGCAGGAACTTTTCCATAAGCTGGCGGAATCAGCGGATATCGTGGTGACCAATTTCCGTCCAAAAACATTGGAAAAATGGAACATCACCTACGAATCTCTAACAAAGGACAATCCCGGTTTAATTTTGGTGAAAGTGTCCGGATTTGGAGAGGACGGACCTTATAAAGACCGTCCGGGATTCGGCACATTGGCAGAAGCCATGTCTGGATTTGCGCAAGTAAACGGTTTTCCGGACCGAGGTCCGGTTCTTCCGAGCTTCGCATTGGCTGACCAAGCGACGGCGCTGCTCGGTGCCTATGCCACCATGGTAGCTGTTTACGAGCGGGACAATTCCGAAGAGAAAAAAGGCCAGTACATTGATTTGCCGATTTACGAAGCCCTGATGGGGATGCTTGGCAACCAGGTGATGGAATACGACCAATTGGATATCATCCACGGACGGAGAGGAAACCGCACCGGCTGGTCGGTCCCAAGAAATTTATACGAAACGAAGGACCATAAATGGGTCGCCATTTCCGGCAGTTCCCAGCCGATCGTTGAACGGATCTTCAAAGCAATCGACCGGGAAGACTTGATCACCAATCCGAAATTCGTCAACAACCAAACGCGGCTGGAGCATGCGGACGAAGTCGAAGAAATAATCGCGGAGTGGATGAAATTGCATCCGCAAGATGCAATCATTGAACGCTTCATCGCCTTCGATGCGACGATCGCTCCGGTTTACACCATCGAAGACATTGTGAAAGATCCGCATTTCAACCACCGGGGCAATATTACGGAAGTGCCGGATCCGCATTTTGAAAAAGTCAAAATGCTGAATGTGGCGCCGAAATTTTCTCGGACGCCTGGAGAAATTCGCCATGCGGGCTTGGAACTCGGATCTGCTAATGAAGACGTGTTCGGTGATCTTGGATTGAGTGCAAGTGAAATAGCAGAACTCAAAGCTAAGGGCATTATTTGAAAAAGATGAAAAAATAAGAAATGAGAGATTCATTTTGTTAGGATGGGTGGATAAGCGATGATTTATAGAAGTTTGATGTTTACTCCGGGAACACAAAAAGAAAAAATGTTGAAATCGGTCAACAGCAAAGCCGATGCGCTGATTTGGGACTTGGAAGACGCGGTCCACATGGACGAAAAACCCCATGCCCAAGTTGTTATCAACGAAGCGCTTGAGGAACTTGCGGAAAAACCGAAAAAACCCATCTTTTTGCGGGTCAATCAGTATGATACGGTATGGTACAGCGACGATGTCCAACTGGCCCGGCATGAAAACGTAGCAGGCGTCATGCTGCCAAAAGCGGAAACAGCCGAGCAAGTAGCGGAAACGTGGAAACTGATGGGCGAATCCGGTGAGATTATCGTCCTTATTGAGACCGCAGTCGGCTTAAAAAATCTCGAAGAAATATTTGAAAGTCCCCATGTGACAGGCGTGGCGTTCGGTGCGATCGACTTTGCAGTAGATTTGGACTTGACGCTTACGGAAACCGGATTAGAGGCGCTGTATGCGCGGTCCCGGATTGTGATGTACGCAAAAGCAGCTGGCATCAGCGGCATATACGATACCGTCTTCCCGGACGTCCACAATGCCGAAAGCTTAAAGAAACGGGCTACATTGACAAGAGCGGCTGGTTTTAATGGCCAATTGGCCATCCATCCGATTCAAATTGACACCATCCACGAAGTATACAGCCCTTCCCAATCCTCGATTGACTGGGCCGTGAAAGTGCTGCACCGTTCGGAAAATGAAGAAAAAGGTGCGGGCGTCTTTATGCTGGACGGAAAAATGATTGACCGGCCCGTCATTGAAAAAGCGAAACAAATCTACAACTCAGCCCGCCGCTATCAATTAGTAGCGGAATAAAGAAAAGCTAAGACTCTATAGAAACTTTTCTATAGGGTCTTTATTTCAGTTGTATAAGTTGAATAAAAACTGGTTGCCAGCTATTTCGCAACTAGTGGACAAGAAGGCATAATGCCGGCAGTCCTGCATGTTAAAATCAACTTAACGTTTTACGATAGGAGAATTCATTAACATGAAACCGAGAGATCAACTTACCCCTCAAAAAAGAAAAATTACCATTGAAGATGTAGCTAAAGCTGCGGGCGTATCGATATCTACCGTTTCTCGGGTGATGAACAACAATTATCACCATATGGCTGAAGAAACAAAACAAAAAGTGCTGGATGCCATTTCGGCGCTGGATTACCGGCCAAACGCACTTGCCAAAGGCCTGAAGCAAATGAAAACCAATTCGATTGGCCTTATATTGGCAAACCTGCAAAACCCGTTTTGGCTGCTCGTGCTTGAAGGAATTGAGGACGCGTGCCAAGAAGCCGGCTACAGCTTATTGATCCTCAACTCGCGGGATGATATTGAAAAAGAAGGCAACAACGTAAAAGAATTTTTAATGAGGCAGCTGGACGGCATGATTATCAACCCGGCGGATGGCGAAAACGCCTTGTTCAACGTACTGGTGGATGAACAGTTTCCGCTTGTCTTTTTAAACCGGAAAGTGGCGGGCCTTAACGCCGACACGGTAGTGGTCGATAACGTCCGCGGAACCACGCTTGCCATCAATCATTTGGTCAGCTTAAACAAAAAAAAGATCGCCATCTTTCTTTACCCGACAAGCGGCATCAGTCCGCGCTTAGAACGGATTGAAGGCTATAAAAAAGCGTTGACGGAGCATGGCCTCGAAGTAGACGATTCGCTCATTAAAATCGTTGAAAACAAAGACGATTGTTTGGAGCACATCAAGCAATTGTTTGCGGGAGACGAAAAACCGGACGCGATTTTTTCAACCAACAACATGCTGACACTGGTCATTTTGGATGCGCTCGGCGAATTGGGCATTAAAGTGCCGGAAGACATCAGTTTGCTGGGCTATGACGAAACGGAATGGTCGAAGCATCTAAGCCCGCCGCTCACAACGATCAAGCAGCCGGCTTATGAAATGGGGCGGGGAGCAGCGGAACGGCTGATCCAAAGCATCAAAACCAACCGCCAAGAAGAACAATGGGAGCCCGAAACGATTCAATTTGAACCGTCCTTGGTCGTCCGCCGCTCTTGCGGCGAAAGCTTCTAATTTTTAAAGAGGAGGGGCAGCATGGAAATATTGGTCACACCAGATTCGTTTAAAGGATCGCTTTCGGCCCGCGAACTTTGCGCGGCGGTTAAAAAGGGCATTCATCAAGTCGTGCCGGACGCCATTGTCCACGAAATCCCGTTGGCAGACGGAGGCGAGGGCACATTGGAAAACATCCTGTATGCCACAAACGGCACATCGAAAAAAGTGAACGTAAAAGACCCGCTCGGCCGTCCGGTCACAGCGGCTTACGGCGTTTTAAACGATACCCAAACAGCGGTCATCGAAATGGCGCAAGCTTCCGGGTTGCCGCTGCTTGAGGAAACGGAGCGAAATCCCCTGCTTGCCTCGAGCTACGGCACGGGCGAATTGATCAAAGATGCGCTGGACCAGGGCTACAGAAACTTTATCATCGGCTTGGGAGGAAGCGCCACAAATGATGGCGGAACCGGGTTGTTGAAAGCGCTGGGCGTGCGCTTTTATGACAAAGCAGGCGTGGAATTGGCAGAAGGAGGAGGGGCATTGTTGGACTTGCACCACTTCGACGATTCAGCCCTAGATGCCCGGATTTCCGAATCGACGTTTTTAGTTGCCAGCGATGTGACAAATCCGTTATGCGGCGATGACGGCGCATCCGCTATTTTTGGTCCGCAAAAAGGCGCCACCGCTGAAATGATTGCCCACTTGGACCAAGCCCTTTTAAATTACGGCGAAATCATAAAAGCACAAAAAGGCGTTGATATTGTCAACGCTCCCGGTGCAGGGGCGGCAGGCGGCATGGGCGCCGGGCTTTTGGTTTTTTGCGGCGCGCAAATAAAACCCGGGATCGATATCATGATGGATGCAGTGGATTTTGACAAGCACCTGAAACAGGTCAGCCTCATTATTACGGGGGAAGGCCGCTTGGACAAACAAACGTTTTCAGGAAAAGTCATTTCCGGTGTATGCAACAAAGCAAAGAGCCGGAATATTCCCGTGCTCGCCCTGTGTGGAGGGCTCGAATTGTCTCCCGGACAATGCACAAAACTAGGATTGACTGCGGCGTTTTCGATTGTTCCCAAACCGTGCGAGTTAGAGGAAGCTTTCCGCCATACGGCTGAATGGGCAGAAAACCAAACGGCGCAAATGATCAAACTGATTCAGCTAAGCCTTTAACAATACATAGAGCGATTGAAAGGAGTGAAGAAATGAAACAAAAAGTCGTCATCACCAGAAAACTGCCTAAAGAAGCATCGGATAAGCTGAGAGAAATGTACGAAGTGGATGAATGGCCGCATGAAGACGCGCCGATTCCGCGAGACGTGCTGAAAGAAAAACTAGCGGAAGCGTCCGGCCTTTTGTGTTTGTTGACAGAAGAAATGGATGAGGAAATGATTTCTTGTGCCAAAAACTTAAAAGTCATAAGCAATATGGCAGCAGGCTATAACAATATCGACATAGCGGCTGCCTCGAAAAACGGCATAGCCGTCACCAATACGCCAGGCGTCTTAACCGAAACGACAGCCGATTTGACGTTTGCTTTGCTGATGGCCACGGCCCGCCGAATTCCGGAAGCGGAAAATTACTTGAAAAACGGCGAGTGGAAAACATGGTCTCCGATGCAGTTGACGGGACAAGACGTCTTTGGGGCAACGCTTGGGATTATCGGGCTTGGCCGGATCGGCGAATCGGTCGCCAAACGGGCAAAAGGATTTGATATGAAAATCCTTTACCACAATAGAAGCCGAAAACCGGAAAGCGAAAAAGAACTGGGCATCGAATATACCGATTTCCAGACTTTATTAACGGAATCGGATTTTGTTTGCATCATGACGCCTTTGACGCCTCAAACGAAGAATTTAATAGGGGAAGATGAACTCGCCTTGATGAAAGAAACAAGCATTTTGCTGAACACTGCCCGTGGTGGAATTGTGGACGAAAAAGCTTTGTATCAGGCACTTGCCAATCATGAAATTTGGGCAGCCGGTTTGGACGTTTTTGAAAAGGAACCTATTGAGTTGGACCATCCTCTGCTGACGCTGCCCAACGTGGTCACCTTGCCCCATATTGGGAGCGCCAGCATCAAAACGCGAAAAAAAATGGCCGATTTGGCCGTTGAGAACTTAACAGCGGTGCTGGAAGACCGAACGCCGCGGCATTTGGTGACACTCAAACAAGAAAAATAAACTTCTATGTATACTGCCTGGCGCCGAACAATTCGGGGTCAGGTTTTTGTGCTTACTTTAGAGTGACGGCAGCCGCTTGCTTGGCTGCTTGTACAACCGAACGGGATGGCAATGGAATGACATGCTGCAGGTCCGCTTCAGTGCCAAGTTGGCAATTCATAAGCCTGAAATGGCTGATTGCCTCACCGATGGTTTGTCCCTGCACGCGCAAGACTGGATCCGACAAATCGATTGAATTGATCGAAATCATCGCCTCAGAAACTTCAATAATGCGAGCTGCCTGCTCATCCAAGACAGCGGCAATCTGCAGGAACGTCCAGCGTTTCCGAAGCGCAATCGAGTTAAAATGGTTGTGGCCATTTACAAACAATCCCGGCCCTTGTTTTTCTGCAAGAATTTCCTGTATGGAAACATGCGGGTGGATATAATGCATCGGCTCTTCCGATTTCGTCGTCGTTCCATATACCGGATGGTGGGCAAAGACCAAAAGCGGTGTTTCTTCGGAATACTCCACTACCGATTCCAGCCATTCCTGCTGGATCGGATCCAGAATGCCTCCGCAATTTTCGCGGTCCTGATCCCGTGTCGTATCAATAAATGCAAGCATAGCTTCCTCTGTTTCCAAAAGGTGAAAGCGCTGCTGCTGCGTAATTTCCAACACTTCCTTGCGCGGAAGGCCATAAACGTCGTGGTTGCCGAGCACGTGGACAAATCGTTTCCCGTGTTTACGAATGATGGAGTAGATGCCTTCGAGTTCCTCAGCTTTGCCATAATTCGTCAAATCACCAATGGAAACATACAAGTCTGCTGGTACCGAAAAAAACCGTTCCATAAACGTCTCGTAAAAAGCTTCCCGCGCCTCTGCAATATGTTCGATTCCGTCGTTCAATGCCGGATAATGCAAATCGCCAATCACTGCAATTTTCATCTGTGATTCTCCCTTCCTTCTTGTTCACTACCAGTATCTCAAATTATTGTTAAGCCACTATTAAGCCTGTGTGAAGATTTGCGAAATTCGCTATACTAGGGATAGTTGGCCCAAGAAGGCGAGGAGATGGGGAAATGGAAATCTTAGAAAAACACTACGGAGACTATAACGGACAGGCAGTTAAAGCCCATACACTACGGAATAAAAGCGGGATGGAAATCACGTGCATCGATTTCGGATGCATCATTACCGAATGGATTGTGCCGGATCAAAACGGCATCCGGGAAAATGTAGTCCTTGGCTTTGATTCGTTGGAAGAATATATAAAAGATGAGTCGTTTTTCGGGGCGGTTATCGGGCGGATCAGTGGACGGATTGAAAATGCGGAATTCAGCCTGGATGGCAACAATTTTGTATTGGCGCAAAACGATGGGGACAACCATATTCACGGCGGGCCGAAGGGCTTTCACCGGAGAGTTTGGGCATCATCTGCCGAGTTGCAGGAAGATCGCGCGGTCGTTGCGTTTTCTTATACGAGTCCTGACGGAGAAGAGGGATTTCCGGGAAAACTCGAAACCGTTGTCACCTATACGCTGAACGAACAAAACGAATTGACAATTGCATACCGCGCACAGGCGGACAAAAAAACGCTTGTCAACTTGACGAATCATACGTACTTTAACTTGAGCGGCGATTTGAAACGCGACGTGCTGAATCATGAATTAACGATAAACAGCGACCAGTTCCTGGAATTGGATCAATCGCTTGTTCCGACTGGACAGCTTGGGCCGGTCGAAAACACCGTGTTCGATTTCCGAAACAGCCGCAGGGTAGGGGAAGGAATGGGATCAAACCATCCGCAAATTCAGGCGGCGGGCGGTTATGATCATCCGTACCTGCTAGGGGCTGGCGATAAACCGCAAATCGTTGTAGCGGACCCGGAAAGCGGCCGCCGGTTGGAAGTGAAGACCGATCAGCCGGCGGTGGTCTTTTATTCCGGAAACAATCTAAGCGACGACGGCACGATCCGTGGCCGCCAATTTCGGAAACATTTGGGGCTGTGCCTTGAAACCCAGCTTCCGCCCGGCAGCGTGGATGCGATTTTGCCAGCAGGGGAAGTATACGAAACGAAAACAGTATTTGCTTTTTAAATAGGAGAAAGCACGGACACTAGCGTTAGTGTATAGTTTTAAAACGAGCAAAAAGCACCGCGGATGCGGTGCTTTTGCCGTGGAGGCAGATCATTTTTTAACTTGTTCAACGGGAATCGCTTCTGCGATCAGTTGGCCGGGTTCGGTCGGCCAGTAGCGATGCCCAACTGCAGCAATGTACGAGTTGTCGAGGTTGCAGCGCAACTCTTCCGTAACGTCGCCGTACAGGTTCATGATGGAGCCGATCAAATCGCCTTTGTTCAACACGTCGCCGACATCGCAGGCTGGGACGAACAAGCCGCCTTCGCCGGTGAAGAAGAATTCAGCATTGCTGATGACTGTGTATTCCGGATGCACCGGCGCTTCACCCGGAATCATGTCAAGGGCCTGCATGGCGCCTTCAATTGCCAACTTAAACTGAGCTTCGTGCTCTTCGGTGACGTTTCCGCCTCCGCATTCAACCGTTACCGTAGGGACGCCCAGTTTCATCACATGCGACGTAATTGTGCCGTCGGTGCCGGCTTCCCCTTCGGAGCGCCAAATGACGTTCGAGCCCATGCGTTCGGCGAGCCACATCGATTTTTGGGCAGCTTCCGTTTCATTGTCTTTAACGATCATGTAGAACGGCACTTTGGCGCCAATTCCGCCGGAATGCAAATCGATTACATAATCCGCTGTCGCTTCAATGGTTTCAAGAATAGTATGTGCCAAACGTTGGCTGTATGTGCCTTTTGGGCTTCCCGGGAAGATCCGGTTTAAGTTGGCGCCGTCCAGTGGAGAGATCCGGTTCCGGTCTTTGAAGGAAGGAATGTTGATTACAGGCAAAGCGACAAACGTGCCTTTAAGAGCTGCAGGATCCAGTTCCTGAAAAAAGCGGATGATGGAAGCGGCGCCGCCGTATTCTTCGCCATGAACACAGCCATGCACCCAGATTGTCGGCCCCGTTTCTTTCCCGGCTGCCACCAGCACCGGCACTTGGAAGGCGGACCCATCCGTATCGCTGCCGATTCTTATGTAGCCCTGCGTTTTTTCTCCCGGCACAATGGATGCCGTGCCGACTGTACGTGTATCCGTATCAATTGTTTTCATAATCCAATTCCTCCTCTTTGATTAAAATGCTCCAGTTTTGAACTAGTGGAAATTGAAAAAGACAGCTTATGCGTTTGAAAATTTGAAGGGTATTTTAACAAGAAGTCAGCCATAATGGAAGGCCACATAAATCGGGTCGTCCTCACCTCCTGACGAATGGGTTTTCTTAAATAAAATTAACTCGGATTTGAAAAAGGTTGATAACCCGATTAAATCTTTGTTAATATTATTTAGCATTAAATATTTTGAATATTTAATATTTTTGATGATACAACAATTATATTTAAGAATCAACATATTTTGTTAAATAATATTTAACTTTTTCGAATAAATTATTCGGAAGCAAAAAGTTAAAGCAGAATAAGCACGAATATTATATGCTTTATTAACCGAAGTTAAGATATACTTAAGTGAAATTAAATCAAGCCGAATGATGCCAGCTAAGTAAATCAATTTAATGCTAAGTAGGAGCAGTGTCCATAAGTATGGTAGAGTCGTTTTAAGACACTCGTTTTGGCGGTTAAATGAGAAAAGTTACCCGATAAAAGCCAAAAACAACGTTAAACTAATGGATCACTTAAGTGTACAAGGAGGAAATGTTGTGGAATTTGGAATGAAAATACGGGCATTAAGAGAAGAAAAAGACATGACAATCAAACAATTGGCAGAAATGGTCGAATGCACGTCAAGTTTTATCAGCCAGATTGAACGGGGAATGGCCAATCCATCAATCAATACCTTGAAAAAAATAAGCAGTGTACTGGGAGTCTCGTTAGTGGAATTTTTTGAAGAAGAAGAAGCGGAGACAGAAGGAACTGAAAAGTACATCGTCCGGAAAAATAAACGAAAACGATTTAAAAGCAAAGCGGAAAGCACCGATATTTTTTTGTTGACCCCAACGGAAATGGAAAGCAAAGGAATTGAAATGCACCTGATGTCGGTAGAGCCTGGCGGGAAAAGCGATAAATTGTATACGAACCCTGGAGAAGAAGTGGGCTATGTGTTAAAAGGCAGCCTCACAATTTACTTGGGCAATGACAGCTGTGATCTTGAAGAAGGCGACAGCATTTATTTTCCTGGGAACATCCCGCACGGCTGGGAAAACAAAACGGAGTCAGAAGCTGTTGCGCTCTGGGCCGTTACGCCATCAATTTTGCGGATAGGCGATAGTTTGTTTATGGGAGAAACCAATTATATGGCGCTCCGTGAAAACTCGAAGTCTTGAAGAAGTGAGAGAAAACTCTCAATTAAAAAAATGCGTTCTAGTGACTAATTAAAAATCCCGGTCTAACTATTAGTGCTCGCACTCTTGAAAAACTAAAAAAACCATCGCGCTTCATGTGCGATGGTTTTTTTAGTTGGCCTCTAATTTCTATCTAATTTACTTGTCAAAAAAAAATCGAAAAAGTAATTATAATTTAAAAAAACATCTTGCATAAAAATAATACTTATTATATGATTCTTTTTAATAAATATTTAGAATATTTAAAAAACAAATATAATTAAATGTTTTTGTTAAACATGAGGAGTTTTTCGAAAATAAAAATAGCCATGAAAAACATTCCTAAAAGAAAGGAAGTTGAGATCATGTGCGTTGAAGATTGTTAATTTACTGGAAAAAACAAGATAGAATCAACTTTTTTTCGATAAAAGAATCATTGCTTAGAACTGCAAACCGTTGTTTCTGCAAATCAACTCCAGCTGAAAAGAACGAATTTTAAAATTTGATTCAACTCTCCAGTTACATGGTTTCTTTAAGGAATTAACTAATAGTAACTTTTTGGAAATTCGAAAACAAACTGACAGTTTCCTTAGTGTTAAATATAAGTTAATCGATTAATGCAAAAAGTTTTGCCTTCTCCAATTCCAGACAAGATGTTTAAAACGGAAAAGCTTCATGATTTTAAAGATTCTAGGTCGTTAAGGAGGAAATGTAAATGGGGAAATTTATCTTTCAGCGCTTTTTAACTTCAATCATTGTTCTTATTGGCGCCTCTGCCATCGCCTTTGTTTTGCTCCGGGTCATACCAGGAGATCCGGCAATGCTGATGTTGTCGGAAAATGCCACGGATGCAGAGATCAATCAGATGAGGGAAGACATGGGATTGAATCTTCCGATATGGGTGCAGTACGTAGATTACATGAAGCAAATGGTTTTCTTGGACTTTGGTGATTCGTTGAGCCGGGGGTTGCCGTCAATGCAGCTCATCCTCGAACATTTGCCGGCAACCGCTCTTCTCGTTTTCTGGGCGATGTTCATCGCCATTGTGATCGGGGTGCCTCTAGGCATGATTGCTGCGGTCAAGAAAAATTCGTTTGCGGATTCCTTTGTAAGCGTTCTTGCCATCCTGGGACAATCGGTTCCGAGCTATTGGCTGGGGATGATGTTGATTTTATTCGTAGCAGTTAAGTTCAACTTATTCCCGACCTCGGGCTATGGAACCTGGAGCCACATTGTCCTGCCGGCCTTCACGCTGGCGGTTTACCAGCTGGCATTGATTGCCCGCTTAATGAGGTCGAGTACACTCGATGTGTTGAACAACGACTACGTTAGAACCGCACATGCCAAAGGATTGCCGGAAGGCTACGTTTTGTTCAAGCACGTATTCAAAAATGCGCTCATTCCGACAATCACCATGATCGGCCTCCAGACAGGCCAGCTGCTTGGAGGAGCCATCATTACCGAATTTATCTTCTCGTGGCCAGGGCTCGGATTCCTCACCGTCCAGTCGATCCAGTTCCGGGATTACCCGATGATTCAATCTCTGGTTATTGTATCAGCAGTCGTGTTCGTTTTGATCAATTTGATTGTTGATATCGTATACGCATTAGTTGACCGCCGCATTGTCGTAGATTCTTAAAAGGGGGTGAGAAGATGAAAACGTTTTTCCGAAAACTCAGCAAAAGGAAAACCGCATTTGCAGGGCTTATTTTCCTAGTCCTGACGCTCATTGTTGCCATATTGGCTCCGCTGCTGGTGCCGATGGATCCTTCCACTCAAAACATTGCCGGAAGGTTGATGCCGCCGGGCTGGGTGAGCGATGAAGGGATCAAGCATTTGCTTGGCACCGATCAGCTCGGCCGCGACGTATTAAGCCGGGTTATCTACGGGTCCCGCATCTCCATCATGGTTGCTGTAGGCGCTGTTTTTATTGGAGGAGCAATCGGCTTGATCGTCGGGCTGGTTTCCGGTTATGCCGGTGGATGGGTGGACAGTGTGTTGATGCGATTGGTCGACATGCAATTGGCGTTTCCGTTTTTGCTGCTGGCGCTTACGATGGTTACGATTCTTGGGCCAAGCATCATGAACGTTGTATTGGTGTTGTCCGTCACCAGTTGGATCTCCTACGCCAAAGTGGTGCGAAGTTCAGTGCTCTCGGTCAAATACTTAGAATTTATCGAAGCTTCCAAAGCGGCCGGGACAAAACAATTCTTCATATTATTCCGGCAGATTTTGCCGAATATCATCTCTCCTTTTATCGTCGTAGCCAGTTTTCAAGTAGCCACTTTGATTATTGCTGAATCTTCCTTGAGTTTTCTCGGGTTGGGCGTACCGACCAGTGAACCGACTTGGGGCGCCATGCTCGCCGACGGAAGAGAGTATATGACAGATGCGTGGTGGATTGCCATTTATCCAGGCGTCATGTTGATGCTCGTCGCAATGAGCGCCAACCTTTTCGGAGATGGCCTTCGTGATGTGCTGGATCCGCGATAAGCAAGGATTTCTCCATAAATTCCAAGATGAAAGAAGGGATGCTTCAATGCAGACAATCAAAACGCTGGACGAGCTGCAGCTTCAAAAAGGTGAGGTTCACGCCGCTCGCATTTCTATCGGAAGTTTTTCAGACGGCACTGAAATTTACATGCCCGTTATTGTCGGAGAAGGAAGCGGTTCAGGGCCAACGCTTTTATTGACAGCGCTTCTTCACGGCATTGAAGTGGGCGGCTACGACGTCATCAGAAAATTGATGTACGAAGAGCTGGATTTTAAGCAAGTCCGTGGAAGAGTTGTAGCAGTTCCGATCGTAAATCCCTTTGCTTTTGGCGTATCCAACCGGTTTACACCGCAGGATTCAGCAGACCTGAACCGGGTTTTTCCGGGGAATCCCAATGGCACGATCAGCCAGCGAATTGCCAACCTGGTGGTGGAGCGGCTGGTTTCAAAAGCGGATTTCGTCATTGATTATCATTCCTGCAATCCCCCCTCCGAAGTGTTCACAATCGTGGATGCCGGCGGAGACGAGCACGTGCAAGAAAAATCATGGGCGATGGCAAAGGCGTTCGGCGCCATTACCGTAACGTCCGCAGCTCACATCCCGGGAACATTCAGCGGCTATTTGTCTTCGATTGGAAAACCGGCAATTACGCCAGAACTCGTTTTTTCCCGCCGATTCGATCCATCGGCAATAGCGGGAGTCATCGGCACAAAAAACGTGATGAAATTTCTTGGCCTGCTTGAAGGAGAACCTGAAACGCTTCCAGATGCAATTCCATATAATAGTAAGCTTTTGTATACGTCCTATCTGGCAAACAAAGGAGGGTTTGTTTATTTCAGAAAAAACATAGGCGAAGGCGTCGAAAAAAATGAAGTCTTCGCTGAAGTCCTCAATCCTTGGGGAGAAGTAATCGAGCAAATGAATGCCCCGGTGGATGGAATGATCATCGCTTATCCAATGGCGGGCAATCAGGCCGTCACGACAGGAGACAAAGTAGCTTATTTCGCCTCGGAACTCTCAAGATAGGACAACTGAAATTGGAATTTTACTAACCGCTAATCAGCACACATTTGAAAACAGGGGGTTATGACTAATGATGAAAAAGATTCTTCTGCCCATATTTTTACTTCTCGTTGCCTTTTCATTGGTTGCATGTTCAGCGGTTGGAGGAGGAAGTTCAACCGAATCCGGAAGCGAGGGCGCCGAAGCGAAAGAATTAGTTATCGCGACTGGGGCTGACCCGACGACTCTTGATCCACGGAAAACATGGTCAGGACCAGGGTACAGCATCAATTCCCACATCTTTGAACCGCTTGTTTTCCGGAAAATCGAAGATGGAAAAGTAAGCATTGAAGGCGTTTTGGCAGAAAGCTACGAGAACGTCGATGAACTGACTTGGAAGTTCACGCTGCGTGAGGGAGTAAAATTCCATAACGGCGAACCGCTTACTGCAGAAGCGGTTAAGTTCACACTTGAATCCATTCAAGATCCTGATTTTAATACGCCGATGGTCACATGGCTCAGCGATATTGAAGAAGTGACAACCGAAGGCGATTTAACGGTTATCATTAAAACCAAAACTCCGACGCGCGGCTTGTTAAGTTCGCTGACTCAAGTGCCGATCGTAGAACCGAAAGCTGTTGAGGAACTTGGAGACGAGTTTAATACGAAACCCGTTGGAACCGGCCCGTATGAAGTGGTCGAATACACAGCCAACAACAACGTTAAATTAAAGCGTTTTGAAGATTATTGGGGTGAACCCGGTGTAACCGAATCGATCCAGTTCCGGATTATGCCTGAAAACGCGGTTCGATTAGCTGCACTTCAACGAGGCGATGTTCAAATCGCTGAAAACATCTCTGCCGATAAAATCGAAACAGTGAAAAACGATCCAAATTTGGAAGTTTTCATTACAGAAACGCTCCGGGTTAACATGTTCGTCGCGAACTTTAAAAACAAATGGATGGCAGAACAAAAATTTCGTGAAGCTATTTCATTGTCTATTGACCGGGAATCATTGGTGAAAAATATTTTAGGCGGCAATACAATAGCGGCTTCTTCTGTGTCTCCTCCTGGAACTATCGGCTTTAACGAGGATCTTCCAGTTTACCCTTATGATCCTGAAAAAGCGAAGCAGTTGTTGAAAGAAGTGGGATATGATGGTTCGCCAATCAAAATGGGAGCGCCAATTGGACGCTATGCGATGGATAGACAAATCGGGGAAGCGACAGCTGGGATGCTGAAAGACGTAGGCATAAACGTAGAATTGGAAACGCTTGAGTTCAGCTCGTATGTTCCGAAGATGGATGAAGGCGCCTATGATTTCTACTATATTGGGGTGGCCGACTTAACGATCAATCCAAACACGCATTATGACGGCTATTACTATTCTGAAAATGCTGAAGGCGGCTATTCAAATCCGAAAGTTGATGAACTGATGGACAAAGCGATCCAAACAATCGACGACGCAGAAGCAGCTGAAGTTTACAAAGAAATACAAACGATTCTTTATGAAGACAAAGCCACATTCCCGTTATATTATGAGCCGCATATGGTGGGGGTACGCAAAGGTGTGGAAGGCTTCACGCCGCGGCTTGATGAATATGTCATCGTTCGGGATGCATCATTTACTAAACAATAAAACAATTGAGGAGGAATTCGATGAAGACAATTGGCACAGCAGAAGTGATTCCTGGAGAAAAAACACGAGGTCATTTACAGGTTTTAACCGATACGGACGGTGCTTCTTTCCAAGTTCCTTTGCTGGTAGCAGCAGGGAACGAGGAAGGGCCCACCTTCTGGGTGCAAGGGTGCATCCATGGGGATGAATACGGCGGAGCGGCATCAATTATCCGCTTTTTCCAGGAATTGGACGTTTCTCAATTGAAAGGTACGTTTATCGGAGTTCCGGTAACGAATTTGCCTTCATTTAAAGGGCATAGCCGTATTTCGCCTCTAGACGGCGCCAACTTGAACCGCATTTTCCCGGGGCATCCGGAAGGAACCTACAGCCAGCGCTTGGCCCATATCTTGCTTAAGACCATCACGGAAACGGCGGATTACGTAATCGATCTTCATTCCGGCGGCAACGCCCTTCACGTTCCGTATTTCGTCATTTGCAAAGATGATGATTCCGAAGCCGCAAAAAGATCGTTGTGGCTGGCAGAACGGATGGGGACCGAAGTGATTTGGAATTCGGTTGGAGATGAGGTCGGCCAAGGAATTGGGACGGCCCATATATTGAAACACGGAATCCCTAACGTAACGGTAGAGGTTGGCGGCGGAACGGTAAGCGAAGAGCATGAACGGCTTTATAAGATGGCGATTGAAAATGCGATGAAAGCTCTTGAGATGATTCCGGGCGAGGCGCCGGTCCAGGAAAAATATACGGTTTACAAAAAAGCGCATTTCTTTTTCTCGGGTGCAGGCGGCTTGTTTGTTCCCGCTTGCGAAGTCGGCTCGGTGCTGAAAAAAGGCGACTTGATCGGCTCCATCATGAACCTGTACGGGAAGGTAACAGAAGAACTGCTCAGTCCGTTTGACAATGGCTACGTAGCGGCGACAGGACATCTTTACTGGCCGACTGAACCCGGCAGGCTGATTGCTGAAGTGTATACGTATTAACGGCTTTTCCTTTTATGGCTGCTGCGAAAGCGAGAACTTTTGCAGCAGCTTAAAAGGAATAAATAAAGGCGGGATTACCCATTGGCGCTATTCCTAAAAACAAGGAGGAACCAGAATGAAAACAGTTGATACGGATACACGAACAGTCGGCACGGCACCTGTTGTGCCGGGAGAAAAAACACACGGCCATTTGCGGATTGGCAGCGATACGGACGGATCTGCGTTCCAAGTGCCTGTGCTGGTGGCAGCCGGGAAAGAAACGGGGCCGACAATCTGGGTGCACGGCTGCATTCACGGCGAGGAATACGGCGGCGCCGCTTCCATCATCCGCTTTTTTCAGGAACTGGATCCGGCAACCCTAAAAGGCACGTTTGTCGGTCTGCCTGTAATTAACATTCCCTCCTTTAAAGACCGGAACCGCATTTCCCCGCTGGACGGCGCCAACTTGAACCGGATCTTCCCGGGAAGCCCAAAAGGCACATACAGCCAGCGTCTCGCCCACACGGTGCTGGAAACGATCAAAGCAACAGCGGATTATGTAATCGATTTGCATTCCGGCGGAATCGGCGCCAAAGTGCCATTTTATATGATTATCCAAGGCGGCGATTCGGAAGCTGCCCAAAAATCGATGTGGCTTGCTGAACGCATGGGTTCAAATGTCATCTGGCGCTCCGAAGGGGAAGCCGGCACCGATGGCACCATCACGGCGCACGTCATGAAATTGAATTTGCCGACGGTAACGGTTGAATGCGGAGGCGGAAACGTCACCGAAGAGCATGAAGAACAGTTCAAGCTTTCCATCACAGGCGCCATGCAGGCACTCGACATGATACCCGGTGAGCCGCCGGTTCAGGACGAATACACGGTCATCAACAATGCTGAATTCTTCTTCACCGGCGAAGGCGGCTTGTTCGTCCCAGCCTGCGATGTCGGCGACGTGTTGAACAAAGGCGATTTGATCGGCTCTATCATGAACCTTTACGGCGACGTTACGGAAGAGTTGCGCTGCAACCTCGACAACTCGTATATTGCTGCAGTTGGGCACCGCTACTGGCCGACCGAACCCGGCCAACTGATCGCAGAAGCGATTCCCGTTGAATCAAGGGGTGGTGGGCATGGTTAATCCACTGCTCGAAGTCCACGATTTGGCCATTAATTTTCATACGGACCAAGGCGTAGTCCCGGCTGTGAACCATACGTCTTTTACGGTCCATAAAGGAGAAACCGTCTGCATCGTCGGGGAATCCGGTTCTGGCAAAAGCGTGACTTCGCTTGGCATCATGGGACTTTTGCCAAAATTGACCGGCAAAGCAGAGCAAGGCGAAATTCTCTTTGAAGGAGAAGACCTGTTAAAGAAAAACAAAAAAGAAATGCGGAAATTGCGCGGAAACGACATTTCCATGATTTTTCAGGAGCCGATGACCTCGTTAAACCCGGTTTACACGGTGGGTGACCAAATTGCCGAAAGCCTCCGCTTCCACCGGAAAATGAGAAAAAAAGAATCAATGAAGCATGCCGTAGAAGCCCTTCGCATGGTGGGCATTCCGCTGCCGGAGCGGCGGGTATCGGAATACCCGCATCAATTGTCCGGGGGAATGCGGCAGCGTGTCATGATTGCGATGGCGTTGACTTGCACCCCGAAACTGATCATCGCGGATGAACCGACAACGGCTTTGGATGTAACCATCCAGGCGCAAGTGCTGGATTTATTGAATGGCCTAAAAAAAGAATTGGGCATGGCAATCCTATTTATCACGCATGATCTTGGCGTAGTCGCTGATATTGCCGACCGGGTTGTGGTGATGTATGCCGGAACCGTCGTGGAAGAAGCAAGCGTCTGGGACCTTTTTGCTCTTCCTTACCATCCTTATACGTTGGGGCTGCTAAAAGCTATGCCTTCTTTAGAAGGAGGAGGCGACCGGCTGCATACAATTGAAGGCGTCATTCCCAATCCCCTCCAGCTTCCAACCGGATGCCGGTTCAATCCGCGCTGCCCGTTCGCAACCGACAAGTGCCGCCAAGAAGAACCGGCTTTGACGGAAGTGGATCCCGGGCGGAAAGTGGCTTGCTGGCACTATGATAAATTGAAGAGAAAAGAGGGGATATAGATGAATGGACTAACTGAGATTAGTGGCACGACTGAATCTATTCCGCTTCTTGAAGAAACCGTCGAACAAATCAAAACACCGATTCTGGAAGTGAAAAACCTGAAAAAATATTACCCGGTGAAAAATGGTTTTTTCAGCCGGGCCAGCAGCTGGGTGAAAGCGGTAGATGACGTCAGTTTCACCGTCATGGAAGGCGAAACGCTTGGCATTGTCGGCGAATCCGGCTGCGGAAAATCAACATTGGCCCGGAACATCATTCGCCTGCAAGATCCGACCGAAGGGCAGGTCTTGTACGAAGGAAAAGACATTACCCGCTACAACGAATCCAAGCTGCGCAAAGTCCGGAGAGACATGCAGATCATTTTTCAAGATCCCTATGCCTCGCTAAACCCTAAACACAAAATCGGGGAAATCATCGGGGAATCGCTTCGTGCACAAGGGGAAGGAAACGCCAAAGAGCGCCGGGAACGCGTGGAATGGCTACTTGAAAAAGTCGGCCTCGAGAGCCGGCATATGTCGCGATACGCCCATGAATTTTCCGGCGGCCAGCGCCAGCGCATCGGCATTGCCCGGGCGCTTGCCCTGAATCCGAAACTGGTGGTCTGCGATGAACCGATTTCGGCGCTTGATGTATCCGTCCAGTCGCAAGTGATTAACCTGTTGCAGGACCTGCAAGATGAATTTGGGCTGACGTACCTTTTTATTGCCCATGACTTGTCAGTCGTCCGCCACATCAGCGACCGGGTAGCGGTTATGTACCTCGGAAAAATTGTCGAGCTTGGCCGAACAGACGAAGTCTATCACAATCCCGCCCACCCTTATACGCAGGCGCTGCTTTCGGCCATTCCGATTCCGGAACCGGTAGAACAGCGGAAACGGGAACGAATCATCTTGCAGGGCGATGTGCCAAGCCCGATCAATCCGCCATCGGGCTGCCGATTCCACACCCGCTGCCCGTTAGCGACTGAAAAATGCAAATCGGAAGAACCGAAATTTGAAGAAAAGCAAGAGGGACGATGGGTTGCGTGCCATTATCCGCTGAATTAAGGCAACGCCAATCCGGTAAGCGAAGGGAGGGAGCGATTTGCAATTTGGCATGAAAATCAGGCATCTTAGAGAAGCAAAAGACATGACGGTGAAATATTTAGCAGAGCTGGTGGAATGCACACCAAGTTTCATCAGCCAGATTGAACGGGGAATGGCCAATCCATCGATTAATACGCTAAAAAAAATCAGCGGCATACTGGAAGTGCCGCTGGTGGATTTTTTTGAAGAAGAAGACGCCAGCGTCAAGAACCCGGAGAAATACATTACCCGAAAAAACAAAGGAAAACGGTTCGAAAGCAAAATGGAAAAAACCGAGGTCATTTTGCTGACGCCGCAAGACAAAGAAAGCAAAGAAATGGAAACGCATTTGATGATCATCGCACCAGGCGGGAAAAGCGATAAGCTTTATGTTAACTCAGGCGAAGAAGTGGGGTATGTGCTAAAAGGCAAAATCACCATTTACTTGGGGCAGGAAAAATGCGAATTGGAAGAAGGCGACAGCATTTATTTCCCGGGTGATATACCGCATGGCTGGGAAAACACCACCGATTCCGAAACGATTACACTTTGGACCGTTACTCCTTCGATTTTGCGAAAAGGAGATAGTTTGGTTTTTGGAGATACCAAGTATAGCGGGCTTTCTGAAATCATTAGTTGAGATTATAAGGTTGCCTGGACTTTCCCGGCAACGTAAAACGGCCGCTTGAAAATCAAGCGGCCGTTTTGGTTTCTTCTATATATGAGGAAGTTCTTTTCCTTCCGCAAATGCTTTTAAATTTTCAAGGCTCAAGTCAAATCCGTCATGGTTGACCGTAACGCGGGTTCCATCTTGTTCGGGATACAAGTCAAACGTAAAAACCAACCCGTCCAAATCAGACGTGTAGGAAAATCGCTCAAGCGGCAGCACTTCAGAAATGGTAAAGCTCATCGGCACACTTTCGCCTTCCTCCAAGGAATTGTGGTCGCTCGGCATAAGCGTGAACAATGCCTTCTCGCCGACTTCAAGTTTCGGAATCAGCCAGTTGGAACCGGGCGCATACCAAGTCGAAAAACGGCCATCTTTGGTGATGGAATTCCAGACAGTTTCAGGGGAGGCATTAATGAAAACAGAACGGTTGCTGGATTTCATTAGATCAGCTCCTGTTTTTCTTTAACTGTATGCCAAAATACTGGGACTTACAAGATGGAATTTAGCAGTTTCCATTCCTGGAATGAAGAGGATGAACGTAAAATAAAAAAGCTAAGAAAAGAACTCCAACTAATGCATTCAGAAAATTACAGGAATTACATAGTATAATAAAAACTAACAATACCTATTAAGAACAAAAGGAGGACGCTATGTTTAAAGAAGAATTTTATAAAACGTTAAAAAAACTCGCTGCCTTGCCTGGAGGATCAGGGCGGGAGCATAAAGTAGTCAAACATATGGTGGAGCTTTTAGAGCCGTACGCGGAAGTTGAAGTGGACCATATGGGAAATGTATTTGCGGTGCTCGAGGGCAATCAACCGGGTCCGACCGTCATGGTTTCGGCTCATTCAGATGAAATCGGCTGCATGGTCAGCGCCATTGACGCCAAAGGGTTTCTTCGGATGGAACGAAACGGCGGCATGATGGATGCGCTGCTCGTTGGACGTAAAGTGGAGGTCAACGGTCATTTCGGCGTCATTGGGGTGAAAGCAGGACACTTACAGACACAAGCCGAAAAAACGAAAGTACTTCCGATTGAACATTTGTATGTCGATGTCGGGGCGGCATCCCGGCAGGAAGTGCTCGACATGGGCATTCAAATCGGAGATCCGATTACGTACATCAGCGACCTCGACCGTTTCACAAACAAAGACTTGATCTGCGGAAAAGCGATTGATAACCGGAGCAGCTGCGCGGTATTGGCCCAACTGTTTAGAAGCCTGGGGGATAAAGAGTTTGCCGGCACACTCGTCGGCTTGGTGGCGGTTCAAGAAGAAGTGGGCCTGCGCGGCGCCCAAGTGGCGGGCTATAAAATCAATCCGGATTATGTCCTGGTGCTTGATACGATCGCCTGCGCGGATACGCCGGATGGCAATCATTATCCGATCGCTATCGGAAAAGGGCCGGTACTGCCGTTGTTGTCAGGCGGCGGCGCTATGGGGAATATCATGCCGCTGCAAATGAAAAACCTCATCACAACTTATGCCGACCGAATGAACATCCCGTATCAATTATCGGTCATGCCAAAAGGGACGACGGACCTTTCGTCAATCCATTTGGTGCGTGAAGGCATTTTGGGAGCCGCTATTTTATTCCCGCGCAGGTATTCGCATTCTCCGGTCGAAATGGCCAACTTGTCGGATTTTGAAAACGGATTTCAGCTGTTGGAAGCCCTGATCCGTGCTAATGGCAGCTGGGGCGAGTTGAGTTTTATCGAAAGTTAAGCACATTAAGATTGAGGGTTTTACCGAAATGGAAACTTTTCAGTATTTTTTGATTTATTGAACAATTATTTGACTAGGACGAAAACCTCCATAATAATAAACTTACATCCTAAGAAATTGGCTGAACTATTTCGTGAATAGGGGGAAACAACCAGTGGAATACCGGACTCTAGGAAAAACAGGAATTGAAGTATCGTCATTATGTTTTGGCACGATGTCGTTTGGCGGAATTGCCGACGAAGAAACATCGCGCGCCATGTTCAATCGTTGCCGTGAGGAGGGCATCAACTTTTTTGATTGCGCCAATGTATACAATAACGGGGCTTCTGAAGAAATTTTAGGGCGGCTCATTCACGATTCCCGGAACGATATCGTGCTGACGACAAAAGTCAATTTCCCGACGGCACCTGGTGTGAACAATAAAGGCTTATCCCGGCGCCATATTATGCTGGAAGTGGAAAACAGTTTGAGAAGATTGAACACTGACCGGATTGATCTTTATTTTGTCCATGCGTTTGATCCGTTGACGCCGATCGAGGAAACGCTGCGGGCGCTGGATGACTTGCAGCGCCAAGGGAAAATTTTGCATCCGGCAGTCAGCAACTGGGCGGCCTGGCAGATTGCAACGGCTCTCGGCATTTCATATAAGGAAAGCTTGGTGCGCTTTGAATGCATCCAGCCGATGTACAATTTGGTAAAGCGCCAAGCAGAAGTGGAGATTTTGCCGTTGGCGGCCGCGGAACAGATGGGCGTCATTTCGTACAGCCCGCTTGGCGGAGGACTGCTTACCGGCAAGTATAAAGCTAGCCAAAAACCACAAGAGGGACGGCTTGTGGAACAGGAAAGTTACAAAAAACGCTACGGGGAAGAAAGTTACTTTGAAACAGCCGAGCGCTTCACCGATCACGCAGCGCAACACGGCATCCACCCGGCAACGCTTGCAGTTGCCTGGACCATGGCGCATCCAAGCATCACGGCACCCATTATCGGAGCCCGAAACCTCGAGCAGCTGGAACCATCGCTCGGTGCGTTGAAGGTTGATATGACACCGGAATGGCGGGATGAGATTTCCGCATTTTCCGTTGCGCCTCCTCCGGCGACGGACCGTTCGGAAGAAGCGAAGTAAAAGGAAAAGAGAGACTGGCTCGCCATGAGCCAGTCTCTCTAAATTTATGCTTACTCATCCGCCAAATTGTTGACAATAAAAATGGTCTCCTTTAGCTTAAAAGATAGAGGAGTTAGATAAATGAAAAAATTAACTTTAATGATCCTGCTGACGTTTTTTCTCGGTGCCTGCGGCTCGTCTTCCGCTGAACATGAAAACAAATTGCTCGTTTCCGCTGCCTCCAGCCTCACAGAAGTGATGGAAGAAGCGGAAGAAGCATTTCATAAAGAATACCCGGATATTGAGCTGGCATTCAATTATGGTTCTTCGAGCAAGCTGCGAAGCCAAATGCAGCAAGGCGCTCCGGTCGACGTGTTTTTATCGGCAAGCGAACAAGACATGAACGAGTTAACGGCTGAACAGCTCGTTGCAAAAGAAAGCGTTGTGTCGTTCGCGAAAAATCAATTGGTTCTCGCCTCTAATAAAACCTTTCCGAAAAATGCCGGTTTTGAAGAGCAGCTGGCGAGTACGCGTGAAGCGATTGCCGTCGGGGAACCGGACAGCGTGCCGCTCGGCCGGTATACAAAAGAGGCGCTGGAGCAGCTAGGATTATGGAAATCACTCGAAGGAAACTTGATTTACGCCAAAGATGCCCGGCAAGTGTTGACGTATGTGGAAAGCGGAAACGCTGAAGTGGGTATTATGTATGCGTCGGATGCGTTCGTTTCCAAAAAAGTGAAGGGCATTCTGGAGTTCCCGGAAGAGCTGCCGCCGGTTGTTTATCCGGCAGGAATCGCGGTGAAAAGCGAAAACACGGAAGCGGCAGAAGCGTTTTTAGAGTTTTTGACGGGATCTGAGGGACAGGAGATTCTCGAACGGACCGGGTTTATTCGGGCAGAGGGTGGCAAGCCGTGATGCCGTATGATTTGTCACCGTTATTTTTGTCGCTGAAAGTTGCCATATTGTCTACAGTTTGTGTGTTTTTTGCAAGCATTGCCTTGGCACGGTTGATGAGCCGCCGCGAATTTTTCGGGAAAAGCGTTATCGATGCGCTCATTCTGTTGCCGCTCGTGCTGCCGCCGACGGTAATCGGCTTTGCCCTGATCGTTTTATTCGGAGCAAACGGGCCGCTTGGCGTGCTGCTCGAAGCGTGGTTCGGGGTTCGCGTCGTCTTCACATGGATCGGCGCAGCGATTGCTTCGTTTGTTGTTTCGCTGCCGCTCATGTACCAAAGCGTCATGGCGGCTTTTGAGAAAGTCGATCCGCGCTGGGAAAACGTTGCCCGGACGATGGGCGTCTCCGAATGGCGGATTTTCAGGACGATCACGTTTCCTCTTGCCTGGCCAGGCATTCTCGCCGGTTTGATATTGGCGTTTGCGCGCGGCATCGGGGAGTTCGGGGCAACGCTGATGATTGCCGGCTATATTCCCGAAGTGACCGAGACGGTGCCGCTTGCCATTTATTTTGCTTACGAGACTGGAAATATGGAAAAAGCGGCGTTTTGGGTCATCGTCATTTCCGCTGTCGGCGTGGCGGCCATTACGTGGGTCAACTACTGGCGCAAAAAAAATGCGGTTCGGATCGGGAGGGAGTGAACGGGATGCTGAAAGTGAATTTCCAAAAACAACTGGAGCATTTTGAACTCGCTATCCGCTTTCAAATGGATAACGAAATCATGGCGCTTGTCGGCTCATCCGGTTCCGGCAAGACGACACTTCTCAACTGCATCGCCGGCATTGTCCAGCCAGACCGAGGAGCAATTACGCTGAACGACACCGAGTTTTATAAAGAAGGAAACAAACCGCTGAAAATCCAAAAACGGAAAGTCGGCTATTTGTTCCAGGACTACGCGCTGTTTCCGCATTTGTCAGTGGAAGAAAACATTTTGTACAGCACATCGCGTGGAGCGGATTTGACGCCTATTCGCGAATTGACCACTATTTTGGGCATCTCTAACCTGCTTTCAAAATACCCGCATCAAATATCGGGCGGGGAAAAGCAGCGGGTGGCGCTGACGCGTGCGCTTGCCGCCAAGCCGGATATTTTGCTGCTCGACGAACCGTTTTCGGCTTTGGACGACGACAACCGGAGCCGCTGCCAAGAAGAGCTTTTCCGGATTCATCAAAGCTGGAAGATTCCCATCATTTTTGTGACGCACCGAAAAGCGGATGCCGAAAAGCTGGCAGACCGTGTCGTACGCATTGAAAAAGGGCAAATGGCCGAACAGCTTTCCGTATAGGGAAGCTTTTTTGCAAGCGGCTTTGTTTAGTGGGCCAATGCCACGTGGTAAAGATAAGGAACAACGATTCAAGAAAGAAAGAAAGAAAGAAAGAAAGAAAGAAAGAAGGTGAGCCGCCAGTGGAAGGGCGTTATTCAAGGCAAACATTGTTCAAACCGCTGGGGCAAACCGGGCAGCAGCAGCTCGAAGCGGCAACGGTGACCATTATCGGCTGCGGAGCGCTCGGTTCAGCGATCGCCGAAACGTTGACGCGGGCAGGCATTGGCGAGATTCACCTGGTGGACCGCGACTACGTCGAATTGTCGAATCTGCAGCGTCAGCAGCTGTTCACGGAACAAGACGCGGACGAGATGCTGCCGAAAGTAGCGGCTGCCGAAAAGCGGCTGAAGGCGATACGCAGCGACCTTCGTTTGTTCACCTATCTCGATAATTTGGATGCGCCTTTAATGGAACGGCTCATCGCAGACAGCTCGCTCGTCATGGACGCAACGGACAATTTCGAGACCCGCCTGCTCATCAACGATGCATCTGTTAAGCACGGCGTACCATGGATTTACGGAGCGTGCGTCGGAAGTTCGGGCGTCGTTTTTCCGTTTATTCCCGGGGAGTCGTCTTGTTTCCGCTGTTTGCTGCCGGTGCTTCCCGCCGTCAATGAAACATGCGACACGGTCGGCATCATTTCACCGGCTGTCCAAATGACCGCAGCCATCCAATGTGCGGAAGCGCTCAAATGGCTGAGCGGCAATACAGCCGCAATGCGGAAAAAAGTGCATTATTTTAATGTGTGGGAAAATGAGCAGATTGATATCGGCATTTCACGCATCAAAAACGACAACTGCGAAACGTGCGGGACCCAGCCGGTTTTTCCGTCACTGGAACGATCGGCGCAGCAAACGGTTGCGGTATTGTGCGGACGGGACGCCGTGCAAGTGCTGCCGGACCCGAACCGGCCGATTACATTGGACGATGCCGAAAAAACAGGGCGCCAGCTGGAAGGGATCGTCAAACGGACGCCTTATTTCGTGGAATTGGACGTTTTTGGCCGCCGAATGGTGCTGTTCGGCAACGGCCGATTGCTGATCCACGGAATCCGCAATGTGTCCGAAGGCCGGAAACTGTATCATCAATTGTTTGGCTGATCGGAAAGGAAGAGGGACCATGTCAGAATTGTTCAATCTGGAAAAAACGATTCATATCGCAGTTTTGACCGTCAGCGATACCCGCTCAGAAGAAACCGACCTTGGCGGCCAACTGGTGCAGGAGCTTGCCAGGCAGAACGGTTTGGAAATTGCCGATTACCTAATCGTGCCGGACGACAAAGAGCGCATTACCAATGCGGTGACACGCTTTTTGCAGAACGATGCGGTTGATGCCGTCATCACGACCGGCGGGACAGGCATCGCCAAACGCGATGTCACGCTGGAAGCAGTAACGCCGCTGTTTGACAAGCAATTGGATGGCTTCGGCGAACTCTTCCGCTACGTCAGTTTTTCGGAAGATGTCGGAACGAAAGCACTGTTAAGCCGCGCTGCAGCAGGAACCGCAAACGATAAAGCGATTTTTGTCCTGCCGGGATCCCGCGGGGCAGTGAAACTGGCGATGAAGCGGCTCATCTTGCCGGAACTCCGGCATATCGTCTTCGAACTGACAAAACATCATCAGCCGCGGGTGTAATCGCCTGATTTCCCGCCGGTTTTTTCCAACAGCATCGTTGGTCCAATGACCATTTCCTTGCCGACTGCTTTGCACATATCGTAAATGGTAAGGGCAGCGGCAGAAGCGGCGGTCAATGCTTCCATTTCAACGCCGGTCGGCCCTTTTGTTTTGACGGTGGCATATAAAATTACCTCAAAATGGGCAGTCGCTTCGTCGACGTTCCACTCAAAGTGGATGTCAACGCCGCTTAATGCAAGCGGATGGCACATCGGAACGATCTGCGCCGTGTTTTTCGCGGCCATGATGCCAGCAACTTGTGCAACAGCAAACACATCTCCTTTTTTATTGGTCCCATCCTTGATTTGGCGGTAAATGGCTTGGTTCAATAATACCGATGTCTTCGCGCGGGCGGTGCGGATCGTGTCTTGTTTTTCAGAGACATCAACCATTTTGGCGCGCCCTTGTTCGTTGAAATGTGTCAGTTCAGACAACGCGATCACCCTTTCATTTATAGAATAAATTCAGTATAGCAGAAGTCGTGGAGGAGTTGAGAACAGTGGTAGAACAGCGAAAACCCATTTCGGTGCAAGAAGCCGTTGAACGGGTGGTCAGCGAAGCGCGTCCGCTTGGGACGGAAACAGTGGCGCTTGAACAAAGCTATGGCCGGATATTGGCCGAACCGGTAAAAGCGGCCCACGACGTGCCGCCATTCAACCGTTCCCCTTATGACGGCTTTGCCATCCGCTCGTCCGATACCTTGGGCGCTTCCGGAGAAAACCGCATCCGCTTTGATGTTATTGACCATATCGGGGCGGGCGCCGTGTCGCAAAAATTGGTAGTTGAAAACCAAGCTGTGCGGATTATGACTGGTGCCCCGCTTCCGGCAGGCACGGATGCGGTCGTCATGTTTGAACAAACCGTCGATTCCGGTTCGTCGTTCACGATACGAAAACCGTTCAAAGCAATGGAAAATGTTTCGCTGCAAGGCGAAGACATGGCAGAAGGCGACATTATTATTGAGAGCGGCAACTTGATCCATCCTGGAACCGTGGCGCTTCTCGCGACATTCGGCTACGCCAATGTCTTGGTGGCCAAACAGCCGGTGGTGGGCATTTTGTCGACGGGAACCGAGCTGCTGGCAGTCGATGCGCCGCTCGAGCCCGGAAAAATCCGCAACAGCAACGGGCCGATGATTGCGGCACAGCTTGCGCGCATGGGCATTCGCTGCAAAATGTACGGCATGTCGGCCGATGAGCTTGATGAAAGCTTTAAAGTGGTGAAACAGGCGGCAGAAGAAACCGACGTGCTCATTACGACAGGCGGCGTCTCGGTCGGCGATTTTGATTTTTTGCCCGCCATTTATGAACGGCTTGGAGCAAAGGTTTTATTCAATAAAGTCGCCATGCGCCCCGGCAGCGTCACGACGGTCGCCATGGCAAATGCCCGCTATTTGTTCGGATTGTCCGGCAATCCGTCCGCCTGCTTTACGGGATTCGAATTGTTTGTGCGTCCGGCGCTGTTGAAGATGATGGGAGCCGGAAAACTGTACTTGCCCAAAACGCGTGCGGTATTGGCGGAGGATTTCACCAAAGCCAATCCGTTCACCCGGTTTATCCGTGCCTCCTATAACGGTGAATTCGTCTTTCCGGCCGGCTTTAATAAATCGAATGCGGTGTCTTCCATTGCTAGGGGCAATGCATTAATCGTCTTGCCTGGCGGTACGAGAGGGTTTGAGGCGGGGGCTTTGGTCGATGTGCTGCTTCTTGGCATGGAAGAAGGAGCGGCGCAATGGGAGCTGTAAAAGTGCTGCAAGTTGTCGGATTTAAAAACAGCGGCAAAACCTCGCTCCTTTCTTTCTTCCTAGACGAAGCCGCCAAAAACGGCAAGGCCGTCTCCACCATCAAGCACCACGGACACGGCGGCGAGCCGGACATGCCGCCAGCATCAACCGACAGCATGCGTTTCTTCCATGAAGGAGCTGTCAGTTCGTTGGTCTATGGCGGCGGCGTGATTGGGTTGCACAGCCGGCAGAAAGAAGCTTCGCTGGAACAATTGATTGCTTTATCGATGCAGGCAAAACCGGACCTGATCTTGGTCGAAGGTTTCAAAGAAGCAGATTTTGAAAAAGTCGTTCTTGTCCGCTCTGATGACGAATGGCAGCAATTAAACCATTTAAAGCGCATCCGGCTAGTGATTGCGCCAAAAGAATTACCTATCGTAGGAGTTCGAACTGTTGAACGCAATAGCCAACAATTTCTGAAAAACTGGTTTTCGGAATGGATGGAAGGTGACGAAGATGAAAGCATTTGAAGTGGTGGCAGAACCGATCAATCCGCAACTCTACGCCGATTACGTGCTGCGTCCGGAAGCAGGAGCCGTGACGCTGTTTACCGGCCATGTCCGGGAATGGACAAAAGGGGTCCGGACGTTGTATCTTGCCTATGAAGCCTATGTGCCGATGGCCGAGAAAAAGCTCGCGCAAATCGGGCATGAAATCGAAGAGCGGTGGGAAGGGTCGCGGGTGGCAATTGCCCACCGCATTGGTGAACTGCAGATCAGCGACATCGCCGTCGTCATCGCCGTTTCGTCGCCTCACCGGAAAGCGGCGTACGAAGCGAACGAATACGCTATCGAACGCATCAAAGAAATTGTGCCGATCTGGAAAAAGGAAATTTGGGAAGACGGGGAAGAATGGATAGGCGACCAAAAGAAAAAACCGGAGGGGGAACAGCCATGATCACGCTGCATTATTTTGCGGGGCTCCGTGAACTGACGGGAAGATCCCAGGAACAAACGGATCTTGCCGGAAAAACAGTCAAAGACTTGTGGCAGTGGGCGGCGGAGAAATACCCGGGGATTGAAAAAGGGTCCGCCCGCATTGCCATTAACGAAGAATACGCGCTGCCAAGCGATGTGTTGGAAGCCGGGGATGTGGCGGCGTTCATTCCGCCTGTGAGCGGCGGATGAAAACGGTCGGCATTTTGCTTGCCGGAGGCGAGTCGCGGCGCTTTGGCTCACCGAAAGCTTTTGCCAAAATAGACGGCGGCTATTTTTACGAACGAGCTTATCAGGCACTTTCGGCAGTGAGCGGCCGTGTGGTAATCGTATCGCGTCCAGAACTGCTGGAGCGTTTCCCTGGAAGTTTGGATGTTATCACCGATTTGCCGGATGTAGCCGGTCAAGGACCGCTTGCCGGCATTCTCTCGGCGATGAAAAAATGGCAGGCCGACCAATACGTGGTATTGCCTTGCGACATGCCATTTGTGGGTCCGGCGGAAACTGCCAAACTTCTCGAACAAGCGGACCGCGAGAACGCGATCACGGCCATTCAGACAAAGGAAGAAAAAATTCCACTGTTCAGCGTCTGGAAAACCGGGCTTGCTGAATCTCTTGAACAGGAACTGGCAGACGGCGGGCGGCGCGTCATGGTATTCATGGAAAAAGCGGGTACGACTTGGCTCGATGCTGCACAAATCAATGAAGACATAAGCGTTTTCCGCAACATCAACAGACCGGATTAGACGAAAGGAAGGTGAGCCGTATGAATACCGAACCATTGAAAGACAAACTCGGCCGGCCGATCCGCGATTTGCGCATATCGGTAACGGACCGCTGCAATTTCCGCTGCTCTTACTGCATGCCAAAAGAAGTATTCGGCGACGACTATGCCTTTCTGCCGAAACAGGAATTGCTGTCATTCGAGGAAATTCATCGGCTGACCAAACTATTTGTGGCGATGGGCGTCAAGAAGATCCGCCTAACCGGCGGCGAACCACTCATGCGGCGCGGGCTTCCTGAACTGGTGGCAAAAATCTTGTCTGTTGAGGGTGTGGAAGATATCGGCCTGACCACAAACGGCCTGCTGCTGGGGAAACTGGCACAGCCGCTATACGAAGCTGGGCTTCGGCGGCTGAACATTAGCCTGGATGCGCTGGAGCCGGGCCTTTTCGGCCAATTGAACGGCCGCGGCATTGAACCGTCGCGCATTCTGGAGCAGATTGATCACGCCAAACAAGTGGGCTTTGACATTAAAGTCAATATGGTCGTCCAAAAAGGCGTCAACGAACAGGAAATTCTGCCGATGGCGGCCTATTTCAAGGAACGGGGCATCACGCTCCGCTTTATTGAATTTATGGACGTCGGCAACGACAACGGCTGGAGCTTTAAAAAAGTGGTGACGAAAAAAGAAATCCTCGAACTGCTTCAGACGGTTTATACACTCGAACCGGTCGATGAGGATTATTTCGGGGAAGTCGCCAAACGCTACCGCTTCAAGGACAGCGAAGCGCAAGTCGGCTTTATCACGTCGGTATCGGAATCGTTCTGCTCGTCGTGCACCCGTGCGCGGCTGTCGTCAGACGGCAAATTCTACACGTGCTTGTTCGCGACGAACGGCTTCGACATCCGGGAACTGCTGCGGGGCGGCTTGAGCGACGACGAATTGTTCCGGGCCATCAGCGGCGTCTGGGAAGGACGCCGGGATCGCTATTCCGATGAACGGACCGAGCAAACCGCCAAAAACCGCAAGAAAATCGGCATGTCGTATATCGGCGGCTGAAACCTTAGTTGTTCAGAATCCATTTGAAAATGATTTTATTAATAAGTGGAATGCAGCGACCCTGATCGCTGCATTTTTTTAGCCGAAAAATTAAGTGAAGAGTCCATTTTAGAAAGTAAATCAAGTGAACTAGAAAGTATTCCATCCCAAATAGAAAGTATTTTGTTCATTTCAGAAAATAAATCCTTTTATTGGAAATGAAAAGAGTGAAGAAGACAGCGCTAAATATAGAAAAAGGAAGATTCGATGCTTAAAAGCCAGCAATCTAATCTTCCTTTTCTTTACTAAAGTTTGTTTGCGCAGACAGTTGAATTATCTGTATTTCAAAAGACTATTTTTTGAAAAAGGGTAATCCCTTATTCTTTTTTACCGTGTGCAATGTTTTTGGATGATAAGGGAAAAGTATGAAATTCAGCAGACAAGGGGCGGCTAAAATAATAACCTTGCCCTTCATCGCAGTTTTCTTCTTTTAAATAAGCGAGCTGCGTTTCATCTTCAATTCCCTCTGCCACAACACCCATATTTAATTTATGGGCTAATGAAATAATGGTGGAAGTTATTGCTTTACCATTCAAATCGTTGTTGATGTCCTGTACAAAGCTGCGGTCAATTTTCACTCGATCGAACGAAAATTGCCTTAAATAATTGAGAGAGGTATACCCGGTGCCAAAATCATCAATAGACATCGATAAACCTAATGCCTTCAAGGCCAGTAAACTTTCTTTCAGCATTTTCGTATCTTCCATTAAAATGCTTTCGGTCACTTCAAGTTCCAACCATTTTGCATCGAGGCCTGTCTCTTCTAGTGTTGTTTTTACCATCTGCACAAAATTTGAATGCTGCAACTGGATGGTTGAGATGTTCACGCATATTTTAAAAGGGGGATAGCCCTTGTCCTGCCAGGTTTTATTTTGGGCACAGGCAGTCTGCAGAACCCACTTCCCGATTGAAACAATTTGTCCGCTTTCTTCTGAAATTGGAATGAAATTGTCTGGCGGCACCAAGCCAAGTTCTGGATGATTCCATCGAATCAATGCTTCCATGGCACTGAGTTCACCAGTTTTCAGATCAGTAATCGGCTGATAATGAAGGACAAGTTCCTGATTTTTAATAGCAGACTTTAAATCCTGCTCTAATATCAATTTGTAAGCCGCTTTCTGATCCAATTCTTCTGTGTAAACTGTATAGTTATTTCTTCCATATTTTTTCGTATAATACATGGCGGTGTCCGCTTTTTTGATTAATCCATCCACATTCTCATTACTGCCGCTGCTAAAAGCAATGCCAATGCTTGCCGAAACGGTTAAGGAATGACCCATGACTTCAAAAGGTTCTGCCAATGTCTGATTCAACCGTTCAGCCAGAGCAATCGTCTCTTGTTTATTCGAATTTGGAAGAAAAACAGCAAACTCGTCTCCGGCAAACCTTCCTACCGTATCCGTATGGCGAACGTTCTGCAATAATCGTTCAGCTACGATTTTTAAAAATTCATCTCCGATATGATGGCCCAGGGAATCATTGATAAACTTAAAGCGGTCCAGATCCAGAAACAAAACAGCCGGCTGGTTTTTGCGGGCATCTGAAAGTTTGAAAACCTGGCTTAACCGGTCTTCAAACAATTTTCGGTTCGGCAGCTTCGTCAAGGCATCGTAGAACACTAGGTCTTCCATCAATTTTCTATGTGCAATTCGATCCGTGATATCTTTTGCGATGCCATATGCGCCGACGATTTCTCCTTCAAGATTCATCGGGAAGCAGGTGACTTCCAAGTCTCTCCGTTTACCGTCTTTTCGGGTAAGTGCAATTTCATACCGATTAGTATTTCCGCGAATAGCTTCTTCAAAAAAGTGGAGGGCACTGGCTAAATCTTCAGGTACGATAAGCGGGGCGAAAGTCATCTCGTGCAATTCATTAGCAGTATAGCCTGTCAATTCACTGCATCCTGGATTTGTATCAGTAAAATTGCCTTCCATGTCAAAATTAAAGACCGCATCCGGATTGTTGTCGAAAAGGGATTTAAACCGTTCCTGATTCTCCTTGAGCATCAGATTAGCCTTAACTTCGTCAGTTACATCAAAGATGGTTCCGAATGTGACTGTTTCTCCATCCAATATGGCTTTTCGTGCATGTATTTCAACATGGATCAAGCTTCCGTCTTTTTTTATGACTCTTACGCGATAACGCGCATCGGCTTCTTGATTTTCGATTCTTCTTCTGACACTTTCCTGTACGATAGATATGTCTTCCGGATGAACGAGCTTATCGGTCGTCATGTTTTCTAGGAGTAATTCTTCATTTGTATAGCCGACAAGGCTGCAAAAATGATTGTTGATATAGGAATACGTCCAGTCTTTTAAAATAAACATGCTGACAGGCGCGTTTTGAATCATCACTTCAAACATTTCTTTGTGAAAGCTGTCCTTCATTTAAATTGCTCCTTCATCTAATTCCGAAATAATCCGTTTTTTAGTGTTTCCAATTTTTATTTTTACTGACTTGATGAGATTGAATAATTCTCGATTTCAAGTCTCTTATCTATCCTTTAAATGACTGGTGAATAACTATTGTTATAAATTGTGTTAAAGAGAAAAACTACGAAGTGCGTCGCTTCTTAAAAAAAATATAAAACTAATATATTAATCGGAAAGCGAATGAAGGACGAGAAGCTTTGGTTATTTCCGGCTATGTTTTCTGCTGAGCTGACTTTCAATCTGTATTAGCCCAATGTATTGTAAGAATATTTAGTAATAGGCTGTTTTTAGAAGTTACGGATTTCCCTGCAATCAGAAAAAAGTGAGAACAACGATTTGCTAAATAGTTGTTGCCCACCCTAAAAGGCACTTTAGTATCCATTTAAATGAATTTGGTTTTTGCCTGCCTTCTTAGCGGCATATAAAGCTTCATCAGCTGCTTTTATTGTTTCGCTTATACTAGCAGAGTTTGATGATTCCCAAAAGGCACCACCTATACTGCAGCTAACCAAGGCTTTTTGGCCATTAAGCCAGTAAGGTTCGTTAATAGATGAAATAATCCTTTCTCCAACTCTTTTTCCTCTTTTAGCCATTTTATCTGTTGAGGAAGGCAAGACGACAACAAATTCATCACCGCCTACTCGAGAAATCATTTCTTCTTCCCTTATGGTTTGTTTCAGCCGAGCCGCTACTTGAATGAGAAGTTCATCCCCTGCTTGATGGCCTAAAGTATCATTAATCATTTTAAACCCATCTAAATCAATATAAAGGACTGCCGCCATTTTGTATTTTTGAGTAAATTCCTGTAAATATAAATCTAACGCATACCGATTTGCTAATCCTGTTAAATCATCCCGATTGGCCACTTCCTCCATCTCTTCTAAAGCTGATTCTGTCTTTGTAAGAGTTGCAATCAGCATTCTTAAAGAATCGGATAAGGTTTCCAGCTCCGAAATTCCTTTATAGTGTGGAATTTGGACAAACTCTCCAAATCTAAGGCTGTCAGCCACAGAGGCTAGGGTTTTCAATGGGAAGGCAATCCTTCCAGCAAGAAACCAACCAAGAACGGCAAAAAGCAGAACTAAGATGAGCCCGGATACCAGGAAGAAAGCTAGAAGTTCTTTTATGGGAGTATAGGCCACTGCCACGGGCTGCCTGACCAAAATCGTCCATTCTAAGCCAGGGTACTCCTTATACCCATCTTCTAACATATAGCCGGTTACATATTCTTCTCCATTCGCCCACTCTTCAATCGTCCACCCGTTTTGTTGGGTTTGAGCCAAATCCATGCTTTCCAGATCTAGCTTTTGTCCCATCATTTCATCAGGACCTAAAATAACCGTATTATCTCTTTTACTAATGATCAAAAATTCAATGCTGTCGCGATTCTTGACCGAATCAAGCATAGAGGCCTCAATTTCTTTAACCCAATCCCAACTTAAATGGGTCGCCAGAACCCCGCTAAAATTGTCATTATAATCATAAATGGGCGTACTGATATCAACAAATTTCATTACTTCTCCCGTTGGATTGGGCAATAGATCGGCAAGAAGTACTGCTTCGTGTACATCGCCAATAAAAGGTTTTTCCAAGGCTTCTGAATATACTGGACGAGCAGAAATATCAGCACCTTTGAGAATCGAATCCGTTGAAGCTATTACTTGGCCATCCGGATCAGTAAGCCCTATCCACGAGAAGGAGGGGATAGCCGATTGCAGTTGGTCGAGCAAAGACTCAACTCTTTCTTCATCCTCCAGCTGCCTAATGTCAGGCAGTTCACTGAGCAGTGTTGTTTCACCATATCTAGACCACATATATTGATCCAAGTTGTTTTCCATCATATAGGCTGTTTCACTAAGTGAATTACCAATTTCATTCTCGACCTGCTTGATTGAACGGTATCCATAAACAACGCCAAAAATAATAATTAATAGGATAGTAGTAATTGCGAAAATTATAGATAATCGTGCTTGAAGATTTAAAGAAAAATTCATTGTTCCTCCTTCAAAACAATTGCTAGTAAATGTTTTGTAATACTGTACTCTTGACTGAAATAATAAATGAAATTTAGATTTTATAATCTTATAAATAGTGATGAAAGCTAAAAAAAATAGTAGATACAAATGCTTATTTGAGAATTATGCCAAGGAGAATTATATATCTAGAAATACAGGATGTGATATAGGCATTTAGTATTGAATACCAATAATAGTTTATTTTACAAAATCAGTAAAAATGCGCTGTTTATTTTCCGAAACAGAGTACTTGTTGCTAAAATAATATGCAAAGATTCTCTCAACAATGACATGTAACCCGTTCAGTTTTCTTGTATATAAGAAAAATATCGTTGAAATTTATAAAAGAAAAGGAATCTTCCATGCTTTTCTGCGGTGAGGATTTAACTTTTGGGATTCTTAGAACTGAAAAGTATAACAGTTGTTGAACAATCAAGAAGAACTATCATTAAATAATAAAGAGTTAATCGATTATTTATGTGACAAAAATAAAGAACTTGCTAAACAATGGTATAGGACGTTGAATAAAAGTGCAGAGGGCGTATACAGCATCACTGATCCAAAAGCTAATAGAAAATATAAGAGCAAAATTGCAGATTTCAAGAATGATTTTATTCCATGTTCATTAAAGATGCTGCTCCTTTTGTATTTTAGGAAAGTTATGTAAAAAAGAAGAACGGGTGGTTGCTATAGAGCCTTCTGTTCTTCTTTTTTTCTGCCGTAATAAAATAAAAAGTTTTGTTTATATAGCTTCAATTCTAAGGAGCAAATATATAATCTTTTACCTCTATTAATATTACTTTAATTTAAAAAGTTAAAATCAAGCTAAAAGTGATTAAAAAATACTGTCATCTCAATTAAATAGTTAAAAATACCTATTACATCCATCAGTAAATTTACCTATAATTTATTTATATTCAAATAAATCGAATGGGTATATATGACCTTTTCGTCAAATTATAATATTATCTTAAAGGGAGGAAAGAACGTGAAACCAATCAATCCGACTCTTCAAAAAAACATTTTGATTACAGAAGCACCTACTCTGGTTGTGGACGAAAATGGGTTGGTTGCACGAGTGAATCAATCCTGGATTGACCTATGTATCGAATTTCAACTGCCGGAAACATTATGGATCTTAGGAGAAGATTACTTTTCTTTTTTAAGGAACGCTAAAAAATTTGAAGAATTAGCTCTATTGCATTCTGTCATACAAAAAGGGCATGTAATTAATGACTGCCCAACTCAATTTTTCACAAGAACTGGATCCACCCAACACTTTTCTGTCACGTTACTCCCGTTAAATGGAATGCTGAATTCGTTTAAAGGGGCAACACTTACTTTTAAAGTGATGCCCTATAATCCCTCTCTCCAAAATTTAACTTTGGAGAGCGTATTAGAAGACATTTCGCAAGGATTCTTTTTAGTAAATGTACATTTTAAAATTACTTATGTGAATAGCGTGACGGAATCAATTTTTGGCCAGAAAAGAAAGAATATAATTGGCAAATCACTCTATGAATTTATTCCGAATGTGGAGAAAGTAGAGGATCTTTATAAACGTTTTTATAGCGGATCCGTTGACTTGGATGAACAGAATTTCACTTGTTTTCATCCGGCACTCTTTAAAATGCTCAGCATAAAAGTTTCGCCTAAAAAAAATGGAGAAGTTGCTTTATATGTTTTCGAAACGGCATCAACCAGTCATCACTGCAAAATTTCAGAAGAACTTGTAAAGGTTGTGTAATAACAAGGTGTAGATTATAGAAAATATTCGTTCAGGAAAGAGGAGAACCTTATGATTCTATTGAAAAGAAAACCACTTGTAACCGACAACGAAAAGAATCAGTTGAAGAATTTGGTGAGAAAAACCTTTCTGGCAGCCTTACAGTCTGGAGATGAAACAATCTGTGTCATCGAACGCCACGATTTAATTTTGATTTCTTATAGAGAAGAAGAATACATCGACAGCTCTATTTATCATAAATCTGCTCTAAGAGTCCTGCTTAGTGGGAAAATTATATTTACTGAAGAACCTATTTTTACCGAAAGAAGGTATTACTATAAAAAAGACGATGCCCTTCTATATTTTGATAAAAAGCAGCTTAAACATTTTTCAGCTAAAAATACAGAAGCCTTTTACTATGTATGTGAATCCGTCAGAAATTTTGAAGCTGAATTTTAATAGATGGGGATTTCTTGAACAACCTCAGATAGGCGTGATGCTGAGCAACTAAGTAGAGCAAAGGGGGCTCTATTTCATGTCCGAAGTGTTCCTTAATTACGGCCAAGATTACCCTTTTTAATGGCCATTACCATAATCAGAAACAGAACAAACAAGTCACTCAAATCCAAGCGGAATGGCCGCTGAGCAGCTTTTCGACCGACAAACAGCCCTCTGGAAATCAATTGATTTCCAGAGGGCTGTTTGCATTTTCAAAAACGGTAAACTGACCTTAATCGCTATGCTCCATGACTTTCATTTTCGTGCCTTGCTCTTTGTTTTTGCAGCGGGAGCCAGTGCGCATGCGGCCTCTTTTTTTGTAATCCATGCCATTGGACTTGTCCTGGCTTCTGGCCATCAAAAATGCAAGTCCGGTCACCATGAGCGGAAGAAGGACGATGAGTTCTATCGGAACAATCGGCCGGTAAAAGATTTTCTCAGCTGTAACATCGTAAATGCCCACTGGCTTCACTTGGAAAGTCCCCCCAGCCCCTTCACCGTGGCCGCCCTCAACCTCCTTGAAGCTAGATGATGCTGGATCTTTGTCCTCATGTTCAAATCCCGCGCCGGCACCTGCACCGACACGGTATTTGACTTTGGCTACTGGAATAATGGTCCTGCCTTGCATCTCTACCGGATCGCCATAAACGAGCGAAACATCGCGTGCTGTTGAAAATTTTTCAAAAATCGGAAGTACTGGAGACGATTTGAATGGTGTGAAATCTTTTTCATCCATGTTCTTCACTCCTTTTAAATAGGTGGTATTAATGGCAAGGTACGGCTTATTCTGCATTTTGCCCAAAGCGGCAAGCGGGAAGGTTCTTTCAACCACCAACTGATAGTATATAAATTCACTTTATCCGGAGCTATACCTCTATTTTATTTAAATATTGTTGGATTTATCCTCATGCATAAAATCAACCTTCTTCAAAGAAGGCTGCAGTATGCTGATATGAAAAACCAACTACTTAGAACTTAACGGTACAAAGGAAGTAAAGGAATCGGTGTAATTACGAATATAATCGTGTGACCAAATACCAACTGGATCTTTTTATTCAAAAACAGATCCTTCTAGTGGAATAGCGGAAATTAGGTTCGCTCTAAATATGGAAGCTGCAAATTCAAATGGTATTCCCTTAGTGTTTTCTAAGGTGGGGAAAGCGAATTGGGTCATTAGGAGCGAATTTGACAAACAGATCGATGCATCCACTATTCGTGATCGCCTTTCTTCAATAAAACAGTATGGAGCTGACTTTTTTATACTAGCAATTCCAATTACAAAATTAATGAAATATATCTGAATAGTCAGTTTTCTTTTAGTTGGCATGGTATATTATTGAAAAGGAAGTGATTTCTTGGAAGGGGCTCCCGTGCTTTCATCTGGTATCTTAGGAACGGTAATTATAATCATCGTCTAAATTGTCTTTGTCCTTTTTAAAGAACCGTTTGAAATGATAAAGAAACTTTAAGGCAAGGGAGGATGCCATAATGTGGAATGTGAAAAAGACTGTTTTCATCGATCGTAGAATAGGGGAAGTGCATGGTTTCGCAACGAATCCGATGCACTGGTATCAATGGTACGCAGGTTTATCCGAAGCTGAAAACCTGATTGGTAAAGGCGGCAAAGGCACGAGACTGGATTTAAAGTATGCCTTTTTTGGAATGTATTTATCATTGCACGTGCTTGTAGAGGAAAATACGCGGGTGAAGGAAGGTTATGTTTGGCGAGGATTAATGACTGGCGCTTTTAATGCGACCCAAACATGGAGATATATATCGAAAGAAGGAGGAACCGAAATCCATTTGGAAATGAACTACAGTCTGCCCGGCAGCATCCTCGGAAAAATGGCCAATTTGCTTTATATTGAAAAGCTGATGAACAATTCAGTGGAACAGACATTGCAGAACCTGAAAGATATCAGTGAAAGCGATTGATGAATGAAGGGCAAATCTGAAAATCATGCGAATGATTTCCGGATCTACCCTTTAATTGGACTCTCTATTTAGTCGAATGATTAGATTTGAATTTGTTGAACAGAGAGAGAGTTTGAAGGTGAAAAAGATGGATACTGGATTATTAGACAGTTGGGCAACCGAATTGTGTAAATCCAACGATGATTCAATTAAAATGGTGCTACTCAAGCATAAAGTTAAGGGTGCTGTCTTAGGAATAGGAGAAATTATGACGAGATCCAACAACGACAAGGAGATGAAGTTATGAAATTGCTGCTCACTTCTGCAGGCGTAAACAACAAAAGCATACATGAAACGCTGATTGACATGCTGGGCAAGCCGATCGCTGAATCTACCGCCCTATGCATTCCCACCGCGATGTACGGAAGCCCTTGGGGTGGCCCCGGCGATAATGTCTGGAAGTTCATCAGTGGGAATTCCGAGCATCCCATGGTTGGCCTGGGTTGGAAGTCCGTCGGCGTGCTGGAGCTTACAGCGCTGCCAAGCATCGCCGAAGACCGCTGGCTGCCGCTGATCCGGGAGGCGGATGTTCTGCTGGTGTCTGGCGGCGATGCCCTTTACTTGAACCATTGGATGCAGCAATCCGGGCTGGCCAACCTCTTGCCATCGCTGGATGCCGTTTATGTAGGAATGAGTGCCGGGAGCATGGTGATGGCGCCTCGCATTGGGGAAGATTTTGTTGGCTGGACTCCACCCAACGGCAGTGATGAAACGCTAAACCTGGTCGATTTTTCCATATTTCCTCACTTGGATCACGAGATGCTGCCGGAAAACACGATGGCCGACGCAGAGCGCTGGGCTGCCGGAATGCAGGGGCCATCGTATGCGATTGACGACCAAACCGCCATCAAAGTGGTCGATGGAGCGGTCGAAGTGATCTCCGAAGGACATTGGAAACTGTTTTCGCCCTGATCGCACTGTATTGTTAAACAGATAAAAAACGAAAACAAGCTTCTGTTGATGAAAATATGATTTTATTTGACTGGAGCTTTCCATTAACTGCAAAATGATTGTACATGAGGAAAATGAGAGGGATTGAAGATGTTGAAAACCGAACTGGCATTTCCAAACACAGTAAAGACAGTTGAAGAACTTTGGGGAATTACCGGAAAGCCAAGTGAACTTGTGAGAAATAAAGTCATTTTATATTTGGACGGCCATTGCAGGGAGTTTATCGCAAAATCCCCATTCCTAATGCTATCCACAGCGGATGAATCTATCTCCACGGGGAGACAATGCCGGTTTTGTGTACGTGATAAATGATAAGCAGTTGGTCATTCCTGAAAGACCCGGCAATAGACGGATGGATTCCATGCGGAATATCTTAGCAAATCCCAATATCGGTTTGCTGTTTCTAATTCCGGGACTCGGAGAAACCTTGCGCATTAACGGAAAAGCCAGCATAGTGCGCGATGAAGAACTATTAGAGAAAATGGCGGTTAACGGAAAAAGGCCGCTTCTTGGCATCGGTGTGGACGTCGAGGAATGCTTTATTCATTGCGCCAAGGCGTTCCTGCGCTCGGGACTGTGGAATCCGGAGACATGGGGAAGCAAAGAGGAACTGCCAAAAGGTGCAAAAATCTTAGCGGCTCATGCAAAATTGCCGAATGTGGATGAAGAAGCAGTGGGAGAACTTCTGGAGAAGAGCTACCGGGAAAAATTGTATTAAAAAGGATGGGAACAAGGCCAACTTTCCAACACATCGTATGGAAAGTTGGGCTAATGCCCCATGTTGCCGAATAAATACATAAAATCAATTCAAATTTTAGAGGTGAAAAATGATGAAAATTCAAGGGATTAGCAGGCAGGAAGAATCCGAATTGCCTACATTTAATAATCATGAAGAAGCGAGCAAGTATTTTGAAGAAAGGTATGGAGAAAAATTCGTATTCGAAGAGTCTTTAAATAGCGGTGATGGAATTTGTTTCTTCTATCGATTAATTACAGACGAAGAGGCTTATATAAAAGGGACAGTGGATTTGAATTCTACGGGATATGTGGGAATAGAATTCAAGAATAGCTACCAGCCGATTCGAATTATGGAGGACGGCAGTATCCGAATCGTTTATTAAGAAAATAAGAGAGTCGAAGCGTTCTCAGGTTATAGATACAAGGGTTATAGCAACAAAAAAAAGCCCCTAAAAAGGGGCTGTTTAAGATAAAGCACTTGATCAATCTCTTGATAAAAACGACGTAAGCCGCAGGATGTTCAAGAACAAGTTCAAGAAATCCAAGTACAAGCCGATGGCCACGAACGGCACGTCCTGTTATGCAACCCAACAAATAAAACCCTTAAAAGCATCAGCTGGATTGTATTTGGTGTCTATTCGGCAATCGGACTTTGGTTCTTGTTGTTTGAAAGAATGCTCTACCGGCTGGTAAATTGGGGTTCGTCCAATTGGTACTTTTGGTATCCCGAAGGAACTTCCACTTTCTTCAGTGCAGAAGTCTGGAAATTAAATACGAACATCATTCCTTTTTAAAAAACATACAACTATCTACTGGGCAGCCAGCATTATAATCTAGACATCATTCTTTTTAATACGCTCGGAAATATTTTGATTTTCGTTCCCTTAGGCATTTTTCTTTCGTTCCTATTCAGCCGTTTCAAAACCTTTTCGAAAGTAATGATGATCGGCTTTATGGTTACCGTCTCCATTGAGCTTTTGCAGTTCTTCCTGCAACTGGGCCAATTTGACATCGATGACATATTCCTGAATACGATTGGCGCTCTTCTTGGCTATTTCGTTTATAAGAGCATCAGGAAAGTATGGAGAACTCTTCAATTGGCCAAAAGGAAAGAAGCAATCAATTGAAGAAGGCAAGACCATATTAAGATTAACCCGTTCAGATGTCTGATACAAAACAGGAAATAACAATACAATTAGCCCGCTAATTCGCAACTGAATTAGCGGGTTTCAACGTTTTTATGCTAACCGCACCCGTTTAACACAAGAATTAACAGGCAAATCAGCTGCCCAACAACAAAAATTGTTAGGTGGCTAAAACAGCGGTTAAAACCTTTGCTAATAATGTAAGCTCTAAAATAAAATGCCGAATGGGCCTTGTAAAAAGGCAACCCGGCAAAACAAATGATCAGGAAACGTTTGTTAGAGCTTGCTCCATGGGAATCCAGACAACGCGGCAGTTAATTCAAAAAGGACAACCCAAGCAGTGAGTAAATGTTGATATGGCTTACTGTTGACGAGCAACTTCTTAGCGATACCAAAAAACGCCTGGAAATGTGTCAATGAAGTTCGATCGCTCCATAAGGAATGATATCAGCAAACAAAAGGATAAACGAAAGCATAGTAATGCCTATTCCTACCCAAAAATATTTCCTCCAACATTGGATGACTGCCCCCAGAAGGAACACGACACCAGGGATAAGCCAGAGCGGCGTAGGAAAAGTAGGCGCTTCAGGTCCATATTCAGCTATAAAGCCAGCTGCAAACCAGAGAGACGTCGGGACAATGAAGAGACCGGCTAAGGGAAGATAGACAAAGCGCAGAAGTAGAATCGTTAATTTCATAAAGAGACCTCCTTTTCGCAAAACGGATAGAGCAGAAACAAGGTTATTCATAAAAATCATCATCGCTTGTCATTTATATACCTTCTATCGATTTGGTTAATTATACCATGATGGGAGAGTGCCTAACACCCAATAACAAATCAACAGTACGAAGTGATAACTAAATAAAAAAGTTTACATATCAGCAAATTATTGGAAGGGGACGAACACAAATGAAGTTTCTTTCCTTTTTGTTCGTACTAATATGTACATTTCCGCTTTTAATTTAGCTCTTTTAAAATAGGAGACAATGAAAATAAGGAAGTTGGAAAGACAAGAAGATAGGGATTACAACAAAAAGAAAATAATCGATCATAACTTTATATTCATGCCGAGTGTATATACTTCATTACTATAAAAGGAATATAATGGAATAAAAAGGAATGGCGCAATGAAAATCCATATGGCTAGCTCGGACCTCGCAACCGCTATGTTATTGGCAGGATGCAGCCAAGAAATGACGGAACTCGAGCAAGTCCGAGTGAATAAGGAGAAAGTGGAGGCCGAAGCAAAAGACCTGAAATACCCTTATAAAGAGATAAAAGCGTATTTCGAAAGCGAAGATGCGAATCCAAAAGTGATGAAAAGAATCGAGGAAATTCCGGAATTCCCATTGATGGATCATGTGAAAGGCTGCACGGGCGCCAGTATTGCCAAAGCAGCCATCGTAGATCTAGAAGAAGTAAAAGAAGTGAATGAATTCGAACCACTGGAAGAGTGGCTGACGGAAACAGGGGCTTTGTTTGAGGACGCTTTCGAATCAGGGGATGAAGAAGTGGAGTTCGACAGGCTTGGAGAAGTGCAGGAGGAAATCGAAAAGGTAAAGGGGCTTATCCCGCAAGAAACCGTTAAATAACCAATAGGGACTGATGAAGATCCTTTTTTGAAAAGGGTTAAAAGTTTATTCAACAATCGAGGGCTAGAGTTTAACAGGCAAACACAAGAAGTCGATTCATTCGTGTAGCGGAATTCGACTTTTCAGATAGAAACTCGCTTATCATACTAGATTTCTGACAGGTTGGCCGTACCTTAAAAGTAAAATTTGTTATTTAGGAGTTGTGGAGCATGAGTCACTTAGAAAGATTACAGAAAATGATGACGGGTGAACTACCCGGTGCCCCGGTTGCGCAAGTGCTTGGCTTTGAAGTCGTGGAGGCAGAAGAAGGCAGGGTGGTCATCGAACTAGAAGCTACTGAAAGGTTACATAATCCGATGGGCACGCTGCATGGCGGGATCTTGGGTGATATAGCGGATGTTGCGATGGGATTAACCTTCGTCAGTACGCTGGCTGATGACGAACTGTTTACGACGGTGGAACTTAAAGTGAATTTCCTTAAACCGGTTTTCAAATCGAAACTGCGGGCTGAAGGGAAAATAATCAAAAAGGGCGGCACGATCGGATTGCTGGAATGCCACATCTACGATGAAAAAGAGAGCTTGGTCGCCCATTCAACGAGTACCTGTATGGTTTTGAAAGGGAATTCCAATCAGAAAAGAGAAAGAAATAGTTAACATATAAGGGGTTATCGGAAGCTATGGCCAATAAACAATAGAATAAAATAGTCTAATAAAAAAGAGTCCAGCATAACGAGCACTTTAGAAGTGCCGGTATGCCGGGCTCTTTAAAAACAGGAAGAAAACTTTTCCTTATTAAATTTAGCTTAGTCGCTCTTCAGCCAGCTTGTAAATCTTTTCTTTATCTCGCTTCCCAATGCCCACAATCTGAATGACTTGGATGGTTCCCTCGGCTTCTCTGAGAATGATCCGCAGGTCCGTTTTTTAAAACTTGTTGCATTTCACCATTGCCATGAAGGGATTGTCCGGCTTCCATACCAGCTGGTACAACGATTATTCCCACCCGTCTGCATCATCAATGACAGGTTGTTCAGCTACGATTGCTCCGCGAACTTCCACATCTGAGAAGGTAGAGACATTTTCAGCCAACTGCCGTTAGTAATTTATTAAAAATCCGGCTATCTGGTCTCTCTAACTAATGAAATCTCTAAAATTTAGAGCGTTGTTTTCATTGCTGTTCGAAAAAGTGTACTTTTACGAACGCTTTTTTACCTAATGATTTTTTAATTGCGAAGATTGTAGAGATGAAAACTAACTACTTTTCTCGTTTTCTTCTAAAAAAGCATAATTCCTTTCAGGAGATGTTGAGAATTTAATTTACAGAGTAATCAATATAAAACAGCCTAACCCCTTCACTTGCAAAATTCAGGCTGTTTTATATTGAAAAATAGGCTGAGTTGATAGGATCTTGTTATCCAACCACCGTCTACACAATATCTTTCTTTTACGGGGGTTAACCACTGTGTCGCAAGCAATTATGAATATTTAACTCCCCCTGATAAAAATACCAAAGCCGCTTCCGTTAACCTCTGAGGTTACTGAATACGGCTTTTTCTCAATGCAATTGTAGCTAATATACTGAATTGGGTCTGACACAGGGGCGCGATTTTCAAGTGAAATTAAAGCAAACTTTATCAACTTTCAAGTAAAGAATATTTGTCAGTTGCTCCGCCATATATTGTGGGGATTGTTGGAACTCATCTTCATTCCATTGCTTGAGCATCCCGAGCACCGCATAGGCTTGATAGCTGGTAAAAATGCCTTGATCGATTAAAGAATCACCAGTCTCTTTATAAGTATTTGTAGTTCCATTTTCCAAAAACCCTTTTAGAACTTCAATAAATTCGTTTTGGAAATACAAACTTTTTTCATTGGTCAATAATGCTTGATAGTAGTAACGGTGGTGATGGATATGTTCGAAAAGTGTCAATGTGGACGGTAAAACTGAATCGTTTATCAGAAATTCAGAGCCCCTCTGGTAAGGTGCTTTCATCGCGGCAGCCAAATCATGGATTGACCTTTTAACCACTTCTTCAAGAATTTCTTCTTTTTTGTAATAATGATAATAGTAAGTACTGCGGTTAATGCGCGCCTGAAGCGTGATATCCGAAATGGTGATTGTTTCAAATGACTTTTTAAGCATTAAAGTAACTAACGCTTTTTGGATTTTCGACTTTGCACTGCTATGTTGTCTTTGCATTCATCCATCCACCTGCACTTTCTTAGATTTTGACGCTGTCCAACAAATTCATACTCATTTGTTGGTTGAGCCTTTCTTTCATTATATTAGACTGAGGTATAAGAGCGAATTCAAAGCGCTTTCATAATTCTGACGAATCAATAAATGAGGAGGAAATAATATGCCAAGATTAGAAGGAAAAGTAGCAATTATTACAGGGGCTGCAAGCGGGATGGGATTAGCTGGTGCTCAATTATTTGCGAAAGAAGGAGCAAAAGTTGTTGCTACGGATGTTGTAACTGATACTTTAGAAGAGAAAGTGAATGAAATCAACTCTACTGGCGGAGAAGCAATTGCCATTCGTTTAGACGTGTCACAACCTGATTCATGGAAAGAAGTTATTGAAAAAACCATTGAGACTTATGGCAAAATCGATATCCTTGTGAACAATGCAGGAATTCATATTGCCAAGGGTATTTTAGAAGCCGAAATGGATGATTGGAATAAAGTAATGGCTATTAACTCTACTGGCGTATGGTTAGGGATGCAGTCAGTTATTCCTCATATGCAAAAAAATGGCGGGGGCTCGATTGTCAATACATCTTCTATTGCGGCAATCCTTGGCGGTATGGGCGATGGGCACGGTGCAGCATACAGCGCCTCTAAAGGAGCAGTTCGCGCGTTGACTAAACATGCAGCCCAGTGGTTTGGAAAAGATAATATCCGTGTGAACTCAGTGCATCCGGGTGCGATCTATACGGGTATGGTTGCAAGTACCGGTATTAAATCCCAAGAAGAAATGGGCACACATTACGAAGGACGATCAGCTTTACCGCCTTATGCCGGAGAAGCGATGGACATTGCGAACGCATATCTATATTTAGCCTCTGACGAATCTAAATATGTAACAGGACTGGAAATGGTCGTAGACGGCGGATGGATTTCACGTTCGTAACAACATTTGCCAATAATTTGATAGGTGATTGACTTTATTCTTCGGGAAACGTGTTGCAAAACTTTAAAATTTCGCTTCCCAGGGAGCTCGGCTATTCTGGCGTTTGTAGTCTTTTTCCTTTATCTATAATAATAGCCGAGCAGAGGGCAGTATACCTTTTGCTCGGCTATTATTGTTATATTTTAGTTAACATATGAGGGCTTATCGGAAGGAAAGAAGTGATGGACTCAGCTTCTTTTCTTCTTTTGTTCGTTTAACTGTACTTTTACGAACGGTTAATTAAGTATTAGTTATAAAGTATCTTTCATTCCATATGATAAAGTGAGTTCACGGAAGTCGTTAACCCCAAATTTAAGCACATAAAAAAAGACCCTACACATGTAGGGTCTTTTTTTAGCTATTATTAAGCTTTTTGAACGTTAGTAGCTTGTAGGCCACGTTGTCCTTGTTCAATTTCAAACGTTACATTTTGACCTTCGTCTAAAGATTTGAAACCTTCGCTTTGGATTGCTGAGAAATGTACGAATACGTCATCTCCTGCTTCACGCTCGATAAATCCAAAACCTTTTTCTGCATTAAACCATTTAACTGTACCTTGTTCCATAATTGTTGCCTCCTAGTGCGGCTATCCACACAATGTGTTACTACCCTTGCTCAAATACCTTAGACGAAAAACAAACTTTATTCTCAATCTGAAAACGAACAAAAATAATTCTTTTTTAGAATAACAGATAGTTGATAAAATGGAAAGCAAAGAATATCGATTTAATTACTCAAATAGTCTGTATCAGGTTTATACACCAGGTTAACATATCACAACTTATCGGAAGAGAAGGAGCTCTACTAGAGCTTTCTTGCCTTTTAGAATATAAAAGCCCCCTTTTACGAATTGCTGGGTTTCCGAAATTATCTAGCTAACATTAGTTTAATTCGATACATTTTAAGAAAGAATTCTAAAACATGATTTCAGTGGAATATGACAGTATCATTAGAAATTATCATTCTAGGACGGCTCCTGCTATCAATGTCCCTAAGAGGGGACATACACGAAAGGGTTCTAGAGGAATAGTTTCAAGAAATACTAAAGGAATTAAAAGCATATGAGACGTAATTGCCGGAGAACTTAGAAGAGTCTATCTAGACATCCCTAATTCTCAATTAAAAAACTCATAGAAAGAAATAACATAATGTACAAAGAAGTAAGGAAAAAGAAGAAAAAGAAATGAGGACCTAAAATGAACGAGAAGTTTGCTAAATCGCTTTATTAGTCAATTGTTAAAGAAAATGTAGAGTTATACAAAGAGGATTTTGAAGACACAGAAATAGATTCTTATACTGAAGAATATTGGATAAAAGCTCTCGATTTTTACAACAGTTTAACAGACAATCACAAAGACATTTTGATGAAAATAATAGAACAAACCATGGTTGATACCATATCTAATGTATTGGGAATCATTGATGGACATGTTACTCAAGCTGATGATACGATTGAACCAAAATTATACCTTAATTCGAAAGATACAGAAGGAGAACTCCAAGACTCCTTTTTAGAATATGTGGAAGACCTAGAAAAAACAACTAATTCTATCCATTAAAAAACTTTAGAATATGAATAGGACATAATTAGATGAAGAGACTGGAATACTTATGAGAATAAATCAAATTCTAGTTTACTTATGACGGCTTATCGGAAGAAAAGAAGTGATAGAAAGAGCTTCTTTCCTTCCTTTTGTTCGTAAAAGTGTACTTTTACGAACGTTTGAAATTAATTACACTTACTGAAAGAAGTGATCGAATATAGTAAAAAACGAACTGCCTCCTATTCCAAAGAAGTCAGTTCGTTTTATTGGTGTGAATTTTTTCATAAAGGGCTTCGGCCGCTTGATCAATCGATATATAATATTCGACCTGCTGCTTTTCATTGGAGGTCACTTGTAATATGTACGTATCCTTTAGGCACTTCACAGTTAGCGTATCCTCTTCGCCAATTGTAAAGGAATGACTGATGGAAGAAAAATTAAAGGTGCACGAAAGCTGCAATAGACTTTTGATGTGTTCCAATTTCATATGCGATCGCGCTCTTTCCTTCTGTGACGTAGTATTTTCAGCTCCAAGTGATTCAAAGTCGATTTACAGGGTTTTTACCCACTTCTCAGGGATTTAATCGCAAAAAAACTCCTGAGCAATCAGGAGTTAATTGAAAAATCGTGGGAACCTACAAACGCCACAATGTATTGGGCTGTTTCATCAATCGAATCATTTTCAACAACTTCTTGCGTCTGTGAATTGGTCAGTTCAAACGTCCTCGTGCCGGGCAGGCAGCGAATGGATAAGCTGTGGCCGTCTTCTGTCGTGAAGACCTGACTGATCTTCGACGTATTGTATTCACCCATCGTTTTAAGAAAAACCTTGACGTCATTAACTTTCATATTGGAATCTCCTTTCTAACTTTGGAAAGTGACTATGGAAAATCTGGAAGGAGTGGCAGTGGAGCATTCACTACAAGCATCCTTCTCTTCAACTAAGATAAAAACGAAAAAAAGCCGAAAAAACACCCTTAAGGATGCTTTTCGGCTTTGTTGGCAGCGCTACTGTCTGCAACAGATTACCATACATTAGATTATAGTTTAGGCAATATAAGTTTCTAAGTTGAAGTGATTCTTTTTCGAACGGTCTACTTCCAAGTTGGAAACGCTATTGTTTTCCAAGTACATTTATTATAATAAATTTTAGGTTTTAAGAAAAGAGTAGAGATTGTCTATTTTGAAGAAACTAGATAAAAAAAGAAAATATTCTTATTCCCTAGGCATTTAGGGGGTCAGCTAAATAAGACTAAAGCCTGCGGATAAGTTGCAAGCTGAAATTGAAAAAGCTTATGTTTGTTTAGAAATCGAAATGACGACTACTATCAGTCTTTATAAGGGGTCTTTAATCGAGAAAGCTAAGGTATGCAGTTCGGCAGGCAAAGGGCGGCTAAAATAATACCCTTGCCCTTCATCGCAATTTTCCTCCATCAGAAACGTCAACTGAAGGTCATCTTCAATTCCTTCGGCAACTACATTCATATTCAACTTATGGGCTAAAGCTATAATGGTAGAGGTAATCGCCTTTCCGCTCAAATCATTGTTGATGTCCTGAACAAAGCTACGGTCAATTTTCACCCGGTCAAACGAAAATTGGCGTAAATAACTGAGCGAGGTATACCCGGTGCCGAAATCGTCAATAGACACTGAGAGGCCTAATGCCTTCAGGTTTACTAAATTTTCTTTCAGCATCTCTGTATCTTCCATTAAAATGCTTTCTGTCACTTCCAGTTCCAGCCATTTTGCATCGAGCTCTGTTTCTTTCAGGACCGTTTTTATCGTCTGGACAAAATTAGGGTCCTGCAATTGGATAGTGGAAATGTTGACACATATTTTAAACGGAAGGTGGCCCGAGTCCTGCCATGCTTTATTTTGGGCACACGCCGTTTGTAGCACCCACTTCCCGATTGAAACAATCTGTCCGCTTTCTTCCGAAATCGGGATGAACGTATCGGGCGGTACCAGTCCCAGTTCCGGGTGATTCCAGCGGATCAAGGCTTCCATAGCGTTGAGTTTTCCTGTTTTCAAAGTGGTAATCGGCTGGTAATGCAGGACAAGTTCCTGATTTTTAATGGAAGACTTCAAATCCTGTTCCAACTTCAATTTGTAGACTGTTTTTTGGTCCAGCGCTTCCGTATAAACCGTATAGTTGTTTTTCCCGTACTTCTTCGTGTAATACATGGCGGTGTCGGCCTTTCTGATTAATCCATCTACACTTTCATCAGTACCGCTACTAAAAGCAATCCCGATGCTTGCCGAAACTGACAAGGAATGGCCCAGTACTTCAAACGGTTCTGCCAATGCCTGGTTCAGCCGTTTGGCCAGGGTAATCGCTTCTTCCTTAGCCGAATGAGGCAGCAAAACGGCAAACTCGTCTCCCGCAAACCGTCCCACGGTATCCGTGGTGCGTGTATGCTTCAGCAGCCTGGAGGAAACAAGTTTTAAAAATTCATCTCCGATGTGATGGCCCAAGGAATCATTGATGAACTTAAAGCGATCCAAATCCAGAAACAGGACAGCACTTGGGTTTTTAGCGGCATCAGAAATATTTAAAACTTGACTTAACCGGTCTTCGAACAATTTTCGGTTTGGCAGCTTCGTCAAGGAATCATAGAATACGAGGTCTTCCATCAGCTTTCGGTGCGCATTGCGATCGGTGATATCTTTTGCGATGCCGTAGGCACCGACTATTTCTCCTTCGAGGTTCATGGGGAAATTAGTAACTTCCAAATCTCTTCGCTTGCCGTCTTTCCGAGTAATGGAAATCTCGTATCGCTTGGCATTCCCCTTTATGGCCTCCCCAAAGCAATGAAGGGTAAGCGCTAAATCTTCCGGTACAATCAGCGGCAAGAAAGACATCTCAAGCAATTCATCCGTCGTGTAGCCCGCTAAGTCGCCGCAGCCTGGATTTGCATTTGTAAATACTCCTTCCATGTCAAAGGTGAAGACAGCATCCGGATTGTTATCAAAAAGGGATTTGAATCGCTCCTGATTTTCCTGAAGCAGCAAGTTAGCCCTAACTTCTTCTGTTACATCAAACACGGTTCCAAACGTGACCGGTTGTCCATCCATAACGGTTTTTTTTGAATGAATTTCAACGTATATTAGACTGCCATCTTTTTTAAGGACTCTTACCCGATAGCGTGCATCCGTTTCCCGATTCTCGCTTCTTCTGCGTACACTTTCCCGTACAATTGGCACATCATCCGGATGGATTAATTTGTCCGTTGTGATCCCTTTAATGAATAGTTCCTCTTTTGAATAGCCGACCAGGCTGCAAAAATGGTCGTTGACATACGAATAGTTCCAGTTTTCTAGGATGTACATACTGACAGGCGCATTTTGAATCATGACTTCAAACATTTCTCGATAAAATAGATCCTTCTTTTGAATTTCGCCCTTTTTAAAATCAGAAGTAAATGCATTGCTTTTATTGTTTTCAATTTCCATAAATATTGCCTCCCTGTAATCGTATAACCATGAATTTGACGTTATTTATACGTTTCTTCGAAATGTCTAGGCCAAAGTTGTGGAAAGTATTAGCAAATGAATGATCAAAGTTAAAAATATAAAAGTAAAATATTCCAATTTGATATTCTTATTCAGGAAATTCTATCCTTTGAACTACCGGAATAAAATAATCGTATGCCCCTTTATTGTCTCTTTATTTTAGCTGAAAAAAGGAGGGTGGCAAAAAAATATCATTTTTGCGACTTTATAACAAGTAAATATGGGCATGTATTTAAAATTTTTTTGAAAAGAAAATAAGTAGGAAGAGCCAATGCTTAAAATAAAGCACTTTCTTTCCTTCAGATTTATTAAAGTGTACTTTTACAAATTTATAAGAAGGTGGAATCGTATAATTATATAGTAGGTATTCATCACGCTGGTCAAATCATCGCTGCATCCACCGTTTTTTGTAGCGGGTGGCCTTCTCAAATAGCCCTACGTTACTGTTACAAGTGTATGTTTACTGATTTTTGGAAAAACGTGATAGAATAGAATGACGGAAGTTAGACACTTGCGCTAATTTCCATTGCTTACGCTCTTCGTCCATAGAGCATAGAAATCAATGTCTGTAGCCTGCTGTTGCCCTTGTAAAATAACGTGCCAGGGAGCGGTTAATCTGCTATGGATGTTGAATCGATAACAGTGCCTTTCGCCAGAGCTGGCGGAAGGCTTTTTTACGTTAACTACCAAAATGGCAAGCAAAGAAGCGTTCCGTGTGTGTTGCAGAAAGCTGTTCCAATCCTGCATTTTCACTCGTTAAGAATAAAAAAACTGCCCCCCTTATAGCAGGGAGGGCAGTTCACTCTTCGAACTCCGGCACATTTAAGAGGGTACTTCCAGTTGCAGCGCGTTCATCTTTTTCAGGAAAGACGTTTTAATCCAAGTACTTGTGGAAGATCCAGTCGCCGTCATTAACCAAGACATCGCCTGGTAGCCAGATGACCAGTAAAGAAACGATGATATCGGCAATCGTTGCCATTCACTTCATTCTTTTCACCTAGTAAGATGAGCCATATAGGGAATGGGAATAACCTTACTTCCCTGAATTAAGAGAGAAACCACTAGCTTCTTGGTTTAATGGTAAAACTAATGTAACGAGAGGTGTCTGATTCCAGGTAATTCTTGATAAAAAACGCAGCACAATCAATAGATGTAAACTGCCAAAGAAAATCAGTCGCAACGTCTGAAATATTAAACGTATCCGTAGTCTTTAGAAAATGGACTTTTAAGCATTTAATTTCATCCTTACCCGTGTAGTACTGTGAAGTTTCAGTCGGTAAAAATTTACGCAAGGGAAACAGTAACTCCCTTATTTCTTTTGGGTTCATTTGAACCTCTCCTTCTTTATAGGTGGAAGAGGACTAAGAAAAGTCTAGTAGAATCCATTACATGTATTGGTTGAGCTGTAAAAATCCAAGCAACTCCGGACTTAGAAGGCATAAAAAAACTCCTGAAGCATCAGGAGTGGGTTGTTAAATCTTTGGATTCCAAAAAGCTGACGATAAACGCAGCCGTATTCTCGATCGAATCATTATGCCAAACTTTTTGAGTAGCAAGGTTTGAAATTTCAAAACTTCTGGTGCCTAGCAAGCAGCGGACAGACAGATTAAGGCCTTCTTCAGAAGTGAACGTCTGAGTGATTTTGGTATGATTAAATTGAGCGATTGTTTCCAAAAAGATTCGGACACTTTCAATTTTCAAATGATGGGCTTCCTTTCCGACTATGGAAAGCGACTAAGAAAAGTCTGGAAAAATCCATGTGATGTAACAGGTACAGCTTACCACGTAAACGCCTTAATTGATAGGTTGCACCCTTCCCTTAACTATAATAAAAAGAAATTTAGGCAGAAACCGAATGAACGCGCCCGTACCCCAAATTTTAACTGCATGGAATAATCCGTGATCATCTGTTAGCTGCTTATATAAACAGGTCAAAAAGACGGGACTTCCACATTCCTTGCTTCTCCGTCTTTCCCCTCTAACAGTGAGAGGGAGCAATTATACAAATAAAACAGGATAACGATTTTTTGCTTGTAGCATGCAGAAGCATCAACAATTTTAAAAAGGGTTTTGGATCAAAAGATAAGTATATTCTAAAGCACCTTTTAGGGTTATGTGAATTCATGTTTAGAGGACAAGCTTTGAAAAGTCTTACAAAAGAGGCAGTTTATATACCCTCTATCTGTTTTAAGCCGTTCAATATAGGCTTCATCTCCACTAAATTCTCGTTTATCTATCGGTGTATCCAAAAAATCGCAGCGGTCTCCTGCATACCCCCTGTGGTGGATGGTTTTTGTCAGGTGATCAATCAAATATTTCACAGTCCTTCATCTCCTCCTTAGAAGAAAAAGTGTTTTTTCCTCATTAATCCTACTGCAATTTCCAGATAGATGAAAGAGGATATAATAAAAACGGGTAAATGGGTATACTAAAAAAGCTGAATGAATGGCACATAAGCAAAAGGAAGGCTTTATACATAGAGAAAGAACAGCAGGGCAAACTAATTCTGCTGATTTACAGAAGAGGTGAAGGTAAGCAGAAGAGGGCAGAGGTGGGGTATCATTGATTTAAATATGAACTGGATGCTCTGCAAGGGCAGTCGAACGAATTTATATGAAGTTTTTGAACTTTATAAACTGCTTTCCTTTAAAAGAAATTGACTTGTAAAAAGCAAATCATTTCTCGAATCCGTTGATGGCTAACTTCACGTTAACCTTTTAGACAAAGACTTTGACCTTACTATCCCGGAACTCAATGATATACTGCACATGTTATTCTAATAAACAAGTTTATAAATGTATTCTCCATTGTCGAACTTCGGTTAAAATCAACACGCTATTAGGTGACATATGAGGGATTATCAGAAGCAAAAAATATAAAGAAAGAGGAAGGGAAGTATCTAGTTAGTAAAAGGTATCTTTCTTACTTCATCATCTATATATTCGCAAAATACTTATTTAACGAACTAATTTAAACTAGTCCAAGCGGAAGGGAAAAAGCAACAAGCCCGGGTTGCCTGTGCAGAAGTTGGACTTTGCATACAGAATAACAAAAACAGCCCCTAAAAAGGGGCTGTTTAAAATAAAGCACTTGATCAGTCTCTTGATAAAAACGACGTAAGCCGCAGGATGTTCAAGAACAAGTTCAAGAAATCCAAGTACAAGCCGATGGCCACGAACGGTACGTCCTGTTCCGACATCGGCTGGTGGCGGATGCGGTTAAAGTCATAAATCGTGTAGAGCGAGAACAGCAAAACGCCTGCCATCGACAGGATCATCGCAAAGCCGCTTGAGAACGGCACGAAAAACCCGAAGAGCGAAATCACAAAGAACGCGATCAAGGCGACAAACAAATAGCTCGACCAGCCGACCAGGTTTTTGTTCATCCGGTAGCCGACCAATCCGTATGCCGCAAAAACAACGGCGGTTGACACGAATACGGCAAGGACGACTTCTCCGCCCAGGCTGCCTACATAGTACGTCAGCGCGGGATAGAGGGTAACGCCGCTGATTAAAGCGAATACCATCGCAAAGGTGCGGCCCGCTTTTCTTGCTTTGCGGATGAAAATCATGGAAATGAGAAGAACGATCTCAACGACCATCAATGGAAGCATGAGAGCAGGCGGCACGAATTGTCCCGCAATGACGCCGATTCCGGATGCAACCCATAGCACCGAGAAGAAACTCAAAACGCTTTTCAGCATTTCATTGTTTGGCATCTCTTTTTCTAATTCATAGTGTGAATACATGTGTAGTTCCCCCTTTAGTTATAACTAGTATACGGGCATAGGGACCTTTTGGATTCACTGGAATAAAAATTTTTTTAGGAAGCACTGGGACAATGAAACCGGACAAGCAAAAAACAGCACCGATTCTGTTGGAACAGAATCGGTGCTGTTTTTAAGTAGAAACAACTTTATTTCCGGCCGAGTTCTTTTCCCATGCCTTTCAGGAAATTGAGGCCAAATTTAATCGTGCGGTTGATGTCCGGATCAAACAGCGCGCGCGCCAGTTTGACGACGCCAACTTTTTTCGGATTGTTTCGCTGCGCCTCCGCTTCGTCCAGCCCGCTTTTCACGCTGTTCATCAGGCGAGCCGTGGTGTTCGGGTCGATGGCCGTCAAAACGGCCGCCGCTTTCATGGCGTTGTTGATGAGATTGACGACCGGCTCGCGCCCCGCTTGTGTAACGGCGATTTCGGTCAAGTTTTCCCGTGCTTTGACCATTGCGCGCACCGCGTCAAGAATGCCCGAATCGTTCAATTCTCCGGTGATTTCCAAGATTTTATTGAGCGCCTGGTCCTGTTGGACAAGCAGGGTTTCCAGTTCGCTGAGCTTTTGCTGCTTCACTTCTTCCGGCGACAGCTGCTTTCGGTGGATGTGTGTAATCGGCGTTGCCACTAAACATCACCATTCCTTCCTCATTGATCGGTCAGCGGGACATAGCCCGGACGCTGCCATTTGCGTTCGACTTCGACACCTTTTTGCGGTGTGCGGATCTTGCCGCGCGGATTTGATTCCGGTATCGGCGATTTGCCTTTTTTAGTGATCAGTTCCATGCGGACTTTCGTCTGCTTATAGGCCGGTGTATTGGTTCGCTGGTCGGTGGCAGGGCCAGTCAGGAAATTGATGGCCGTTTCCTTGTCTGTTGAGTGCATCGGCAGGAACAGCACATTGCCTTGCATGCGGTCAGTGACAAAAGCCGGCACTTTCAAAGCACCGTAAGGAGAGACAAGCCGCACGAGCGATCCGTCTTCAACGCCTCTTGCTTTCGCCAGTTCCGGTGAAACTTCAACAAAACTTTCCGGCAGTTTCTCATGGATTCCTTTTGTTTTATCCGTCAGGTTGCCTTCGTGGAACTGTTCCAAAAGCCGGCCATTGTCGATATGCAGGTCGTATTCCGCAGGGAACACAACGGGCCGCACCCAATCAGACAAAGCGAAACGGGCTTTCTTGTCCGGGAAGTTGAAGCCGTTCATATAGAGAAGCGGTGTGCTAGTCCCCTCGTGGCTGCCCCAAAGGAAGCTGTTCCAGCCTTCTAATACTTCGTAATTCGCTTGCGAGAACAGCGGCGATAGGCTTGCCATCTCATCAAAGATGTCGCTCGGATGGCTGTAATTCCATCCGGCACCCATCCGATTGGCGATTTCCTGGACAATCCACCAGTCGGCCTTTGAGCCGCCAAGTTCCGGAAGCACTTTGTAAAGACGCTGGACGCGCCGTTCGGTATTGGTGAATGTGCCGTCTTTCTCAAGCGATGGAGCAGCCGGCAAAATCACATCGGCGTACTGGGCTGTTCTTGAGAAAAAGATATCCTGTACGACGAGAAAGTCCAGTTTCGACAGCACTTCATCGACATGATTGGCGTTAGCGTCAACAAGCGCCATTTCTTCTCCGATAATGTACATTGCCTTCATTTTGCCCGCTTCGACCGCGTTGAGCATCGAAACGTTGTCATACCCAGGCTCAGAATCGATTTTTACGCCGTACGCACGCTCAAACTTCTCGCGCGCTTCATCGTCCGATACATGCTGATAGCCCGGAAGCCAGCCCGGCATCGCACCCATATCGCAGGCGCCTTGCACATTGTTGTGCCCGCGGAGCGGATAGGCACCGGCACCCGGCCGGCGATAATTGCCGGTCGCAAGCAGCAAATTGGAGATCGCGGCGGATGTATCCGAACCGCCGGTGTTCTGCGTCACGCCCATGCCCCATAGGATGCAAGTTCCATCTGCTTCATGGATGGCGTGCGCGATTTGGATAAGCGTCTCTTGCGGGATGCCTGTTTCTTTTTCCGCGTAGTCGAGCGTATACATCTCCAGCGCCATTTTGAATTCGTCAAAGAAGTTGACGTTTTCCCGGACGAATGCTTCATCATGCAGGTTGTTGTCAAACAAGTATTTGGTGACAGCCATCAGCCACACTTGGTCCGTTCCTTGTTTCGGGCGGATGAATAAATCGGCCCGGTCGGCCATTTCGTTTTTACGAAGATCTGCGACAATCAGTTTTTGGCCGTGCAGTTTGTGTTCTCTCTTGATGCGTGTCGCAAGCACCGGATGGCTTTCCGCCGGGTTGGCGCCGACGATGATGATTAGTCCGGCTTTAGTGAGATCTTCGATCGTTCCTGCATCGCCGCCCATGCCGACTGTGCGGAACAAGCCATCTGTTGCAGGGGTTTGGCAATAGCGCGAACAATTGTCGATATTGTTGGATTCGAATACTTGGCGCGTTATTTTTTGTATCACGTAATTGTCTTCATTGGTGATTTTTGATGAAGAGATAACGCCGATGGCATCTTTTCCGTAATCCCGTTTATAGCCGCCTAGTTTGGAAGCGACTAGGTCCAGGGCTTCTTCCCAAGTGGCTTCGACGAATTCGTCGCCGCGGCGGATAAGCGGAGTGGTAAGGCGCTTTTCACTGTTGACGAAATCCCAGCCGAATTTTCCTTTGACGCATGTGGAAATCTGGTTGGCCGGAGCTTCGGACACCGGCTGGATTTTCAAGATTTCCCGATCTTTCGTCCATACTTCAAACGTGCAGCCAACGCCGCAGAATGTGCAGACGGTCTTGGTTTTTTCCATGCGCGTATGGCGCATGGAAGCTTCCGCATCGGAAATGGCCAAGATGCCGCTGTACCCCGGTTCGACGTCTTTCACGAGGTCGATCATCGGCTCTAAAATTTCCGGTTTCAGGCCGGTCATAAATCCGGCTTCGCCGAGCATCGTGTTTTCCATAAGCGCGTTGCACGGGCAGACGGTAACGCAGTGGCCGCAGCTGACGCATGATGATTCGTTGATCTTCGCGCCGCCGTCCCACAAAACGATGGGGCGGTCGCGTTCCCAGTCAATGGTCAAGGTTTCATTGACCTGCAGGTTCTGGCAGGCTTCGACGCACTGGCCGCAAGCGATGCACTGGTTCGGGTCATAGCGGTAAAACGGATTGGTGAAATCCACAGCGTCCGTTGAACATTTCGGTTCGAACGGGTATTTCTGGTGTTCAACTTCCATCATGTCAACGGTATTATGTACTTTACAATTCCCGTTGTTGTTGTCGCACACCGTACAATACAGCAAATGGTTTTCTAAAATCCGGTCCATCGCCTCGGTCCGGGCTTCTTTGGCGCGGGTGGAAGCGAGCTGGATGTCCATGCCGGCTTGGGCAGGGGTCGAACAGGCGCGGACGAGCTTGCCGTCCATTTCAACAATGCAGGTGTCGCACGTTTCAATCGGATCGACTTCAGGCATGTAGCAGATCTGCGGATGCGTAATTTTGTTGGCGTTGATCACTTCCAGAATCGTTTGTCCAGGTTCGAATTCAAAAGATGAACCGTTGATGTTGATCGGCATGCCATTACCTCCTTTGGATTGATAAAGATCGAATGGGGTATATCCGGTTTGCCGGCTGGATTTGGAGCTGGCAGTTCTTGTATACCCCCAATATGTGGTATTATTATAGACAATTTAAAAGATTTATACAACTTATTAACTGAATTGTCCGAAAACTACTATCTTCTCTGAGGAGAGTGAATAAAACCGATGGAACAACACACTGAACGCCGCATCCTGCGCTATTCCAAAGGGTCTTTCATTGAAAAAGAAGATCAGGTGGTCGTGGAGCAGCCTATTACAATCCACATCAACGGACGGGAATTCATCACCATTGTCTGTTCGCCTGAATTTATTGAGGACATGGCCGTCGGGTTTTTGGCTTCTGAAGGCATCATCCCGAACGCAAAAGACATCAAAGCTGTAGAAGTCGATGAAAAGAAGGGCATCGTCCACATCACGGCGGATAAGGTGTATCCGTTTTATGAGCAGCTGCAGAACAAACGCTTTGTTTCTTCGTGCTGCGGCATGAGCCGGCAAGGTTTCGTCTTTGCGCACGACGCGTTGACGGCGAAAACGATGGCGGAAAAACGGGTCACACTGTCGCCGGAAGACTGCTTTTCACTGATGCGTCGCATGGACGAAAGCGCCGACATGTTCCGCCAGACTGGAGGCGTCCATAACGCGGCACTCTGCAGCGCCGACGGCTTTTTCCTGTCGCGCGTCGACATTGGCCGGCATAACGCGCTCGATAAAATCTACGGGCATTGCCTCCGAAACAACATTAGCGTGCGCGACAAAGTCATCGTCTTCAGCGGCCGCATCTCCTCGGAAATTTTGCTGAAAGTCGCGAAAATCGGCTGCGAAGTCATCTTGTCCAAATCAGCGCCGACGGAACTCGCCTTGTCGCTTGCCGACGAACTCGGCATCACGGCCGTCGGCTTTATCCGCGGCGAATCGTTCAACTTGTATACGCATCCCGAGCGGATTGTCGAAAAGGCTGTTGAACATTCCGAAACGAATTAATCCAACAACACCGGCCAGTTAACCAAAAAGACGCAAAAAACCAACAAAGTGGCCAATCGCCTTGTTGGTTTTTTATGTGGTGTTCATTATAGAATAAGGCAATAATGAATAACGAATTAACTCTACACTGGAGGAATTAAGGATGACGATTGCAGTTCTGTACGGCGGAAACCGCCCAAATGGAAACACAGAGGCCTTAACGAAGTTAGCGACTCAAGGCTTAGAAGTGGAAGAAATCTACTTAAACGATTACGTGATTGAAGCGATACAAGACAAGCGGCATGCAGAAGAGGGATTCGGCGAAGTAGACGATGATTACAATTTCATCCTTGACCGGATCCTTCCACACGACACTCTGATTTTTTCCACCCCGATTTATTGGTACAGCATGACCGGCACAATGAAAAATTTCATTGATCGATGGTCCCAGACATTACGAGATTCCAACTATCCGGATTTTAAAAAGCACATGTCCCAAAAACGGGCATTTGTCATTGCAGTAGGCGGGGATCAGCCTTATATGAAAGCATTGCCAATGATTCAACAGTTTCAGCATATCTTTGATTTTATGGGAACAGCTTTTGATGGCTATGTCATCGGAGAAGGAAACAAACCGGGCGATATTGCAAAAGACGCAAGAGCCCTTTCGGCAGCGGAACAGCTTCGAAAAAAGCTGCAGTAACTTTTTGCATTTTTAGCATTTCAATAAAATAAGCCGCTGTCCTCAAAAAGGACAGCGGCTATTAATGGTGTATTAAAACGCGTATTGGAACAGTGCGAAATACAACGGGCTCAATAAGACAACCATGAAAACCCCGCTGAACACGGCCAAAAACGGGCCATCCGCAGCTTCTGCATCAAACGCAATTCCTTTATAGAAGAAGAAAAACAGAACATCCCACAGCAAAGCGCCGACAAATACCAACTGCCAGACAAATGGCGTGAAAAGCTCGTTGCCGGTGACGTACCCGAACAATCCGATCAACGCAATGACCGTTACCGCCAAATCCAGAAGGTACACGTAGTTCTTGTAGCCGCCCCGATTTAGAAGTTTAACCGCGAATGTGACAAGCAGTGCCGCGTAGAGAAACCACAAAATGTAAGTCATTATAATAGGTCCTTTTTTAGTAAGAATAACTGCAAGGTGAAACGTGAATGTTGGAACAATCTTATACTAACACGCGCAAGCAATTATTAAAATACGTTAATTATTTCCAAAGCAACTTTTTTTCAATATACGCCTAATAATCGATAATTTGCAGGGGAAAAGCGGCATTTCATTGAAGAAAAACAGAAATGCCTAGTTATTACTTCCTAAAAATTCCACTAGTCTATAAGTACTCGTGATGGAGCGTCAGAGGGCTTTCGAATGAACGCGAAAAAGTGAATTTCAATGCAGGCGGCGACATTGGAAATAGAATGGAGATTCGAGTATGATTAAACCACAAGGGGGGAACTCCCTGCCTTTAAAGGAGCTGTTATCAGATGGCAATCTCAGTCGAATTGTCAGCGTCACGAAAAACTCATGCAAAGCCCGGTAACTCGAATGGCGACACTTTGTATGGGGCAAGCAAGAACTGATCGCCCTTATTTCCGCCGTTTGATGCGGCCGGCTTTCTTCCTTATAAGCAAACACCTAAAACAGTAAGGAGTGGGCTCACGATGATACATGTAAAAGAAACGACCGATAAAACAGGAAACGCAGCAGAGCGTCCGGAGGCGTTTATCCGGAACGACCAATTCAACTTCATCAAAGACCAGGCAAAAATACTGGTTACCGGACAAGCGACCAGCAACGATGCCGAAGTGTTAAGCGTCCTGCGGCATTTGGCGCAGGAAAAAGTCTTTAAGCAGTTCCCGGCGCTTACCATTGAACAGCAAGCGGTGCTCAGCCCGCTGACGCAAGTAAAAGAAACGGCTGACGCCGAAGCGTTTTTGGAGCAGCTCCGGCCTTATATCCTCCCGTTTAAGGCCGTCACAGACCAAGGCCTGAAAAAACTGTTCCCGAAAGCGAAAAAGCTGAAAGGGCCGAAGCTTGATGCGCTCGATTTCAAGAAGCTGTCGTATATCGGCTGGATTGAAAGTTCGACGCTCATGTATTTGGTCACCGAAAAAGACGGCGTGCTGCACGGCGTCCACGGCACGTTGACGCGCAGCCACAAAAAAGGCATCTGCTCGATCTGCAACCGCCACAGCGACGTTGGCTTGTTCACTGCCAAAACGAAAACGTCCGGCCAGGACAATTTCGTGAAGCGCGGCAACTACATTTGCCAGGACAACGAGGTCTGCAACAACAATATCTACTCGCTGGACCGCTTGAACGACTTTGTCGAACGGCTGCAAAAATAAGAGAATCGTGAAAGGGCATTCCGGCTTTAAGGAATGCCCTTTTTGCATGAATCCGGATAGAAAGCAGGGCGGCTAAAACCGCGTTCCGTTCCGGCGAAAAAATAAAACCTATTTGGAGTTTATTGTTATATAATCAGGGTATATTGTAGCGTTCTTCTTTAGTTTAACTACATACATAATTCTATGAAGGAATGCGAAGAAGGCGAGCATTGAACCGAGCTTCCTTCTTTTCTTATGCAATAAAACACCAATCGAACTTTAGCGATAGGAACAAAACCTTGTTTTCTCCGGCTAAGAACAGTTCACCATTATATTTTTGCCGGGAGGAATCACCATGTTAAAAAGCAAACGACTGGCTGTTTTCACAATATGGATAACAGCAATGGTGTTTTGCGGCTGGGATGTGCTGTTCAACGAAAACGAACCGGTGAGGCTGCTGGGAATCCGCATCGTCAATATGCTGGGGACTGCCATCAGTTTTTACTGGCTGCTTCAAGCCTATCAAAGCTCAACGGGCAAGCGGAAGAATTTCTGGCGGCTGGTGACGATCGGAATGCTGCTGTACCTTGTTTCCAATTCGATCTGGGTTTATGTGGAAGTCAGCCGTAACAGCTTGGCGGACGGTATTAGTTATGCAATTATGCTGCTCGCCTATCTGTTCTTTTTTGCTTCGCTCGTCTATAAAACTAAAGTATTGAGCGCCGGTTTTTCCAGTCACTCGTTCTTTTTTAACTTGGCTGTTTATATGATCACAGCGACGGCCATCAGCCTTCATTACCTTATTACGCCAATGCTCCAATTTGCCGATAATTCGCTGATGAATTCGTTGCTGGCGGCAGCTTACCCGATTGCGGATTTGGGCATGTTTTTTATCGCGCTCATTTTGTATTATTTTATCCAGCCCGATAAAGAGAGAGATGTGCTGATGCTGTTTCTGTCCGGTTTTTTGCTGCAGGCGGCGACCGATTCGGTGTATGCCTACACATCCATGACGGGCAGCTATTATGAAGGGAACATCCTCGATCTGTTCTGGCTGATCGCCATGCTGCTGATCGGCTTTTCCGGGTATTACGCACAAGGCTATAAAGGAGAATCGGAACTCGGAAGAGCAAACGCTGCAAGAAGCAAAGAATTTATTCTTCCTTATGCGAGTATATTGGTCCTTATCGTTTTAGTGATTATCACGTACCACTGGGATTTTAATGCGTTGAGTTTCGGTTTGCTGATTGCAATTCTGATCGTTCTTGGCCGGCAGCTCTTTATTCTCCGGGAAAACAATCAGCTGATGGTGCAGTACAGGGATCTCGCTTACCACGATCCGCTGACTGGCCTGAAGAACCGGATGAGCTTTATGGAAGCGATGGAGGATTTTTTGGAGAAGCCGGATGGCGGCAAGACGGCGCTGCTGCTGATGGACCTGGACCGGTTCAAAGCGGTCAACGATACGATGGGCCATTATGTCGGCGACCACATTCTCATCAAAACGGCGGAGCGGCTGAAAGAGTCACTAGCCGAAACTGCGTCCATCTTCCGGTTGGGCGGAGATGAATTTGTCGTCATCCTGCCGGAAGCGACGGAACAAAACTGCACATCGGCAACTGAAGGCATTTTGGCGAAATTCCAAAAGCCGTTCCTTGTGGAAGATTACGAAGTGAGCATTACGCCGAGCATCGGCATCAGCATCTACCCGGAGCACGGAACGACCGGTGAAGATTTGTTCAAGCATGCCGATGCGGCGATGTATACGGCGAAGGAAAGCGCCAAAAACAACTTTAAATTCTACGACACCGAGCTCAATAAAACCATGGCGCGTAAAATGAAAATTGAAAGCGGCTTGAAAAAAGCCATTGAGAAAAATGAGTTCACGCTTGTTTATCAGCCGAAAGTGGATTTGCAGAAAAACGAACTCATCGGCATGGAAGCGCTGCTGCGCTGGCAGCATCCGGAACTCGGCTGGATTTCCCCGCTGGAATTCATCCCGGTAGCTGAAGAAGCCGGGCAAATTGTTCCGATTGGCCAATGGGTGCTGGAAACCGCCTGTGTGCAGAACATGGCGTGGCAGAATCAAGGCTTTTCACCGCTCTGCGTCTCGGTCAACGTTTCTGTTCTGCAGTTCGAGCACGGCGAATTTCTAAAAACCGTCCGGAAAGCACTTGAAGAATCCGGCCTCAGCCCGCAATGTTTGGAGCTCGAAATTACTGAGAGCATCATGCAGAACACAAAGGAAAGCGTGGAGATCTTAAGCGGCCTGAGAGAAATCGGCGTGAAAACGTCGATTGATGATTTCGGAACCGGCTATTCATCGCTTCATATCCTGCAAACTTTGCCGATTGACACGTTGAAAATCGATAAATCCTTTATCGACAATGTAGACAAACCGAAGCAGCAGGCGATGGTGAAAACGATCATCGATTTTGGCCAGACGCTGGATTTGTCGATTGTCGCAGAAGGCATCGAAACCGAAGAGCAACGGAATGTGTTGAAACGCATCAACTGCCATATCGGGCAAGGCTATTTGTTTTCAAAGCCGGTCAGTCCGAAAGAGTTTGAGGCGATTCTAGCGGCTCACGGATTGATAGGAGAAGGAATTTTAAGTTCAGTTTAAAAAATTAAACAGCTTAAATGAGTTTTGTGGAACGGCTGAAAGAAAATAGGGAAGGGCTCTCCGACTAATTGAGAGTCCTTTTTAATTTGTATTTTAAAATGTGAATGCATGTGTATCAACAAAGAAAAAACAATTTATGGGATCTTTTGGCAGATATTCTTCCACATGTCCTCTCTCCTTTTGTAAAACTAGGCACTATATCCGTCTATTTAAACAAATGACGTCTTTCACCCCAAGCTTTCATCACACTTTCATGATATTCCTCTGGCTTTTCGATCATAAACCAATCAATCGAATGTGCAGGTGTCGGCATCCATTTTTTGCGTCGTTCCCTTATTTTTTCGTGATTTGTGTAATGAGGATGAATGACAGTGGCTTTTGATAAACCGGACTTATAGCCACTGTATAACTGTATGCTTTCAATTTCTTCCCAATACACTTTATTGTCATCTAAGTCGATGACAACACCTTCGTCGTCCCAATAAAATCCTCTGCCTTCTTTTCTTTTTCGCCACAGGTAAATGGCATATCCTATAAAGGGAAGCGGGAAAATGAAAATGAGACCACCAAACATTAGGACATCCCATAAGCCTTCATTAAGCGCATCCCGCAAAGCCAAGATGTTTATAAACAAAATCAATATCCCGAAAACCATAAATATTCCAATCATCGGCAACGATAATCTGTAGATTTTCCTTTGCTCCACTTAACTTCCATCCTTCCTGAATTTAGCTTTTATTCCTCTTTTTATTCAGTATAAATACAGAAGGTAAAAATAAAGTTAAAGTGATAGCGGAGAAATCTTGATAGGTGCAGGAAGGAGTTTACGGCATTGGATAGCTCTTTAAGCTGCTAAATTAAATACAACCTCCTCCTGATCTCCAGTGTTGTATGCTGATTTTAAAAAACACTAAAGAAAACGCTTGCATAATCTTTTCATTTATTTATAATAACTTGTATACAAGTATACTTGTTCATTCGGAAGAGGTGGCTAATATGTCCAACGAGAAGAAAACCTTATATCCGGAAAAGTGGCTGTCGAAAGCGTCGACCGGTGAACGGATCACGTCCGAGCTGCGGATGCGCATCATTGCCGGAGAAATTGAAAGCGGCACCATTTTGTCCGAGAACAAACTGGCAGCAGAATTTGAAGTGAGCCGCTCGCCGATTCGGGATGCGTTGAAAGTACTGGCTTCGGAACGACTGATCCGCCTGGAACGGATGGGCGCGGTCGTCATTGGATTGAAAGAGAAGGAAATTGATGAAATTTACGATGTGCGGCTTCTGATCGAATCGTTTGTCTTTGAACGCTTAGTGGATTCGGAAGTGGAAGAGCTCGTCAAAGAACTCAATAAAATACTGGAAATGATGAAAATCGCTATCAAGTATCAAGATGCCGACGAATTTTCCTATCAGGACGTCTTGTTCCACGAAGCGATTATCCGGTCCGCCAACCATTCCTACATCGCGATGATTTGGGATAATTTAAAGCCGGTGATGGAAAGTTTCATCTTGCTGTCGATGCGGACACGGTTTAAAGAAGAGTACAGCGATTTAGCACGTGTCATCGAAAACCATGAATTGTATATACAGGCGATCCGGGAGAAAAACCGGGCGTTGATGGTCCAGTCGCTGCACCAGAATTTTGACGACGTCCAAGGGCAAGTGGAAAGCCCGTGGCGGGCACAGCAAATCTTTAACAAAGAGGATGAGTAAAAAATGGCGTATATGTTGGGTGTAGACATCGGGACGACGAGCACGAAAGCCGTTTTATTCGATCGGCAAGGGAACGTCATGCAGCAGGAAAATATCGGCTATCCGCTGTACACGCCGGACATTTCAACAGCCGAGCAAAACCCGGAAGAGATTTTTCAGGCGGTAGTGAGCGCTGTTTCTGCCATCATGAAAGGCCGCGATCCCGAGTCGGTTTCGTTTCTGTCGTTCAGCAGTGCAATGCACAGCGTCATTGCCATGGACGAACAGGACCAGCCGCTGACGCCATGCATCACATGGGCGGACAACCGCAGCGAAGCGTGGACGAAAAAGATCAAACACAAACTGAACGGCCATGAAATCTACAAACGGACCGGCACGCCGATCCATCCGATGTCGCCGTTGTCCAAAATTACTTGGATCACCAATGAACGGCCGGAAATTGCAGAACGTGCAAAAAAATACATCGGCATCAAGGAATTCATTTTCCAGAAGTTTTTCGGCGGCTATGTCATCGACCATTCGATCGGGTCGGCTACCGGCCTGATGAATTTGAAGACGCTCGACTGGGACGAAGAAGCGTTGAATGTGGCTGGCATAAGCCGGAACCAATTATCCGAACTGGTCCCGACGACGAAAATAATTACCGGCTGCAACGACGAACTGGCCAAAAAAATGGGCCTTAATTCTGAAACCGCATTTGTAATCGGCGCAAGTGACGGCGTGCTGTCGAACCTCGGCGTCAACGCCATCCGAAAAGGCGAGATTGCGGTAACGATCGGCACGAGCGGAGCGATCCGAACGATCATCGACGAACCGAAAACCGACGACAAAGGGCGGATCTTCTGCTACGCACTGACTGAAGAGCATTGGGTCATCGGCGGTCCGGTCAACAACGGGGGCATGGTCCTCCGCTGGGTCCGCGACGAGCTCGCGTCATCCGAAACCGAGACGGCAAAACGGCTCGGCATCGATCCGTACGAAGTGTTGACGCGGATTGCCGACCGGGTCGCTCCCGGTTCCGACGGCTTGCTGTTCCATCCGTACTTGGCGGGCGAGCGGGCGCCGCTGTGGAATCCGGACGTCCGGGGTTCGTTCTTCGGGCTGACGATGTCCCACAAAAAAGAGCACATGATCCGCGCAGCGCTGGAAGGCGTCATCTACAATTTGTATACCGTCTTTTTGGCGCTGCAGGAATGCATGGATACGCCTGTCACCCGCATCCAGGCGACCGGCGGCTTTGCCCGCTCGGAAGTGTGGCGGCAAATGATGGCGGACATTTTCGAATCGGAAGTGGCCGTGCCGGAAAGCTACGAAAGTTCGTGCCTCGGCGCCTGCATTCTCGGGCTGTACGCAAAAGGGGAAATCGATTCGTTTGAAATCGTCTCCGACATGATCGGCAACACGTACAAGCATTTGCCGAACGACGCAGCGGTGGAAAATTACCGGCAGCTGCTGCCGATTTTCATCGACCTGTCCAGAGTATTGGAAAAAGATTACGAACGAATTGCGGCTTACCAAAGAAAACTATATAAGTTGAATTAAATTTTTGGAGTTATTGATATTCCGCAAAACCGCTGCGCTTGCGACGAAGTGCGCAGCACTGCAACGCTCTTTCATGTCTCGAAGCTAGCGCAGCGATGCAGAGACAGGAGCAACGTTCTTTCATGTTTCGAAGCTAGCGTAGCGATGCAGAAACAGTAAGGGTTTCTCCGCTGTTTTGCTCCATATCTTCTAGCCTGCTAGCAGTAATAGAGTGATCCTGCTGATCATTTCTTCTGGTAGTAAGAAATCTCTTAGCTTCGGCGCGTCCACGGGCTAGGCGAAGCGATAAGACGAGTGGTCTTCTCGGCTTATCGTGAGAGCCAGGCCCATAGCGGCCGAAGCGGTATATGAAATGATGATTCTTAAGTTCAACTTATATAGTAAAAAACTAACAGAATGCAAGGGGAGAGCGACATGCCATTAGTGATAGTAGCACTTGGAATTATTGCCTTATTGATTTTAATTATGGGGCTGAAATTGAACACGTTCATTTCGTTGATTATCGTATCCTTCGGGGTTGCCATCGCACTCGGGATGCCGCTTGAAGACATCGTGGCAACAATCGAAGCGGGCTTGGGCGGAACGCTCGGCCACTTGGCGCTCATATTCGGCCTCGGGGCCATGCTCGGCAAACTGATCGCCGATGCGGGCGGCGCCCAGCGCATCGCCATGACATTGATCAACAAGTTCGGGGAGAAGAACATCCAATGGGCGGTTGTGGCCGCTTCATTCATCATCGGGATCGCGCTGTTCTTTGAAGTCGGCCTGGTGCTTCTCGTGCCGATCGTCTTCGCGATTGCACGGGAACTGAAAATTTCCATCATGTACCTCGGCATTCCGATGGTGGCCGCGTTATCCGTCACCCACGGATTTTTGCCGCCGCATCCCGGCCCGACGGTCATTGCCGGCGAATACGGCGCAGACATCGGCCAAGTGCTGTTGTACGGTTTCATCATTGCAATTCCGACAGTGATCCTGGCCGGTCCGGTCTTCACGAAAATCGCACGGAAACTCGTGCCGAACTCATTCAATAAAACCGGCGACATTGCATCGCTTGGCGAACAGAAAACATTCAAACTAGAAGATACGCCGGGATTCGGCATCAGTGTGTTCACGGCAATGCTGCCGGTCATCTTGATGTCAGTGGCAACGATCATCACGCTGCTGCAAGAAACGCTTGAATTTGACGACAACGCCGTATTGTCGGTCGTCCGCTTTATCGGCGGCGCGTCGACAGCGATGCTGATTTCGCTGCTTGTGGCGGTCTACACGATGGGCCTTGCCCGGAAGATTCCGATGCGCACGGTCATGGATTCGTGCGTCACAGCCATCAACCACATCGGGATGATGCTCTTGATCATCGGAGGCGGCGGTGCTTTCAAACAAGTGCTGATCGACGGCGGCGTCGGCGATTATGTTGCGCAGCTGTTTGAAGGAACGACGCTTTCCCCGATCATTCTTGCCTGGACGATTGCCGCCATTTTGCGGATTTCACTCGGTTCGGCAACGGTCGCCGCTTTAACGACAGCGGGGCTCGTGATTCCGTTGCTTGGCCAGTCTGCGGTCAACCCGGCGCTCGTCGTTTTGGCAACCGGAGCGGGAAGCCTGATCGCGTCCCACGTCAACGACGCAGGATTTTGGATGTTCAAGGAATTTTTCGGCTTGAGTCTGAAAGAGACGTTTGCCACGTGGACGCTGCTGGAAACGATCATTTCCGTATCGGGTCTGGTGTTTGTCTTGCTGCTTAGCTTGTTTGTTTAATAAAATATGGAACCAAAAACCACCGTTCATTGTGAACGGTGGTTTTTACGGTCAAGAAATCAGTAGCTTGTCTCAAGCAGCTCCCGCGTCTTAACATCAAAAATCTGATAATCGACTTCAAACATATGGTCTTTCGAAACGGTCACTTCGCAATAGTACGGAATGGCTTTGCCGTACGCGTCCAGTTCGGGAATGTCGGTAAAAGAAAAGACATCATCTGTATCAGGCATCCTAAGTGTTGCGTCAGCAGACTTGCCGGAAGAAATTTCGATGGTGCAATTGCCTTTGACCGTATCGTACTCCTTAAAGAGCATGTATTTAAAAGTCGGCAGCGTAATCACTAATAGAAAAACGCCGATGAGCAAACTTAATATAGTCTGGATGGAACCGACTAATGTAAAGTTTCTTTCAAAGTACATCACAAGGCAAAGGCCAACTGCCACAATGACTGAGAAAACGCCAAACAAGAGCATAAAATAATACAATTTTTTTACTTCCTATACTAGCTAACTAACAATAATCATAGAAGAAAACGAGGGGGCCGTGCTTAAAAAGCATACTGGAACAGCGCATAATACAGCGGCCCCAGCAAAGCGAGCATGAACACGGTCGTGATGATGTTCATCACCCGCATATCCGCTTCTTCCGCTTCCTCCTCAAGAATCGAATTCTTCAGGAACACATAAAAGAGGATGTCCCACAAAAGCGCCCCGAAAAAGACGATCTGCCAGACAAACGGCGTGAAAATCTGCCGGTGGGTGACGAATCCGAAAAGACCGGTCCATGTGATGATTGAAACGACCAAGTCAATCAGGAAAATGCTGTTCTTGTAGCCGCCGTGGATCAAATAAGCAATCGTCGAAGTAGCCAGAAACGCGGCGTAAATATACCAGAAAATTTGTATCATGGTTTCAAGTCCTTTGTCTTTGAAGTAAATGCTTGTTGCAACAAATCCCATTTTATCATTAATTTCGAACAGCAATGCAGAAAACGCAAAGAAGAAAATCATTCCGGCCGCAATCGCTGTATAATAGAAGACAAGAACACAGCTGCACGTTTAATAAACAGTCGCGGGAGAGTAGAGCCCCTTTCGATATCAGGAGGAAAAAAACCGATGAACAAAACCGAATGGATCCAAACCGTTTCAGCAAAAACGATGCTGCCGAAAGACCGGGCGGCCAAAGCCGTCAATGAAATCCTATCCAGCATTTCAGCGGCACTAGCCAAAGGCGACGAAGTGAAAATCAACGATTTCGGCACGTTTCAAGTCACCGAAAAAAGCGAGCGCAAAGGCCGAAACCCGCAAACAGGAGAAGAAATCACCATTTCCGCATCAAAAGCGGCGCAGTTTAAAGCGGCAAAAACACTGAAAGACCGGGTAAACGGCCGGGATTTTATCAGCGATTTTCTGGAAGCGGATAAAATAACCGAAACAGAAGCAAAAGTTCTGTCGTTTATTGTCGAAAAAACCCGAAAACTCAACGAAACAAACGACAACGAGCTGGCAGTGGTCGAAACTATGGAAATCGCAGAAGCTGCGGAACTGGAATTTAAAGAAGCCGAACAGCTCGTGAACCGGCTGATCGGCAAACGGATTTTGAACACGGAAGTGTACACCAGCCAAATCGACAGCGTGTTTTTAAGAGCCAACTACCGGAAGCTTTTATAAGCGTAATAACACAAGACGGACCGAAACCAGAGAATCGCTCTGATTTCGGTCCGTTGGATTGTTTGAGAAAAGCCTGTTTACATTAAAGCTTGTCTTCTGTCTGTTTGCGAAGGAAAAACCCTGAAACAATTCCTGTAATAAGCGTCACCATACCTCGCATATCCCAATCGTCCAGCAAGAAACCTAGTGCTAACCATGCTACAGCCGCTCCGAATATTGCCCAGAAAAGATATTTCACCAGATAACCCCCGATTAGATTTCCTTAATTTAACATATCGTATCATGAATATTAAGAAAAAAACATCCACTTCTGAAATTTCCCCAAAACGAATTAAAAAGACGTGCGCAGAGCAGTTTTCAGCTTTGCGAACGTCTTTTCAGTTAATAATTAGTCCATGATTTTTCGTAAATATCAATCAAGTTCGGCCGGATCAGCGTGTTTGATTCGAGCACGACCTCTTTGCCTTTACTGTCTTCAATCGACGCGTCTTCGTCTTTGCCGAACGCAGTCAGCGCCGGCAGCAGTTCGGATGTTAAGTATTCGGTGTCATCGATAATCTGAAGGCTTTCGGTGTTTATTCCTGAGCGGGAGGCAAGCACATAGCCCCAGCCGCCGAAACTCGGAATGTCGGCATGCAGGTTTTCGGTCTCTAAACCGGTTGTTTGGACGGTTTTGTCGATGGTCCAGTAGACTTGCGGCGCAAACACCGGGCTGGTCGCCTGCACCATCATGGCCCCGTCCGGCGCTAAATGATTGCGGGCAAGCGAATAGAATTCCTGCGTATACAGCTTATTCAACGATTCGTTGTTCGGGTCCGGCAAATCGATCAGAATGACGTCGTAAAAGCCGTCTGCTGTTTCCAAAAAACGAAACGCGTCGTCATTAATGATTTCCACGTTGGGATTGTTCAGCGAGCCTTCATTCAGCTCCGTCAGCATATGGTTTTCCTGGGCGAGTTTCGTCATTTTCGGATCCAGGTCAACGAGTGTGACGCTTCCCAAATCCTCATACTTCAACATTTCCCGGACAGCAAGGCCGTCGCCGCCGCCAAGGACGAGTACGCGTTCGTGCCGTTTAGCCGCTGCCATTGCCGGATGGACGAGAATTTCGTGGTAGCGGTGTTCATCGGACGAACTGAACTGCAGCTGGCCGTCCAAATAAAGCCGCGTGTCGCCTTGCGCTTTGGTCAAAATAATTTTCTGGTAGGAAGTCTGTTCGGAAAAGACGACCGGATCTTTATACAGGCGTTCCTCGAATTGAAACGCCGCTTCTTCGCCGAACAAAGCACCCGCCATCAACAGCACCAAAAAGAACACGCCGAAGCTGGCATGCAGCCGGAACTGCTTTAGTTCATGGCGGAAGCGGAAAACGATCCATAACGCAACTGCAACGTTGATGAGCGCAACAAGAAAGGCTGTTTTCACGAGCCCGAAATAAGGGCGCAGCAAGAACAAAAACAGCAGCCCGCCGACAAGTCCGCCGGCGTAGTCGGAAAACAGCACTTTCGCGGCGCTTTTTTGCAGCGAAACACCGATTTCATTGGCTTTCCGGATTAAAATCGGAAGCTCGACGCCGGTCAGCGTACCGACCAGCAAGATGACGCTGTACAAAAACAGGGAGCCTGAGCCCGGCGGCAAATACGCCGTCACCCCAAACAGCAGCATTGCGGAAAAGCCGCCAACGATGCCGATGCCGTATTCGATCCAAATAAACGAACCGATTAAATTCTTGGTCATTTTTTCGCTTAAATACGCGCCGATGCCCATGCCAGTTAAAAATAGAGAAATCGTGAGCGTATACTGCTTCACGCCATCCCCTAAAATATACGAACCAAGCGCCCCAAAGAGCACTTCAAAAATGATTCCGCAAATCGACACGATGCCGGATGCGTAATAAATCGCCCGGCTTTGCCGGAGTGATTCTTCTTCAGTCATGCCAACACCGCCTTAAGTGATAGAAGCGCCGATGACGAACGCCAATCCGATCGAAACGGCGCATGAAATGATGCCGACGGCTGTGTTGTTGTCTTTCAGCCCGCTTTGAACTGAAAAGCGGGGAGTCAGCACTTCAAACAGCACGTACGCCAACAGTTGAAGCGCTGCGCCAAAGAGACCCCAGATGACTGTGTCCAAGATAGTGTCGTTGTGCAGAATGGAAAAAGCGAGAATGATGCAGATACCGATGATTTTTCCGGCAATCGACAAGGCGACCGCGGTGTTGTTGCTTTTGATTTCGTCCCAATCTTTGTATTTTCGCGTCATCAGTTCGAAAACAATCAAACCGGCAATGACGACGGCAATCGCCGCAAGGTAGTATAAAAACGTCAATAAAAATTCATTCACTGGTCAAGCTCCTTTGCTATCGTTTATTTTCCTACTCCAGGCCCGCCGCCGCGGAAATTCGAACCGCGCCCGTATGTGCTGGTGGACGGGAAGGAGGCGTATGAACCGCCGCCGGAATAACAGCCGCCGCGGCTGCACCGGTTGCCTTGTGTCGACACCCATGTATTTCCGAACCGGTTGCTTAAGAACGAACCGACAAACATGCCGGTGAAAAATCCGGGATGGTACGTATTCCGGACAAATTCATCGCCGGCCACTTCGACAAGCGTGGTTCCTGCATTGTCGGGATCTTCGGTTAAAATGATGAATTCATCGTCGTACACGAGCACTTGCCGTCCTTCGACCACTTCACCGATCTGCTCCGGTTCCTGCACGCCGCTCAATTCTGTTGCCGTATCGCTCAAGCTTTGTTCGGAGCGGTACATCATCGCGCGGTCGTTCGAACTGCTGCCCGCCACCGCATCAACGAATGTGTAGTTTTCTTCAACGTAATCTTCCGCTTGGGCCATTCCGCAGGCTGCCAGCAGCAGCACGGCGGAAACGAGGCCGCAAAGCCATCCTCTTTTTATCATCCAGTAAACACCCCGTATCGACAAAAACAGCCCGCCGCAAGCGGGCCGCCGTTTGTCCGTTTATTCTTTTTTCAGCCGCTGCTTCAGCGCCGCCAATTCATCATCGACTTTGCTGTTTTTATTCAATGAAGCGAATTCATCGTCGAGGCTGCGCGAACCGGCGCGCAAGTCTTCGCTCGTTTCGGCTTCCGCTTCGTATTGCATCACTTTTTCTTCCATGCGTTCGAAGCCGCTGCGGGATTCGTCGCTTCCGACCGAAGACATTGTGCGGTTGATCATCGTCCGCGTCTTGGCCGATTCCGCGCGGGCTTTCAAGGAATCTTTTTTGATTTCCATTTGTTCGTATTCGCGCTTCATCTCCGCCAGTTTCTCGCGGAGAATGCTTGAATCCGATGCCGCCCGTTCGTAGGAGCCTTTCAAGTCGGCCGCTTGCGTTACATACGTCTGCTTGTCTTCAAGCGCGCGGCGGGCCAGTTCTTCGTTGTCCGCTTCAACCGCTTGTATCGCTTGCTGCTCGCGTTTTTCCACCATGCTGTTGGCGTCGTCAAACTTCTTCTTCAGCATTTTCTCGTTGGCCAGCTGCTTCGCCACCGCCGTTTCGGCGTCGCGGATATCCGCCGCCATGTCGCGCATAAACTGGTCGAGCATTTTGACCGGATCTTCCGCCTTGTCGAGCGCTGCATTCAGCTCGGATTCCACATAAGTTTGGACACGTTTGAAAAATTGAAACATACGATCTCCTCCAATTGGTTAGCTTCCCGCTAGGATGCTTACTTCAAATTCTTCGATTTCAAAGCCGTGGCTGACTTCCACTTCGCCGCCCCAGTCTTCCACCGACAAAAAGGATTCGCCGGCTTCGTCCGCGTATTCGTAATAACTCATTTCTTGGCCATTGACGTTTTGGCTGCGGCCTTCGCCCCGGACATATGCCCGGCCTTGCTCTTCCAAAAAATAAGCCTGGTCTTTATAGGTAATTTTCTTGGCGCCGGGCTCAATTCCCGCCAGGCGTGTTTTCTCATACATGCCCACTTCGAGCTCATCGTCCATTTCGACGCTGAGCCACAGCGTTTTGCCGGCAGAAGCCAGCTGATAGGCGTCCCACGTATAGCCGTGGTCGTCGTAATGGATTTTGCCGGTCACTTCATAATCCACCAAATCGTAGGACACGAAATCACCGACACGCAAATTGCGCAGCGTCCGTTTTTCGACTTTGGGCTGTTGTTTTTCAGCGCTGCCGAACAAGCGGTTCAAAAAGCTCATTTTCTCACCTCGCTTTTTCTTTTAAGTGTGCCAATAAAGAAAGATAAAAAGGTGAATCCATTTTAGAATGACTTGGAAGGGGAAAGGAGTCAACGCAAATCGTTGAACAAACCTATCCGTCAATCTTTGTCTACATCGTATCATGACCAGGCATGAATCGAGAACAACTAATATTCGATTATTCAATTTATTGAAGAATCGAAGAAATAAAAGACTGCTTAACGGTTTAGTATGCCCGGGCAAGCGCCTTTTAAAACGCCTAACGGAGGAAGAATCAAAAAAACATTCCCGGTACCTTCGAAGGTTTCAGAAATGCTTGCACCGAATCAGCCTTGCTGCAAAAGCGCAGTCGTTGCCTAAATTTTTTGGAACCATTGTTAATGGCATGCTATATGTATTGTTCAATCCGCCTTAATGACACTGCTTTTTCTATCGCTCTAACCTACACTTCTTATATTTCTGAAAACTAAAAACTGTAGATTGTATAATTTTAATTTGGTGTTACAATAGTACTAATGAATGAACCAATAGTACTAACGATAGAAAAATGAAAAATAGGAAATAATACTTGGGGGTATTTGAATGAGTGAAAAATTTGCTTCGATTGGGGAAGTCCTTGCCTATTTGAAAGGTGTCAATGACCTAGAAGAAAGGGCTGCCACTATTCAACGTTTTGTTGAAGTGGATAACGAGTATGACCGATACCTGGAAGGTGGCGCCGCCACTTTAATGAATGTGATAACCGAAGGTTCCGGTGAAATACAAGAATGTATTTTGTGGAATGTAAATCATTATCTCAGTTTAAATAGAAACAGGAACGTTATTGAGAAAGCTGTCCGCGCTTTAAATCAGTATGGCACCGGTTCCGGTACTTCCGCATCTTCTTGTGGAATGACATCGTTGCATAAAGAAATAGAACAGAAAATAAGTGGATTGACGGGAAAAGAAAATGCTGTTCTTTTTCCGACGGGATTTACTGCAAACGTAGGCAGTATTTCAATGTTGGTTGGCAAAAAGGACTTAATTCTTTTTGATCGGGAAAGCCATTCCTCCATTATTAACGGAATAAAGTTATCCAATGCCAGTAAATCGATTTCATTCAAACATAATGATGTGGCCGACCTCGAAAAGAAATTGGCAAGATATGAAAATTCGTTTGAAAACATCTTTGTCATCATAGAATCTGCTTATTCAATGAGCGGTGATTTAGCTCCATTAAAAGAAATAATAAATTTAAAAAAGATGCACAAATTTTATTTATATGTAGATGAAGCTCATACATTCGGCATCTACGGAGACAAGGGACAAGGTTATTGTTATGAACAAGGAGTAAGCGATGAAGTCGATTTTATTATGTCCACTTTATCTAAGGCAACAGCATCTATTGGCGGTTTCTTAGCGGCGGACAAGAAGTACTGCTCATTGATCAGATTTTCCGACCCCTATCTATTTCAAGCTTGCCTCACACCGGCTGATGCGGGGGTAATTCTGGCAGCGCTTGAGGAAATAGAAAACAATCCGTCATTAATTGAGGAACTTCATGCGAAAAGCAATTACATGCGGAGTTCATTGTTGTCTAAAGGATTTGATCTTGGAAACAGCAAAAGCCCCATTATTCCAGTATTCATTGAAGATCACCATAAACTAAGGCTGGTTGTAAATGATCTTTACCATCTTGGTGTGTATTCAACGCCCATTGTTTATCCAGCAGTGAAAATGAATCAGGGCAGAATCAGGTTGATCGTCAACTGCAATCATACGAAAGAGCAAATTGATTACACAGTCAACGCTTTAGACGAGGTTTGCCGCAAGCATCAAGTGAATGAAAATCAAGAACTCATACTAGCAGCTGTACATCAGGATTAACTAAACTTATGGCGAATAATAGAGAGCAGCTTGAACTGCACTTTCATCCACTGACTTTAAGTTTCCTGGACCGGCCACTAGAGCATGAATTTAAATCTTCTAACGATAGCGAAGTTCGAGCGTATAACCAAATTGGGATTATCCTTTCTTATTTCGCCTGGCTTTCCTTGGGCATATTTGCATATGGAAGCCTGCCGCAAAATTTTTACCAGATTGCCAGCGTGATCCTTTTAGTGTTGTATCCAGTTTTTACGTTGAATTTAATCGTTTTGCATTCAAAGAGGTTCGCAGAATACCATCAGGCGGTAACAACGATTTCAAATGGATTTGCAGGGTTGAGTGTTGTTTTTATCGGCCATATTATACTGGGAAATAATATCTTGGCAATTTGCGGGATAACGGTAGTGAGTTTGTTTTCCTTTTTTATATTAAGAATAAGGTTTAAGCTCGCTGTGCCAACTACCCTTTTTTATGTGGTCATTTACCAACTTGCACTTTTGGGTACCAGTGAAGTTGCAATGCTCTCTTTACTTCTTTGGGTGTTTGTCATTACCTGTGTCATAGGCGGGAACATTATGGAACGGGCAAACCGCAGAACCTTTTTCCAGAACAAATTGCGAAAAATTGCAGAAGAGGAAAACCGTGACAAGGACGAATTTCTGAACAATATGTTTAATCTTGTATCTGTGCCAATCATTGTGGCGAAAGAAAATCATCAAATTTTAGAAACCAATCCGGCATCCAATGCTCTTTTCGGTGAACATCACCAGGATTTACTAGAGTTATTGGCACCTTTTGAGCGCCGCCGTATGACCTTGATGAAGGGCTTTTTAAAACGTTCTCCCATACACAATTTTGAAGCTGAACTGGTCAATAAAAAAGGTGATAGCATTTCTGCCTTGGTCAACGTGAACTTTGTAGAACGAGAAGGACAGAAGATATCCATTTGTGCCATCCAGGATATCTCCGATCGTAAAAAGGCAGAAGAAAAAAGTGCTTATTTAGCCTATCACGACACGTTGACTGGACTGCCTAACCGTCTGCAGTTTACTGAGAAACTGAAACAGTTTGTGGAATCTCCCCAACAAATTGCGGTATTGTTCATTGATTTGGACAAATTCAAGATGATCAATGATACCCGCGGCCATACAGTGGGGGATAAACTATTGCAGCAAATCGCACAACGGTTAAGAAACTGCATGTCTGAAAAGGATATTGTCTTCCGAATGGGCGGAGATGAATTTACGGTAATCTTGTCAGCTAAGACAAAACCTGAAGTCTCTGAGATTGTGGAAAGGATTTTGGCAGAAATTCGAAAACCGATTTTTATTGAGGACCATGTACTTTATTTACGGTCGAGTATTGGAGTCAGCTTTTATCCGACAGATGGAGAGAACATAGAAGAACTGATAAAAAAATCGGACATTGCCATGTACAACAGCAAGTTATCGGGAGGGAACAGTTACAAATTCTTTAACAGTTCCATGAACAGTTCTTTTGAAGAACGAGTGGGCCTTGAGCAAAATCTTCATAGCGCGCTCGATAATGAGGAACTTGTGCTGCACTATCAGCCGCAAATTGATCCCAAAACTGGATTTATCTATGGAGCAGAGGCACTTATTCGTTGGATGCATCCAGAGCGTGGGCTGGTTCCTCCAGATCAATTTATCCCCATTGCAGAAGAAACAGGATTGATCATCCCGATAGGAGAATGGGTATTGAGAACAGCGTGTCTCCAGGCAGTCGAATGGAACCGCAAGTATGACCATCCTTTCCATATGGCTGTAAATCTTTCAATCAAGCAGTTTGTCAACAATGACATTGTGGGAACCGTCAAAAAGATTCTTCAAGAAACGGGTTTAAATCCGCACATCTTGGAATTGGAATTGACAGAAAGCATTTTCCTGGAAAACACAGAATCTGTGATTGCCACGATGAATGAGCTGAAGAAATTGGGAGTTCGAATCTCAATCGATGATTTTGGAACCGGCTATTCGTCTTTGTCATATTTAAAAGATTTCCCAATCGATTCGATAAAAATTGATCAATCCTTTATCAGAAATGCATCTGACAATAAAAAAACGATCTCCATTATTTCTGCCATCATCAGTTTGGCCCAAAAATTGGATTTAAAGTCTGTTGCTGAAGGGATCGAAACTCCAGAGCAATTCGACTACTTTAAGACGGAGGGCTGTGATTTAGCGCAAGGATACTATTTTAGCCGTCCATTGCCGGCAGATCAAATAGAAGCGCTGCTTGAAGGTTCTGGAGTGACTGCTGAAGTTGTCGCTAATAATTTCCTTGTAGTGCCGTAGACAATTGAAACAAACACGAAATGAAATTTGCTTTCTGCTTTATCAACTAATGCCATTAAGCAGAACCCTGTACACGATTAGTGAACAGGGTTCTTAGGCGTGCGCATTCTATAGTGGGGAATTTCGATCGTACCTGGGGAGAAAGGAAAGGGGAAGGCAGCCTGAATTTGTTAATAAAACCTGCCGATTGAGCTTTGTTTCTGTCGTATCGAGGCGCCATGCACTACTCGAGAATTTTATCCAGGTAGCAAGAAGATAACAGAGCCGTCTAATTAAAAAAAGCATTTCAAAAACCTTCAAAGGTTCCGGAAATGCTTTTATTCAAAAGGTTTATTCTTGCCGCAACAGCAGAGCCAGCGGAAGAACCGCTTTCGGCACGGCTACACGCACCGTCACATGCTTGTTGACGATTTGGCTGAACTTCAAATCGCATACGGCGCTCATTAGGCGATAGGCGTCTTCGAACGACAGATTCAACCCGTTCTTTAAATGGTGGGCTGTTTCAAATAAAACCGTTTGGATGGCTTCGTCATAGGTAGGGCCGGAAGCAAGAAAGTACAGAAACTGTTCGTCTTCGACCATCGGATTCGACAATGGCAAGGATACTTTGTCGAATCGTACTTTGATCCTGCCGCTGACTTCGATTCCGGTCCCGCTCAGTTCGCCGTCGCCCATCGAAGCATGCAAATCGCCAAACCCGGCCAGTGCGCCGTCATGGAAGACCGGCAAGTAGAGCTTATTTCCGGGCTTGATGTCTTTTGTATCCAGGTTGCCGCCGTGGCTGCCGGGAATTGCAGTTGGAACCGCTTCGTTTTCAGGAGCGACGCCCGCCACGCCGATCATCGGCTGGAGGGGAAGTGTAAGGGTTTCGCTAAACTGAATCTGCCGGTTTTTGATCGGAATGATTTTGGTCGAGGAAGTTGTTACATGCTCACCTAAGGGGCCGAGCCCAGGAGCGGCCATCATCACGCCGAAATCGTTCGTTTCGATATCCAATATCTCAATACATAGCGTGTCTCCAGCTTGGACTCCGTTGAGGTAGATGGGTCCTGTTGCAGGATTCAGCCGGCTCATGTCAATCATTGATCGGAGATCCGTTTCCGATTTTACTTGACCGTCGTAGCAGTCCATCGTTTCGATGGCAATTTCTTTTCCGAGTTCTGCGAAATAAGCAGGTTTATGTTCTTTAGAGAAACTTGTTATGGTGTTGGTGCTTGGGAAATGCGTCATTGGTTATCGTCCTTTCGGAAGAGTATTAAACAGGTCAACTACTGCTGAGCCATTAAGTGTCCCTTAATGGTTATCTTAACTTATACAATAATATTCGGAAGTGAAATTAGGCTTAGAATTTTTAAGTGATTATGGAATAAACTGAAGTTCCTTTTTTTGGTATAATTAATTTTGTATAGTCAAATTATTCGAAATAGCATAGAGGCTTAGTTAAATTTTACTTATGGCTTATTAATGTTTTATAAATTTTTTTCTAGAAATTTCGAACTCTTGTGGTTATAAGTCTAGTCTAAAAAGCAAGTTGCTTCAAAAAGTTCATTGTTGATTACTTTTAAAAAGTAATGGAATTACGAAAGGGAGTTAAGTATGTCCAGTGAATACATCTATGATACCTCATTAGAAATTACAGTTGACCTATGGCTAGAAATGCTTCGAAATGATGAAGTGTTTAAAGAGCAAGATCGAAACATGATTTTAGCGGTTTTACAATATGAGGGAGCTCCTCATGCAACGCCGATTGCCCATGCTATTGGACTAAAAGGAAGAGGGGCAATCAATCTGCAAGTCGATCGATTAGGCAAAAGAATTATGAAGCATTTGCCTGACGTCGTATATCCAAAACAAGATAATGGTCATGATCAGACTTGGCATATTCCTTACTTAGGAGAATGGCAGCCAGATCGAAATCGGTTTATATGGACTTTACGCCCTGCATTAAAAGAAGCTGCTGAAATATATTTTGCTGAAGAATTAAAAGCAGCCAAAGAGCTGCCATCAGAACAAGAATACTTCAAAATCAGAAAACAATTGTTCAATGGTTCTTATATAAATCTTTCTTTTAACAGATACATAAAGTTTAAAGAGAATGAACTCTATGACGAGTCCTATAAATTAGAAATATTATCTCGTTTGAACGAATTTTTAAGAGGACAGGAAATAAACGAGTTAACAGTAGGGGATATCACAAAGAAAATCCAGAAAGAAAATCCAAGTGCCGGCAGTTTCGTCCACTGGAGTAATACAGGGGATTTGGTGAAATATGCGGAAGCTAGACCAGCTGAGGTAGCAGCACTTTTAAACCAATTATATAACTCGGATGCTCCCATTAGTGAAAGGATCGAAAGTTTCAGGGAACAAGCCAAATCTTTCAATCCAGAAATCTCGCTCGGAGCTCCATTGTTCGGCTATCTGCTTGCAGCCAAGGACTACACGAAATACCCGATTTACAAGCAAGAAGTGTTTACTAAAGTAAAAAAAGATTATGATATTGAATTGAAATTAGGCTCTGTTGGGCAAAATTATGAAGTTTATATCTTTATATGTAATGCAGCCTTGGACTATTTTAAAGTAAACGATTCTTCATTAACAATATTAGACATACAAGATTTCTTCTATTGCAGTACGACCTACGATCAAATTCAGGTTGAAAGCGCAGTGGATTATTTATATGAACTTGCTGGAGTGCTCCGAGAGTTCGAAAATAATCAGGAGTTGATGCTGGAAGCAATTGCAGATATGGATCCTGAACTATTGGAAAAGCTAAGCGATCAATATAGAAATAATGAAAAAATCAATCTTATTCGCCACAAGCTAGTTGAAGAAATTCTTGAAAATGGTTCAGCTTCTATTGGGAAATTAGAAGCTATCAAAGAAGAGATACGAGTGAAGTACGACACAAATATTTTAAATTCTTGGAGCAACTTTTCAATAATGTTCCAGCTTTATTACCTTAATAAAAAGAAGAAGGTTCAAGAAGAACTAACTAAAATACACCGATCTATCCGCCAGTTTGAAGAGTTAAAAGACCGAGCATTTGCAGAGGACAAGGTTTTAAACGGCTTTAGTTGGAATAATCAATTTGGAACTTCTCGTTGCTGGTTAGCAGTTTACGAAACGGAATACCCGAACCATCGACCGGCTCCACAACTATTTGTTGCAATTGATCCACATGGGATTGAGTATGGTCTACATTTTGGAGATCAGCATCCTCAAGGTGGACGAAGAAGCGTAGCACATGTTAACAACGGACCAGAATTTTCTTATGAAGATTTTCATCGGAAAATTGTAGAAGTAATTGGAGAGTTTGACGATGATAATTCGATTGCGGAATCAACAACTCCTTATATAAAGGAACTTAGCAAAGAAACCTGGTTGGAATTGATTGCTGATAAGCAGGTGTTCCAAGAGAGAAATTTAGTTTATCTATACAAAATATTTGAAATGGGCGGACAAGCTACAGCAACCCAACTGGCCGAAGCCTTCGGTAAGAGCCGCTCTTCTTTTAACGCTCCAGTCGTTAATTTAGCTAAAAGAATTCAACGGGAAACGGGAATCGAAGATGTACTTCGCGATGACGGAAGTATTTGTTATTGGTGTGTGTTATTTGAAGATGAATATGAAGGAAACGACCATTTTCTTTGGCGCTTAAAACCAAATTTAAAAGAAGCGCTTGCGGAAAGCTATGCAGATCCGACAACTGTTAAGTATGAAGCCTATTCAAAAGAAGATTTTCTTTCTGAAGTGTTTATCGATGAAGAAACTTATGGTAAGATTTCCAGCCTTCTTAAATACAAAAAGAACATTATCTTGCAAGGGCCGCCTGGAGTAGGGAAAACCTTTGTTTCTAAAAGATTGGCGTATTCGCTTATGGGATCAAAAAATGAAAGCCGAGTGGAAATGGTTCAATTCCACCAGAACTATTCTTATGAAGATTTTGTAATGGGCTTCCGGCCAAAAGAAAATGGCTTCTCTTTGCAGTTTGGCATTTTCTACGATTTTTGCCAACGCGCACTCAATAATCCGGAGGAAGACTATTACTTTATCATTGATGAAATTAATCGTGGAAACCTTTCGAAGATATTTGGAGAACTCTTTATGCTTATTGAACGCGACAAACGGGATGAGTTTGTCACAATGGGGTATTCAAAGGAGAAGTTTACTGTGCCAGCTAACTTGCATTTGATCGGCACGATGAATACCGCTGATCGCTCATTAGCTCAATTAGAAGTCGCGCTGCGCCGGCGTTTTGCTTTTGTAGCGTTAAAGCCTGCATTTAATGAAAAATGGCGCCAGCATCTGATTAATTCGAATGTCTCAGGAGAAATGGCTGCCAGAATCCTACGAACAATTGAACGTTTGAATCAGGACATCATCAATGACTATCAGTTGGGGAGCGGCTATGCAATTGGCCATTCATTCTTTTCGGCAAAACCAGAAGAGATCAATGAAAAATTATGGTTTGATGGCATAATGGATTTTGAAATTATACCTCTCTTAGAAGAATATTATTTCGACCGTCCAGAAATTGTTGAGAAATTGATAGAGGAAATATAAGATGAGCGAACTATTCAAAGTTCCGATCCGCAACCTTTTTATTCTCTTGAGCTATGCAGAAAATATGCCAGAACTGACCAATAGTTTGAACGATGTTGATGAAGATATCATCACATATGACTTTATCTGCAAACAATTTTTAAAAGAAGTAGAGCTTGTTAACCGCCGAGGTTTAGTTAAGGATTATGTAGCAAAATCGGAACCCACAAATCGTTTGGCAGGTCGGGTGATAATGGAGGAGTCTATGCCATATATTATCGCAAAAAAGCCTGTCGTGGTCTGTGAAAAAGATGAGTACACTTCCAATATCTGGTTAAATCAATTGATCAAATCTACATTGCGATCCATTACATTAAACCGCCATGTCAAACAAGAAACCAAAAGCCGAAGTTTTAAGTATATGGAATTGATGCCTGAAGTAGACATGCCATCATTAACAAAAGCTTCCTTTGCAAAAACGTATTTTGGGCGGCATAACATGCATTATAAGTGGATTCTGCAAATTGCCCGCCTCCTGCATGAAATGACACTGCTCTCGCATAAGAATGGAAATTGGAGCCTTTTTTCAGCAGAAATAGATGAGCGCGCATTAAACAGCATCTTTGAAAAATTCCTGTTCAATTTCTACAGGCTGGAGCAGCAAGACTATCAAGTAAAAGCCGAAGGGATGCAGTGGAAACTAGAAGGCGATAAAACCTATTTGCCGGGCATGCGGACAGATGTGTCATTAATCCATAGAAAAAAACCTGAGAAGATAATAATCGACGCTAAATTCTATAAAAATATTTTTCAAGTGCATCATGGGAAATCATCTTTCCATAGCCACAATATGTATCAATTGTTTACTTATCTGATGCATCAATCGCCAGTATTAGATTTGAGAGGTATCTTGATTTATCCGTTTAATGGCGTGCATGTAAATGAAAAATTTAAATGGAATCAAAGAGTTAAGGTTGAAATAGTTACAATAGATTTAGAACAAACCTGGAAAGAAATTTATGAAAGCTTGATAAAAGTCATCAACAAAGAAAAATTAGAAATAAATTAAAAACTACAACTAAGAGGTGCAGGATGAAAGAATTGCAAACTTTTACAAAGCAGTACCAAGAAGAGATGGGCTGGAGTATTGATAAGAGAAATTATGAAAAAAGTAGGGCATCGCTTTTAAATAATTACATGTTATTAACTACAGAAGTCGCTGAAGTGGCGGAAGAGTTAAGAAAGTCTTTCAATATTACAAATGAATATATTAAAAATGGAATGAGTAATGAAGAAGCCTTCGAACTGGCATCAAAAGAAATAAAGCAAAACTTAGGCAAGGAACTTGCTGATTGTTTAGCATATATTTTAAAATTCACGAATTTCTTTGAAATTGATTTAGAGGATAGTTTCTATTCGAAACTAGAAGAAGTAAAGAATCGCCAAAACAAGGATATTAAGCTGTAAAAAATAATAAGCTATTTAACTAAACCATATTAAATAATAGTAACTTCATTTAAAGAAACGGGGAATGTTTTACATGAGAAAAGATGAATTTATTTCTTGGTTAAAGGTCAATACGCCAGTCTCTTCTTCTACGGCCCAAAAATATTCTGGAGCTATTAATACCATTTCAAAAGGATTAAATAAATATGGCTTATTAGATGGAAACTTATATAATATCCAAGATTCTGCTGTTATTGAATCACTATCCACTAAATACTTTTCAATTGGAGAATTCAATGAAAAAGACATTAGAGGAAATAGAATGTATAGCAATGCAGCAAAATATTTTAAGAAGTTTGTAAAAGAAACATGAGAGAAAAAGAGAAAATTGAACACTTGCTGGATTTAGAAGACAATTGGATGGATAGAGAAGCAATAGATGTTGATCTAATTAATAGGCATTGGATTGAAGAAGGCATAGAGCTATATAAAAGATTTACAAAGCTAGACCCAAAGGAACCACGTTATGCCATCATGTTGGCAGATCTGTATCTTAAATGGGGAGTAGACGAAAAAGTCCAGAGAGGAAACATGCATAGCGCTTATGAAATTTTAAGGCTTTCTACTATTCATGCTCCAAAAAAACCAGAAGCTTTTTATCGGTTATCTTTCCTATTAGCAAATGAAAATAGAAGATGGGAAGCGGCATTGTTTTATGGAAAAGAAGCAATTGAAAATGGGATAGAAGAAAACCAAAAAATAAAACTGCTTTGCAATATGAGCCTTGCTTATCAAAGGATAGGTTATCCCTATCAATCCATAAAGTGTTTGTTGGAAGCAAAACAACTCGATAAGATAAATAACCAAGATTGGTTTATTAAACTTTACGAAGATAAAAGGAAAGTAAAACGGACTGAACCTATTTTGTTGAGTTCTTCAGAAAATAGTAGAGAAAATATTGCTAGAAAAGACTATGACGATTTAAAAGAAAAAGCAATGGAAGGCGAATGTATAGTATTAGATTTGTCTCAGGACAGGAAGCACTTTTATGCTATTGCAGATGCTGTTGCCTTGGAAAAAACAGAAGCTGAAATATTAGGCTTTTTAATGGACCATGAAGGAATTCCTTGTTCAAAACAAAAAATTGAAGAAGCAGTATGGTAGACCAACAGGTAGGAGAAACTGCTGTAAGAAAATATATTTCAAGCATAAGGCGAAAATTGCGGCGTGCATTAAACAATGAAAATACTAAAGATTTTCTTGCAACGGCAGAAGGCGGTTATACTTGGCTCTCGCCTATCAAATCATATATATGCAGATGAGGCTTGGGCCGGTTACTAAAAAGTAACCGGCCTTTTTCTATACTGTAAACATCAAATAGATAGGAGCGTGGTCAGTTATGAACTTACTCAAATTAGAAATGATGGATGCAACAGAAAGATTGGCAGTAGCATTAAAAGCAAGAGGCATTTTTTGCAGCCTAGAAAATGATTTGATTGCTATGGGAGTTGAAAATACGGCAAACGATATTTTTAAAGTTAAAGCATTGCTTAATGAGTTGAGCCTTCCAATTTTTTGGCTAGACGAAAAACGGTTCCAAGTATTGCTCAACAAGCTGCCTATTTCTGTTATGAAAAAAATTATGAACCATAAAGGAAAATCTTTTCCTATCCATATGGAGGGATACAACTTTTATTGGCGGGCTTTTGCCCAAAGATGGTTCGGCATAAAAGTAAATGCTTTGGATTTACATGCTAATATCGCAATGTTTGTAAAATCCCTTAATTTATCTGGAATTACTTCTTTAGCTGGATGCAATGGGCATCACCGCTACAGCCCGAATGTCCAGCTTTCAGGTCCATACCAAGGAGCATGGTATGAAATAGTACAGGAGAAATTTTTAAGTGCTCTTGAGCTGAACTCCGAGTGGAAAGTTGAATATGGCAATAGATCAGGAGCTGCAATAATCGCACGGAAAACAGACGAAGAAAAATGGGATATGAATAAAATTTATCAAGACACAGTCCTAATGGCAGAAGAACTACAGCGTTATAGCAAAGCTATTCGAATTTTGAAAAAGAACTCTTTTTACAGAAGTAAAAAGATGGCTGGGCACGCCAAGCTATTAGAAGCAAAAAAAGATTATAGAGCATTAAAAGAATGGATGCTTTCATGTCTAAACGATAATTCCAAACAAATGAAAATAGGAGCAAATAAAGGGTTTTAAATAAAACGTAAAAAACATTAAACTTTTAGTCAAAATAACCCCGGAAAACAAAATAAAAAGTAATGTAAAATTCAAAAAAGTTATGCATCTTATGGTAAAATTTTATTATAATGATTGTAAATAATTTGAAAATGGAAGTGTTCAGTATGCTGAGAGATATTTTGAAATATAAAGCAGTAAGCAGTGGCTCTTTAGTTGAAATGGAGAATTGGATGAAGATGGCACATTTTCTTGGTTGGTTTGTCCATGAGCAAAAAGAAAAAGTGAAAATTTACGTTTCTGTTCCATCCAGTTTATTATTTTCATATTTTATAGTGCTAGGTTCGGTTGACTATGGATTTCAACAAAATATTGATAATCAAAATTTAAAGAATAAGTTTTTAAGCTTACAAAAAGGAAGCCAAGTCTTATATTTAGCAGGCGCTAAATGGAAGAAATGTACAGTCCTAGGAGTGGAAGATTTTCCAGGGTCATCCGGCGGCGTTGCAATAAAAATTAAAGACAATAAAAATTCCGTTACTTATGTATCTGAGCGCAGATGGCTTACTAATGTTAGGATTTTTAATAATGAAGCAAGTGAAGTCAAAAATGCGCAAATAGTGAAGAATGTGAGCAACATAGTTGAAGACAATATCCTAAACCTTTTTTATAAGAAGGAAAACTTAAGCGCAGCAGAAATGAAAAATAAACCAAAAATTATCGTTTCAGCTATAAAAAAAGAATGGATAGAAAATTTATCTTCTATAAAGTTTTTTGCAAAAGAACGCTTTATGGATTTCAGCAATTTCATTTTTTTAGACGAGTCCAAAACAACATTTAGAAATATTGAGTTGGTTTCTGAAAAAGTTAAGTTAAATGAATGGCACATAGACCAGAGCATAGCCTTGGTGATAGGTGCCGGAAAGAGTTTGCGGAGAATAGATGAATTCACTAATATAAAGAGCATTTATTTAGTGGACCAATATGAATCTACGGAGAAATTAGAAGACTTGAAAATGAAAATCGAACAAAGATTTTTAGTAGATGGATCTGCTTCTATCAATGGGCTTTTGTTGTCTGCCATGGAAGATGCAGGCATCAGCATACCGAAAGGGGTTGAGATATTTGCTTGGAAATAAGAAAACCAATTTACAATTAGTAAACCACTTCTACCATACTTCTAATGAAGTGCGGTTCGTACAAATTCAAGCTCCTGAAATTGAAGAACTGGTAGCCCACATAAAAAACTTGAAAGAAGAAGTCGGAAGATATTATGAGGGCGATGAAATACTGTTGCAGGAGACGGACGAATTTGTTTTAACGGTCCAACGCATGCTGGGAACTTTGAAAAGTTACAGCGCTTTCTTAAGAGAGATGAATTCAGCACTAGTTAAGTTTTTCACATTAACAAAGCGGCCAAGCTATAAAAATTTGCATGAGCTCTACGTAGAGCCATTGATTAAGGTGCTTGCGTCGCTTAGGAATAATGAGGGCAATGCATACATATCAAAGTTAACTGAATTATTATCAGAAGCCAAAAAAGAAGAAAAAGTTTATATCATTACTAGGCACCAAATGGAAGAAAAAGAGCTGCTGATCAATGATAGGCATATAGAAATTTATAAAGATAAAGAGTTTGTAAAACTAGGTTTGTTTGCTAATCAACTTTTTTTTATAGGTACACCCTCCTTTTTTGATAAAAAATTTTCTGAAATGTTTTTTTCTAAAAAGACATTTTTTTTAGGATACTCTTGTTTTGAGAATAATATTTCGCCAAGTGCCTCCTTTAGAAATCTAATTTCAAAGAAGTTAATAATAAATACAGTTTATAAAGGCGTTGACCTCCACTCAGGCCATAAAGGCATTGATTATAAAATCAGCATTAAACAGCCTTTAGAACAATATGATGAAGAAGAGATCGTAAAGAGGATTGAGAGCAGCCAAGCTATAAAAGGCGGCAATATCCAAGCGAAAATTGTCCATATCTCAAATAACAATTACACATTATTGCCGCTTGACCAATCCATCACAACAATTGATGGAGAAGCTTTAAAAATTCAGCAAACACAAATAAAGAACTTAGAAACAGGAGATTTATTGGTGTTCCGGACCCATAATGGATCTGCTTTAATCCGTGAGGTAGCAGACGATATTCTAGGAAAAAAAGCTTTTGCATTGCGGGAACAGCAAGAAAAATGGAAAAAAAGGCTGAAGTCAGATATAGAAATTCAAGGAATAGATGCAGTTGTAAAGGATTTACAAGATAACCATGGGGTTTTATATGTAAATAAATTAAATTTAAGTTATTGGGTAAGCCCTTTATGCATAAAGCCGGATGCACTCGAAAAAATACTTGCAGCTATGAAATTTGAGGAAAACGAGAGAAAAGAGATTATAAGGGCAACGAGAGAAATCTTTGCAGCCCATATTAAAGCGGGACGCAAAATCTCGAGAAGCTTAATGGAAGAAGTTAACGGCCACCTGGAAGAGGTACTTGGGGAAAAAGGATATTATAAATTTGAATCAAAGGTATTTGCAGGAGCTTCGTTTAACATAGAAGAGATCAAAGCAATATCAAAACAGACTGTTATGGTATCTGAAAACGAAATTTTAAAAATATTCAAAAACTGAGGTGGAAATATGGTTAAACTAGAAAACTCATTGCATAACCGGGAATTAATAATAAAATCGATTGAAGAAGAAATTATTGGCCCTGGAAATATAGAAAACTGCAAAAAAGCCTTCAATGGTAGCGGAAATACTCTAATAAATAACTTCGATGAACTTGGTGCAAATTATTATTGGTTGAATGCGGGAATCAAAGAGGAAGTGTTGCAAAAAGACAGTCCATCAAGAAGATATGCAGCAGGAATGCTTTATCCGGCCCAAGTGAAACAAGAAGAAGTCAGTGAAGAGGCTAAAGAAATTGGCCAAACCCAAGAAGAAGGCAAAGAAGGTTTTTACTCAGATGGCAATTCATCATCCAGTTCCGCCGCTAATCAAACTGTTAGCGAAGATTCAGGCCTAGATGAAGAACCTATAAAAGTTAACCAAAATGATTTTGCCCCTTCAACTATGGGGCTGACATTTTGTGTAGATGCTAAATCCGCATCTTTTGAAGTGGAGTTTTCTGCAGGGCTTTATAAAGCACACAAGGTGGAAGTGGATGTTAAAGGCCAGCAAAAAGAAGAAAACGATTATAAGTTTTCTCGGACATGGTGGCTGCGCGAAACGATAAAAGCAACTAAGGTAATCTTGTTAAGCGATTTTTCAGGAAAGGCTAATGGGCAAAAGCTGTACTCTTTGGAAGCAGCCAATTTAGCAGGCGAAAGAATCTCAAAAATTGATATGAAGTTGCATATTCAATGGAGGCTAAAAGGCAAATATCTATTGATTACGGCTACTGTGTTAAACAAAACGAAAATGCCTTATAAAGCAAAGCTGGACGAGCATACTACTTTCCAATCTAAAATAGAAATTTTTTCTCCAAATAATGGTTTTCTTAATTATCCCAAAGCTTATGAGCGGAATTTGCCTCTAAACGAAGAGGATTTGAACAATGAGCTTTTATTTAGAAAAAAAGCCAACTATGCTTTTGGACATGGCTGTTCTGTTACTTGGAACCAGCATGCGCAAAGCATTTCAAGCATCCAGACAACATTTGTGCCAAGATATGAAACTGAAAGCATGACGCCTGACGTAAAAGTTATGGCAGGCGGCAAGGAAGTCCCTCTTGTTATCCGCATGCAAGATTTAGCCAAGGCGAAAAACTATGAAGATATAGAAAAGGTTTTGCTGCCTTTAATTGAGGGCTATGGCAAGTGGATTTTAGAGCAGGAAGAAGAGAGCCATAATTTGCCTAAAGAACTTAAAGATTCTGCTGCGAAGAATTTAAATTTATGCAAAGATAGCTTAAAAAGAATGGAAAAAGGTTTGGTCCTCCTTCAAAAAGAAGAAGTATTAACGGCATTCAAGCTAGCCAATAAAGCGATGTTGCTGCAACAAATAAATGGCAAAACAATCAGAATGGCAAAATTAAAAAAAGAAAATAACCAAACTAAATTGGATTTTGACATACCTTTCAAAAAGGCTATGGAAAAAATGGGGCAGTTAGATTCTCTTGAAAATAGTTGGCGCGCATTCCAAATTAGCTTTTTCTTATTATCTATCCCTTCTTTAGTAGAAAAAGATTCTATAGACCGTGAAACGGTTGATTTAATATGGTTTCCAACTGGGGGAGGCAAAACAGAAGCTTACCTTGGAGTGGCAGCTTTTCAAATGTTTTACCGCAGAATTTTAAATCCTGAAGATGCTGGCGTAGATATTATTATGCGCTATACTTTGCGGCTTTTAACTGCAGACCAATTCCAGCGGGCTGCAAGGCTAATGTGCTCAATGGAATATATCCGGCGTAAAGAAAAAGGTCTTCTAGGGCAAACCCCATATTCGATAGGGATTTGGGTAGGGGCGGCAACTTCGCCAAACTCAAATAAAATAGCAATCCAGCAATTAAGGGCAATGCCTAGAGCAAAAGGGCAAGGGAATTTTGTAGTAACAAGATGCCCTTGGTGCGGCTGTGGATTAGGCAAAATTGGTTCTGGAAAAGAAGCACAAGTATTGGGCTTCTCAGAAAAAGATGGGGCATTGGCTGTTAGCTGCCCAGACCGTAATTGCGACTTTAGCGATGAAATCCCTGTTTACTTTGTGGATGAGGCAATATATAAGAAACAGCCTACTTTTTTGATAGGGACTGTTGATAAGTTCGTGCAATTGACGTGGAAACCAGAAGCAAGGACGCTTTTTGGAATAAATAAAGAAGGAGAAAGAGTTGTATCGCCCCCTCAAATCATTGTCCAAGATGAATTGCACTTGATATCAGGGCCTCTCGGCACATTAACCGGATTATACGAGGTGCTTATTGAAGAATTGTGCATAGACGACCGCGGAGAAGAAATTATACGCCCGAAAATCATCTCAGCAACTGCTACCATCAAAGAATTTGAAGAACAGGCAAAATGCCTTTTTGGGCGTACAAATGCAAGGCTTTTCCCGAGCCCGGGAATTGATATAGATGATTCCTTTTTTGCTAAAGTAGATACAGACGAAGAAGGGCGCCCAATGCCGGGAAGGAAATATGTTGGCGTCTATACATCAGTTATTAAAATCCTAATGGCCCAAGTAATGGCATATTCTGCAATCATGCAAAAAGTTGAAGAACTGCCGCCTGAGGAACGCGATCCATTTTGGACAATGCTTTCTTTCTATAATAGTTTAAGGGACTTAGGGGCGGGATTGAACTTGTTCAACAGTGACATTCCAACTTATATTGATGCATTAGTCAAAAGAGAGAATATTGAAAACAGAAGATACGTTGGTGTTCCGCTTGAGCTGACATCCCGAAAGCAAAGCAGCGAAATCACACAAACAATAGATGACTTGAATTACCCATACAAGAGCGAAGACAAGAAAAGCAAAAATAAAGCGCTCTCAGCTTGCTTAGCTTCTAATATTATTGAAGTGGGAGTTGATATCGACCGGCTTTCCTTAATGGGCATTGTAGGGCAGCCGAAAATGACGGCCCAATATATACAAGTAAGCGGGCGGGTAGGGAGAAGGCCGAAAGAAAGGCCGGGGCTAATCGTCATGGTCTATTCAAATAAAAATTCGCGCGATAAATCCCATTATGAGCATTTTAATGAATACCATCAACGTTTATATGCTCAAGTTGAAACAACAAGCCTAACGCCGTTTTCAAGCGCCTCTATCGACCGTGGTCTTACTGCCGTCTTAATTGCATTTTTAAGGCAACGGCTGTCTTGGGAGATAGCACAAACGCCAGACCGCCATGTAGTGAACAAATTCCGCAATGACCGAAGGTTTGTAGGCTTTTTAGAAAGGGCAAATGCAAGGGTTTCATTGATCGATGAGGGGCAATTGCCGTATTGGAAAGAAAGTTTGGCTACTTTTATGAATGCCTTATTAAAAGGGTCTTATGAAACCTGGGGAGTTGCTGATGATGCCCGCGGGTTAATGTACCAGTCAGGAAATATAATTGAGGGCGAAAAGAATCCCGGCAGCATCCCAGTCATCAATTCTCTTCGCAGCGTTGATGTAGAAAGCCGAGGAGTAATTGTGCAAATAGAGAGAGAAATTGAAGAATTTGTATGGTAAAAGAATTTGTATAGGGGGACTAACTGAATGAGATATTTGCCCTTAAGAAGAAGCAAACTTGTTGGAACAGAAGGGCCTGGTGCGCTCGTGATCAATCCAGAGGGCGAAACCGCTATTGTTGGCGCCCTTGATATGTGGTTCCGCAATTCTTACGGAGATCTTGCTGATGCTAAAAGTGAATTTGAAGTGTCAGAGCCTAGGTTGAAAGCAATCTTAGGAGTAGACAAATTCTATACACCGCCTGAATTCCGTGAACAAAAATTAAATGCCCAAGAAAAAATAGTAAACAGCAACTTAGTAACGCCGTTGCTCAAGTTTCCGCAATGGCATTACTGCAACAGCTGCAAGACGTTAAGAAAATTTGAATTGGACAGCACAACTTCATTCCAATACTGCAATAAATGCGAGGGAAAGAAATATTTTAAACAAGTTCCCTTCGTGGTGATTTGCGGCAATGGACATTTAACTGATTTCCCATGGCGGGAATGGGTGCATGGCAACGAAGAAACTAAATGCACTAGAGATTTAAGATTGCAAATGAGCGGAGGCACCACGCTCGATTCTTGGCAAATTGTATGCGAGAGCTGCAATAAGAGAAGAGATTTACGGGGCGTAACTACTGTTTCAAACAATGGCGATGTTGAAAAAAGCAATTTAGGCGACCAATTGAACCAAGGCAGCTCCAAAAAGTTTAATTGCCCTGGCCATAAACCTTGGGCAGGAGATGTACATGACTTAGATGAATGCCAAGCGCCGCCTGTCGCTATCCTGAGAAATTCTATAAATGCCTATATGGCAAAAAAAATAAGTGCAATTGCGATTCCTGGCGACCATAGCCAAGAAGTTGATTGGATTGTCAGCAAACTAAACTCGCCTTCAAAATACATGATCCGCTTAAACTTAGCCCGCCATTCAAAGTTGGAAGATAAAGTTGGTTTTATAAAAGATAATTTGAGGTCTGAACTAAAAGTTGATACTACTGACAGAGACATAGAAAGAGCGATATTGTACTTAGAGTCATCGGAAAAAACGGAATTCGATGAAGATGGCATTGAGCAGCCTGAAAAAATGTTAAGGGAAAAAGAATTTGAAAAACTTATTGAACGGGTAGATGCGCAGACGTTGCAGATAGAGCCTGAATGGGTATCTGGACAAGGAACGGAAAACTACTATTCAAAGTATTTGCAGCGGCTTTCAAAAGTTCTGCGCTTGAAGGAAACTGTAGCGCTCTACGGATTTGACCGGAAAGATTTCAACCTTGAATCGGATTTTAAAAGTTACTACCCAAGGCTTTATAAAGATTATTATGGATCCCAAGAAAAATGGCTGCCAGTAAATGAAGTTTACGGCGAAGGGATATTCCTGCAGCTTAATTTGGAACAAATACAGAAATGGGAAGAAGATGAAAAAGTCCAAATCTATTTCTTGAACTATCTAAAGCGAGTTGAACATATAGACCACCGAAATCTTGACGTTTTGCGGCCAAGGAATGTAATGCTGCATACTTTATCTCATTTTTTAATTGATGAATTCGCTAACACAAGCGGCTATAACAGGGCATCGATTAGAGAAAGGCTATATATGGGGGAAGAGCAGACAGGAGTATTAATATATATATCTGCTGGCGATTCAGAAGGAACGTTAGGAGGACTGGTCCGGCTTGGATCGGAAGGGAAATTTTTTGATCTATTAGACAAGTCTATATTAAAATCCCAGTGGTGCAGTTCAGATCCGGTATGCACAGAATTAGGAGAAGTCCAAGGGCAAGGCATAAACGGCTTGAATGGGGCAGCTTGTTATAATTGCTCCCATATTCCAGAAACATCTTGCGAGCTTTGGAATACTTATTTAGATAGGAAGTTATTGATAGATCCAGAGATTGGGTTTTTTAATAGTTAATAATAAATAAGGCATTCCTATTTCAATAAATGCTTTGTACATCTATTGAAAGGAATGCCTATCATTTTGTTTAAAAGTGAAATTAATTCATTACTTCTATTCTATTTTCTTTTATCAAGCCAATATTTTCTTTTGCAAATGTTGCTAGAGGCATAGCCATAGCTTTAGCTAATAACACTGGGACGGCATTTCCTATTTGCTTATACTGCTTATCCAATCGATTATTTTTCTGCACGGACATATTTCCTCCGTCAGAGAAAACAAACCAATCCGGAAACGTCTGAATGCGTGCAATTTCTTTTACCGACAAACGGCGATGCATAAATTCTTCGCCTGGAAGGTCCCATTTGTCAGTGCCTAACTTAATCATAGCGGGTCCGCCTGGATGCATAGGCGCTTGCCGGCCAGAAGCTTGTATAGTAAAGCTTTGTTCGTTCCAACCCTTTTTTCTATTTCGTGATAAGTAGATAGGAGAGAATCCGCCGGTGAACCAATCGCCAGGTTCAGCCTCCAAATCTCCAATGGCTTCTTTTAAAGTAACAAAAGGAATCTTATTTTCGCCATGGGTAGCTTCGGGATGGTTGTATTCAAAATCTATATCTTCTCTCACTCCCACGATAAATACCCGTTCTCTTAATTGGGGAACGCCATAGTCGCGTGCATTAACAAGCTCAAATTTTACGGTATATCCAGCAGAGGCGAAGTCTTGGACAATTTGGTTTAAAACCTCGCCTTTTCCTAAAGTCATCATCCCTTTAACATTTTCTGCAATAAAAGCAAAAGGCTTTGCTTGGAGAAGGCAGCGTATAAAATGCGTATAGAGAAAGTTTCGTTCATCATCGATCAATCGAGGTCCGGCCTCGCTGAAACCGGGGCAAGGAAAGCCGCCCAGGACTAAATCAGCTTTAGGGAATTTTTTAACTTTTCTTATATCTAGCGGCTGCTGAAATACTTCAGGGAAGTTAAGCTTGTAAGACTCATTAGCTTCTTTAAAAAGATCATTAGAGTACACAGTGTGGAAAATGCTCTCGCTTCTAATGGCATTGAAGGCTTCTTTATCTTCAAAAGCTTTTAGTGCTTTTTCTTCCCCAATTGTTGCAGCTAAACCAGCTAATTCAACGCCTAAATCGAGGCCTCCGCAACCAGAAAATAAACTAATTACATTTATTTTATCATTACGGTAATCAAGGGGTGGCAGTTCAAATTCTGTTTGGAGAGCATTGATAGCTTCATCTTCAGCTGCTATTTTATCTAACAAAAGTTGTTTTACTAGTTCAGGGTTATATTCTTTTAAAGGGCGGTATTTTGCTCGTCCTCTTTCATCAAGTTTCACTTATAGTACCTCCCGTAAAAATGGTATAGATTATTTTAGCATTTTATGAAGAAGAAGGCCAGTTTTTTATCTTATTTAATTGTTTAATAGAACAATCTATACAAGATATACATATAATGGAGTGAAAATCATGAAGGAAAATCCACGCCAAATCGGCGACAAACATGTAAAAGAAGTTTACCTTGCATTAAAAAAATACGTAAATAAAGAAGATCTAGGCTTTTGTACGGAAGCTGTACATAAAACAGCAACTTATATTATAGATTGCTATCCAAATATCAAATGCGTCTTTTCGAAATTTGATTTCAGCAAAACAGAAAAAGAAGATCTTTTATTAGTTTTAGAGGATGGATCGAAAATACGCGTTAATTTGTTTTTAATTAAAAAAGGCGGGAGAATCCAACCAAAAAATTTAGGGGCAAAAAGTTTCTTAGAAAAATATTTTTTGCAAGAAAAATTACAAGATCATTTTAATGCTAAATTTGAAGAAGCTTACAACAGATTTTTGAAGAGGTTATACGAAGAAAAATATGGTTTCCCTTATTTGGGGGACCAAAAAGAATTGAAAAAAATAATTAAGGAGAAGTTCCAAAGTTTCACTCCTGAAATAAATCCGATGAGAGATGAATTTTTGTATAGCCTTCGGGAAGAATGTTTTGCGTTGCTTACGGATTTTTACAATGGCAAAAACCAAGAGTTTTTGCATGCATATAATACCTTGCTAATGGTAGGCGATTTTAATGTAATTACGGTTTATGGAAAAGGTGGCTCTGCCCAGATAGAAACTTTTGAAGCGAAAAAACCAAGCTTTGATGATATTCAAATTTATAAAACAGGGAAAAGCACAGTAGGGATAAGATGCGGTGAAATAGGATTGACTTTGCGGTTTAAGTTCGAAAGCAGACCTAGTTCTTCTATTAAATTGGCTACAAGCTATGAGTATTTTACTGAAGAAAATAGTTTTAAAAATAAAAATGAAAATGAAATTACGTTAAGAAAAGTAGAAGAGCTAATGCATAATCATAACTTTGAAAAAGCCAAAAATACTAGCAATGCTATTGGGAAGTGCCATGAGGCGATAACTTATTATTATTTTTTGAGCGAATACCCAAACATCTTACAAGTCGAAACAGATAAATGCATTGATTTGCTTTCCCAATATAGCTCTCTAATAGACCCAGAACTTTTGGGGATGCTTTTTCAATCAACATCGACAATAGTGCCAGCAATTAGAGAGAGGCTCAGTGCAAAATATAAAAATTATGAGATTGAAAGCATAGAATTAATTCCGGAAAGTTATATCGTAGATAGGTTAAATACGGGAGATATACAATTAGTTTTAAGGATTAACGGCAAATATCTTACTGAGGATATTTCACTCAAAGCAATTGCTAAGAAGAGCGGAAAAATAACAACTAAAAATCCTGGTGTCGGCACAATTTTGGGACCGATATACTTTAATTTAGGAAGCATGGATTCTATTGTTTCCGAAACAAAATCACATTACGAAAGCGGAGCAATTGGCCGAAGGGAAGTTTTGGAGAATTTATCAGAAGAGTTAGGGGCGAAATTACAAGAAGCTTCTCAAGAAAAACTGAAAAAAGGGATTGAAAGCCTTATAGGGAAGGCATTAATGGCTATTACTTACTATAAAGAAAAAGCTAGCATATGCAAAAAACCTTCAGAAATAAATGGTGAAATTAATGTTTATGTGAAGAGCCCATCGCCTATACAAAATACACTATCTTGGAATGAGAATCTTGAAATGCTGAATCTCAGGATGAAATTTAGTAAAGGGGAAGAACATGGATGGTCTTCCGTAAAACTAACTTCTGAATACCAAATAAAGTAACTCCAAAAGATTTTCTTGAAAATAAGAACATCAAAAAACCGGGAAAATCCTATATATTTTTACGGACAGAGATGTCCTTCGCCTTTAATATAAATGCTGAGAGTTCATCAATTACTGCATCTAAGTCTTCTTTTATGGAATGTTCCCAAATCCGTATTATATGCCACCCGCGCTGTGTATAGTATTCTTTAACTTTTGCTTCTCTTTGTATATTCCGGTTTAATTTTTTGTCCCAGTATTCTTGATTTGTTTTCGGTCTATGTCCATGTATTTCGCAAAAGTGCCAAAAACAAGAATCAATAAAAATTACTACTTTATATTTTTTTATAGAAATATCAGGTTTTCCAAATAGGGAGCGATCATTTTTTCTATAACGAAAACCTCTTTTCCATAATTCTTTAGAAACTAAGTTTTCTAATTGAGATTGGGATTTTATTGATTTCATAACTTTGCTGCGTTGTTCTTTTGTTATTTTGTCAGCCATTATGAATTCCTCCTTTCGTGTACATTTAACCTTCTTGTGAAGGTTTAAAACAATACTGGCGAAAATTGAAATTTTACGTATAAAGATGATGCATTTAGGCAGTTAAGCTGGTATAGCGATAAAAATTTAGCCGTGTATGGCTCCAAAATACGGAGCGCTTTGAAATTACTTTTGTCGTTTCTTGATAGGAAAAGCCGCTGTAGCAGAATACAGCGGCTTTTTTCTATTCAAGTTACCCCATTCAACTCAACCGCTGCCCGGTACAAAACATCAACTCCGGCAAACAGCGATTCTTCGTTGATGTCGAAGAGCTTGTTGTGGTGGCCTGCCGCAAGATCGGTGCCGACGATGCAATAAGTCGCTTCGCCGCCGTGGGCTTTGACGCGCTCCATGAAATAAGTGGCATCTTCGGAACCGGCCGAACTGTTGTCTTCGAGAACCACTTCGTCAATGAAAGGAGAGCCTTTAGCGGCTTCAGCCAGTTTTTCAGCAAGGGCAAGGGTGGAGTCGCAGTTGATGGCTTCGCCCGCAACATCAATTTCGTAGTCCACGCCGTACATTTGGGCCGCTCCTTTAATGACGGCTATAGCCTGCTCTTTTACGTAGTGGTTGATGGAAGAGTTGGCGCCGCGCGTTTCGATTTTCATGTCGGCCGTGTCGGCAATGATGTTGCGGCCGCTCCCGGCATGGAGTTCGCCGACATTGACGCGGGACGCTCCGTTTGAATGGCGGGAAATGGCATGGATATTGAGCGCTGCGCTGGCCGCAGCCAGCAGGGCATTGCGGCCATCCTGCGGCTGTGCGCCGGCATGGGAAGCCATGCCGCGGAAGGAAACGTTCATTTTCGTTGTGGCAAGAAACCCGTTGGCCGCTGCGACAAAGTGGCGGTGCGGCACGCCGGTTCCCAAATGGACCGCGATGAAACGGTCGACATCATCCACCACGCCTGCGGCCGTCATTGACTTTGCCCCGCGCACCCCTTCTTCTGCCGGCTGGAAGATGATGCGGATGGTTCCAGTAAACTGATCGGCGTTTTCCGCCATTAAATTTGCGAGTCCGAGGCCGATCGACGTGTGGCCATCGTGGCCGCAGGCGTGCATGGAGCCTGGCGCGACGGAACGGAATCCTTCTTTCTCCGGAAGGTGGTCCGCATCGTCGCTTTCAAAAATCGGCAAGGCATCCATATCAAAACGGAACGCCGTGACCGGCCCTTCTTTTCCGGTTTCCCAATCCGCAACGATTCCGGTGAAGCCATCCAGGAAGAGGCCGAAATAATCGGGGTTTGCTCCGTTCTGCTCTGCCCATTCAGCGTGTGCGGCTACAGTCTTTACGCTGGGACGGCCCATCATCTCTTTTGAAACCATCACTTCGCGCCCGGTGCGGAGTTTGAAGCCCAGGCGGTCGAGTTCTGCGGCCACGATGGACGCTGTCCGCATTTCCAGAAATCCCTGTTCCGGGTATTGGTGAAAATCCCGGCGCCATTCTACAAGCTGTTGTTTCAATTGGTCATTCATCGGTTTACACATCCTTTTATTAGTATGGAAAATGAAAAAGCCGGCCGGTTTTGAACGGCCGGCTTTGGTCTTTGCAATCAAAAACTTTTTTGATCAGGAACGGGCCAGCTTCGATGGTTTCACGTCGGCTGGAATGGGATTGGTGTAGGGGTTCTTTGCACTGAATGCTTCAAACTCCTCTTTAACCGGCTGAAGGCCATCTGGCTGCTCAAATAATTTAATCGCGGTGAGTGCCAAGGCTCCTGCAGAACGCAGCATGGCTTTATGGGCATTGGTCGAAATTCCCTGGCTCGTCATCTGCCACGTATGGAGCGGTGTGCCGAGTGCGGAAGTGGAGGTGCTGAGCTGCGCAGTCGGCACGTTCCAGCTGACATCCGCCACATCTGTCGATCCCGATAGAACTTCATCCGATGCGGCATAAGGCGAGATGGATTCCGACAAATACTTGCCCTCGAATTCACTGCCGTCTCCGGCATAGCCGAATCCCCGCATGCCCTCCAAATAGCCGTTCTTTTCCCCTTCGGAAAGGGAGTTGAAAATGCTTTTCGCGAATGCTTTTTCTTCTTTGCTCGGCGGTTCAACGCCGATTTCAGTCAGGCTCTCGTAAAGCACTTTTTCAAGCGCACGGTTCGGGACATAATTTGAGCAGGCTTTATCAAAACGAATGGTCAGTTCAGTTTCTGTCATGAGGGCGGCGCCTTCTGCAATTTTAACGACCCGCTTGTAAATCTCATCCACTTGTTCGATTTTCGGAGCGCGCACCAAGTACAGCACTTCGGCGTCCGCCTGCACGACGTTCGGCGACAGGCCGCCCGTATTGGTGACGGCATAATGGATGCGGGCTTCCGAAATGATGTGTTCCCTTAAATACTGGACACCGACATTCATCAATTCCACCGCATCAAGCGCGCTGCGGCCAAGATGGGGCGAATTCGCCGCATGGGAGGCAAGCCCTTTGAACTTGAAATAGACTTGATAGTTTGCGAGCGAGCTCAAGCTCATGATGCTGTTCGACGGAGAAGGATGCCAGCTGAGCGCGATATCCAATCCTTCGAACACTCCTTCACGCTCCATGAACGTCTTGCCGGAACCGCCTTCCTCGCCTGGACAGCCAAAAAATCGGACCGTTCCCGGCAGCCCTTTTTCTTCCAAATAGGCTTTTGCCGCACACGCTGCCGCGAAAGCGCCGGTGCCGAGCAGATTGTGGCCGCAGCCATGACCGGCGTTTTGCGATGACGGCTTGTATGAAGCTTCGTCCGGCTCCTGTCCGAGTCCTGACAGCGCATCAAATTCACCAAGAAAGCCGATAAAAGGTTGGCCTTTTCCGTAAGTGGCGACAAAGGCTGTTTCAATGCCGCCAGCTCCGCGTTCCACTGCAAACCCCTGTTTCTCGCATTGATCCGCGAGATAGGCGGAAGACTGGTATTCCTCAAAGCGAATTTCCGGGTGCCGGAATATATACTCGCTGACTTCCGTGAAATAATCTTTTTTACTGGCTAAAAAGTTTTCGGTAAAATCGATGAGTGACATGAAAAACTGAACCCTCCTTGCCGAATTTCTTATTTTTTTGCTATCTCCAAACAAAGTTCGGAAATGAAAGCGCAGCGCTGAGTGAACTGGGCAAATTGAATGTGCTCATGAAGAGCGTGGGGGCCATCCCCTGGAATTCCCAGGCCATCAAGCGTAGGAATGCCTAAAGCAGCAGTGAAATTTCCGTCGCTTCCGCCGCCGGCTTTTGCTTCTTTGATGTCGATTCCCAGGCGATTTCCGGCAATGAGGGCTTTTTGATACAAGGCTTCGCTTTGTGCGCTTTTTTCCATTGGCGGGCGATTCAACTCTCCGGAAAGGGTCAGTTCCGCCGCCGGATTGAATGGCTGCAGGCTTTCAATTGTTTTGATCAGTTTCTCCGCTTCTTCATATGTAGTGACCCGGAAGTCAATGTCCGCTTCAGCAAATGCCGCAACTACGTTGCTGCTGGTTCCGCCTTTAACCACTCCGACATTGACGGTTGTGCCTTTCTCGTAGTCCGTCAGTTTTTCCAGTTCAACGATTTGCTTGGAAAGTTCAAGAATGGCGTTCACTCCGTCCTCATGGTGGTTTCCGGCATGGGCACTCACCCCTTTAACTTGAAGTGTATAGCGCCCAACTCCTTTTCGTTCTGTTTTCAATGCAAACGAACCCGAAACGGGAGGCTCCATCACAAGAACCGCATCGCACGTGCTTGCCACTTTTTCTATCAATGGCCGCGAGGTTTCGCTGCCGACTTCTTCATCCGAAGTAAAAAGAAATACGGGGGAAAACGGCAGCTCCTGGATTTCTTGCTGGAGCGCACGGACGGACCAAACGGACGACAGCAATCCGGCTTTCATATCAAATACACCTGGCCCGTATAGGTCTGTGCCTTTCTCGACAATTGGAAGAACGCCTGTATCCCAAACCGTATCAAAATGGGACAAGTATAAGATGCGCGGTTTTTCTGAAGGTTCTTCAAGCTGAAATAGAAGGTGATCGCCGGCAGCTTCCTGCTCGAACGACTCCAGCTTCCAGTTGCCGAATAAGCGTTTTTGGAAAACTTCCGTTAAAACTCTTCCGCATTCATCCACTTTCTGTTTATTTCGGCTAGGAGATTCCGATTGGATCAATTTCAATAAATCTTCTTTTATGAGCTCTTTGTTTTCTTCCAAATAGTTGAAAAATGTATTCATTCAGCAAAAACTCCTTCTAATTAGTGATGTTTATACATAATCATATATAAAAATAAAAATCAAGACAATTTAGAAAAAACTAAAAACTCTATTGACACTGGAAAAACCGGCAGGTAAAGTAATAAGAAAATATTAGGGAAATTTTCCTTAAATAAAGGAGATGGGAAGTTGGGCAATAAAACAGATGAGTTTATTGAAAAAAACAGGGACTTGTACATCAAGTGGTTGTTGGATTTTTGTGAGATTCCAAGTGTCGCAGCACAGAACCGGGGAATGACAGAAGCTGTCGCTTATTTGGAGGATTTGTTTCAAACCGCATTTTCTTTAGAACCGGAAAAACTCCAGACCGAGGGATTTCCAGTCGTCTTTGCAGAGTTGAAGGGGAAATCGGACAAGACCTTAAGTTTTTACAATCATTACGATGTTCAGCCGGAGGATCCTGTTGAGTTGTGGCAGACGCCAGCCTTCGAACCGGATATTCGGGACGGCAAAATTTATGCCCGGGGAGTAGCCGACAACAAGGGCAACTTGATTGCGCGTTTGGCTGCAGTCCATGCCATCCAGCAAGTGGGGGAAGAACTTCCGGTTAACATCAAGTACATATTCGAAGGGGAAGAAGAAATCGGCAGTCTGAATTTGCCGAAATTCGCAAAAGAATATGCAGAAAAAATCCATTCTGACGGATGTGTCTGGGAATTCGGCTACCGGGATGCAGATGGAACTTTGCAAGTAAGCCTTGGTGTAAAAGGCATGCTGTATGTAGAACTGAAATCTTCAGGCGCCAATACGGATTTGCATTCGGCCCAAGCGGCAATTATCGAAAGCCCTGTTTGGAAATTGGTCTGGGCGCTTAATACGCTGAAAGACAAAGACGAAAAAATTCTCATTCCGGGCTTTTACGATGATATTGAACCGATCACGGAATTGGACGACCAAATGCTTTCCCATTACCAGCTGGACGAAGCTGCCCTGCTCAACAAGCTCGAGTTGGATGGTTTCGTCTTAGGGCTCAATGGCCACGAATTAAAACACAAGCATATTTTTGAACCGACCTGCAATATTTGCGGTATTGTCTCGGGCTATACAGGTGAAGGAACCAAGACGGTATTGCCTTCCGAAGCCACGGCGAAAATTGATTTCCGTTTGGTGCCGGGACAGGATCCGGAAAAAATCCTGCAGCAATTGCGGGAGCATCTTGATGCGAACGGATTTGAAGATATTTCAATCTTAGTAACCAGTTCGGAAATGGCTGCCCGCACGAAACCGGACGAAGCGATTGTAGATGCGATGATTTCAGTCGCTAAACAGTATTCGGACAAAGAGCCGAATATCGTGCCGAACACTCCGGGAACCGGCCCGATGTATGAACTGTGCCAAGCCCTAGGGATTCCTTCCGCTTCTTTTGGAGTCGGAAATTTTGAATCCAATAACCACGCGCCGAATGAAAACATTAACATCGACGATTATATAGAAGGCATAAAAATGGTGGCGGCCCTAATTTTCGAATTCAGCAAGAAATTTGAAACCGAAGGAAGTGTTCGATAAATGGAATTGGCGGTGGACGGCAGACAAAAATTCTCTCAACTGGAACACACGCATTTTGAATGGCATGAGGCGATTTCGGGGGTCTTTGATGAAATCGTGGAAATTCGCAGAGATCTTCACGCCAATCCGGAACTTGCCTTTCAGGAAACCCGGACAGCCGGCATCGTAGCCGGTTTGCTTAAGGATTGGGGCTATGAAGTCCAAGAAGGGGTTGGGAAAACCGGAGTGGTCGGCTTATTGAAAAGCGGGCTTCCGGGTCCGGTAGTCGCACTGCGCGCTGACATGGACGCTCTTCCGATGATGGACGAAATTGAACAGCCTTACCGCAGCAAAAAGAATGGCGTGGCCCATACGTGCGGGCATGACGCCCACACGTCGATCCTGCTGGGCGTGGCGAAACTTTTTTCTGAAAAAGGACTTCCCTGCGGAACGTTGAAGCTGGTGTTTCAGCCAGCTGAAGAAATCGGTGAAGGGGCGGCAGCCATGATCGCTGACGGCGTGCTGGAAAATCCGAAAGTGGACTTTATGGCCGGGCTGCATGTTCACCCGACCATTCATACCGGCGAGTTCTCGGTTACGGAAGCGGAATTTAGCTGCGCAGCTGTTGACATTTTTGAACTCGAAGTGACAGGAAAAGGAGGCCACGCGGCGCATCCGCATCAAACGATCGATCCGATCATGATTTCGGCGCAAATTTTAGTGGCGCTCCAGCAGATTGTCAGCCGGCAAATCGATCCGCTCGATTCGGTCGTACTGAGTTTCGGGCAGATCGAAGCGGGAAGCAAAGCGACGATCATTCCGAATTCGGTTTTGTTGAAAGGAACGGTCCGCACCTTGAATCCGGCAACGAGAAGCCAAATGCCAGAGCGCATGAAAGCGATTGCCAAGGGAATTGCTCAAAGCTTTGGCGGCGACTGCAAACTGGATTATCAATTTGTCACACCTTCCATACAAATCGATAACGAAGCCCGCACTTTGCTGGCGCAGACAATCGGCGAACTGTTCGGGGAAGGCGCATTAAAAACATCCCTTCCTTCCATGGGTGGAGAAGATTTCGCTTACTTCTCGGAGAAAGTGCCCTCGGTATTCTTCCGGTTAGGGACAAAAAGCGGAGAAGAAACCGCGTATCCCAATCACAACACCCGTTTTGATGTAGATGAACAAGCGTTTCTGTACGGAATCTCGGTGCTGAGTTTACTCACGCACAACTACTTAAAGAAGAATGAGGGGGAAAAAGGATGAAGAAAAAAATATGGATGTTGCTGCTTGTATTGGCAATGATTTTAGCCGGCTGTTCAGGCGGCGGAGAAAGCAGCGGTTCCGAAGGGGAAGCGCCGGTAGAGAAAAGCGACAGCAAAACATTGACGGTCGCTTATGGGACCGATATCGTGACGTTTGATATTCACGATCACAATACCACGTCGACAGAAGCGATCCACGTCAACATGTTCAATTACCTGTTAAAGAATGAAGGGGAAAAAGGATTTACGCCCGACTTGGCTGAAAGCTGGGAAAATGTCGATGACACCACATGGTCTTTCAAATTGAAAGAAGGCGTCAAGTTCCACAACGGCGAGGATTTAACAGCTGACGATGTAAAATTCACATTAGAGCGAGTTGCTAAAGACGATGCATTATTGGAACACGGCAACTACAACCAAATCAAAGAAGTAAAAGTCATCAGCGACTACGAATTTGAAATTATTACCGTAAATCCAGAACCGGCTTTATTGAACCGCCTATCAAGATTAGGTTCAAGCATCTTGCCGAAAGATTATATTGAAACCGAAGGCTGGGAAGTGTTCCTTGAACAGCCGGTCGGCACAGGCCCATACAAATTCAAAGAATGGAAAAAAGATGACCGTTTAACGCTTGAAGCAAATAGCGAGTATTTTGGCGATGCCCCTAAGTGGGAAGAATTGGTTTTCCGCAGCATCCCGGAAGATTCAACGCGCGTATCTGAATTGCTGACTGGCGGAGTGGACGTAGCTGTAAACATTCCTCCGACAGACGTGGAACGCATCAACAATACGGACGGAGTCACGACCGTTCAATCACCTACGCAGCGCGTCATGATGCTTGGTCTGCGCACAGATGAAAACAGCGTGACGGGAGATCCGAAAGTCCGTGAAGCAATCGACTTGGCTATCGACAAGCAGGCGATTGTGGATTCCTTGTTAGAAGGAGCAGGAACAGTGACGCGCACACGCGTTACACCAGGCAACTTCGGAGCAAATGAAGATTTGTACGAAAAAACGTTATACGATCCAGAAAAAGCGAAACAGCTGCTTGAAGAAGCAGGGCATGCAGATGGAATCGAGCTTACGTTAAGCGCGCCAAACGGCCGTTATTTGAAAGACAAAGAAACAGTCGAATTGGTTTCGGCGATGCTTTCTGAAGTGGGAATTACCGTGAACTTGGAATTGCTTGAATGGAGTGCATTCAACGAGAAGTACCAAAGCAAGAGCTTTAACGAAATGTTCTATATCGGGTACGGAAACTCGATGTTTGATGCATCGCTTGCATTGGAGCGTTTGACGATCGAACAGGCGGCAGGCGAAACAGATTACAACAACGCGGAAGTGGACGAACTTCTGACAGCTGCTGAGCAAAACATGAACTCGGAAGAAAGAGCACAGCAGTACCAAAAAGCTCAGGAACTCATTGCCGAAGATCGCCCGCAAATCTACATGTTCCAGCTGGATGCGATCACGGGAATAAACGACCGGCTTGACTACCAGCCGCTTCTGAACGAAATGTTCTACGCAGATTCCGTTACATTAAAGTAAAAAAAGGGGGCCTGCCCCCTTTTTTTCAATAGGGAGTGTTCTCATGAAATACTTTTTGCAAAATCTAGTAAAAACCATTCCGGTGCTGCTTCTTATTACACTGATTGTCTTCCTGCTGGTTCGCGTGACGGGAGATCCGGTGTCGTTAATGCTTCCCGAAACAGCGAGCGACGAAGAACGGGAGTCGTTAAGAGAATCGATGGGATTCAACGATCCGTTGTATGTCCAGTATTTCACGTACCTCGGTGACTTGGTGACCGGGGATTTCGGGGATTCGTTCCGCTACAACACCAATGCGCTTAATCTGATTATGGAAAGGCTGCCGGCGACGATTGAATTGGCGGTTGTTTCGATGATCATCGCGATCCTCATTTCGGTTCCGCTGGGCATTTGGTCTGCGGTAAAGCGCAATAGTTTCATCGATTTGTTTATAACCGGAGGAGCCGTGCTGGGCAAAGCGATGCCGAGCTTCTGGCTTGGGATCATGCTGATTTTGCTGTTATCGGTAACGTTTCAAATTTTCCCGGTTTCCGGACGAGGGACATTCTGGCATTTGATCTTGCCTGCTCTGACATTAGGGACCGGCATTGCGGCTGAAATGACCCGCTTGATCCGGTCGAGCATGCTTGAAATACTCGGCCAGGATTTCATCCGGACGGCGAGAAGCAAAGGCTTAGGCGAGGCAATCATCGTGAACAAACACGCGTTTCGGAACGCGTTAATTCCGGTGGTTACCATCATGGCTCTTCAGACTTCTACGCTGATCGGCGGCACGCTGATAACGGAAACGGTCTTTGCCTGGCCGGGGCTTGGCCAGCTGCTCGTGCAGTCCGTCAACTTGCGGGATATGGCAGTCGTTCAGGCGGCGACGTTTATCATTGCGATTTTTGTTATCTTAAGCAATCTAATTGCGGATTTGGTTTACAGGCTGCTGGATCCACGCATTAAATACGATTAAAGGAGGCGCTCCATTTGGCTCAAATTACGGAAAATGTTACAAATCAGGAAAAAGTGAAATCCAAAACCTCCTTTAAGAAACTCGCGAAGCGGCTGGTAAAAAGCAAAACGGGAATGGTCGGGTTGGTCATTGTGACGGTGGTAGTGCTGATGGCGATTTTTGCTCCTTTGCTGGCTCAGCATGACCCCGCAAAAACGGATGTCATCAACCGCTTGCTGCCGCCTTCTTGGGCAGAAGGCGGAAATCCGGACTTTCTGCTTGGGACAGACAACTTAGGGAGAGATATTTTAAGCCGAATCATTTACGGATCCCGAATTTCCTTGCTCGTCGGCATCAGTGCGGTTCTTCTTGCGGGAGCAATCGGCATGGCACTCGGATTGATCGCCGGCTATTACGGAAAGTTCTGGGATTTCCTGATCATGCGGACCGTTGATGCTCTGCTGGCAATCCCCAATATTTTGTTCATGCTCATCATTCTTGCAGTCATGGGGCCGAGCCTGATCACCTTGATTTTGGTTCTGGGCGGAACTTCTTGGGTCGTCTACGCCCGGATGGTCAGAAGTGAGACGCTCAGCATAAAAGAGCGCGATTATGTCCGTTCTGCCAGAGCGATCGGCGCGAAAAACTTCAGGATCATAACGAAATACATCTTGCCGAATGTCATGTCTTCGTTTATTGTCATCGCGACACTGAACGTGGCTACGACCATCATTTTGGAGGCCAGTTTAAGCTTTTTAGGGCTTGGCATACAGCCTCCTGACGTATCGTGGGGGTTGATGTTAAGCGACGGAAGACAATATATAGCGACAAGCTGGTGGGTTGCCACTTTTCCCGGAATTGCCATTACGGTGACTGTACTGGGAGTGATTTTCCTGGGCGACTGGCTGCGGGACGTTCTCGATCCGAAAATTAAAGATTAGTGAAAGCGGGTGGCATCATGAATAAGAGCCTTTTGAAAGTCGATGATTTGAAAGTCCGGTTTAAAACAGAAGACGGCTATGTTTCGACTGTAAACGGCGTTACGTTTTCGATGGATACAGGAGAGACGCTGGCGATTGTGGGAGAGTCCGGAAGCGGAAAAAGCGTGACTTCGCTTGCGTTGATGGGCATCTTGCCTGCAAACGGAGAAGTTTATAACGGCGACCTGTCATTTGAAGACAAAGACTTGAGGAATTTAAGCAAAAAACAATACCGGGCACTTCGGGGCAACGAAATCTCGATGATCTTCCAAGAGCCGATGACCGCGTTGAATCCGGTCTTCACTATCGGCAATCAGTTGAGGGAAACGCTGATCCTGCATAACAAACTATCGAAAGAACAAGCGCAAAAAAAGGGCATTGACATGCTTCAGACGGTCGGAATTCCCGATGCGGAAAAAGTCATGGGCAGGTTTCCGCATCAATTATCAGGAGGCATGCGCCAGCGGGTCATGATTGCCATGGCGCTGTCGTGCAATCCGAAGCTGTTGATCGCGGACGAACCGACAACCGCGCTTGACGTGACCATTCAAGCTCAAATTTTGACCTTGCTTAGAGATTTAAAGGAAAAATCCAATACAAGCATCATCATCATCACGCATGACCTGGGCGTGGTTGCGGAACTGGCCGACCGGGTAATTGTCATGTACGCCGGGGAAGTCGTGGAAGAAGCCCCGATTCATGAACTTTTTGAAAACCCGCTGCATCCGTACACGAAAGGGCTTCTGGCCTCTATTCCTAAAATTCATGATGTGGTCGATGAGCTGTATTCCATTGAAGGCACCGTGCCGAATCCTTCTTCTATGCCTGCCGGCTGCAAGTTTCATCCCCGCTGTCCACTGGGGGACATAGAGTGCACCAAGGTTCATCCGCCGCTTGAATATGTTTCGGCCACTCATGCGAAACGCTGCATCAAAGTTCTAAGACAGGAGGAGTCCTATGAACGCGATTGAAAATAAAGTCATCATGGAAGTGAAAGGGTTAAAAAAACACTTTGACATTTCAAAGGGATTCATTAAAAAAACCCATTCGAAAGTGAGAGCGGTGGACGGCTTGAACTTTCAAGTGTATGAAGGGGAAACGCTTGGTATTGTAGGGGAATCGGGATGCGGGAAATCCACCACCGGATCGTTGATGCTCGGGCTGCTGGATGCGACAGAAGGCCATATTTTCTTCCAGGATGAAGACTTGGCCAATATGACGCAAGAAGAATTACGGAAGGCCCGCCGCGACCTTCAAGTGATTTTCCAAGATCCCTATTCTTCGCTGAATCCCCGGATGACCGTCGAACAGCTTGTCGGGGAACCGCTGGTCGTTCACGGCTTGGCTTCCGGCAAGGAATTAAAGCGGCAAGTAACAGAGCTGCTTGAACTTGTCGGATTACGGGAATACCAAATGAAGCTGTATCCGCATGAATTCAGCGGCGGGCAGCGCCAGCGGATCGGCATTGCCCGGGCATTGGCGCTGAAACCGAAAGTCATCGTCTGCGATGAGGCGGTCTCGGCACTGGACGTATCCATCCAGGCGCAAATCTTGAATCTCCTGAAAAGGCTGCAGAAAGAGCTGAATTTGACGTATATTTTTATCGCCCACGGCTTGCCGGCCGTTCGCCATATCAGCGACCGCATCGGTGTCATGTATTTGGGCAAAATGGTCGAGCTTGCCGGGCGGGATGAATTGTTTGTCAACCCGCTGCATCCTTACACGCATGCCCTTCTCGATTCCATTCCGATTCCGGATCCGAAATTCAGGAAAGAACATATTTTAGTAAAAGGGGAGATCCCGAGTCCGACCAATCCGCCTTCGGGCTGCCCGTTCCATCCGCGCTGTCCGAAAGCGACCGAAACATGCAAAGTGGACATGCCGGAATTCCGGGAAATTCTCCCGCTTCACTTTGTGGCGTGCCACCATCCGATGGTGAACGAAGACACCGCGGTTTTACCAAATGCTTCTGAAGTAGATTGAAAAGGTGATGACAACATGAAAGTGCGAATTGGCGCAATCGGCCCTCCGGACTCGCTGCGGAATATACGGGAAGTGGCAAGCTTGGACCGGCGGATTGAACTCGTGGAGTTCGAATATTTTGGTTCTGAGCAATTGCCGGAGATCATGGAAAAGCACCGCTATGAAGTGAAGCAGTGGATTTTTTCAGGGCAAGCCCCTTATTATTATTGCTTGGATAACGGGCTCATCACTGAAAAAGAAGCTTCTTATCCTCCGCTGCATGGCATGGCCCTTCTCGGAACGTGCTTGCAGGTGATGCAGGAGAATGGCAGGTTCGTTTCGAGGATGAGTCTGGATACGGTTGACGAGTCCACGGTCAAGTCGTTGTTTACGGAATACCGGCTTGATAAGATCTCATTTGAGCTTTTATCGTATGAAGGCTATAAAGAGTATGAGGAAATCATCGACTTCCATGTGCAAAACTACAACTCCGGAAAAGTGGAAGTCGCTTTGACCTGCTTGTTGAAAGTTTACCTGGCTTTGCAAAAGCGCGGCATTCCGTGCTACCGCGTGGTGCCTTCAAAAATGGCCATCAATACGGTGCTGGCCCTTCTCGTATCGCGGGCGCAAAGCCATGTCTACGAAAAGCAGAAAGTGGCCATCATCGGCTTCCAAATGTTCGAAGAAGGAAAAGCTGCGAAAAAATCAGCGTACAGCTTTGTGGAAAAACAAAAAGAGCTGGAGTTGGAGCAGGAATTGCTTCAGATCACCAAGAAATTAAACGGTTCCTTGATCAACAAAGGCAGCGGCGCGCATTTTATCTACACGACGCAAGGCGACTATGAACTGCTCGTTTCCGAACAGCCTTTTTATAAAATCGCCAATGAAATCAAAATGCGCACATCGCTGAACCTTCACATTGGCGTCGGTTCCGGCTATACGATTTACGACGCGGAACAGCATGTCCAAATGGCTTTTGAACACGCTGCAGAAAAAAACAGCAACGAAATCATCTATGTCAACGAAGAAGGAATCTATAATAATCTAAACGAAGGCCAGCAGCAGGAGAATGCTCCGAGCCTCCAGCTCCCTTCTTACTGGACGGCCGTCTTAAAAGAATTTAACTACCGGGAACATATTCCGATGAAAGTCTATCAGTATGTCAAACTGAAAAACATCACCTTTTTCACGAGCGACATCATGACCGTTTTGCTGAAAAACACGGACAGAAATTCCCGAAGAATCTTAAGCGAGCTTGAAAAGATGAACCTGATCCGCGCAGTGCCGGAAGAAAACAATTCCGGAAAACGGGGCAGGCCGAAGAAGATTTACGAGCTGGTTATGGAAGAAAAGTGAAACGTTTGAGCAAAAGTTTTTTGTGAAAAAGGAGCGCCCATCCGGCGTTCCTTTTTGCTTTTTCAAAGCATCCTTTTCCGGATGTTTACGGAAAGAAAATAAAAAAGAGAAAGAATTGAGAATATGCTAAACGGTTCCCACTGATTAAAGGGTAATAAGTAAATAGAAAAGGGGGAAATGACAATGGCCATTAAACTGTGGTTCAATCGCTGGTTTTCAACCGTCACCCACTATATAGAAATGATTCGGGAAAATCCGGATCGGCAATCATTCATCATCCATGGAACCCATTCGAATCCAGATGCGGTTTATTTGAACAGCTGTGACGTAAGCGGAATAGAACCCGATGTAAACGGTGAGGAATACCTGGAATTTTGTCTTGACTACTGCCGGCAGAACCAGATTGATGTTTTTATTCCGCGCAAAGAGAATGTCATGATTTCACGGCAGTTAAAAAGATTTCAAGAAATTGGCGTAAAGGTACTGGTGTGTCCGGATGGCGACTTGATGGCGCTGCTGGATAATAAGGTGTCCATGTATCGCTCGCTTGAAGAAAAGATGTTGGAGGGGCATGCAATCGTTCCCTTGCCTGCATATCGGATTGTCCGTACAGCAGACGAGTTTAAACAAGCTTATGCAGAACTGGCCGCACAAGGAATGGAGCTATGCCTTAAGCCGGTAGTGGGAGAAGGTGCAAACGGTTTCTGGGTTCTTGATGAAATAGCCGATACGATTCAGTTCCTCTTTAACACCGCGTCATCCCGAAAGATTTCCTATGCATCTGCCTATAAGCTGCTTCAGCAGCAAAGGGAATTTCCCGATTTAATGATCCTCGAATATCTGGACGGCTTCGAATACAGCATTGACTGTTTAGCAGATGGCGAAGGCAATTTATATACAGCCATTCCGCGAAAGAAAGGGAATGGCCGCATCCGGGAAATTGAATACAACGAAGAGTTACTAGAAATTGCCCGCAAAATAGCCCAGCATTACAAAATCCCTTACGTCTTCAATATTCAGGTGAAATATAAAGACGGGGTGCCAAAACTTCTGGAAATCAACCCGCGCATGAGTGGCGGTCTGCACATCAGCTGCTTATCGGGAGTAAATGTTCCTTATTATGCGGTTAAGCTGCTGTTAAAAGGAACGATTGAACCGCTTTATCCGAATTTCGGCATCAAAGCGACGCATATAGAGCAAGCGGTGGTTCTTTCGAGGGAATTGTAACGAGCGGGCGTATAAAACGGTTGAAGAGAGGAGAGCCGCTACTATAACGAACCTCATTGCCGCCTTGTTGATTTCAGTTCTTTTTATCCATTATATTGGGTTTAGTTAGTGCCCAGCTTTTTTAATCGATTCAAATTTAAGGAATTCAAAAATTCGTAACTTTTATATGCTGAGAAAAATAGGGGCAAATATAAAATTGCTTAGGCAGGAGAGGATATTTTGATAGAAAATGTTATATTTGGAGTTAATGTTAATATTAAGATATGATGTTCTACTGTACTAATAGAAAGTTTAGAAAACGTAAAATAGAGGGGACAAGGTGAGTGGAAATGCCAACTTATAATAAACTCGTTCGAGATTACATACCTCAAGTAATTGAGAAAACAGGGAAAGAATTTTCAGCACGCATCCTTTCGGAAGAAGAATATATTACTGAATTAAAAAACAAACTAAACGAAGAAGTTGTAGAATATTATGAAGCAAAAACAAACGAAGAAGCCATTGAAGAACTTGCTGACATTCTTGAAATCATCCATGCAGCAGCTAAAATCCATGGTTCTTCTTATGAACAACTGGAAGAAATCCGCAAAGAGAAAGCGGAGAAACGCGGCGGCTTCGAGAAGCGCATCTTTTTGATTGAGGTCGAGGATGACTAAGTTGGAACTGGTCACTTCTCAGCTAGTTAGCCATTTGGAAAGATTGTCGAAAGAGGCAGTAGAAATTCATTGGATCACCGCTTTCGCTATGAAGTCCGGGGTAAAAAAGATTATTCCTTTTCTGCAGGAAGCGGCTAGCCGAAATGTGCCGATCAAACTGCTGATCGGCGATTATCTTTTTGTCACGCAGCCGGAAGCGCTCCGGATGCTTTTGGAGCAGGCGCCTTCTGCCGAAATCCGCATTTGGAAAAGCGGGGGAACGTCCTTCCATCCGAAATCTTATTTGTTTCGGGGAAGCGAGCAGTCCCATCTGATTGTCGGTTCTTCCAATTTGTCGGCTTCCGCACTTACGAGTGGCGTCGAATGGAATTTGATTGCGCCGACTTCGGTGGATGCGGAAGTGTTTGATGAAGCGGTTACCCGGTTTCTAGAAAATTTTTATTCGAATAATACCGTTCCGTTAAACAACGAAACACTTGCGGAATATGAATCTTTACATAAAGCGGCCAACATCAAACGGCCGATCAGTCCAGTATGGTCAGAAGCGGAAGAATTGGAAATCACGATTGGGCCATCAGGTGCAGGAACAGTAGGTGAAACTTCAATTCCTTATACGACCGATATTTCACCGCGTCCTGCTCAACAAGAAGCGTTGGAAGCATTGGAAAACGCCATGGCGGAAGACTACAGCCGGGCGATGGTGGTGCTGGCAACGGGGTTAGGCAAAACCTATTTGGCTGCTTTTTTCGCTGAAAAGTTCAAGCGGGTTTTGTTTGTTGCGCACCGAGAAGAAATTCTTTATCAGGCAAAGGAATCATTCAAGCATGTCCATCCGAACCGCTCGGGCGCTTTTTATAATGCGGCAGAAAAAGCAACCGATGCCGACTTTATTTTTGCTTCCGTTTTCACGCTCGGCAGCCAGTATCACCTGGACCGTTTTGCGCCGGATGCGTTTGATTTAATCGTCGTCGATGAGTTCCATCATGCGGCGGCTCCTACATACGAACGGCTGCTTGGTCATTTCAACCCAAAATTCCTGCTTGGCATCACTGCCACTCCGGACCGCATGGACAATAAAGACGTTTACGCATTATGCGACGGCAATGTTGCGGTCTCCATTCACTTTTTGGATGCCATTGAGCGCGAGTGGCTGGCGCCGTTCCATTATTACGGCGTCTACGACGATACGGATTATTCGATGATTCCTTGGCGCGGCACGCGGTACGACGAGGAAGAACTTCTGCAGGTACAGCTCAGGGAAGATTTTGCGGAGAAAATACTTGATGCCTGGATAGCGCATAAGCAAACAAGAACCATTGTGTTCTGTTCCTCTGTGAAACAGGCGCTTTTCATGGATGCGTTTTTCCGGAGCAGCGGCGTCCGATCGATTGCGCTTCACGGGGAATCGCCGGCCGATATGAGAAGAGGCGCCAAAGGGTTACTGGAATCTGGGGAACTGGAAGTGATTTTCACGGTCGATTTGTTTAATGAAGGTGTCGACATCCCGAAAGTGGATACGCTGCTGTTTATCCGGCCAACCGAATCTTTGGCAGTCTATACCCAGCAGATCGGCCGTGGCTTACGGACCGCTGAAGGGAAGTTGCATTGCGTCATTATCGATTTTATTGGAAACTATCGGAATGCTGATTTGAAGCTGGCTGTATTTGATATGGGTGAAAAAGTTGCGAAAAACAATCCTATTGAACTGCAAGTGCCGGGCATGTGCGAATTTAATTTGGATTTGCAGGTCATCAATTTGTTGGAAGAACTCAACAAGAAGCGGGCACCTCGAAAAGACGCGCTCGTGACTGCATACCGGGAGCTGAAAAGGGAGATGGGAAGACGTCCGACCTATTTGGAATTCCATCTCCATGCCAATGCTGATGCCAAAACCGTTAAGCAAGAGTTCAACAGCTATTTCGGCATGCTGGGGTATGCTAGGGAGTTAACTGATGAAGAAGAAATGGTTTGGCTGAATTTCAAGCATTGGTTCGTGGAAGTCGAAAAGACCGGAATGACCAAAAGCTACAAGATCATTGTTTTAAGCTATATGCTTTCAAAAGGAGTGGAAGGATGGCTGAATCCTATTGCTCCAAAAGAGGCAGCACCATACTTTCATCAATATTTAACGGAAAAGGACTACCGGTTGAACATCGACTTTAACGATGCTCAAGGGAAAAAGCTGCGGCTGTATGACGAAAAGAAAGTGGCTGACTTGATTGCACGGATGCCGATGGAGAAATGGAGCGGAAGTGCGAAAGATGAACTGGTTGTATTTGACCGGAAGAACTTTTGGTTTAATCTTCAGCCGGCTCCGCAGGAAAGGGATATTTTGCATGCTTGGACAAAAGAAATAGCTGAATATCGGCTGCATTCATATTTTGAAAGGAAAGCAAAGGTGTTCATCTAAGCTAAGTATTTTTGATAAAAAGCTGGCTTTATTGTCACCTTTCACCAGTTTTTTCTCTATCTATCTAGTATAACCAGACAACTCTCTATTTCAGAGAACGTCCCTATTACTAGAAAGAAGAAGGTGAAAAAGATGAACGAAATCTACATCAGAAAAGCCCAAACAGACCAAGGCGACTTCTACGAATTCCTCCGCCTCAATCCCGATACCGGAAGGGAAGAAACGGTAAACCCTTTCGCTGCGGGATTGTTTCTGGAAGAAGCAGAGAGCCCGGAACTGCTGTCGATCACTTCAAAGCGCGGGGCGGATGCCAAAGGCTATTACCGCGGGGACAAGTTTGTGGTGGTGAAGGGGTCAAAGTTTGCCGCTTCGACTTCGCCGAAATGCCCGAAAAAGTATGTGCTGCTGCGGGAAAAGCTCATGCTTAACGGTTTGCTTGTGCCGCTCCACAACCAGCTTTTGGTCATGCAGGACATCGAATTCGATTCACCGATGAAAGCGATGGGTGCGGCGATCGGCGGCTGGGTGAGGGGGCCGCATGGCTGGAAAAAAGTGTGGGAAAAAGAATAGCGAACGAAAAAACGGACTGTCGATTGAGACAGCCCGTTTTTTATTTGCTTATTTTTTGCTTGGTGAACGGAAGTGAAAGCCAAACAGCCTATAAACGATCCAACCCTCTTATAAGGTCATTGTTTATGTGTTTTTCGATTACCTCATTCACATTAGCTATGTCTTTTGATTTGAGTGCTTCAAAAAGTTCCAAGTGTTCTTTATGGATTTCATAATTATAAACTGGATTTTTTGTGATATTGGCCCGGTAAATCAAGAGAAAAGAATGAATTTGATCCAAAAGCTGCAGCAGCCTTTTGTTGGTGCAAGGGCGGATAAGCAAATCATGGAATTGGGTGAACAGCCCCAAAACTTTGAACGTATTGTTTTCTTCCAATGCAACTTCCGATTGGGTCAATACTGATTGAATTTCGTTTAACTCTTCCTCCGAAATAATTTGGACCACTATTCTCATGACTTCTTTCTCTAACGTTCTGCGGCATTGGTAAAGTTCAACAAAATCTTGTTTGTTTAATTCGACTACTTTGAGCGATCCTTGAAACTGGATGATCAGCCCTTCTGATATGAGCTGCTGAATTGCTTCTCTTAAAGGTGTCCGGCTTATATTGTATTGTTTCGCAAGCTGAGAAGCGTTAACTTTTTCGCCAGGCAAGATTTTTCCCGAAAGGATCAATTTCCGGAGTTCTTTATATACTTGGTGGTAGAGAGGTTCCGCTATTTGAATTTCCATCTTATTCACCTCCATCTTTTTTATTGGATGCTGTATACAGTATTTATAAAGTCATCTTATATTCTATTGAACAGTCCGTCAACTTCATATCTCATGCATTATTTTGCAAAGGAAAAAGGTTTGTATAAAAAGGCTGTAAATTGCATGTTTTTCTTTTAAAGTCTTTTAGACAAGCTTTAATATCTTTTTATAATTAGTAAAAATGAATAAATACAAAATAAATAAAATATTCAGAATTGTATTGACATTGAATCTGAGAACAGTTAATTTTAATAACAACACAAATGAATATCGAATACTGTATACAGGATTCGATTAAAAGGAGGAAAGGCTATTGAAAAAAGTATCCGTTAGTTTGTTTTTGATTTTTTCTATGTTTTTGTCGGCGTGTTCGATGCAGGTCACGAAAGAAAGTGCTGGGGAAGATGAAGGTGAGTCATTGATCGAAAAAACAGAAGGCTTGCCGGCAGACAGAAAAGTGGAGGAAATTGAATTATACGTAACTACTCCCGAATATGATCCAATTCGCTATGAACTGGGTTTGATGGTGACGGAAGAGTGGAAGAAGCTAGGCTTTGATGTAAAAGTGACCCCGCTGGAGTGGAACAGATTATCGGAGCTTGGAATGCAGCAAAAGGATTTTGATGCATTTACGCTTTCGTGGGCTGGCCGTTCGGAACGAATTGATCCAGATCACTTTGTGTACTCGACACTTCATTCTTCGCAAGCTGTAGAAGGCGCCTATAACATTCCGGGCTACAACAATCCTGAATTTGACAAGCTTGCTGAAGAACAACGGACATTATCCGATCCGGAAGAACGCAAAAAAGTGGTTCATGAAGCTGAGGAACTTTTCATGGAAGATTTGCCTTATGCGCCAATTGTACATAGGGATCAAGTAATGCCTTACAACAAAACGAACTTCACTAATGTAAAATACATGCTTGGTGAAGGGTTGAATAGTTTCTGGACGTTCATGGAAATTGAACCTAAAGGAGATAGAAAAGAAGTCCGTTGGGCATATCCAAGTGATATTGCATCGCTTAACCCGTTAAATTCAACAAACAGCCACGATTTCCAAGTTACTCGTTTAATGTATGATCGCCTGGTGCAAATTGGCGAAGACGGGCTGCCGAAAAACTGGGCTGCAGAAGAAATTGTTGACGTGAACAAAGATGGCAAGACCTATGAGGTATCCATCAGAAAAGATATGAAGTTCCATGATGGAGAACCCGTAACTGCAGAAGATGTAAAATTCTCTTTTGATTTTGTTAAAGATATTCAATCTCCGTATTTCTTCGGCATGGTAGAGCCTATAGAATCAGTTGACCTAGTCGATGACTATACCGTTCGCTTTAACTTGAAAGAACCATTTGCACCGTTTATCAGCAATACCTTGGCTCAAATGTATATTTTGCCTGAACACTTCTGGCAGCCGATTTTTGATAAAGGTGGAGCAACCGCAGTATTAGAGCATCCGAATGAAGAAATTATCGGAAGCGGGCCTTTTAAATTGGATTACTGGACTCCGGATCAAGAGCTGAAAATGACAGCAGTCAAAGATTATTTTTCGCCTGCTAAAGTTGATGGCATCCTCAGTATTCCGTATGCCAATACACAAAGTATGGTGGCTGCAATCGATAAAGGAGAAGCCGATCTTGCCGGCTGGTGGATTGAACCGATTCAAATTGAAAATCTAGAAAAAAATCCAGATGTTGAAATAGTAAATGTTCCGGATCATGGTTTTTACCATATTAACTACAACATGAGAAGAAAACCGTTCGATGATAAGGCAGTTCGTTTAGCGTTGTCTTATGTCATTCCGAAACAACGGATTCTTGATGAAATATTAGAAGGCTACGGCACGCTGGCCCATTCCTTTGTTGGACCTGCAAATGAGTTCTGGTATAACAAAGATGTAAAAGGCTTCAACTATGATGCCGGGAAAGCGGTTGACTTATTAAAAGAGCAAGGCTACCAATGGGATGAAAACGGAAAGATTTATTATCCGGAATAAGCAGAACAAAATAGAAGCAACAGTAAGAGAGGAGTGTATTCCTCTCTTACTGCTTTAATGGAGGGGAAATGGTATGTCTGATATCGTCTGGTTCATCGGCAAAAGGATTTTACAGAGCATTTTGACGCTTTTCATATTATTGACACTATTATTTTTCATGTTCCGGATTCTTCCGGGTGATCCGACTACGATGTTTGTTGATGCGGCGTTGCCGGTCGAAGCGCAAGAAGCAGTCAAGGAACAGTTTGGATTAGATAAACCTTTATCCGAGCAGTACTGGACATACTTGTCGAACTTTGTACAAGGAGATTTCGGCATTTCTTTTTCATCCAGAGAACCGGTATTGAATGTCATCAGCCATTACATATTGCCGACGTTGATGCTGATGGGCGCTACGATAGCAGTAGCCTTAATGATTGGCATTCTTTTTGGGGCCCTTGCTGCATGGCATAGGGGAACAAGGTTTGAAGCGGCTATCGTTTCGAGTGCGTTGTTTTTCAAATCAGCACCCATTTTTTGGATAGGCATGGTGGCTCTCGCCTTTTTCTCCTACAGTTTGGATTTATTTCCGACAGGCGGCATGTACGAGCCAGGAAAAGAAGCTACAGGTTTTTTCCAAACGTATATAAATATCGAATTTCTTCACCACCTCATACTGCCAGTGGCTGTTGGGGCGCTTTATTATATTGCGAATCCGCTTCTTATAATGAGAAGTTCTATGATTGAAGTCATGCAAGAGGACTTTATCGAGATGAACCGGGCAAAAGGCTTGAAGGAAAGTACGATTATGTTCAAGCATGCCATGCGCAATGCCATGCTGCCCGTCGTAACCGAAATCGCTTTGCTGATTGGGTTTGCCATCGGGGGCCAGGTGCTGCTCGAAGTGGTGTTCAACTGGCCGGGCATTGGCCGCCTTATTGTTGAGGCCATTCAACAGAATGATTATCCGGTAGCGCAAGCGACATTCTTCTTAATGGGCTTCATTGTCATCGTGCTCAACTTGTTTGCAGATATTCTTTATGGCCTGCTTGATCCGCGAGTGTCTTATAAATAATGCGAAAGGGAGGAAATTAAATGAAAACGAAAAGAATCTTTAAGCTGTTGCTTCGGGATAAACTGGGACTTATCGGGATTGCCATTCTTGCTTTCTTCATTGCAGTCGCCATCTTTTCCCCTCAGCTGTTGCATTATGATCCGATGGAACAGCATTATGCAGAATCAGGTGAACTGAAAAAAATGGAGCCTCCCAGCAGCGAACATTTACTGGGAACAACTAGGATGGGGAGGGACGTTTACAGCCAAGTTATTGCCGGAACAAGGGTGGCACTTTTTGTCGGTTTTGCTTCAGCCCTGATGGTTACAATCATCGGAACGGTAATCGCGCTGATTGCGGGTTATTTCGGCGGCTGGGTTGATGATTTATTGATGCGTGCTACGGATATTGTTTACGGAATACCGTTTTTGCCATTCGCTATGATTATGGTTGCGGTATTAGGACCAAGCATCTGGAATATCATTATCGCTATTGTTTTAATCTCCTGGAGAACAACGACGCGGGTCATCCGTTCGGAAGTGCTGACCATAAAAAATCGGACCTTCATCCAAGCAGCCAAGCTGAACGGAGCGGGGCCTTTCCGAATCATCTTCCGGCACATTGCACCGAATATTATTCCGCTTGCGCTTGTTTTTGGTTCACTTGCTATGGGTACAGCAATTGTCACTGAAGCCAGTGTAAGTTTTCTTGGCTACGGAGATCCGCTTTTGATCAGCTGGGGCAAGATATTGTTTGATGCTTATGTCGCTCATGCCATTACGGAAGCTTGGTGGTGGGTTATCCCTCCTGGCCTGGCTATTACCCTGCTTGTTATGTCCGGCTTTTTTGTTAGCCGATCTTTAGAGGAAATCTTAAATCCGAGGTTGAGCCGATGACAAAAAAAATGCTGGAGCTGAAAAATTTACGGACAAGCTACAAGTCGATGGAAGGGGAAGTCTGGGCAGTTGATGATGTCACGTTCGATTTGGAAGCCGGAGAGAATTTAGGGCTGGTAGGTGAATCGGGCTGTGGAAAAACGACCATCATCAAATCGATTATGCGTCTGCTGCCAAAAGGAGCTTACTCCACAGGTGAAATTAATTTCAAAGACGACAATCTTCTGGAATTATCAAATGAAGAGATAAGAAAAATCCGCTGGAACGAAATTTCTATTATTTCTCAAAGTGCGATGAACGCCTTGGATCCGGTTTACCGCGTAGGCGATCAAATCGTTGAAGCGATACGGAATCATGACAACGTATCAAAAAAAGAAGCGTGGGCAAGAGCTGAGGAGCTATTTAGGCTGGTCGGTGTAGAAACTTCACGGTTAAAAGATTATCCTCATCAATACAGCGGCGGAATGAGGCAACGCGCAATTATTGCTATGGCTCTTGCGTTGAGTCCGGATGTTATTGTTGCCGATGAGCCGACCACTGCCCTTGACGTTGTGGTGCAGGCGCAAATATTGAAGCGAATGCGGGATATCCAAGTTAAATCAGGCAGTTCGATGATTATGGTTACCCACGATATCTCGGTCGTTGCAGAAACTTGCCAAAAAGTGGTCGTCATGTACGCCGGCAAAGTGGTGGAGTCGGGGGCAGTGGCAGATATTTTCACGGAGCCTTATCATCCGTACACAATGGGACTGAAGAATGCATTCCCCAACATAAAGGGCGATAAATTTGAACTGATTTCGATTCCAGGCTATCCACCCGATTTATTAAACCCTCCGTCGGGTTGCAGATTTGCATCACGTTGCCCTTTTGCCACGGAGATTTGCACGGAGGAGAATCCGCCAAATGTAATGGTGGGGGCTAGCCATACGGTAGCCTGCCACCATATTGACCGAGTTGAAGAAATGCGGGAAAAGTCGAAACGGAGAGAAACATGGAGTGCTGTGGAAAAGGAGTTGGTATAAATGGTTCATACTACAGTCGGGGACATCTATAAAACAAAAGAAGGCCAAATCGATAAATTTTCTGACCGCCCCATAGTCTATAAAATCGACAATTTAAAGGTGCATTTTCCGGTAAAGTCGAATTTTTTCAAAAAGCGCTTAAAAGATGAAGATGCGAAATTCGTAAAAGCGGTAGATGGCATTACCTTGACAGTCCGTGAGGGGGAAACGATCGGAATCGCTGGAGAATCCGGCTGCGGGAAATCCACACTTGCCCGAACATTAGTGAAATTGGAAGAGCCGACTTCAGGAGAAGTGCATTTTCATGGAGCCGACGTCACTTCGATCAAGTCAAAACAAATGAAGCAGTTTAGAAAAGATGCGCAAATGGTGTTTCAGGATCCGTATGAATCGTTGAATCCACGTTTTTCCATCCGGCAGACATTGGAAGAGTCGCTGATCATTCAAAAAATGGGGAATCGGCAAGAACGCACGGCTCAAATTCTTGACACGCTTAATCGGGTTGGCCTAAAGCCGGCGGATAAGTACATTGACCGCTATCCCCATGAAATGAGCGGTGGACAGCGGCAGCGTGTAGCGATTGCACGGGCGCTGGTCATGAAACCCAAATTTTTAGTGGCGGATGAACCGGTTTCCATGCTGGATGTTTCGATCCGCGCTAGTATTTTAAACTTGCTGAAAGAATTAGTGGATGAACTGAACTTGGCGAGTGTGTACATTTCACATGATTTGTCGTTAATTCGTTATGTCTGTGACAAGACGGCGATTATGTATTTGGGGCGGATTGTGGAATTTGGCGATACAGAAGATGTGATTAAAACGCCATTGCATCCCTATTCGCAGGCGTTGCTTTCAGCTGTGCCGAGCCCGGAGCCGAAGCCGGAGGGACTTTCAATCGCGATTGAGGGAGAAGCGCCAAATGCCATCAACATTCCGTCGGGGTGCCGATTTCACACACGCTGCCCTTTTGCCATGGAACATTGCAAAAAAGTCGAACCGAAAGCGATCCATCATGACGGCCGCTGGGTCGAGTGCCATTTATACGACAAAGAACTGCAGGTGGCCAAGACATGAATCTTTTTATAAAAGAGCTTCATGACCACATTGAACAAAATCAAAGCAGTTATTTGGCAAGTTTGACCGAATTCTTAAAGATAAAAAGCATTTCCACAAAAAATATGGGCATGGAAGATTGTGCGCTTTTTTTAAAAAACTTCATGGAGGAAATCGGTATTTCGACAAAAATGCTGAAAGAAGAAGGGGCATTCCCGGCAGTCTATGGCGAAGTAGCCAATCCTGATGCTGTTAAAACGCTTCTCATTTATGGCCATTACGATGTTCAGCCGGAAGACCCCATTGAACTTTGGGACAGTCTTCCTTTTGAGCCTGAAATAAGAGATGGAAAAGTCTTTGCCAGAGGTGCCACAGACGATAAAGGGAACCTCTGGGCCACAATAGTGGCGGTAAAAGTCCTTTTGGAACTTCAGAAAACGAGTTCGGTCAATCTGAAATTCTTTTTTGAAGGGGAGGAAGAAATCGGCAGTCCTAATTTGGAAGCGTATATGAAAAACAATAAAGAATTGCTGAAAGCGGATTTCACGATTTTGTGCGACCGCGGCATCCATGAATCCGGCAGGCCGCAAATTTATTTGGGGAATAAAGGAATCACGAATGCGGAAATCTCTTTGACGACAGCGAAACGCGATACCCATTCCGGCCAGGCGCCGCTGCTTCCGAATGCAGCATGGGAACTCGTCTGGCTTTTAAACAAGTTAAAAGAAACCGACTTGGAAATTATGGTTCCGAGTTATTATGACGATGTCATGGGGCCGTCCGAAGCGGATTTGGAATTGATTGAAAGCATTCCATTCGATGAACAAGAATACCTCGAAGCTTACGGCATCCAAAAAATCAATGGTACGGGCGAGGCGTTCGACAAAGTTAAAACGCTCACGCAGCTGCTTTACGAGCCCACAATGACCATCAACGGGCTGACTTCCGGGTATCAGGAGCAAGGGAATAAAACGGTCATTCCGCGGAAAGCCTCTGCTAAACTGGATTTTCGGTTCGTGAAAAATCAAAACCCCGAGAAATGCGTAGAGCAGATAAAAAGCCATTTGAGTACATTAACCGGTGCAGCCATTGAAGTGTCGTTTGGAGATACGCGCAATCCTTCAAAAGTCGATCCAAGGGAGCATGGCGTGCTAAAGTCGATTAAAGCGGCAGCTTCTGTTTATGGCAAAGAGCCGGTTGTCTGGCCCTTGCTGGATGGTTCGGGGCCGATGTCCTTGTTTGAAGAAATATTAGGAGCGCCGGCTATAATAATCGGTTTAGGTTCGCCTTTTGCTTATGCAAATACACATGCTCCAAACGAGAACATCGGAATTGATAATTATTTGAACGGCATCGCAATGATGGCTTATTTGTATTCCATATATGGAGAGGAGAACGGATATGACGCTTAACAAAACAGAAACAAGCGTAGAATTAGCACAAATTGAAGAGATGATCGACCAACGGAAAGAGGCTTATTTAGAGACGTTGTATAAATTGCTTCGCATCGAAAGCATCAGCGCCCAAAACAAAGGCATAGACGAAGCTTGCGAGATGATCAAAGAAGAAATGGAAGCTGCGGGAATAGCGACAACAATCATTCCTTATGCCGGAAATCCCTTTGTCTATGGAGAAATCATAAAAGACCCTGAAGCTTTCACTTTACTGATTTATGGGCATTATGATGTTCAGCCCCCTGATCCAGTCGATGAATGGCTATCTCCGCCTTTTGAACCGACGATTCGCGACGGGAAGATTTATTGCCGGGGAGTCGGGGATAATAAGGGGCAGTTGATGGCGCAAATACTTGCCATCAAGAGTTACATAGATACCGCAGGAGAACTTCCGATTAACGTTAAGTTTATTTTTGAAGGGGAAGAAGAAATCAGCAGCCCCAACTTGGCTTCTTTTGTCGCTGACAACAAAGAACTCTTGAAGGCAGATTTGGTCTATACATCAGATGGGCCAAAACATGACAGCGGCGCACCGTTGGTATTGCTTGGTGTCCGAGGGCTTACGTATATTGAACTGAAGGCCAAAGGTGCGAAATGGGATAACCATTCCGGAAACAAAGGTAACATTTCACCGAATCCGGCCTGGAAAATTATAGATTTACTGAATACTATGAGGGATCCGGATGGCCGCATTTTAATTGACGGGTTTTATGATCATATCCGGCCAATTACTAAAAAGGAAGAGGAATTGATTCGAAACCTGCCTTTTGATAAAGCGAATATTGCTGAACAGATCGGCTATGACCAATTTGATTTAGAAAAAGAAGATTATTACCGGAAATTGACGATGGAACCGACTTTTAATATCGCCGGTTTTACAAGCGGATATGGCGGAGAAGGCTCAAAAACTATTATTCCTTCCACTGCCACTCTAAAGATGGATATTCGTTTAGTGGTTGATCAAGATCCAGAAGATGTGTTTAACAAATTCGCAGCACATGCTAAAAAATATGCGCCTGATATTGAAGTGAAAAATTTGGGAGGCATGAAACCTTCACGGACGCCAGCGGATCTGGAAATTGTAGGAGTTGTCACCAACGCAGTAAGAAACGCTTTCAGGCAAGAACCTGTTTTGCAGCCGGGGATGGGTGGGAGCCTGCCCGATTATGTATGGACGGACGTGTTAGAAACGCCTTCTATCATCATCCCGTATGCGAATTTTGATGAAGCCAACCACTCGCCAAATGAAAAAATGGGTGTGGATGATTTTGTTAATGGCATGAAATGCACGTGCCACGTAATAGCGGAAATAGCCAAGCATCGCTAAAAAGGAATCAGTAGAAAAAGAAGCCAGCAGTGCAGACCAACATGCGGTTTGTGCTGCTCTTTTTTTGAAAAGAAATTGGTAGGGAATAAGTTAAAGGCTCTTCATTTCAAGTAGGAGTTGAAAGCCCGTGGTAATTACAGAGATTATGAATGTGGTCCTTCCGGTATTTCTTTTATTAGGTGTCGGCTATGTGGTTGGGAAATCACTGAAAATCAATTCGAAATCCGTGTCTGATCTGTGTTTGTATGTATTCAGCCCTGCTCTTTTTTTTCATTCTGTTACGACTTCTTCATTAAATCTCGGAGATTTGGGGAAGATCTTGCTTTTTTCCTTTAGTTTATTCCTTCTTTATGTATTGTTGATAGAAGGATTGAGTTTTATCTTTAAGTGGAATCTAACCTATAAAAATACATTGATGCTTGCGAGTGGATTTCCGAATTCGGGTAATTATGGGTTGCCGATTATTCTTTTTGCATTCGGGGATGCCGGATTATCAGTGGCTGTTATTTACGTAGTGATGCAATCCTTGCTTATGAATTCTGCGGGAATTTTTTACGCTTCTAATCATGGATCTGTATCCAAAAAAGAAGTGTTTTTAAACATTTTTAAAATGCCGGGATTTATTGCGGTTTTTATAGGCATCATGTTAAAAGTTTTTAATGTTCCGCTTCCTGTCATTATTGAGCATTCCGCCGGTTTGCTCGGTCAGGCAGCTGTGCCGACATTACTCACGTTGCTTGGCATTACGCTCGCTTCTGTTCAATTAAAAAATGTTGTGAAATTCTTAGGGATAGCAACGTTCTTGAAATTGATCGGTTATCCGGCCATTGCCTTTTTATTGCTTGGCTTGTTTTATCCATGGGGTTCTCCTGAAGCCAGTATTTTGCTGATCTGTGCGGCGACACCAACAGCGGCAACAACCACTTTGTTAGCCATCAAATTTAAAATGAATTCAGATATGGTCTCCAGTGCGATGTTTGTCAGCACAATGGGAAGTGTCGTAACGATTCCTTTGCTGCTTTTCTTTATCATTTAAAGCTGTTTGATCCACTCTTTAAATTCTTCTGACGATAACTTGAAAGAAGTGCAAAGAAAGAACGGCGGAAAAATGCCTTAATAAAATGCGCCTCCATGTTACTGCGGAGGTGCTTTTTTTATAGAAACATTCGCTACATGTTTTCTGTAGGCACAATTAGAGATCTTTCTATAGTTTTAAAGCGGGTACTATGAAAGAAGAGGAAAACAATCTAATTGATTATCAAAATAATCAAATAAATATGTTATAATGTCAATAAAATACCATTTCCCTATACATAGAAGCAGTGTACTCTCGGAATGAACGTGAAGCAGAGCATTTATTAAAAAAGGGCACTATGCTCTGGAGGTGAACAGAAAATTTGGCACAATCAACCAAACGAAAGGAGAAGACGATGTGAGTAAACTGCCTGGATACTTACTGTTTGCTGCATCCATGATTCTGCTTGGGGCATGCGGGCCGGAAGAGGAAACAACGCCTGCGGGAAATGAAGAAGCTCCGAAAAGCGGTGGGCTGGAGCTGATTGATTGGCCGGAAGCGCCGGCTGCTGAAGTGGGCGCAATAGCCGCATCTGATTTTACAACGGAAAAAGGCAGCGCGGCCATGACCAGTTATCTTGAAGTGACGCTCAACAATGTCCACAATTTTTGGGCCGGTTTAATGACGCAAGCGGGGTTGAGTCCGGTTTTTGTCGATTACGACTTGGCGTATGAAGGCGATGCGGTGGAAACCAGATGCGCCGAATCGAGCTCGACAGGACCGGATGATGCCTTTTACTGTGCGGAGGACGACTTGATCGTTTTTGCCAATGAGCTGGCGGTGAAGATGTGGAAAAGCGAAGCGGAAACAAACGACGATCCGGAGGCAGGCGCTGCGGCGGGTGATTTGGCTGTAGCAGTTGCGCTGGCGCACGAATATGCGCATGCGCTGCAGGCGGAAATCGGCTGGCTGCCGGAAGGGGACCGGCTGGTGCCGATAAAAAGTACGGAACTGAACGCGGACTGTCTGACCGGCGTTTGGGCTTATTCCACTTATTCCGGCGGATTGGAGCGGGAAAATGTGGAAGCTGCGATGCAGACGCTTGCGGATATGGGCGAATTTGATCACATCATGGCCGAAGAACACGGCACGCCGCAAGAACGCACCGATGCATTCATGGCCGGATTTGAAAGCGGCACGGCCAACAGCTGCGATCCGTTTCTGCAAAGCGGCGAAGCGGCACGGTGATAAGGGCGATCTGTTTTTTTAAATGGACAATTTGATTTTCATCGCCTGTTTTCCAAAGACGCTGTAAGAATTTGATGATATAGTAGAAAGTGAAGATGCTTTATTTTCATATAATCATTAAAATCTGTTTTGCCATAGGGGGACGCTGAATTGCCTTATCAATTAGGACGGAAGTTTAAGATTTTTACATTAAATTCAAATCCGGAACTGGCCGAGGAAATTGCCGGTTTGCTTGGATGTAAACTAGGAAAAAGTTCGGTCACGCGTTTTAGCGACGGCGAAATCCAAATCAACATTGAAGAAAGCGTACGCGGGGATGAAGTGTATTTGGTTCAGTCGACGTCGCAGCCGGGATACGAGCACGTCATGGAACTTTTGATCATGATTGATGCCTTGAAACGGGCATCCGCCGAGACCATCAACGTCGTGATTCCCTATTACGGCTATGCGCGCCAGGACCGGAAAGCGAGTTCGCGCGAGCCGATTACCGCGAAACTGGTGGCGAACATGCTGGAAACGGCGGGGGCGACCCGCATCATCACAATGGATCTTCACGCGCCGCAAATCCAAGGGTTCTTTGATATGCCGGTCGACCAATTGCTCGGCATTCCGATCATTGCGGATTATTTCATTGAAAAAGGCTTGGAAGACACGGTCATTGTCGCACCCGACAACGGCGGGCTGGCAAGAGCGCGGAAAATGGCGAAACGGCTCGATACGTCGATTGCGTTTTTGGATAAACGCCGGCCGGAGCCGGATACCGATGAAGTCATCAACGTAGTCGGTGACATCGAAGGCAAAAACGCCATCATCATCGTCGACATCGTCGATACGGCCGTAACCATTGCCCTGGCTGCCAAGAAGCTGATGGAAGGCGGCGCCAAAGCCGTTTATGCATGCTGCACGCACGCGGTGTTGTCAGGCCAAGCGATCAAGCGCATCGAGGAAGCGCCGATCACGGAACTGGTCGTGACCAACACGATCCAAGTGCCAAGCGAGAAGCGCATTCCAAAAATCACCATCTTGTCGGTTGCCGAACTGCTCGCGGAAGCGATTGAGCACGTCCATAACGAAAAACCGGTAAGCCCGTTGTTTGAATAACTAAAAAAGACGACCAGAAAAAGGCGCAGTAAGGAAATTCTTACTGACGCCTTTTTTGTGTTTTGATAAACAGTGCGGTTATTGTTTTTCGCCGACCGAAGCCACCGATTCTCCTTTGATGTTTTCAGTAGGAAGAAGGATTTTCGACGGCGTCGTGTCTCCGGTACCTTTGATTTTCGAAAACAGCAGTTCGGTTCCGGTTTCACCGAGTTTCCGGATTGGAATCTCCATGCTGGTCAGGGACGGGAAGAGAAACTGCGACAAATTGGAATTGCTGTAGCCGATGACGGAGACATCGGCCGGGATGCGCACGTTTTCTTCCATAAATGCCTTGTAGACGCTGATGACTTTCAAGTCATCCGTTGCGAAGACGGCAGTCGGACGATCCTTCAGCTGCAGCAGGCTTTTGGCTGCCTCATAGGCTTCATGGATCGTATAGCCGCTGTTTTGCACCCATTCTTTTTTCAGCGGCAATCCGTTCGCTTCCATGCAGTCCTTGTACCCGCCGAAGCGGTCAATCGCCACGTTGTAGTCGAAAGGGGAATGGAGGCAGGCGATTTTCCTGTGCCCCTGGTCGATTAAGTATTGCGTCTGCAAATAGCTATCCCGGTAGTTGTCGGTATCGACGCTGAAGATGTTCGTGTAATCCCCGGTGACTTTTCCGATGACGACGACGGGGATGCCGAATATGTCCAACTGCTGCAACAATTGTTCGTTCGTCGGCGACGATAGGAGAATGATGCCTTTGACCATTTTTTCCTTGATTTTCTTGGTGCATTTTTTGATTTCGTCCTGGTTGCTCTGCGATGTCTGCAAGATGACGTCAAAATGTTCTTCTTCCGCTTTGCGTGAAATGGAGTTGAGAATTTCCGAGAAGAACGGGTTATCGGCAATTGTTGCACTGGACCGGGAAATGACGAGAATGGCATCAAAGCCGGTCGACAGCGAGCGGGCGAGCTTGTTTGGGTGGTAGTTCAATTCCTTGATGGCGCTCAGCACGCGTTCCTTTGCTTCTGCTGAAATGTTCTGCTGGTTGTTCAGCACCCGGGATACCGTTGACTTCGAAACATTGGCGACGCGGGCGATGTCGTAAATAGTGGGAGCCATGGGATCTCTTCCTTTATACGTTTTTTATGTAGAAAGCGTTTGCAAAATTATGTGGTTGCGGAAAGTTTCTGTTTGTTTTGCATCACTGCTTGCTTTCGGGTTTCTTAAACTGTCTCCATCTTTTAGAGTAGAGCCATTATGTAGGGATTCATTCTCAGCTATTCAATCTTAAGCGAAAGACTGGGGAAAATCTAGATTTCCATTTTGAATCTGTTTGACAGAAAGCGCTTTCTATTATATATTTTATTCGTGGGACCGGTACCAATCAAATATATACCATCTCATCACGTTTTAATACATAAAGCTTCAATTTTATATAAATTATTTGGAAGCGCTAACACGAGGAGGCTGGATATGGACCGCATAAAAGAGAGGCTTTCCTTTATCTACGGGGAACAGCACATCGAACCTGCCTATTCGCGCATAAAAGAAGCGATGGACAGCACAAAGAAGAAATCCTTGAGAACGAGAAAACAAACTTGGGACGAAAAAGATGTCGTCTTGATTACGTATGGCGATCAGTTTAAAGAAGAAGGCTTACCGACGCTTCAGTCTTTGAAGAAAATGTACGACCGCTCTCTTGCAGACAAATTCGGCATCGTCCACATCCTGCCGTTTTATCCGTATTCTTCGGATGACGGTTTTTCGGTCATCGATTACAGGCAAGTAGATCCCATCATGGGCGACTGGAACGATATTCAGGAACTGTCTAAGTCTACGCGCATCATGTTTGACGACGTGTGCAATCACATTTCGGCAAGAAGCGAATGGTTCCAGGAATACTTGAAAAACAATCCGAAATACGAAAATTACTTTGTTGAAGCGGATCCGGCTGAGGATCTCAGCATGGTGACGCGTCCGCGGGCGCTTCCGCTGCTTTCGCCGTTTCGATTGGCTAACGGGGAAGAAAAGCATATTTGGACGACATTCAGTGCCGATCAGATCGACTTGAATTTCAGCAATCCGGACGTTTTGGTGGAAATGGTCGAAGTCCTGCTGTTCTACATCGAGCAGGGAGCGGAATACATCCGGCTGGACGCCATCGGCTTTATGTGGAAAGAAATCGGCACGACGTGCATCCATCACGAAAAGACGCATGAAATTGTCAAGCTGTTCCGTGATGTCACCGATGAAGTGGCGAAAGGGACAGTGCTCATAACTGAAACGAACGTGCCTCACAAAGACAACGTTTCCTATTTCGGAAACGGCCATGACGAAGCGCATATGGTTTATCAATTCCCATTGCCGCCGCTTGTGCTTTATTCCATCCATAATGGCAATACGCGCGCATTGACGGAATGGGCGAAGGGGCTTCCAAACAGCAATCCGGATACAACGTTCTACAATTTCCTGGCGTCGCACGACGGCATTGGCGTCAATCCGATACGGGGCATCATTCCGGAAGAGGAGATTGTTGCCATGGTCGACGCCTTGAAAGAGGAAGGCGCACTCGTCAATTACAAAAAAACCGAAACGGGCGAAAACATCCCGTATGAAATCAACGTTACGTATTTTGACGCATTGAATAAACAAGGCGACAGCGATGAACTGGGCATCAAACGTTTTTTGGCCGCACACTCGGTGCTGCTGACGCTGCCGGGAGTTCCCGCAGTTTACATCCAAAGCATTTTGGGTTCGCGGAACGATTACGAAGGCGTCAAAGAAACGGGCGCCAACCGGTCGATCAACCGCCAGAAATACGATTTTGATGAAATTGGGCAGGAGCTGTTGGAAAGCGGCTCGAGAAGAAACCGAGTCTTTATGGAATTGACGGACATCATCAAAGTGCGGAAAGAAGAAGCGCTCTTTCATCCGAATGTGCCGATGAATGTGGAGGATTTCGGGGATTCCGTCTTTGCCTTTTCAAGAAGGGACGGACAAGGGCAAACGGTGCTGGTCCTGAACAATTTGACCGGCGAAGACGTAGCCTGTGAACTGTCCGGCACTTTCCTCAACATCCTGACACAGGAACTAATGAAGTTTGAAACTGGATTACAGCTCGGCCCATATCAATTTTTATGGTTGAAACCCATTCATAAGGAGGAGAAAAAATGATTAAAAAATCGTTTGGTTTATTCGCAATTTTAGGGTTATCGGCAAGTCTTGCAGCGTGCAGCGGCGGGGAAGAAACAAATGAAGACGGTTCGGTATCGATCGAATTCATGCACTCGCAAGTAGAGCAGGACCGGGTGACGGTCATCAATGACATCATCGAGAAATTCGAAGCGGCAAACCCGGACATCCAAGTGGAGCCGGTGCCGGTTGAAGAAGATGCATACAACACGAAAATCGTTACTTTGGCAAGCGCAGGCGAATTGCCGGAAGTAATGGAAGTAGGACAGGATTACGCACGAGTTATGGATAAAGACCAGCTGATCGACAAAGAAGCTGTGAAGACCATTATCGATGGCGTAGGCGAGGAAAACTTTTATGAAGGCGCCTTGAAACTTCTTGGCACCGAAGACGGCAAGAGCTACACAGGAATGCCGATCCACGGCTGGGTCCAAGGTATCTGGTACAACAAAGAAATGCTGGAAGCTGAAGGATTTGCAGAGCCGGAATCGTGGGAGGATGTCATGAAAGTGGCTGAAGCCTTTACGGATGCAGGCAGCAAAAAATACGGCATCGGAATGCCGACAGTTGAAGGCGGCTTTTCTGAGCAGGCGTTCTCTCAATTCGCGCTTTCAAACAACGCCAATGTTTTGGACGCTAACGGCGAATTGACGCTCGACACACCGGAAATGAAAGAAGCGCTGCAGTTCTACAAAGACTTGTCGCAATACACAATGCCGGGTTCAAATGATGTAACGGAAGTAAACGATGCCTTTATGAACGGATCGGTTCCGATGGCCATTTATTCCACTTATATTCTTCCGGGCGTTCACGAGAAAGGCGATGCTGAAAAAATCGGCTTTGCAATTCCGGAAAACAAAACAAAAGCGGTATTTGGAACAGCTTCGGCCTTGACGGTTTCTTCCGGCTTGGAAGATGCCCAAAAAGAAGCCGCACAGAAGTTCATCGAATTCATGGCTGAGCCTGAAAACATGACGGCTTGGGTATTGATGTCTCCAGGTGGCGCGCAGCCGGTCAGCACGTTGGTGACGGAAAACGAAGATTACCAAGCAAATGAAGTAGTCGGCGCATTCGGCGACTTGTCGACTGAAATTGCTGCATCTTTCAACGACATCCAAGTTTTTGGCTTGGTTGACGGCAAAAACTTCCTGAAAATGGGCGACATCTCAAGTTCAGGCGAACTTCCTAAAATGGTCAACGGCGTGACCGTCGGTGAACAGAATGTTGACGATGCCATCAAAACAGCAGAAACAAACATTCAAAAAGTTCTTCAATAAGCACAAAACAGGGGATGCCATTTGGTTATCCCCTGTTCTTTCAAGAAAATCAGGTACCCATTTTCTCTAACGGCACCGGAAACCAGGGGGAGACCATGAAAAAAAAAGCTAAGAAGAAAACCGACAATAAACTCGCAGCCGTCTTGCTCTTTCCAAGCATTGCATTGATTTTGCTGCTCGTTGCCTATCCGATGGTTTCGAATTTCCAGATCAGTTTTTATGAACAATCCATCAATCCGAATTTGGAGCCGACGTTTATCGGGTTCCAGAATTACACGGACATTTTGACGGACGTCGAGTTCCTGAAAAGCCTCGGCATCACATTCCTTTATACGTTCTTGACAGTAGTGGGAAGTACAGTTGTGGGGCTGGCTGTCGCCATCTTCTTCAACCGTCCGTTCATGTTCCGGAAACTATCGCGTGCACTGATCATCGCCTCTTACGTGGCGCCGACAATTTCACTCGTATTCGCCTGGAAATACATGTTCAACAATAGCTACGGCGTCATCAATTACTTGACCGTAGATGTGCTGCATCTGTTTGATCAGGCGCCGCTATGGTTCGACCGTCCAGCCAGCAGTTTTGTTCTGGTTGTGATTTTTGCGATTTGGCGCTATTTCCCATACGCATTTATTTCGTTCCTGGCCATTTTGCAGACAATTGATAATACCTTGTACGAAGCGGCTGAAATTGACGGGGCTTCTGCTTGGCAAAAATTCAAAGTGGTGACGCTGCCGGCAATTATGCCTGTTTTGATTATTGTCGCGACGCTTCGCGCCATCTGGCAGTTTTACACATTCGAAGACGTTTACTTATTGACCAACCAAGTCAATACGCTGGGGATCTACCTGTATCAGACAGCGTTTGCCTTTAACGATCTAGGCAAGGCTGCATCCATTTCGGTTATCCTCTTCCTCATTTTGTTTGCAGTGATTTTGATTACGAGAAAGCGGGTGAATGCAAATGGCAATGGCTAGCAGCAAAAAAGACAGAACGACCAAGAAAATCTTCTTTTACATTGGGCTTGTGATTGTTTTGGTCGGATCACTATTTCCATTTTTCATCATGTTCATGACATCTGTCAAAAGCCCGACAGAAGCTATCGCCCAAACGCCGACATTGCTTCCGAAAGTTTGGACGCTCGAGCATTACCGGGATATCTTCAATCCGGATTTGTTTCCGTATTTGACGTATTTCATCAACAGCATTGTTGTTTCGTTAATTGTGGCTGTGATTTCGGTTGTGTTTTCGATTTTCGGCGCGTACGCCATGTCGAAATTGAAGTTTTTCGGCCGCACGACCATCAATTCCAGTTTTTACGTCGTTTATATGTTTTCGGGACTGCTCTTGATCGTCCCGTTGTTTAAAATCATTTCGAGCCTCGGCTTGTACAACACAAAAACGGCGCTGACGATTGCCTTGATCGTCCAAACTTTGCCGGCAGCGATCTTCATGTTGAAAAGTTATTTTGACACCATTCCGGATGATATCGAAGAAGCCGCGATGATCGACGGCTTGAACCGTGTGCAAATCATTTTCTATATCATTATGCCGTTATCCATTTCAGGAATCATTTCCGTTTTTGTATACGCGTTCATGATTGCCTGGAACGATTTCCTGTTCGCTTCTGTTTTCTTATCAAGTTCAGAGAATTTCACTTTGCCGATTGGATTGAACGCTTTGTTCAGTACACCGGATTATGTATGGGGCCGAATGATGGCCGCATCGATTGTTACCGCTTTGCCGGTCATCATCATGTACGGAATTTCCGAGCGCTTTATCAAAGGCGGAGCAACAGAGGGCGGAGTAAAGGGCTAATACAAAAGGAGAGTTTAGGATAAATGAAAAAATTAGTTGCAGTAAAACCGAGAGTAGCCGCGTTGATTGATTACGAAGACCGATTGGTTCAACCTGATGAAGTGAAAATTGCTGTGCAGGCGGCTTCTCCCAAACATGGAACCGAAGTTGCCGATTTTAGAGGGCAGACTCCTTTTATCGATGAAGAGTTTTCAGAAGAATGGCGGATGTTCATGCCAAGAGCGGAAGGCGCCAAAGGCATTGTCTTTGGAGAATTGCCGCTCGGAAACATGGTTGTCGGGAAAATCATTGAATTGGGCGACGAAGTGGTTGATTACGAAATCGGTGATTTGGTTTGTACCTATGGCCCCGTTATGGAGACGGTCATTGTTGCTGGAGTGGACAACCACCGCCTGCGCAAAATGCCGGAAGGGGCCAAATGGCAGAATGCGGTCTGCTACGATCCTGCTCAATTTGCCTTGAGCGGCGTCCGGGATGCCAATGTCCGGGCCGGAGATTATACGGTCGTGGTAGGGTTGGGGGCGATTGGGCAGATCGCTGTCCAATTGGCGAAGAAAGCCGGGGCACATTTGGTCATCGCCGTTGACCCGATTGCCCATCGCCGGGAAGTGGCGCTTCGCAACGGAGCGGATCTCGCATTGGATCCGATTTCTGCGGATGTCGGATTTGAAATCAAAAAACTGACGAATAAAATGGGAGCCGATTCCATCATTGAAACAAGCGGAAATGCGGCGGCTCTGCAAGGAGCGCTCAAAGGCATCGCATACGGAGGCACCATTTCCTACGTCGCGTTCGGAAAAGCATTTCCGGAAGGGTTAAATTTCGGCCGTGAAGCGCATTTCAACAACGCGAAAATTGTGTTTTCCCGCGCGGCAAGCGAACCGAATCCGGATTACCCGAGATGGAACCGCAAGCGCATTGAAGACACGTGCTGGGAACTGTTGATGAACGGCTACCTGAATTGTGAAGACATCATCGAACCTGTTGTTCATTTCCAGGAAAGTGCGGAGGCGTACAGCAAATTCGTCGACCAAAATCCGGAATTGAGCATCAAAATGGGCGTTGAGTTTGAACGCGGAGCAGCGCACCATTCAAAGGCAGAGCCGGAAGCATAAAACAAAACGACAATCCGTGGAGAGTTCTTACTTCTCCGCGGATTGTTAATTAAACTGGACTACAGCTTTTTCAATTTTGAGACAGGAGGACGAGCAGATGAAAATCGGTACACAAAATCAGGCGTTTTTTCCTGATGCCATTATAGAGAAATTCCGTTATGTGAAAGAAATGGGGTTTGACGGCTTCGAAGTCGACGGCAAGCTGCTGGTGGACAATATCGATGAAATTAAACAGGCCATTGCAGAAACAGGCCTTCCCGTAACGACCGCTTGCGGCGGATACGAGGGTTGGATTGGCGATTTTGATGAAGAAAAACGGCTTAACGGATTGCAGGAAATCAAACGGATTTTAGAGGCGCTGCAGCAAGTAGGAGGAACAGGCATTGTTGTTCCTGCTGCTTGGGGCATGTTCACTTATCGGCTGCCGCCGATGGTCTCGCCGCGCAGCCAAGAAGGCGACCGGGAAGCTGTTGCAAAATCGCTGGCTTTCTTGAATGAAGCCGCGAAAGAAACCAGCACAATCATTTTTTTGGAACCTTTGAACCGCTACCAGGACCATATGATCAATACGGTGGCGGAAGCAAGGCGCTATATTGAAGAAAACAATTTTGAGAATGTCCAAGTCATTGCCGATTTCTATCATATGAATATTGAAGAAGACAATATGGCTGAAACCCTCCACCATAACCGGGATGTCATCGGCCACATCCATTTGGCTGATAATCACCGTTTTCAGCCGGGCAGCGGGTCTCTTGACTTTAAACGGTTGTTTGCAGGCTTAAAGAAGGACGGATACGCTGGCTATTTGACGCTGGAATGCAGAGTCAGAGGAGAAAACCCGGAACAAGAATACCGCAGCTCGCTTGCTTATTTAAAACAAGCGCTAGTGTAAGCAAAAGGAGAATGCAGCTTGGAGAAGAAAAAGGTAGTGATTATTGGCGGCGGCAACATTGCAGGAGCGGTTCATATCCCGTATTACCAAGCGAGGCACGAGCTGGAGGTCGTGGCAATTGTCGGCAGAAATGCGGAACGGGTGCGTGCTTTTGCTGAAAAGCACGCCATCCCCCGGTTCTATATCGATGCGGATGAGATGTATGCTGCTGAAAAGCCCGATATCGTCAGCGTTTGCACGCCGAACAGCCTCCATTATGGCGACGTGATGAAAGCATTGGAAAACGGCTGCCATGTGCTGTGCGAAAAGCCGCCGGCCATCTCTTCCAGCGACGCCTTGCATATGCACCAAACCGCTGTGAAAAACAATTTGGTGCTGGCGTATAATTTTCATCACCGTTTTGCGGAGGACGTGAAAATCATCCGGGAAAAAGCGCTTTCCGGGATGCTTGGCGACATTTATGTCACCAAGATCCAGGCGCTGCGCCGAAGCGGAGTTCCGGGCTGGGGCTCATTTACGAATAAAGAACTGCAGGGCGGCGGGCCGCTGATCGATATCGGCATTCATATGCTGGATGCCGCTATGCACGTGCTGGATTTCCCGGCAGTCAAAAAAGTGACAGCCAAGCAGTTCCAGAAAATTGGCACGAAAAAATCCAGCGGTTCTTTCGGTGAATGGGATCCGGAAAAATATGAAGTGGAAGATTCGCTTTTTGGCTTTATCGAGCTTGAAGGAGGAAATTTGCTTCAAATTGAAACATCGTTCGCATTGAATATGAAAGAGGATTCCATCATGAACGCCGTCTTTTACGGAGACCAGGCAGGGGCGACACTGTTCCCGGCTCATATCCATACAGATGAACATGGAGAATTGGTGACCCTTTATCAAAAAAAGCAAGCCGATCCTGACCCCCAACGAAAAAGCATGGAAGCGTTTGTCGATAAATGCTTGGGCAAAGACACAATGATTGCAGACGGAGAGCAAGGATACCTCATCCAACGGATTGTTGAAGCCTTGTACGAATCAGCTGAAAAGGGTGAAAGCATATCACTATGACTAGAAAAAGAAAGCTTACCGAAACCGAATTTGATATGCCCTACATGAAAAAATACGGCAGTTTGATGGCGCAGGGCAATGGCTATCTGGGCATTCGGGCAGCGCATGAAGAAGCCTATACTGAACAAACAAGAGGTTTTTACATAGCCGGCATTTACAACAAAGCCGGCGCACTCGAATCCACCGATTTGGTGAACCTTCCGGATGTACTGGGCATGCGCATCAAAATCGATGGCACCCTTTTTTCATTGCTTGAAGGCGAAATTCTTAGCTATAGCCGGGAATTGGATATATCTTCGGGGGAACTTCGCCGGGAAATTCTTTGGAAAAACAAGTCGGGTGCCCGATTCCATTTTCTTTTTCAGCGTTTTGCCTCCAAAGATGATTTGCATATCCTTGCTTCCAAAGTTACCATCACCAGTTTGGACAAAGCAGCAGAGCTGCAAGTGGAAACCGGCATCGATGCCCAGCAAACGAACTTCGGCAGGCAGCATGTGGACGAAGAAAAAGTGCAAGTGTTTGATGAAAAGAGGATGCGGGGAGTCTATCGCACAAGCGAGTCAGGGCATACAATTGCCATAGCTGCGGCCGTGGGCGGAAGCCAGGATGCCGAAGTGAATTTTGGCGCGAAAAACCGCCAGCTGCTTCAAACCTTTAAACTATCGATTGATAGCGGACAAGCCTGCGAGTTTGAAAAAATAGCGGCTGTCTATACTTCCTTGGATCACGATTTAAACGGGTTAAAGCCCGAAGATGCCTGTCTTCTTAAGCTGCAGCAATGCGAAAGCGAAGGGTATGATGCGCTGCTGGGGAAATCTGCGTACGCATGGAAGCAATTTTGGCAGCGAAAGCAAGTAACGGTCTCTTCTGTTCATTCATTCGATCAATTCGCCTTGGATTTTGCTCTTTACCACTTGGAAGTGATGACGCCTGCACACGATGAACGCTTCAGCATCGGGGCAAAAGGGCTGACAGGAGAAGGCTATAAAGGGCATGTGTTTTGGGATTCGGAAATCTTCATTTTGCCGTTTCATTTGTTCACAGAGCCGCAAACAGCCCGCAAGCTTTTGCGCTATCGCTTTTTAAAACTGGAACAGGCGAAGGAAAAAGCGGCTCAGAACGGCTATGAAGGAGCTTTGTTCCCGTGGGAAAGCGCTTTTTCTGGGCATGAAGAAACACCTGAATTCGCTGCGATCAATATTCGGACCGGAACCCGCCAGAAGGTCGCTTCTCCAATCGCGGAACACCATATTGTGGCGGATATCGCCTATGCCACCGTCCAGTATTTCGTGCACACAAAAGATGAAGCGTTTATGAAAACAGAAGGCGTGGCGCTGTTGCGGGAAACCGCCTTGTTCTGGATGAGCCGTGCGGTCGATGACGGAACGCAGCTTTCGTTGAAAGACGTGATCGGCCCGGACGAATACACCGAACATGTGGACAATAATGCGTTCACCAATTACATGGCCCACTACAACGTCAAACAGGCCCTTCATTATTTAGAGCTGTTCGGCCAGGATGACGAAGACTTCAAACGGCGCGGGCAGGACTTTCTGGAGAGGCTGTATTTGCCGGAGCCTAATGCCCAAGGGTTGATTCCACAAGATGATACGTTCCTGACGCTGCCGGAAATCGATTTGTCAAAATACAAACAGGCACAGGGAAGCCAAGGGATTCTCTTAGATTATTCACGCAAAGAAGTGAATGACATGCAGATCTTGAAGCAAGCCGATGTGGTCATGCTGCTGTATCTATTTCCTGAATTGGCATCTCCGGATATCGCACTGCGCAACTTGGAGTATTACGAAAGCCATACCATTCATGATTCTTCACTGAGCAAAGCGATTCATGCAATTGTAGCGGCAAGAGCCGACAAAGCGGAACTGGCCTATCGTTTCTTTCAAGAAGCCAGCTTAATCGATCTGGGCCCAAGCCCGAGTTCATCGGATGAGGGCCTTCATAGTGCTTCGTTGGGTGCACTTTGGCTCGTGGCTGTTTTTGGATTTGCCAATGTGTCATTTGATCGGGATGCTATGAAATTAAATCCGAAGCTTCCTGAAGAATGGAGCGGTCTTGCATTTCCTCTCATGTATCAAGGAAGGCAACTGGAAATTAACGTAACACACGAGAAAATTTCGATTATCAAGCATTCAGGGCCGCGCTTGACAGTGAAAATCTTAAAAGATGAATTTTTGTTGGATGATCAACTTGAAGTAACGATGGTTTAATTGAAGGGAAGCGAATGAACGATGAAGAAAATAGATGCAGTGGTGTTTGATTTGGACGGCGTGATTACCGATACCGCCTATTTTCACTTTCTCGCTTGGAAAAGGCTGGCGGATGAACTGGAAATTCCTTTTGATGAAGCTTTTAATGAAACGCTGAAAGGCATCAGCCGGATGGACTCTCTTAACCTGATTCTTGAAAATGGCAATAAAAAAAGCGAGTACAGCCTTTCTGAAAAAGAAGAACTGGCGGATCGGAAAAACAGCCATTACCAGGAACTTTTAAAAGAATTGACGCCAAACGATATTTTGCCGGGCATCAAAGAGTTGATTGCCGACATCAAAAGCGACGGACTGCCTATCGGACTGGCCTCCGTTTCGAAAAATGCGCAAACGGTTCTAGCGGCATTGAACTTGGAATCGGCTTTTGACTATGTAGTAGACGCGGCCACCGTCAAAAATTCAAAACCGCATCCGGAAATTTTCCTGACAGCTTGCGAAAAGCTGGGTGTGCTTCCTGAACGGTCAATTGGCATAGAAGATGCGTTGGCTGGAGTGAAAGCGATTAAAGCAAGCAACATGTTTGCTGTAGGCGTTGGGGAAATTCTTCAAAATGCGGATTACCGGGTTGATGCAACCGATGAATTGCAATGGAGCAAAATTAAACAAAAATATGAAAATCATCAATAATTGAATAGCAGATATGCAATGCAAAAAGATAAAAGGCAACTCTAAAAAGTTGCCTTTTATCTTTTTGAAGCAAAGTTGATCGTTTGTTTTTGTTGGCTTCCAAAAGAATATAGGGGGAATAAAGGATGAAAATTGTTGTGGCACCGGATTCGTTCAAAGGTTCGCTTTCAGCACAAGCTGTTTGCAAGTCAGTAAAGCGAGGAATTCACACGGTTTTTCCGGACGCAGAAGTAGTGGAACTTCCTCTGGCTGATGGCGGAGAAGGGATTATGGAAAGCATGGTTTACGCTTCTCACGGGAACATAATTAAAACCGATGTGCACGACCCGTTGAAAAGAAAGATAGAAGCAGGTTTCGGCCTCCTCGGAGACGGGGAAACCGCCATCATTGAAATGGCGCAAGCATCAGGGCTGACGCTGCTGGAGGAAGAGGAAAAAAATCCTTTGGCTGCTTCAAGTTTTGGAACCGGAGAGCTTATCCGGGCGGCATTGGACGCAGGCTGCCGGAAGTTTATCATTGGCATCGGCGGCAGCGCCACCAACGACGCGGGTGCCGGGATGTTGAAAGCACTTGGCATGAAATTTTACGATAAGGACGGAGTGGAATTGGAAGAAGGCGGAGAAGCGCTCTTCCGATTGGCTTCTATTGATGATTCAGGAATGGATCGGCGTATCCAGGAGGCTCACTTCGTCGTCGCGAGCGATGTGCGGAATCGCTTATGCGGATCGGCAGGCGCTTCAGCAGTTTTTGGCCCTCAAAAAGGGGCGACGCCAGAAATGGTTCGAACACTGGATGCTGCTCTTCATCACTTTGCCGACATTGTGCTGAGGGACCAAAACGTTGATCTGCGGATCTTTGAAGGCGGTGGAGCAGCAGGCGGTATGGGAGCGGCACTTATTGCATTTTTAAAGGCGGAACTGCATTCAGGAATTGAGCTTGTTATGGAAAATATCAATTTTGCCGATCAAATAAAAGAGGCGGACTTGATCATTACCGGGGAAGGCCGGCTGGATTCACAGACGCTTGACGGCAAACTAATTACGGGCATAACGAAAGCGGCCGCTAAAGAAGGAGTTCCAGTGATTGCTCTTTGCGGTTCGCAAAATTTATCCGCCGAACAAGTTTCTGAAATCGGTTTGTTGTCAGCTTTCAGTATTGTTTCGGGTCCTTGCACCGTTAAACAGGCAATGGAAAATGCCGATCGCCTAGCAACTGAAAAAACGATTGCTGTGATGAATGTCTTCAAAATTTTTACTGATCATCGTTCATAAAATGCAAAAAAGCCGCCTCGGAAATTTCCGAAGCGGCTTGTCTTGCTTATTGCAGGCGCAGTTCCGACTCTTTGTCGAAAAAGTGCGCTTTGTTCATGTCGAATGCCAAGTCAAGCGACTGGCCGGCTTCAATGTTGTAGCGGGCGTCGACGCGCGCTACGAATTCCTGGCCTTCCACTTGCGAGTACAGGATGATTTCGGCACCCATTAGTTCCGCCACTTCGACTTTTGCGCGGAATTTTGTTTCCGGTGACGTGTCGAGGAACAACGGCTCATCGCGGATGTCTTCCGGACGGACGCCAAGGACGATGTCTTTGCCGATTTCGCCGTGTGCTTGAAGCATTTTCAGCTTGCCTTCAGGCACCCGGATTTTTTGGTTGCCCATAACGAAGTAGTTGTCGATGAGCTTGCCTTGGAAAAAGTTCATTGCAGGCGATCCGATAAAGCTTGCCACGAACATGTTGTCCGGCAGGTCGTACACTTCTTTTGGCGTGCCCACTTGCTGGATCAAGCCATCTTTCATGACAACCAGGCGCGTCGCCATTGTCATCGCTTCCGTTTGGTCATGCGTCACGTAGACGGTAGTCGTCTGCAGGCGCTGGTGCAGCTTTTGGATCTCGGCGCGCATTTGCACGCGCAGTTTCGCGTCCAAGTTGGAAAGCGGCTCATCCATCAAAAACACTTCCGCGTCGCGTACGATCGCGCGTCCCAATGCAACACGCTGGCGCTGACCGCCCGACAATGCTTTCGGTTTGCGGTACAGGTAGTCTTCCAGGTTCAAGATTTTCGCAGCGTTGTTGACGCGCTCTTTGATTTCGTCTTTTTTCATTTTGCGCAATTTCAACGAGAACGCCATGTTGTCGTAGACGTTCATGTGCGGGTACAAAGCGTAGTTCTGGAACACCATTGCAATGTCGCGGTCTTTTGGCGACACGTCATTGACGCGCTTGTCGCCGATGAACAAATCGCCGCCTGTGATGTCTTCAAGGCCCGCGATCATGCGGAGCGTTGTCGATTTCCCGCAGCCGGACGGGCCGACAAGCACAAGAAATTCCTTATCGCGGATTTCCAAGTTGAAGTCTTTTACAGAAACGACGCCTTTGTCGTATTCTTTTCGGATGTTTACCAAGTTTAAGCCTGCCATGTAATTCCCTCCAGTTATGTAAGTGCTTTCATTACTTGTTTTAAGCATACTGTTTCTCACATATTTTTGAAATGGCAAACATGCCTAAGGATTTTCCGCTCCTTAGTGCATATTTACGAAAACAGGGTTTCCGGTTTTATTGCCGTGCCAAAATAGCCAAGTAAACGGTCATCGCCTGCGGGAACTGGCGGATGTCGATGCCGGTTTTATCTAACAGACGGTCGAGCCGGTATTGCAGGCTGTTGCGGTGCATGTGCAGTTCTTTGGCGGTTTCCGAGATGTTCAAATTGCAGTGGACGAACGTTTCGATCATGTGCAGCGTTTCTTCGTCGTCAAGTGATTCCTGCAGCACGGATTTGCTGAGTTCTTGGCGGAATGCCGGTTCGGCCTGGTCGATGAGCAGAAAAGGCACCGCGTCGATATAGGTCATGACGGTTTTGTTGGAATAGGCAAAAACGGTTCGGGCCGTTTGGATGACCGACTCGTAATAGCGGACAAGCGCGTTCGTGTCTGCCTGAAACGGGCCAACAAAGAAATTGATCTTGACGTACAAATCGCTCATCAGGATGTCGATCATTTTCTCGTAGGACGGATTGTCTTCATCTGTGCCTTGGTTTTCGATGATGATGCCTTCAAATTCGTTTTCCCACAAAATCGGCACCGGCTTCGCGAACAGCTCCTGAATCGCCTCGTGGAAAAAAACAGGCGTGATCTGGTTTTTGTTGATGGAAAAATAAATAAAGCGGTATGGGTGCTCAAGCTGCAGTTCAGCGTGCCCCGACGACTGGATGGCTTTTTTCCATTGGAGTTCTTCAGAAGTCGGAAGCGGGAAGTCGGTCTGATACGGCGTTAAAAAGGCAGCCAAAAGCGACAGGTCTTTTGCGGTCAGCTCTTGTTCGTGGATGCCCATTACGTCATTGTTGTCGGTCAAAAACCATTTAAAACCGTCGTCGAGTTTTTGCTGCCCTTCGGCGTATACGCGGAGGGACGGATATATGTGGCGCAATTGATCAATCACCTGATCACTTCTTTCCGGTTTGATTCGTTAAATGTCTGTTCTTATTATAAGGGATAATACGTCTGGCGGTGCAATGAAAAGGATGAAAACTTACGTTAGGGGATAGTTTTTTTCGTTTGACAGCAGGAACAATCCTTCTTGCCGGCGAAGTCTTTTATGTATGGAGAAAAGGAGGAGATCCAATGAACGAATTAGCGAAAAAGCGGGCGAAGGCGATTTTAATCGACATACTCGTTTCGACGGTGGTGACTGCAGCGGTTGAACCGATTTTGAGAAAAAAAGTGAAAAGCGAAGCCTTCCACGTGGTGGCGACGCCGACTTTGGTGTTGTGGGGCCTCGAATACGCACAGACGAAAGCATTCGGCCAGACGCTCGGGCAAAAAGCGATGGGCATTCAAGTGGTGAGCGAGGACGGCGGGGAGCTGACGTCCGGACAAATCCTAAAGCGCATCGTTCACCGCGACACGGCCGGTTCATTCGCTTATATGGCGAACCGCAAAAAATACGACGCGTTTGAGGGTGGGCAATTTGCGCATGATTTGTATGCAGGCACGGAGATAAAAGAAGTGTAAGCATGCATGGGCGATTCCGAAAGTTGGAGTTGCTTTTTTTAGTGGCATCAGCGGCTTTTGACTCTATGGAGACAGGAATCATTGACTTATAATGGGTGGAAATGAAAGGCGGTGCAAAAAATGAAATTATACAAAGAGCTGGCAGAGTGGTGGCCGTTGATGTCGCCGCATACGGACTACGAAGAAGAAGCAACGCTCTATTTGGCGCTCATCAAACGCTACCATCCGCGTGTGTTGCGGGCGATCGAGTTTGGTTCGGGTGGAGGCAGCAATGCATTCTACATGAAACGGCATTTTTCGCTCGTGCTGTCGGATCTGTCGGAAGATATGCTCGCTGTCAGCAAAAACTTGAATCCGGACTTGCGCCATATCCAAGGCGACATGCGTACGTTTGATGCCGGGGAAACGTTCGATCTCGTCTTTATCCACGACGCCATCACCTATTTCACGAGTGAGGCGGATTTGCGCCTGGTCATGGACAATGCCAAAAAGCATTTGAACGAAGGCGGCGTGCTCCTCATCATGACCGACCAGTTTAAAGAAACATTCGAGCCGGTGACGAGCCACGGCGGCATCGACAAAGACGGGCGCGGCTTCCGGTATGTGGAGTGGACGTATGACCTTGATTCGGACGACGGCGTCACCGAAACGGAATACGCGTATTTGATGCGCGACGAAAACGGGCACGTTACGTCTGAATCCGACCATTCCAGGTCCGGCCTGTTTGCTATGGCCGACTGGGAACGGCTTTTATTGGAATCGGGCTTCAAGGCAAATTTCGAGCGGATGGAATTTACGGGCGAGCCGGGCGAGTATTACGCGATTTTGGCGGAGCAGCTTCCGGCCGAGTGAAAAACAAACCACGACGAAAAACGCCGTCCCATAAAGGGAAGGCGTTTTTTTGCTGTAGAAAGTATGGGTTCGCTTGTTCAATACTTCGTGAAACTGGCGTTTTCCGGCAAGGCTTCTTGGAGAAATTTCGTTTGCTCATCGGTTAGGCCATACCCAATCAATTCCGTACCGTAATGTTCGGAAGAAAACAAGGACTGCCCGTCTTTTAGAAGAAATACCGAAAACCACTTGAGCTGGTTTTTATTATTGAGGGCTTTTGTTGGAAAAAACGCCTTTGTTTCAGGAGTAAGCGGGCCGGAGAAAACGGCGGTGTGGCCTTCTTTTTGGAGCTGAACTTGATCAAGCTCTCTCTGGATCTGTTCGACCGTTTCTTGTTCCTCTTCCCAGCAGTGAATTTCAAAAGCATCGGATCTGTCAATAAAATAAGCGATCAATGGCGGCCAAAACGCATAATCTTCAGCCATGTGATGCCCATCGTCCGAAGCGCTGAACGCTGTAATTTCACAATGCACGTTAGTTGTTGTCAATCAAACTCACTCCTCAAATGGATTGAACACTGCTTCTGAACCCAATCATGAACGGCCGGCTTGAAAAGCCATCTTCTCCGCATTCATTAAACTGATTGAAAAAAACGAAAAATCTCTTCGTACGTTTCTTCCGGCGCTTCCTCCGCCAAAAAGTGGCCGCAGTCGATGCCGCGTCCTTGAACATCATCTGCCCAGTCCCGCCACACGGCCAGCACATCGTACAAACGCGGCAGTTCACCTTGCGTGCTCCAAAGGGCAAGCACCGGGCAGGAAATTTTTTTCATGCCGCGGTCTGCATCATCAATCAGCCGGTCGAAGAAAACGCCGGCCCGGTAGTCTTCACACATGGCGTGGATGGTTTTGGGATTTTGGATGCAGCGTACATAATCTTCAAGTGCTTCCGGATGAAACAAATCCCGGGAGCTGCGGAAGTAAAAATGATCCGGGTTTTCGCCGATCATCCGCTCCGGCAAATCGTACGGCTGCGCCAGGAAAAACCAGTGCCACGTATCAAGCGCGAAATCGACACTGATGCGCCGGAATGCTTCTCCGGTCGGAATGATGTCGAGGACGGCGAGTTTCGTCACCGCTTCTGGAAAGTCGAGCGCCAAACGGTAAGCGCACCGGGCGCCGCGGTCATGGCCGACAACGGCGAATTGGTGAAATCCCAATTGTTCCATCAGCTCAATTTGGTCTTTCGCCATTGTGCGTTTTGAGTAAGGCGAATGATCCGGCGCTGTTTTTGGTTTGGAACTGTCGCCATAGCCCCGAAGATCCGGCATGACGACGGTAAAGTTTTGAGCCAGTTTCGGGGCAATCCGGTTCCACATCATATGCGTCTGCGGATGGCCGTGAAGCAGAAGAAGCGGCGGGCCATTTCCGCCTATGCGAACACGGACTTGGATTTCGTTCAACTGCATGTGGGCCAAGCGAAAATTCTCAAACAGCATAGCGTTTCCTCTTTTCGGCTTTGATCTTTAACCATTTCGATTTGCTTCGGAAAACTCCTGCAAAATTTATTTAATAAAAAGTGATCTATTTCTTACTTCTCTCCGTTATGTCGGCATATCCAAAAAACTGAACGGAAAAAGGAGAGGTTTTTGATGAAAATGAACAAATTGCTAGTCGCCTTACCATTAACATTATCCCTATTGGTTCCAACCGCTGCATTGGCAGATGGCCACTCATCGCATACGGCAAGTGAAACTTCTTCTTCAATGGAAGCCGGAACGGCAACACCGGCCGCTGAACTTCGCATTGCACTCGATACTGTATTAACTGAGCACGCATTCCTGGCGGTTGAAGCGATGAGAAAAGGCGTGGACGGAGCAGAAGATTTTGAACAGGCTTCCGGAGCGCTGCTTGCGAACGCAGATGATTTGAAAGCAGCTGTGGCATCGGTCTACGGCGAAGAAGGGGCAGCGCAATTTGATGAAATCTGGAAATCGCATATCGGTTATTTTGTGGATTACGTAACGGCAACCGCTGAAGACAACCAGGAAGGCAAAGACAAAGCACTTGCTGATTTGGAAGAATACAAAAAGACCCAATCTGAATTCTTCGACACCGCTACAGAAGGGCGCTTGCCGGCAGCGGCTGTCCAAGAAGGGCTGGACATGCACGTCGACCAGCTGGTGAAGTCGTTTGATGCATACGTTGAAGGGGATTTTGAAACAGCTTACGCACTTGAACGCGAATCGATCCATCACATGAGCATGTTTGCGGAAACGCTGTCGGTTGCAATCACTGATCAATTCGCTGACAAGTTCGAGAACACCAATCCCGATACGCCGGCTGTCGACCTTCGCGCTCAATTGAACATGACCTTTACGGAACATGCAGGATTGGCCGCAATGGCCATGCAGGACGGTGCGGATGGCGCGGAAAGTTTTGATCAGGCATCAGCAGCGCTGCTCGCTAACGCCGATGACCTTTCGGCCGCTGTTGCTTCGGTTTACGGTGAAGAGGCAGGCATGCAGTTTGAGGAAACGTGGAAATCGCATATCGGCTATTTTGTGGATTACGTAACGGCTACAGCTGAAAAAGATGCCGATGGCCAAGAGCAGGCGAAAGCTGACTTGGATAAATACATCACCGAACAGGCAGCGTTATTGGATGCTGCAACAGAAGGCCGCGTCCCGGCTGATGCACTTGAAGAAGGATTGACAGCACACGTCGACCAATTGCTGATGGCTTTTGACTCCTATGTAGCGGGCGACTTTGATGCGGCCTACAGTGCCATTCGTGAAGCTTATGCGCATATGACGATGCCGGCAGCCGGTCTATCTGCAGCCATTACAGATCAATTCCCTGAACAGTTCATAGCTGCTGAAATGCCTTCTGAAATGCCGAAAACCGGCATGGGCGGCACAGCCGATTCATCATCAATGCCATTCATGTGGATCCTTGGCGGCTTGATGCTTGCCGGATTGTCTATGACGCTGGTATGGCGCACACGTCACCAATCTTAATAAGCAAGGAACTTGAAAAAGCCAGCCTTTCCGGCTGGCTTTTTTGTGGCGCTAAAAAGAAATCTTTCACCAAGAGTCGGCTCCTCGCCGGAACAGTTCTCTTATGCAGAAAGTAAAGAACGAACCGGGGACTTTGAAAAAGTCCCCGGTTCGGCTGGAAAATCATTTTTCTTTATAAAGAGCAGGCTGTCAATTTTCTTTCTTAATCCCCGTACTGTTAAGGAAGCTCAGCAGCTCTGTATTAAAGCGTTCCGGCTCGTCGGCGTTGATGCCGTGTCCGCTGTCCTTAAACGGAACCAGAATGGAATTTGGAATTTGTTTTTCCATCTCCTCACCAAGTTCATAAGCACAAATTTGGTCTTTCTTGCCGTGAAATATGGCAGTCGGAACGGAAATGTTCGCCAGTTCTTTGCGCAAATCTTCATCCCGCAAGGCAATTGCTGCGTTGATGGTGGAGTGGGCCGCAGCTTCAAGGCCAAGCGACTGGAACCATTGAAGAAATTCATTTGATTTTTTCTGTTCGAAAAACATGTCCGCAAATTGGGCGAGAAAAGCAGGGCGGTCTTTTTTGATTTGTTCAATTATGTCATCCACTGCTTCCGCCTCCATGTTGATCTTGAAATCATCGCGTTGCGTAAACAGCGGAGCGGCTGCTGACAGCAGCAACAGTTTATCGACTTCATCGGCGCCGTATTTGCTCAAGTAACGGATGGCGATTGGTCCGCCCATGGAAAAGCCGGCAAGGGCAAAGTCGGTTAAGCCAAGATGGTCGACCACGGCTTTGATGTCGCTTGCCTGTGTATCGTAATCGTAGCCCGACCACGGCTTGTCCGATTTTCCAAACCCGCGAAGATCAATGCCGATAAACCGATAACCGTTCAGCGCCAATTCGTTCGCCTGCATTTCGAAAGATCGTCCATTCAAGGGCCAGCCGTGGATAAAAACGACCGGTTTCCCGCTGCCGATATCTTCAACAAACACTTTGATGCCTGCTTCTACTTCAATGTAATGTCCCAAATGCTGTTCCTCCTCTTATGTTCATGCGTCCGTTCTTGTAGATAGAATGCGCTTTCTTGCCGCTAGTCTAATAGTATGAATCCATACTTATGAATTAAAGGTTTTCAAAAAACGAATGGGGCAAAAAAAAGGCAGCTTTTCAGCTGCCTTTACCTGGTTAAATTAGAATTTATCGTTGCGTTTATTCAAATTCGTATCGGTGTCTTCGTCGATATCCGCTTCTTCACGGCGTACAGTTTCAGATACAGTTTCTGTATCTTGCACTTTCCGTTTGCCGACGGTAATTTCTTCTGAAACCACGTCGCTTTTCGAAACGTTTACGCGTTCTTCTGTAACCGGTACGTTAATTGTTTCGTTTTCGTTGAACGTGTCTGATCCTGTCAAACCGCTAGTTGCTGCTTCTTCGTTGACCGGACGGCGTTCGATGTACACTTCTTCGCGTTCAACCGGCACTTCGATGGTTTGCTGGTCTTCGACGACGTGTTTGCCGACGTTGACTTCACCCGTTTGAACGCGTTCTTTATCAACGTTCAAGCGCTCTTCGTGAAGGCGAATCGTTTCTTCGTCCGTTGTAGAACCGGATGTCGTGCCGAATGAGCCGGTAGAATCCGTTGTTCCAGACGTGGAGCCGAACGTTCCGTCGTTGGAAGTTCCGGAAGCCGTACCGAACGTGCTGTCAGAAGCTCCGGATGTAGAACCGAATGTGCTTCCCGTATCCGTATCTGTATCGCGAGCATAAGCGGAAGAGCCGCTGTAGCTGTCCGAATAGCGCTGGTAAGACTCGCCGTATTCGCTGTCTACATAAAGAACCAGTTTGCCGTTTTGCACTTGGCGATAGTATTCGTCAGACTCATCACGGTCAAGCCCCATGCCGTTGAATGCTTCCATAGAAGACGATTCACCCGCTAAAGCCGACATGAATTTGCCCATGAAACCTTCATCTTCTTTCGTGCCGGTAGCATCTGTGTGGACGCCTGTCTGGTTTTCAACCATTGAAAAGTGGTCATCAGTTTGCCCTACAACGTACATGTCTTCTTCCCGGTAGCCTTGTGCTTTTAGTTCCTGCACCTTGCTAAGTACCTCTGCTTGCGTATCAAATACTCCTAAAAATGTGTTTTCTCGTTTTGTCATGTTGAATTCCTCCTTGTGGTTGGTAATTCCCTTTTGACTAAGGTATTTCTAGTGTACCCGTACCTCTGTTGTATAAACATCCTGGATTTTAAAAAAACGAAAAACCCTTGATAGACCAAGGAGAATGCGCCTTTTCTTAAAAAGTACTTTAATGTAAATAAAACCGAAAAGCATAAAATGCGTAGGAAATGTATAGAAAAAATATATGAAAATATTTAGCGGCTATCTCAAAATTTATTCTGGCAATTAAACAATGAATGAAGGGCTGTATTTCGCAATACCGGACAGTATTTAATCGAATTGGACAGCAATTCAAAAAGGCCATCTTTTACACTGCTTTATAAAGCAAAGCCGGGTTAATCCGTTTTCTGAAAGGGTACGTATACACCATCGAAATCTAATTCTCCAAAAACGGGAGTGGTGGATGTGGCCAGCAAAGCGCCTCGCGGCGGGCTGACGGTCGTCGTGACGGGGGCATCAAGCGGTTTTGGCAAAGGGATTGCGCAGAAATTGGCGAAAGAAGGGGCAAATGTGGTGCTTGCTGCCAGGCGAACTGCATTGCTCGAAAATCTGGCGGCAGAATGCGGGCCGAACGCATTGGCAGTGACGACCGATATCAGCCGGGAAGAAGACATGGTCCGTTTATATGAATTGGCCGTGGCGAAATTTGGAAAAGTGGACGTCTGGATCAACAATGCGGGGCTTGGCATCGTTGGCTCTTTTACGGAGACGCCCATAGCGGATCTTGTGCGCCTCGTTGAAATCAACATGCTCGGCACGATGTACGGCAGCCATTTGGCGCTTCGCCATTTTAAAGAACAAGGACGCGGCACGCTCATCAATATGTCGTCGTTTGTCAGCAAAGTGCCGATGCCCTTCGGAGCCATTTATACCGCGACAAAGGCCGGCATCACGTCTCTCAGCCGGGGCTTGCATCAGGAATTGAAACTGGAAGGTTGGAACAACATCCACGTGTGCGTCGTCCACCCGTGGGTCACCGATACGCCGTGGACGCTGCATTGCGGCAATTACAGCGGACGCGAACTGCGCTTTTGGCCGGTCGATAAGCCGGGAACGGTGATCAACGTCGTCACCGAATTAATCGATCAACCGCAGGAAAGCATCGACATCGGCTTCAAAGTGCAAGGGTCGCTCATTTCCAGTAAAGTGCTGCCGTCGTTTGTCGGCAAAATGACGGGCGCCTCTCTTGCCCTGATGCTTCGAGCAGCTCCGGAAACGCCCGCCACTTCCGGCAGCCTCCACAAACCAAAACCGGAAGGCACGGAAGTCACAGGAGATTTGCGGCTGAAACCGAGCGACCCCGACAATTGACGGAAAAACGACAGGAGGAATTCACTATGCCAACTACTACCAAACGTGAAGGTTTGACGGTGGTTATTACCGGAACATCAAGCGGCATCGGCAAAGGAACAGCCGAACAGCTCGCGCGGCAAGGCGCCAATGTGGTGCTCGCTGCCCGGCGCGCAGGATTGATTGAAGACATGGCGGAAACTTTGGGGCCCAATGTGCTCGCAGTGGCAACCGATGTCAGCAACGAAGAGGACGTGGCGCGTTTATTTGATGCAGCCATTGAGGCGTTCGGAAAAATCGACGTCTGGATCAACAACGCCGGCGTCGGAACGTACGGGTCGTTTACGGAAACGCCTCTTGAGGACTTGGTGCGGACGGTGGAAATCAATTTGCTCGGCACCGTCTATGGCACCCATTATGCGCTGCGCCATTTTAAGGAACGGAAATCGGGAACTTTGATTAATATCGCATCATTCGCCAGCCAGACCGCCCTTCCGTTCGGTGCGGTTTACACCGGCACAAAAATGGCGGTTTCCGGGCTCACGAAAGGTTTGTATCAGGAAATGAATGTCGACGATTTTGACGGCATCCATATTTCCAAAGTGGACCCGTGGGTCACCGATACGCCTTGGACGGCGCATGCCGGCAATTACAGCGGCCACGAGATTCTCGTGGGGCCGGCCGATGATCCGCAAAAAGTCATTGATGTCATCATTGGCTTGATTGATAAACCACAAGAGCAAGTCGAAATCGGAACCAAAGTGAAAGGCACGGCCGCAATCGGCAATTTACTTCCGGGAACGACCGATAAAGCGACCGGTAAAGCGCTGTACAAAATGCTAAAAGAAGCACCGCCGGCTCCTGTTACTTCAGGAAGTCTCCACGACCCTCGCCCCGAAGGCGTCACGGTGGAAGGAAACCTTCGCGAACGGCTGGCACGGAAAAAAGCAAAGGACTAACGGCAACGAATCGAGTACCAGAACGGAGGAGTTCACAATGGCCAATAAAAAAAGGACAGGGTTGACGGTGGTAGTGACGGGTGCATCCAGCGGTTTTGGCAAAGGGGTGGTGCAAGAACTCGGTGCTCAAGGAGCGAATGTCGTTCTGGCAGCCCGTCGGACGCAATTGATTGAGGAAGCGGCAAGGGAAATTGGGCCGAATGCGCTTGCGGTGACGGCAGACGTCAGCCAAGAGCAGGACATCAAGCGGATTTTTGACGAAGCCATCAAGCGTTTCGGCCGGATTGACGTGTGGATCAATAACGCTGCAGTCGGCGTTATCGGGCCGTTTACGGAAGTGCCGACAAAAGACATTGCACGTGCGGTGCAGATCAACGTCATCGGCACCATTTACGGCAGCCATTACGCCTTGCGCCATTTTAAGGAAAGGAAAGCGGGTACGCTGATCAACGTTGGTTCGGTTTCGAGCAAAATTCCGTACCCGTATTACACGCCCTACAGCATGACAAAATACGCGGTGACGGGACTTGGCGCGGCGCTGCACGAAGAGATGGAATTGGAAGGTTTCGACAACATCCACGTCTGCACGGTCCATCCATGGGCGACCGATACGCCGTGGTTCGAGCACACGGGCAACTACACGGGGCACGCAGCAGAACTCAAGCCGATGGACGATCCGGAAATCGTCATTGATGCCATCATTGATTTGATCGACAACCCGAAAGAAAGTGTCGACACGGGCGTAAAAGCCAAAAATGCTGCACTGTCTGGCCGGCTTGCGCCGGTGGCGACGGAAACGATAAATGCCAAATACGTGCAAAAAATCATTCAAGACGCGCCTCCTGCACCGCCGACTTCCGGCAGCCTGCATGAACCGATGCAAAGCGGCACCGGCGTTTCTGGTGGGAACCGGGAGCGGATGAAACGTGAAGAAGAAGAGAAAAAGCGGACCTGAAAAAGCGAAACCGGCCAAGACATGGGGCTGGTTTCTTTTTAATGAAAATGGGGCTAGTAAAGAGGCAATGCCATAGCTTTACGGAGAAGAGAGAGGATATAAAAGAAAATTTGATCATGTAGGCAATATTATTCAATGGATAGATATATTTTGTGAAATTTGTACTAGCATCTTTAATTTTTTAAGAATGGTGCTATTATAAAGAAAGATAAGAAAATACTGGGAAATTTATACGTTTAGGGAAATGAAAATGGAAGAGGGATTCACGATGAACAATAGGGTTTTAAAGCGAAATAACGTAAAAGTTTCCGGCCAAGGAAACAAGACCATCGTCTTTGCACATGGATTCGGCTGCGATCAGCTTGTTTGGCGGGAAGTAGCCGAAGCGTTTGAAAGCGGCTACCGGGTTGTGCTGTTTGACTATGTCGGTTCTGGGCGAAGCGACAAATCCGTTTATTCAACCGAACGCTATAGTTCGCTGCACGGCTATAAACAGGATTTGTTGGAAGTGTGTGCTGCACTGGAACTGAAAGACATCATTTTTGTGGGCCATTCGGTCAGCAGCATGATCGGCATGCTGGCATCCATCGAGCAGCCGGAACTGATGAAGCAGTTGATCATGGTCGGCCCGTCGCCGAGGTATTTGAACGAACCGGGCTATCAGGGCGGTTTTGACAGGGAAGATATTGAAGAATTGCTGGAAATGATGGAATTGAACTATAAAGAATGGGCGAAATACTTGGCGCCGGTCGTCATGCAAAACGAAGCGCGGCCGCAGCTTTCCCAAGAATTTGAAGAAATTTTATGCTTGAACGATCCGGTTATTGCGCGCCAGTTCGCGGAAGTGACGTTCACTTCGGATGTGCGGGATGAACTGGAGAAAGTGCAGGTGCCGACGCTGATTTTGCAGCCGGCGCAGGACGTCATTGCGCCGTTGGAAGTCGGGCAATTCGTCCACAGCAAAATTCCGAAAAGCAAGTTTGTGCTGATGGAAGCGATGGGCCATAATCCGCATATGAGTGATGCTGCGGAAACGATTAACCGTATTAAAGGGTATTTGGCGGAGTAGGAGGGAATTAGTATGGAGGAACAGTTGAATTTGGCGCCATGCGGCTATTTGGTGATGGATCCTTCTTATCAGATTGTGGAAATGAATCGCACACTTGGCGAATTGCTGGGTGCAGCCATCCCTCCTGGCCATATGCATGAGCTGCTGACGGTCGCTTCGCGCGCTTATTTTCAAACCTACTTTATGCCTTCAATGAAAACATACGGAAGAGTGGACGAAATGCATTTAATTTTGAAAAGTGCAGATGGCCGGATTCCGGTGCTGATGAATGCTTCGGAACGAAATGGGCAGTATGAATGTGTGCTATTGCCCATGGCAGTGCGGCAGCAGTACGAAAACGAACTTCTGTTGGCCAAGCGGCAAGCCGAAAAAATTCATCAAGAATCTATCGAAGCTTTCAACAATTTGCAAACATTGATGAGAGAAGTGGAAGGCAAGAAACGGGAAGTGGAAGAGTTGAACGAATTGCTGCAGGTGCTGACCGTGACCGATCCGCTGACAGGCTTGAAAAACCGGCGGTATTTAGACAGCAAATTGTCCGAATGCATTGAAGCAGCTCGAAAAACCGCCCTGCCGCTATCGATTTTGGGAGTGGACATCGACCATTTCAAACGTATTAATGACACTTACGGCCATGCAGCGGGTGATACCGTACTGCAGGAGCTGGCCTGGAAGCTGGAAACTGAGATAAACGAACCGAATTTTGTCGTTCGCCTGGGCGGGGAGGAATTTTTAATTGTGCTTCCCGGAAGCGGCAAGGAAGAAACGTGGCAGATGGCAGAAAAGCTGCGGCAAAATATTGCGCGCGGCCCGTGGAAACACGTGGAAGTGACCATCAGCATCGGAGCGGCGTTATTCGAAGCGGGTGACGATGCAGCATCCTTGATGGAAAAGGCAGATAAAGCGCTTTACAAGTCCAAAATCGGCGGCCGCAATCTGGTTTCGGCCAGTTGGGCATAAACTGCGGGTTCTGTCGAAAATAAAACTATACGAAAGCTCTGGGAGGCAGTTATAATTAAGAAAAAATGTGAATGACTACTCAGGAGGACCAAATGAATAACGATATTGTATTGTTAGGGGAACGAGTGGTAGAAGATAGATATCTCCTTGCACAGCTGATCCATGAAGAAACAGTGAAAGACGTCAGCAAAAAAGAGCTTGAGAAGCACGATGAATTTATTCAGTTGGTAATCGAAACAAGAGCAGGTTTTATTCAGCTGCTGGGAAGTTCGATTCAGAATTACCTGGATAAAGAGGCAGTTGACGACCGGATTGCCGAGTGGGGAAAAGTGACCGGCAAGTACTTTTTGAATCAGGGTATTTCGCTTGAAAGCGCTTTAGTGGAAACGTCCATTTACCGAAAGCACATCAGCAAAGTGCTCAAAACCGAAGCCATGCACCGAAAAATGACGATTGAAACGGCTTTTGAAGCAATGGAATTTTTCCATGCGCTGGTCGACCATGCGGCAAATTCTTACAGCACTGCGTACATAAGAGAGTACCAGCAAAACATGCAGTCGGCGCGCCAGGAATATTTGGAACTGTCGGCGCCGGTCGTGCCATTGAGTGACCGCATCGCCGTTTTGCCTCTCGTGGGTGAAATGGATTTAGACCGCGCCCGCCATGTACTAGAGAAAACTTTGTTGGCGGCCAATCAACTGAAAATCACGACGCTGATTATTGATTTGTCAGGCGTCGTCAAAGTGGACACCGTCGTTGCCGACCAAATCGTAAAAATTGTCCAGTCTTTGAAGCTTGTCGGAGTGACGGCCATTTTAACGGGCATTCGTCCGGAAATTGCCCAAACCTTGATCCAGCTTGGCGTAGACATTAACGGACTGGCCATTGGCGGCAGCTTGAAGCAAGTGGTTCAAAAACTGAATTTCAGCCTGTAAGCACATAAAAACCGATGGAGCCTGAGCTCTATCGGTTTTTTCAATGCATTTTTAATTAGCGGAAGTATTAATTTTATGCGGTGGCAGGACTTGGCGCAGCAATTCGGTTTGCGATGGTGTCAACGGCACCATCGGCAAGCGGACGCCGCCGACGTTCACGCCGGTCAAATTCAGAGCCGTTTTTACAGGCACGGGATTTGGTGCAGCGAACAACGCATCCATGACCGGCAATAGGGAACGGTGAAGAGCTGCCGCTTGAACGGTTTGGCCTTCGTTAAAGCGCGCAATCATCGCCTGCATTTCGTTGCCGATGATGTGGGAAGCGACCGAGACGATTCCGATTCCGCCGATTGCAAGCACCGGCAGCGTCAAGCCATCGTCGCCGCTGTATAAAGAAAATGTTTCCGGCGTGCGTTCAATGATTTCTGCCATGGCACCCAAATCGCCGCTCGCTTCTTTTACAGAAACGATGTTGGGAATGGAAGACAAGCGGACAATGAGGTCGACCGACATATTGACGACGCTGCGCCCCGGAATGTTGTACAGCATGACAGGAAGGCTCGTAGCTTCAGCGATGGCTTGGAAATGCTGGTACAAGCCTTCTTGGGAAGGCTTGTTGTAGTACGGGGCAACAAGCATTACGCCGTCTACGCCAGCTTCTTCGGCTTGTTTTGTTAGTGCAATCGAAGCGCGGGTGTTGTTGGAGCCGGTTCCGGCGATGACTGGAATGCGGCCATTCACCGCTTCCACGACAAATTTAAACAGTTCCACTTTTTCTTCGGTCGACAAAGTCGGTGATTCGCCGGTGGTGCCGGCGACTACGAAACCGTCCGTTCCGTTGGCGATCAAATGTTCAATCAAAATTTTTGTTGCTGAAAAATCAATGTTTTCATTTGCGTCAAATGGAGTTGCCATTGCTGTAATAACTCGGCCAAAATTCATACATACACGCCCTTTTACTAGTTTTTTGTAGAATCAGAGGCGGCGGGGGCAGCCGGGAACAAATAAAAAAGCAGCAACGAGAGCCTCGTTGCTGCAGTAAAAACGCGGTTTATCTTGCGTTTTTGTGCGTCAGATAGCCCTCCATATAGTTTCCTATATGACAGTTCTGCATTTGTTCAATGGCAGAACCAGCGGCAGGGGCTGTGGATTCCCCTTCGCTTCGGCAAATTCCCCTTTCGGCAAACGTCAACGGATTCCAACTTCCTCGGTTTGCGTACTGATGGTTTTTGCGCCTCTATCCTCACTTCAATGGAATGAAGCAGGAAGTATTCGATTAGCTAGACTTTAACAAAAATCTCTTTTAAAAGCAAGAAAAACCGGGTATTTACATAGGCAAGACGAGGAGTGGACAACGATGAACGAACACCAATTTGATGCGCTGCTCGGGGTGGAAACAGAAGAAATCCAGCAAGGATTCAACGATTCCCCCCATTTTCACCGATATGAACCGACTCCCTATCAATTGCTCGACCAGCTGTTTAGCCGCTACAAACTTCAACCTGGCGATCGGCTGGTCGATTTTGGCTGCGGGAAGGGGCGTCTGAATTTTTACGTCCATTATTTGTTCGGCTGTGAGACGGCCGGGATTGAGATGAATGAAACCTTCTACAAGGATGCCTTGAAAAATCGGGACAGCTACGAGAAAAAGCGGAAAAAAGCCAAAGGGAAAATCGCGTTTCATCATTGCATGGCGCAGGACTACCCCATCAGTGAGAGAGATAACCGGTTTTATTTCTTTAATCCGTTTTCGGTTCAGATTTTCATGACCGTTGTGAATCGGATTTTACTTTCCGTCGAAGAAACGGATCGGGAAGTCGATTTGCTGCTGTTTTTTCCTGGAGATGATTACATCGATTTTTTGGACCAGCAAACTGAGTTTCGATTAGTGGAAGAAGTCCGTTTGCCGGGGGCGCGGCGGAATCTGCGCGAGCGCTTTTTGGTTTACCGGCTTTCGTGAATCGGATTAAACCTTGGTCGAATTTGGGTATAGGCAACTAAGCGTTATGGAATGAAAGCGGGGAGATTTAGATGAAGTGGCAAGGAAGAAAGGGAAGCAGAAATGTAGAAGACCGCCGGGGAAGCGGCGGCGGCGGAAAGACACTCGTTGGCGGAGGCCTTGGCGGGATTGTCATCGTCCTCATTATCGCTTTTATGGGCGGCGACCCGGGGGCGATCCTGAACAGCTTGGGAGGCGCGGAGACCCAGTCAAATGAACCTTATATGGAGACCGAACAAGAACGCGAAATGGCGGAATTCGTATCGGTCGTTTTAGCGGATACAGAAGAAGTGTGGGCGGATGTATTTGCAGAAGAAGGGAAGGAATACGTGGATCCAACGCTTGTCCTGTTTTCGGGAAGTGTGGACTCTGCCTGCGGAACCGCGAGCGCAGCAGTCGGGCCGTTTTACTGCCCGGGCGACCAGAACCTGTATATTGACTTGAGCTTTTACGATGAATTAAAGCAGCAATTCCAAGCACCGGGCGATTTTGCCATGGCGTATGTCATCGCTCATGAAGTCGGCCATCACGTTCAAAACCTCTTGGGCACCATGGACAAAATCCAGCCGCAGCGAAGCCGCTTGAGTGAAGAAGATTACAACAAGCTGCAAGTGAAACTCGAGCTGCAGGCCGACTACTTGGCCGGCGTCTGGGCGCACCACGCACAAGGAATGGACTTGCTTGAAGAAGGCGATCTTGAAGAAGCTTTGACCGCCGCAAGCGCAGTCGGCGACGACACCATCCAGCAGCGCTCCCGCGGCTACGTGGTGCCGGAAAGCTTCACCCACGGCACGAGCGAACAGCGCAAAAAATGGTTCTACCGCGGATTCGAATACGGCAACCTGGACAAAGGCAACACGTTCAGTGCGAAAGATTTGTGATAGGTGATTAAAGACGGATTGAATAGTTTTAAATTTCATCATTTATTAGTAAAGAGCGAAAAGGGCGACACCTTTTTCGTTCTTTATTTTTTGAGAGAACCAATCTAACCGCACTCAAAAAGACAAAACCGAGCGCGCGCCATTGATATTTCGGCCAATGTGATTCATTATAAGAATAGACAGTCTTTTCGTGCGAAAACGAAAAGAAATTTCGTTCTATAAAGGAAGTTCATTATGCCGGAAGAAAATATTACGCGAATCCAACTGAACGGAAAAGAACTAATCTTAATCGGCACTGCACACGTTTCAAAACAAAGCGCCGAGCAGGTCAAACAAGTCATTGAACGGGAACGCCCGGACTCGGTGTGCATCGAACTGGATGCGCAGCGCTATCAGTCGCTGACAGAAAACAGCAAATGGAAAGAAACCGATATCTTCAAAGTCATCAAAGAAAAAAAGGCAAGTTTCTTATTGATGAACTTAGCCATTTCGTCGTTCCAAAACCGCTTGGCCGACCAGTTCGGCATCAAGCCAGGCCAGGAAATGATTCAAGGCATCCAATCGGCGAAAGACACCGGAGCCGAACTCGTGCTCGCCGACCGCAACATCCAAATCACGTTTTCACGGATTTGGGGCAATATTGGCATGATGGGGAAAGCCCAGCTGTTGACATCGGTATTTTTCAGCATCTTCAGCAAAGAAACGATTTCCGAAGAAGACTTGGAAAAAATGAAATCGCAGGATACGCTGAACGCGGTGCTGAATGATTTTACCGAATCGTTTCCAAAGCTGAAAACGCCCTTGATTGATGAACGCGACCAGTACTTGGCGCAGAAAATCAAACACGCACCTGGCAACAAAGTGGTTGCTGTATTAGGTGCTGCGCACGTTCCTGGAATTACGAAAGAAGTCCATAACGAACACGATTTGGAGAAGCTTTCGACGCGTCCGCCAAAATCAAAATGGCCGAAAATCATCGGCTGGGCATTGCCGATTTTGTTGGTGGCGATTATCGCGTACACATTTTACCTCAATCCCGCAGCGGGCATTGACCAGACAATCAGCTGGGTGTTGTGGACAGCGTGTCTTGGCGCGATCGGCGCAGCCGTGGCATTCGGCCATCCGTTTGCCATTTTGACAGCGTTTGTTGGCGGCCCGATTGGTGCATTGCATCCGCTGCTTGCAGCCGGCTGGTTCTCTGGCCTTGCGCAAGCTTATGTCCGCCGCCCGAACGTCGGCGATTTTGAAACCTTGTCAAAAGACGTCTTTACTGTAAAAGGCTTTTGGGACAACAAAGTCACGCGCGTCCTGCTTGTGGTCGTCTTGACGAATCTTGGGACAGCGGCAGGAAATATCATTGGCGGGGCAGACGTTATTCGCTTGTTCCTGAAAAACTTATAATGATTCGAGCCGGACAAGAAAATCCCTTGTCCGGTTTTTATTTTTGGTGTAGTTTATCGTGAGAAAAAGGGTATAGCAGAGGTAAGAAAACAAATTGGGGAGGCGCGTGAAATGAGTCTTTTCCTGGCGGGAATTGTGCTTTGGTCACTGGTCATTTTGTCTGCTGTGCTGCTGGTCGCAGGGGTCTGGAAAAAGTCATGGCAACTGCTAGCTTGGAGCGGAGCCGCGATGCTGCTGCCTTGTTTGCTGATTTTCATGGGAGACGACGGCGTATGGTTTAAAATGGCTATTTTGCCGCCGATTTTATTGTTTGCTGGTGCCTACTACATGCGGTATAGAACCCATCATTCAATTTAATTAAAATTTATTTAACCAAAATCCTAATTTCATTAGCGGAAGTTTTATTAAATAGATTGGAATAAAAGAGAAACAGAAATTACGCATAGCTTAACCGCTAGGCGTTTTTTTCTTTTCACACGGGGTAATTTTCTTAGTAAGATCCGCTTTTATCTTGTGGGAGTGAGGTGCTGCAAATGAAACAAAGCGTACAGCCTGCATTGGACACAGATTTCCGGAAAGGCCCGTTTTTGGCGGTGTTGATGGCTGGCGTATTTGTAGCCATTTTAAATCAAACCTTGCTTGCGACGGCGCTGCCGCATATTATGGATGACTTGAAAATCAACGCCAACACGGCGCAGTGGCTGACGACGGTTTTTATGCTCGTCAATGGCGTCATGATTCCGATTACGGCGTTTTTAACCGGCCGCTTCTCGACGCGCCGCTTGTTTTTGACAGCGATGGCGCTCTTTACAGCGGGTACGGTCATTTGCGCATTTGCCCCCGGGTTTTCGGTGTTGATTGTCGGCCGGATTATTCAAGCGTCGGGCGCCGGCATTATGATGCCGCTGACCCAAACCATTTTCTTTGTGATTTTCCCGCCGGAAAAAAGAGGGCAGGCAATGGGGATGTTTGGGCTCGTCATTGCATTTGCACCGGCAATCGGTCCGACGCTTGCGGGCTGGATTGTTGGGCAGTACCCATGGCGGGCATTATTTTACATCGTCATTCCAATCGCAATTTTGGACTTTATTTTTGCTGCATTCTTGCTAAGAAATGTTACAAAGCAAACATTTCCGACGCTGGATATCCCGTCTATCATTTTGTCGACATTCGGCTTCGGCGGCATATTATACGGCTGTTCGAGTGCGGGAAATCAAGGCTGGGGAAGCGCCACCGTTTTGATATCACTGGCTATTGGCATAGGGGCGCTGGTTTTATTCATCCGCCGGCAATTCCAACTGAAGCAGCCGCTGTTGGAGTTCAAGGTCTTTTCGTATAAAATTTTTGCTTTGTCGACGGCGTTAAGTGTCGTCGTCTTTATTTCCATGATTGGCGGCGCGACGATTTTGCCGATTTATATGCAAGTCATGCATGGCTTCACGGCGCTGGAGTCGGGATTGATGCTGCTGCCAGGCGCTATTTTGATGGGCATCATGAACCTGGTCAGCGGTAAAATCTTCGATTCGTTCGGCGGCAAATGGCTGGCAATCGCCGGTCTTATTATTGTTACAATCTCATCGTTTCAGTTTACGGTGTTGACGGCGGCCACCTCGTTTACGTATTTGGCCATTATCAATGCCGGGCGGATGCTTGGCGTTGCCATGGTCATGATGCCGGTGATGACGGCTGGGCTCAACCAACTGCCGGAGCACCTCATTCCGCACGGCACGGCGATGAGCAACACCGTCCGTCAAGTGTCAGGCTCGATCGGCACGGCGCTGTTGGTGACGGTCATGACAACGACCGCGCTGGACCCGCGTCAATACGGCGTGGAAGGGTTAGTCCATGGCGTCAACAACGTCTTCATAGCAGCCGGCATTTTAAGTGCTGTAGGAGTAGTGATGGCCTTTTTCCTGAAAAAACCTGTTTTGACGGAAGAAAAAACATCGTGAGCGCGAAGAAGTAAGCTGGTTTTTTGGGGGTTATGCACGCTCAGCGAAAAAATACGCACGCTCAGCGAAAAATACGCACGCTCAGGAGAAAATACGCACGTTCAGCGAAAAATACGCACGCTCAGGAGAAAATACGCACGTTCGGCGAAAAATACGCACGCTCAGGAGAAAATACGCACGCTCAGCGAAAAATACGCACGCTTAGGAGAAAATGCTCGCGTTCAACGAGGACAGTCCATTTAAAAAGCCTCACAGTCGTGAGGCTTCCGATTAGGGGTTTTGCAAATGGTAGGAATAGGCTTTCGATTCACCAACTCGCGTCAACTCTACTTTTGCCAATAAGCGAGTAGCCACAGCTCTGGATTCCAATCCGCAAAAGCTGCGCAATTTTTGATTGGTGATCTTTGGTTCGACAAATGTCATGTATTCCCGAATTGCCAATAAATGGGCAGAGGCATCGCGATTTCCGCAAGCTGCACACAGCCAACTGCGCTTTTCGCGCCGCATCGTAAGTGTTTTGCAATTTAGGCAAAACACGCCGGGTTTTAAATCTTTCGGGTCGATAAAGTAAGATGCGCAGAATGGGGGGGGTCTAAAAGGGATTTGATTGGCTAAAATAATTTTTCGTATTTTAGCCGGTCCGGGAGCTGCGGCTTCGAGGGGGAAAGCCTGCAAAATCTTTAAGAGATAATCGGTCATTTGATAAGTTTTGCAAATAGCTGCCCGGTGCGGTTTAGAAATAAATTCGCAATCCTTGGCGGTAAAGACAATCAAACCGGTGACCGGCAAGATGATTTTTTTCTGTTCAAAAAACTGCGTCAAAAATCGGATGTGTTTGTTAAGCTGGCTTCGCGGATCGTCCATCACCTTTTTTTCGCCTGCTGGGCTAAAGCGAAAAAATTCGTCTGTTTTTTCATCAAAATGGAGTTGGCCATTGATGTTTTTTGAATCAATGATGACTGCGCAACGGCCGGTGAGCAAAAGGCCATCAATCTGGACGGGCCAATTGTCGATCTTTAAATTGACGTCCCATAGAATACGGAACTCTTCTTCCTGCTGAAATTCATTGAACTTTTTCATCATTCGGCTCTCGCCTCTTTGTCCAGCCAGTGTGCGATGAAGCTTTTGTTCAAGAAACGGCCTCTGTGGATGGTGGCTGTCCAAGCGCGCGAGCAGCAGTTCCAGTGCTTCCGCAGCGGGCAGTAAATCAATTTTTATTCCTATATGAACTCCTCCTTTATAAAAGTTATCTGAATTATAGCACTTCTACCTGATGCCTCACTAGCTATTTTCCAAATTTCTTGAAAAAGAGAAAAAGTACTGAAGACGTTACGCACGCTCAACAAAACTACCCCATCCACCCTCGCTATAAAGATAATCCCCTTGACAGCACTCCCTTTTTGATTTAAACTCCTATCTTGGCTCGCCTAATTTTATTAGGAAGAGCGGGTAGGGAGAGGGCTAATTAAATAGAAGGTAGAAACTTATGGGCAATTGGTTAGATTGGTATTTTGGTCTTCAAACGAGCAACACAACGGTGAAGCGTGAAATGACGGCGGGGCTGATCGGCTTTTTTACAGTCGTTTACATCATCGCGGTCAACTCGCTGATTTTGTCGGAAGCAGGCATGCCGCTTGAGGCGGCAATTGTCGCGACGATTGCAGCGTCCGTTTTTGGCTGTTTGGTGATGGGCTTTTGGGGCAATGCGCCGATTTTGTTGGTGCCCGGCATGGGCATCAACGCGCTGTTCTCGTACACGATGGTCCAGTCGATGGGCTTGTCGTGGCAGGAAGCGCTGGCGGTGGTATTCGTCTCAGGTGCGATTTTCGTAGTCGTGGCGTTTACGCGCTTTGCGAAAATGCTGAACGCCGCTGTTCCGCATTCGCTGAAAGAAGCGATTACGGTGGGGCTGGGTTTATTCCTCATGTTGATCGGCCTTGAAAAAGGCGGAATCGTTGAACGCGGTACGGCTTCAATTTTGGCGCTCGGTTCACTTGGCGAAGCGCATGTGCTTGCGACTGTCTTAACGTTTATCGTTGCCATCATTTTGTTCATCCGCAACGTGCCGGGGAATTTCCTGATCACGATTGTGGCTGGAACCGTCATTGCATCGTTTTTCGGGTTGATTGATTTCAGCCAGATGAGTGGTGCTTCGATTGATGCTTCTGAAGCGTTTTCGGTATTTGGTGCGTTGTCGTTTGATGGCTTTTTGTCGATGACGTTTTGGATTGCGGTCTTTTCACTGACGATGGTGCTGGTGTTTGAAAACATCGGCCTCGTTCACGGGCAAGTAAATTTTATCGAACGCCCTGAAAAGTTCGGCCGCGCGTTCCAGGCGACATCTTTGTCAGCGATGACTTCCGGCATTTTCGGCACAAGCCCGACCGTGGCTTCCGTCGAAAGTGCTTCCAGCATGGTGGCAGGTGGACGGACAGGCTTGACGTCGATTACGGCAGGTTTGCTGTTTTTGGTGTCGGCGTTTTTCATCCCGGTCATTAAACTGATTCCGGACAGTGCCATTGCGCCGATTCTCATCATTATCGGCGGACTCATGCTGCAAAACATCCGCAATCTGGACATGCAGGACATGAGCGAAAGCTTCCCGGCATTGCTGATCATTGCGTTGATTCCGTTTACTTACAGCATTGCAGATGGCATCGGCATCGGCTTTATTTTGTACCCGATTTTAAAGCTCGCTATCGGCAAAGGCAAAGAAGTTTCCGTAGCGATGTATTTGATCGCCGCTTTGTTCTTGATGAATTTCATATTCCAAGTGGTCGGTTAATAAAAAATGCGCATTTGCGAAAGCAGATGCGTTTTTTTCTGTGTAAAAGGAAAAAGAAGCGGGAAATGGTATAATGAAGCTACCAGAGAAGTGAAAGGAGTTGGCATCCAGATGAAATACACGAAAACCAAAATGGAACGACTCGTCAGCGATAACCCGGAATTGAAAAAGCGCTTGAAAGTGTTGATGAAAGACATGGAGCTGGAAAAGAGCTTTGCGTTGAAAGCCCTTTATCATTCCGAAGTTACGGACAACGGACCGTATCAAACCGCTTATCAGGATTTGGACTGGGAGTAAGGGTGACTTATATAAAATTTATACAGCAAAAAACGCCCGCCAACACATGTGTTGGCGGGCGTTTTGCGTTTACATCGCTTGGTTATGAAGCCAGTTTTCCCAGCTTTCAAGAGTCGAACCGATCACGGAAATATTTTTATTTTCTTTCCAATCTGCTATCCCGTTTCCGCCAATGAGAAATTGGACACCGGGGCGGCCTTTCGCAAGGTCTTTGATATACGAGGTCAGCACGGGCTGGAATTTTGAGTCATGGATAGACAGGCAAACCATCGTAAAATTTTGTTTGGCGATTAACTCACTGAGTCCTTCGAGCGGCGTATCAGGGCCGATGTACGCGACTGAAAAGCCGTTTTCCCGAAGAAACAAGGTGAATAACAGCAACCCGAGCTGGTGGTGTTCGCCGCTTGGGCACAGGGCGATGGCTTTCGGCAAATTCGGCGAAACCGGGAATACCCGGAAAAATTGGTTAAAGCGCTGGTGCACTACATGGCTGATCAAATGTTCATGCGCCACTGTAATGGTGCCTTTTTCCCATTCGTCGCCGATTCTCACCATTAAAGGCGTGATGATCGAGAAAAACACGACCCGGTAATGGAATAAAGAAAAGTTCAAATCAAGCAAGTAGTTGAAGCGTTCCGTATCCATTTCGGCTGCGGCCGCATATAATTCCTGTATTTGTTTATCGTAAGGCAGCGCTTCGGATTGTTCAACCGGCTGCGCATGGTATTTTTTTCGGGAAAGGTGAAGTTGTTGAACAGCCTGGCTGATTTTCATGCCTTTGTCCTGCACCTGTATTTTCAGCCATTTTAAATCTTCCAAGTTCTGATCCGAATAAAGCCGGTGCCCGGATTCCGTGCGCGCCGGGGTAATGGCCTCATAGCGAGTTTCCCATGAACGAATCGTCACTTTGGGCATATCTAAAATCTTAGCTGCTGCTTTGATATTGTACATGGCAATAACCACATTTCTATAAGTTTGTCTTCGAGTTATATAATTATTATACATGCTAACTTGGGGCTGCGTAAAGCTAAGCACCTGTTGGTATTGGTATAAAAAAAGCCGAGTCCTCAATAAGGACTCGGCTCAAGATTTATAAAACAACTGGAGACGTTTTTTTCGCTGCGCGTGCCCGCTGCCAAACAACCGTGATGGCTGTCGTAATCAATAGCAAGAACAGGCCAAGAATGAACGGATAGATAATGTTGATGTCATAAAGCATACCGGCAAGAAGCGGTCCTAAAACGTTGCCGATGCTCATGTACGCATTGTTCATGCCCATTGCGAAACCGACTTCGCCTTCAGCCATTTTAGAAATCATCGTGTTCAGCACAGGGCGCAAAATGGACGACGCCATGAAAATGATGAGTGAAACGGCGAAGAACATCGTATAGTTTCCGGAAAACAACGACAACAGGAAACCGGCAGCAGCTACGAGAAGGAACGTGATCAAGATCGCCGTTTCCCCGAAGCGGCGGACGATGCGGTCCACGACAAACAACTGGACGATCACGCTGACAACTCCGGTTGCGGTGATCATGAACGCAATGTCTTTGGCTGTGGACTCGAATTGATTATCCAAGTACAAGCCGACCACCGATTCATACGCCAGCAAGCCGAAGCTCATAACGAGCGTAATGACTAACGGAATAAAATACGGCATGCTGACCGAACGGGCTATTTTGCGGAACATCGATTCTTGTTCGGCTAGCAGCATGGCTTCGGTTTGTTCGGTAACCGGTGCATCGTTTTCTTTTAGTAGCGCTACTGAGAAAAGAACGGCCACAAGCGAGACGAGTGCCGATACCAAAAACGGCAGCTTCATGTCGTAGTCGGCTAAAAATCCGCCGATGCCAGGTCCGACAACGATGCCGAGCGACATGGCAGCCGACACCAAGCTGTTGCCTTTTGCCCGCTGGTCATGCGTGGTGATGTCCGCGATATAGGCGAAAATGGCGGGGACGAGCATGGCTGCTCCGACTCCGCCGATCACGCGGGAAAAATACAAAATCCAAATGGAATCCGATGCGTAAAAGACGAACATGGAAGCGGTCAATCCGGCAAGGCCGTAGATGATCATTTTGCGGCGGCCATACTGGTCCGCCCATTTTCCTGCGATAGGAGAAAACAGGAATTGTGCAGCTGCGAAAATGGCAATCATCAACCCGGCAGCCATGCCGCCTTGATTGATCGAAGCCAAATAAGAAGGAAGAATGGGAATGATAATTCCGAAACTTGCTATCGCGATAAACATATTGATCATTAATATTATGATTTTCTTTCGCTGGTCTGCAGCCATTAAAAAGCAGCCTCATTTCTATATAATTAATTTTTCGTGCCCCTAAAATCTTGAAGGCGACCTTTCTAGATTATGTGGATATCGCCCGTTTGTCAATGCACTCGCTTCAACTTTTACAAAGAGAAAACAAAGTGTGCGTTTCGTAAAAAAAGCTGAATCCTAAACGAGGGATTCAGCTTCAAGTGCAAGCGTTTCTTCTGTCGCAGTTATAATGGTTTTTTTGCCGCTTGAACGGTACCAAAAAACCGTAAGCAAAATGGTGAATATCAGCACCGAAAGCCCAAGAATGAACGGGTAAATCATGTTCATATCGTAGAGCATGCCGGCCGATACCGGGCCGACGACGTTGCCGATGCTCATGTACGACGTGCTCATGCCCATCGCAAAGCCGACTTCGCCTTTCGCCATTTTTGAAATAAGGATATTTAATACTGGGCGGAGAATCGACATCGCAAAGAATATGATCAGCGTGACGACAAAGAACATCACATAGCTTCCGGCAACTAGCGCCAAGATAAATCCAGAAGACGCAACGCCAAGGAACGCCAGCAAAACTGGGATTTCGCCGAAGCGGTTGATCAAGCGGTGAACCGCGAAAATCTGCGTCAAAACGCTGACCCCTTGGATAGCCATGCACATCAAGGCAATGTCCGTGACCGAAGCGCTGAATTCATCATTTAGCACCAAACCGAAAATCGATTCATATGCAACCAAGCCGAAGCTCATGACAAACGTGATGATCAATGGAATAAAATACGGCATTTTCGTCGAACGAGCTACTTTTTGGGACATCGATTCGCCATCTTCCAAATCGCGTACGTTGGCGTGGCCAAGGTGTGCCGGATCACTTTCTTTTAAGAAAGCGAGTGAAAAGCCGATGGCGATCAGCGTGATGATCGCTGAAGCCAAAAACGGCAGCTTTACGTCCATATCGGACATGAGAATGCTGATGGCGGGGCCGGACACAAGGCCGAGCGACATCGAAGCTGTAACCAGTCCAGTTCCTTTTGCCCGCTGTTCAGGACTGGTGATGTCCGCGGTATATGCAAAAACAGCTGGTACGAGAAATGCATCGCCAATGCCGCCGATGACTCGTGCCGTATATAGCACCCACAGCGTATCGGTGGAGAAAAACAAAAACATTCCGGCACATAAAAGGACAAGTCCGGCAATAATCATTTTGCGGCGGCCGTATTGGTCCGTCCATTTTCCTCCTAAAGGCGAAAATAAAAGCTGGGCGCCAGCGAAAATGGCGATGATCAATCCGGAAGCCATGCCGCCTTGATTGATCGATTCCAGGTACGCAGGTATGACGGGACCTGTAATTCCGAAACTTGTTATAGCAATAAACATCGTAATCATCAATATGGTAATTTTTTTGTGTTGATCTGGGGACATATAAAATGGTTCCTCGTTTCATCTATTATTATTTCATGATTGCATATTTCGTTTGGCAACTTTCCAATAGTATGACGGAAGATAGGGTAAGTCAATAAAAAAATCCGATTTTTAGTAAAAAATAGGTTTAAAAAATAGTTTTCTGTAAAAGCGATAATAAGGAAATATTATGTAATATTTTTTGAAAAGGCTTTCAATTGCTTTGCAGTAATATGTTATAGAAGAATTATTTTTTGGAACCTATATTTTATTCGTCTTCTCGATTTAAAAGGATTGGCGGATTTGTGACAAAGAGGATGAAAAACCAAGCACAACTGCGAAAAGGCAAGCGGTTGGAAAAGGAGAAAGCGGTATGCTGCAGTATAATGAAGACAGCGAAAGAAAACAGGAGGCGTACGATGGAAAAGTTTACGCTTAACTCATTGCTTGATGTTATGGGAGAGTTGTTCTCCGATGAAGTTTCGATCGCCGTATCGAATCTGGACGCATACAGTTATTACCGGCCAAGCAAACGGGTCAATTTGAAGATTCGGCCTGGCGATCCGGTAAAAGAAGGCACCATTGCGCACAAAGCGCTCACCACGAAGCAAAAAGCATCTGAATTTATTGACCGGGGTGTGTTCGGAGTTCCGTATCATGGCATGGCCGTGCCTTTCGAGACTGACGGAGAAGTGGCAGGCTGCGTGATGGCGATTTATCCGGCTTTTACAGAAGGGAAATCGGTCGTCACTGTGATAAGCCCTGACGGCTGGAAACCGATTCCGTTTTCGGATGTGAAATACATCGAAGTGAAAGACCGGAAAACCCATGTCTACGGGAATGGCTTTTCGGGCACCAATAAAAACACGCTGCAGGAATTTGAATACTTGCTGCCGCGTGACTCGTTTATCCGATGCCATCGTTCTTTTATTGTGAATGTGCATCATATAGTAGAAATTTATCCGGACACGCATTCGACGTTTGTTCTTGCAATGGACAACGGAGACCGGATTCCCGTCAGCCAATCTTATTCAAGTTATTTCCGGAAATTGCTCGCATTTTAATGATCCGGCGGAAAATCTGCTGCTTTGTCCGCCAGAAGTTCTTTCCTGCCCGTTTTTCTGCTCGTCTAACCGAATTTTGTCTGTTTTGTGAACCGATAAGTTAAAATTATCTAATAATTAATCTAGACCTAACGGCTAAACTTAAAAAATTCAACGGTTTCAGCGCCGCTAAAAAGCAATCGCTTTCATAGGATGCTGCAGCCTGGAAAATAAGGAAAGTGAGTGTAAAACTATGGAACAACAATTAGATCGCATCAAAGCTTTGGAGCTTCAAGATCGTATTGTGTCGCCAGAAGAAGCGGCTTCTTGGATTCAAGATGGCATGACGCTCGGACTCAGCGGATTTACACGCGCGGGAGATGTTAAAGCAGTTCCTTACGCGTTGGTAAAACGTGCAGAAACAGAGAAATTTAAAGTGAATGTCTTCACCGGTGCTTCATTAGGCTCGGATATTGATAAATTGTTCGCCGAAGCGGGAATTGTCGGCAAACGGCTGCCGTTCCAAGCAGACCCAGCGATGCGCAAGAAAATAAACGAAGGCGAGATGCTGTTCGTCGACCATCATTTATCCCATACTGCAGAATGGATTCGTTCAGGCGTTGTCGGCCCTATCGATTTTGCGATTGTGGAAGCGCTTTCCATCACGGAAGACGGCATGATCATTCCGTCAACTTCGGTCGGCAACTCTTCGATCTTTGCCAAACACGCCAACAACATCATTGTGGAAATCAATTTGGAACAGCCCCATTTGTTTGAAGGGCTGCACGACATTTACGATACCGGAAAACAAGGCGAACGGGATCCGATTCCGATGACTAAAGTGGATGACCGCATCGGCACGATCGGTATTCCAGTTGATATGGACAAAATCCGCGGCATTGTCTTTACGAGTCAGCTCGATTCACCGTCGACAATTGTGCAGCCGGATGCGGACACAGAAATCATGGCGAACCATTTGCTTGAATTTTTCCGTTCGGAAATCCGCGCAGGCCGCCTTGATGAAACCTTGGCGCCGTTGCAATCAGGAATCGGTTCTGTAGCGAACGCGGTGTTGCACGGCATGATCGACTCGGAGTTTGAAAACTTGGAAGTGTATTCGGAAGTTCTGCAGGATGCGGTTTTCGATTTGATGGATGCAGGCAAAGTAAACTTTGCTTCCTGCTGTTCAATTACCTTGTCGGAATCGAAAATGGAGCAGGTATTTGGGGATTTCGAAAAATACCGCGACAAAATTGTGCTGCGTCCGCAGGAAATCTCCAATCATCCGGAATTGATTCGCCGCCTCGGGTTGATTTCCATCAATACGGCGCTGGAATTCGACATTTACGGAAACGTCAATTCCACCCACGTTTGCGGGACAAAAATGATGAACGGCATCGGCGGTTCAGGCGACTTTGCCCGTAACGCGCGCTTGGCGATTTTTGTTACAAAATCGATTGCGAAAGGCGGCAACATCTCTAGCATCGTTCCGTTTGTGTCGCATCTTGACCACACGGAACACGATGTGGATGTGGTCGTGACCGAACAAGGTTATGCAGATTTGCGCGGGCTGGCACCGCGTGAACGCGTCGGCTTGATTATTGAAAATTGCGTACACCCGCTGTACCGCGAGCAGCTTCGCGCGTATTTTGAAGAAGCGCTGACGCGCGGCGGGCAGACGCCGCACGTGTTGGAAAAAGCTTTTTCTTGGCATACAAACTTTGCTCAAACAGGAACAATGCTTCAGAAAAAAGAACAGCTTATATAATGAAAAATCAGCAAGCCTCACTTAGGGGCTTGCTGATTTTATTTCACATTAACGGGGAGCAGGGGATAAAGCCCTCGCTAAGTTTTATTGGCCGCCGAATATTTCGGAAGTGCTGCGCGAGTATAATTCGATGATATGGCCAAAGGGATCAGTTGTGTAAACCATATAATAAGGTTTGTCATCAGAAAGATTCCAAATTCGGCTCGTTTGTTTGCCACCGTGGAGGACGATCCGTTCGATCGTTTCCACCAAGTCCTCGACAATCAAACAAATATGAAAAAATCCGCTGCGTGCAGATGGCGTTTCTTCTACGATGCTCGGCTTTTGAAACTCGAACAATTCAATCCCGACGCCGCCGGATGACATCAAATGCACATTGCGCATCTTTTTCACTTCAGGGCCAAACAAATCTTTTGTCATATGCGGCTGCGTGTCCAGTTCTTCATTAAATTTAAAAGGACCAGCCAACACGTAAAAGCCGAACACTTTGCTATAATAGTCGATGGCCCGCTCTAAATCCGGTACTGCGAGGCCAACATGGGTGATTGCGCCCATTTCAACACCTCCTTGTCTATAGATTACTACCCTGAAATAATACCGCTTACACTCCTGTGCGATAACAGAGTTTTCTGTCTAAACAAAAATAGTTGTTGTCAAGCGCTATTTTTAGTATTATAATAAGCAATTGTGAAATTCGAAATGAGGGTACTAATAATGAAAAATTCCATCTACGGCTTGACGTTAGATCAACTAAAAGATTGGTTTTTGGAAAATGGACAGAAAAAATACCGTGCCGAACAAGTTTGGGACTGGCTATATATTAAACGCGTCTCTGAATTCTCAGAGATGAACAACCTTTCAAAAGACTGCATTCAGCTGCTTGAAGACAACTTTGCGATTCAAACATTAAAAGAAACAGTCAAACAGGAGTCTGCGGACGGAACGATTAAATTCTTATTCCAAATGCAAGATGGCAACTTGATCGAAACTGTCTTGATGCGTTTTAAATACGGCAACTCGGTTTGTGTTACGACACAAGTCGGCTGCAACATCGGCTGCAGCTTCTGCGCAAGCGGACTGTTGAAGAAAAGCCGCGATTTGACTGCAGGCGAAATCGTCGAGCAGATCATGAAAGTGCAGGCTCACTTTGATGCACAGCAAAAAGATGAGCGCGTCAGCCACATTGTGGTTATGGGCATCGGCGAACCGTTCGACAACTACAAAAACTTGATGGGCTTCTTGAACGTCGTCAATTCACCAAAAGGATTGGCTATCGGAGCTCGCCACATTACCGTATCAACAAGCGGCATCGTGCCGAAGATTTACGATTACGCGGATGAAGGCTTGCAAGTAAACTTGGCGATTTCCATCCACGCGCCAAACAACGAACTGCGTTCACGCATCATGAAAATCAACAAAGCCTACCCAATTGAAAAATTGATGGCCGCAATCGATTATTACTTGGAAAAATCAAACCGCCGCATCACGTTTGAATATATTTTATTGCGCGACGTCAACGACCATGTCGAAGAAGCCAACCAATTGGCGAAGCTGTTGGAAGACAAACGCCATTTGTCTTACGTCAACTTGATTCCTTACAACGCGGTTGATGAACACGACCAGTACAAACAAAGCACGCCGGAAGCGATTAGCGCTTTCTATGACGCCTTAAAGAAAAAAGGCATCAACTGCGGCGTCCGCCACGAACAAGGGGCAGACATCGATGCAGCCTGCGGCCAATTGCGAAGCAAACAAATCAAAAAAGAAAAAGCAACCGTGTAAACGGAAAAAAGCGCCCTGCAAAAGCAGGGCGCTTTTTTGTGCGTATTTCTCGCGGAGCGTACGTATTATTCATGGAGCGTACGTATTATTCATGGAGCGTGCGTATTATTTATGGAGCGTGCGTATTATTTATGGAGCGTGCGTATTATTCATGGAGCGTGCGTATTATTCACGGAGTGTGCGTATTTTCCATGGAACATGCATATTTTCTCCTCATACTTCCATAATTTCATCAACCGCACACATCTTTTCAATTCAAAAATTCAAAATCAAAAAAATCCGAGCTGCGAACAAACGCAGATCGGATTTTTTCTTTTACTTCCCTCCGGACTGTAAATTGATGCCTTGGATGAAGTATTTCTGGAAAAAGAAGAACAGCATGATGACGGGCAGCAGTACAAGCAGCGATCCGGCCATCAAGTAGTTCCACTGGGTGCTCATTTGGCCTTTGAATACCTGCAAACCGATTTGCAGCGTGTACAGGTTCTCGTCGTTCAGATACAATAGCGGCCCTAAAAAGTCGTTCCATGCGCCGTTGAAAGAGAAGATGGCAACAGTAGCAATTGCCGGCTTCGTCAGCGGCAATCCGATTTTCCACCAAATGTAGAAATGGTTGGCGCCTTCCATCTTCGCGGCTTCAATCAATTCGGTCGGAATTGTCATGTAAAACTGGCGCAGCAAGAATATATTGAACGCACTTCCAAAGAAAGCTGGCACAATTAACGGATAATACGTGTTGATCCAGTTCAGTTTGGCGAATAAGACGTATTGTGGAATCAATGTAACGAATCCCGGAATCATCATCGTCGCCAGCACAATCGCAAACAGGATGTTTTTTCCTTTGAACGGAATTTTCGCAAACCCGTAGGCGATAAACGAATTGGACAGCACGTTTCCAATTACAACGAATATCGTAATCGTTAAGGTATTAATGGTATAGCGGGTGAAAGGTGCTGCTTCCCACGTACGGATGTAGTTGCTGAATACCCAGGACTCCGGAAAAAACGATGGCGGGAAGGACATGACTTCCGCCATTGTTTTCAAAGAAGTTGCCACCATCCACCAAAGTGGTGAAAGGATGAGCAAGCTGCCGGCTGCGAGCAAAACAAAATTGATAACAACCAAAAAGGTTTTCCGGTTTCCGCGATTTTCGAAGAAACTTGGGTTTTCATTCGGCGTTTCAATGCTTTTCAACCCATCGGCGCGGTCTAAATAATCAAGATCGTTCGTTTTAGCCATATTATTTCTCCTCCCCTTCGTAATGAACCCAGCGAGGAGCGAGTTTTAAATTAAAGATAGTCAGGATGAACACGATGACGAATAAAATCCACGACATGGCCATCGCGTAGCCCATGTTAAAGTTGGTGAAGGCTTGTTTCCACATATACAAATTGTAGAACAGCAATGAATTTGCCGGGCCGCCTTCGCCGTTATTGGACATGACGTAGGCTTCCTGGAAAATTTGGAACCCGCCGATCAGGCTGGTCACCACGTCAAAGAAAATAACGGGCGTGATCATCGGAATGGTAATATGGAAAAACTTTCTCCATGTGTTGGCGCCGTCAATTTCAGCTGCTTCGTAAAGGTTTTTGGAAACGCCCTGCATGCTCGCTAAATACAACAGCATTGAACCGCCGACGCTCCACAGTTTCATGAAGATCAGCGAAGGCTTGGTCCAGTCGGGATCAAACAGCCAGTTCGGGCCATCGATGCCGACCCAGCCCAATACCAGATTGACCATCCCAGTGCCGGGATCGAGCAGCTGCATCCACAGCATGTAGACGCCGACGCCCGACAGAACAGCGGGTAAATAGTAAAGCGTCCGGAAATAACGGATGCCCGGAATATCCTGATTTAAGAGGGCAGACAGGAAGATCGCTCCAAGCGTTGTCAACGGCACGGAAAATGCGACAAAATACAAGGTGTTCCATAGAGAGGTCCAAAAAAGACTGTCCTCTGTAAAGAGCCCTTGGTAATTTTCTCCTCCGACAAAGTCCATCTGTGATGTAATGTTGTAATTTGTGAAACTCGCCATAAAGGAAAATACCAAAGGCCCCGCAGTGAAAGCGAGAAATCCGATAATCCACGGCATAACAAAAATATAGCCATAGATGCTTTCCTTTCGCCGCATGGTCAGTCTTTTTTTGCCCACAATAGGTCCTCCTTGCTTACTGGTTTTTCTGGATTAAACTTTCTACGTCGGTTTGTGATTTTTCTAACGCTTCTTTAGCCGTCATAGAACCGAGGAAAAACTCATCCATATTTGGATTGATCAAACTGCTGAAATCCGGTGCAATAACTGGAACTGGCGTCAATAATGTGTTCTCCATGTTCTCAACGGCCATTTGGTAAACCATTGAACCGGCTTCGTTAAACTCATCCGATTGCGCTGCAGATTCAGCGGCTTCGATGTTGGCAATGTTGTCAAAGTTTTGGACAGCCCAATATTCCTGAGCATCCACATCTGTTAAGTATTTAATAAATTCCCAAGCCGCATCCGCGTTTTTCGATCCTTGCGGAATTTCAGCGACGAATCCGCCGCCCCAGCTCGTGTGGCCGCTTCCAGCTTCGTATTCAGGAAGTTCAACTACGCCGAAATTCAAGTCCGGTGCATAGTCGCGAATTTGTGTGTAGAACGTTGGCTGTTGGGCAATCATAGCCAAGTCTCCGCTGAAGAACGGGTGCCCTTGCTGGCTGTCGATTTGTGCTTGGTACGAATTGACGACATCTTCGCCTAAGCGGTCTTTCCATGATTTCAGCCAATTTAATACATCTTCATTTTTTGCAGTATCGATTTCAAAATTGTTTTGTTCGTCAAAATAGTTTTGGCCGTTGGCGTTTAGCAGCCATACGTCATAGCCAATCCCCCATAGCGGGTAAAACCCGATGCGGTCGAAATCATTGCCTGATTTCTTGTCTAGTTTTTTGGCGTATTCCTCAAGTTCAGCCCACGTTGTCGGCGGCTTTTCAGGATCTAGGCCAACTTCTTTGAAAGCGTCTTTGTTATAGAAAAGAACGCGTGTATCCGTGTTGAACGGAATGCCGTAAGAATCGCCTTCGTAAAGAGTGGCATCCCACAGTTCAGGGTAGAAGCGGCTTGAAATATCGTCTTTTTCCAAGAACGATGATAAGTTCATGGCCTGTTCTTTCTGGCCGCGGAGAGCGGTGGCATTAATATCGTTGATCACGACATCAGGCGGATCGCCGGCAGCAATAGCTGCAAGTTCTTTTGTCCAAATATCGCCAAACGGCAAGTACGTGTGTTTTACTTCAATTTTGTCTTGGGATTCGTTAAAGTCGGTGATGATTTTTTCAATGATCGGACGGCGGATTTCGGATCCCCAGAATGTCCAAAAGTCGATAACGGTTTTGCCTTCTTCGTTTTCTTGGCTTTCCGTGTCGCTGCTTGTTTGAAAACCGGCGCATCCGCTAAGGAACAAAGCCAAGCCTGCAAGCACAAGCATAAAACTGCGTAAATTCTTCATTTTCCCCACTCCTTCAGATTAATAAAAAATAGTAATGCATGACAGGAAATTACTTTGATAGTCGAAGTAATTTATCGAGGCCTATTTTAGACCACCGAAGTAATTTACCTGTTTGGATGATGCGTTAAACCTTCTTTTTAAAATCTTTGAAAAAAAGTAGAGAAGGTGGTTAAATATTCCCAGCTTCTACTTATAAGGAGAAGTATAACCGAAGTGCTTTCACTTTTCCATGGACATATTTGTAATTTGCAGAAAACTATCTATAATGAAATTAAAAAGGAACGAGGGGATTCAGAATGGCAGAGATTAAGATCGATCGTTTGGGTAAAACCTATGACAATGGAGCTATAGCTGTTTCGGATTTTAATCTTCATATTCAAGACGAAGAGTTTATTGTCTTTGTCGGGCCGTCGGGCTGCGGAAAATCGACGACGCTGCGGATGATTGCGGGACTTGAAGAAATCACGGAAGGCGAGTTTTACATAAACGGAAAATTGATGAACGAAGTGCCTCCGAAAGAACGCGATATTGCGATGGTGTTCCAGAACTATGCGCTGTATCCCCACATGACGGTTTTTGAAAATATGGCATTCGGGCTGAAGCTCCGGAAATTCAAGAAGCAGGACATTAAGCAAAAGGTGGAAGAGGCCGCGGCCATTCTTGGCCTGGAGCCGTATTTGGACAAAAAGCCGAAAGTGTTGTCCGGCGGGCAGCGGCAGCGTGTCGCTTTGGGGCGTGCCATCGTCCGCGATGCACAAGTTTTCTTGATGGATGAGCCGCTTTCGAACTTGGATGCAAAGCTGCGGGTTCAAATGCGCGCAGAAATTGCCAAGCTCCACAATCGGTTAAAGACGACCACTATATATGTGACGCATGACCAAACAGAAGCGATGACAATGGCGACTCGGATTGTCATTATGAAAGACGGGTTTATTCAACAAGTCGGCACGCCGAAAGAAGTATACGATTTTCCGAAGAATCGGTTTGTCGGCAGCTTTATCGGTTCGCCGGCCATGAACTTTTTTGAAGGGACGCTCTCGAACGGCTCATTTGTTATGGGCGACCGTTCGCTGGCGATTCCGGCAGAGCAAGCCAGCATGCTGAAAGAACGGGGATATGAAGGTTCTGCAGTCACGCTCGGCATCCGGCCGGAACATATCCACGTTACGACAGAAGATCTCACAGGCCTGCCGATAAGCGAATTTGATGCAGTGGTTACAGTTTCTGAATTAACGGGAGCTGAAACCATTTTGTATGCTTTGTTCGCGGATCAGGAATTTGTCGCTCGCGTCGACGCGGATTCAAAAATTGCGCCGGGACAGCGTGCACGGCTTGCGTTTGATATGTCGCATGCCCATTTCTTTGATGCGAAAAGCGGCGACCGCATCGAGTTTGAAAAATCGAAAGAGGTTGTCGGCCTTTCTGAGACAGTGTAAAACTCAAAATACCACTAGGGGAGCAGGATGTCGGCTGAGACAGGCATAAGCTCGGAACCTTTGAATCTGATTTGGATTACCAGCGGAGGGAAGTGGCGGACGAATGCCCATTTTCTAATTCGTTTGGACACATAATGCCGCTTCTCTTTTACAAGGAAGCGGCGGTTTTTATATTAAAATTATTTCATTATTCTTACAGTGTTTATTATGTATGAAATGAGGGGAAACATAGAAATAGACACTTTGGAAAAGGGAGATGACGTGGAATGGTAAAAATCGCAGTAGAACAACCGTTTGTTTCAGTAAAAGAGGCATTGGAAACGAGAGGTTATACAGTTGACATGCTTGATCAAAAATCCGATGCAGTAGATTATGATTGTGTAGTAGTGAGAGACAAAGAAGATTTAGCAGACTTTCACATGAATGTTCCTTTAGTGGAAGCAAAAGGGCGCACGTTGTTTGACATCGTTGAAGAAGTTGAAGAACGTTTAGTGCGTGCTGGCAAAATCGCAGTGCCATTATCAACGATTCCCAAAAGCGGTTCTGGCGCCTTTGCCAAAGGCATCGTAACTGGCGCAGTTATTGGCGCGGCAGCTGGCCTTTTATTGACTCCTAAGAGCGGCAAAGAGATGCAGGAAACCGTTAAAGGAAAAAGCGGCGATTTAACAACCAAAGTGAAAGATACGGTTGGCCAAGTAAAAGAAAAAGCGAGCGGCATCACCGATAAAGTAAAAGGCTCTGGCGGAGAAGGCGAAGAAAAATCCGGCGGCGTCGCAGATAAAGTAAAAGATGCTTTTGGCCAGGTAAAAGAAAAAACCAGCGGTGTAACTGAAAAAGCTAAAGGCAAAGTAGATGGTCTGAAAGCGAAGCAGCAGGAAGCAAAAGAGCAAAAAGAATTGATGAAACAAAGCAAAGAAGTTATGAAAGAAGCGAAAGCTGAAGAAAAAGCAAATAAAGAACATGAAAAAGCTGAAAAAAAAGCTGATAAAGAAATCAAAAAAGCTGAAAAAGAAGCTGAGAAAGAAAAAGGCGGAATTGAAGTAATTGAATTAGGCGATGCTTCAATTGAAAACAATGCTACAGGCGGCGCTGTTATTACGCCAAAAGATAAAAAATAAGCCTTTCTTAAATAAATAAGCCGATCCCTTTTCTGGGATCGGCTTATTTATATGCAAAAAACTAAATTTGTTCATTCTGCCGCAATTTCATCCACGGCTTTATGCGGCTTCGGTTCCGGGACGCGTGATAAAATGACCAATCCGATGACAAACAAAATCACGAGGCTGAAGACGCCCATGCTGGAATTTCCGGTTACTTGAGACGTCACGGCCACTAGCAGCGGGCCTAAAATAGCGGCGAATTTGCCGAAAATATTATAAAAACCGAAAAACTCATTGGAATTTTCTTTCGGGACCAGTTTGCCGAAATAAGAGCGGCTGAGCGCCTGGATGCCGCCTTGGCTTGTCGCCACCAGCATCGCCAAAATCCAGAAATCCGTAATGGTTTCCATGAAATACGCATAAATGCAGACGATGATGTAAACGCAAATGCCGACGTACAGCATTTTTTTGCCGGTAAACCGTTCAGACAGCCTGCCGTATAAAAGGGCAAACGGTGCAGCCACTACTTGGGTAGCAAACAGCACGATCAACAAATTCGTCGAACTTAACCCGAGGTCGGTGCCATAGGCAGTGGACATGTTAATGATGGTGCCGACTCCATCAATGTAGAAGAAATACGCCATCAAGAACAAAAACAATGCGCGGTACTGGCGGATTTCACGAACGGTCTTGCTAAGCCTTTTAAAGCTTTGGGCAAGCGGGTTAGGTTCACGTTCAATGTAATAACGTTGGCGCACCGTTTTGAACATCGGGATGGAAAACGCCACCCACCAAAGCGCTGTAATAAGAAAAGCAATGCGGCTTGCAGTGATTGTTGAAATCGGCAGCACTCCGTCTTCGCCGGATAAAAGAATAATTGCGATAGAAATAATAAACGGGATAGTTGACCCGATATACCCGAGACTGTAGCCAAACGAAGAAACATTGTTCATACGTTTTTCAGTAGTGACATCAACGATGAACGCGTCATAAAAGACGTTGGCTCCTGTAGCGCCCAGTGCAGCAAAAGTGTAGCAGATCAACAGCAGCAGCCAGTTGTCGCTCGGAATAAATGCAAGCATGGCGGTGGCGCCTACGCCGACCACGAAGAAGGAAGCAAAAAACTTCTTTTTCAAGCCTTCGTAATCGGCAATGGTGCCCATAATGGGGCCAATCATGGCAAGAATAAACGTGAAAATGGCAATCGTGTAACCGAGGTAAGCGGTGGAATCCGATAAGCTGACTCCTGCTTCTGTAGCCGCGTTCTTATAAAACAATGGAAAAATGGCGGTGGTAATGATAATGGAATATGCCGAACTTCCCCAGTCATAGAGTGCCCAACTTTTTTCTTCTTTCGTAAATTTTTTCATGAATTCATTCTCCTTAACAGCGGATAGGTCTATTGTACAAGAAGAACCGAATGTTGGGTGAACATTCTAAAAATTTACTTTAAATTTACTGCTTTCTAGCAAATGATTGAAAAAGGAAAGTTGTTTGAGCGGATATCCGATTTTCGCTACACTATATAAGTTGAAGTAAAGAAAACGGTTTATTTACAAGCCGCTTCGGACGCTTTGGGAAGGGCAAAGAATATTTCTCCTGCGCAAGCTCGTCGTGAAGATATTGGCCAAACTTCCTTTAGCCCATATCTTCGTAGCTCGTTTGCAGAATATCGACCATCCAACTTATCATGTTCAACATATATAGAAATAGATAACGGGAAAGAAGGTACCAGCTTGAAATTAATATCGTGGAACGTCAACGGCTTGAGGGCTGTTGTAAAAAAGGGATTTATGGAGTTTTTTCAGAAAGTGGACGCAGATGTGTTTTGCCTCCAGGAAATCAAATTGCAGGAAGGGCAGATCGAAATGGAGCTTCCTGGCTATTATACATATTGGAATTATGCCCAAAAGAAAGGCTATTCCGGAACCGCCATTTTTACAAAAATAAAGCCGATTGCCGTCCATTATGGGCTTGGCATTGAAGAGCATGATACAGAAGGGCGCATCATCACGCTTGAATTCGAGGACTGTTTTGTGGCGACCGTCTACACGCCGAATTCCCAGCACGGTTTGCTGCGGCTCGATTACCGGCTGCTTTGGGAAGACGCAATTCTCGAGTTCGTGAAAAAGTTGGACCAGCAAAAACCCGTTGTACTGTGCGGGGATTTGAATGTGGCACACGAAGAAATCGACTTGAAAAACCCAAAAGCCAATTTGAAGAATTCGGGGTTTACACCGGAAGAACGCGGGAAAATATCGGATTTTTTGGCGAGTGGATTTGTTGATACGTTCCGCTATTTTTATCCGGATGCACCCGGCAAATATTCGTGGTGGTCTTACCGGTCGGACTGCCGGGCCAAAAATATTGGGTGGCGCATTGATTATTTTATTGCGTCTAGCAGGCTTTCGGAAAAACTGCTGGGGGCAAAAATACACGCTGAAGTCTTTGGCTCCGACCATTGTCCGGTAGAGCTGCAGATAGCTTTGTGAAGAATATGTGAATTTCCATCTTTCCGGAAGGTTTTGGGAAGTGAAATGTTTAATACCAAGAGAAGCGGGAAAAATACAATGATAGAAAAAAACAGAGGAGGATTCGTATGACAGAAAATAACGAAGACAAGAATCTGAAAATGGGAACAGGTGAGAGTGAAGAAACCCTAACGACCCGTCAAGGGCATCCTGTTAAAGACAACCAGAATATCCGGACCGTTGGAAATCGCGGACCTGCAACTCTTGAAAACTATCATTTCATCGAAAAAATTTCGCATTTTGACCGTGAAGAAATTCCTGAGCGAATTGTCCACGCACGCGGTGCGGGAGCATTTGGCTATTTTGAAACTTACGGCAAAGTCGGCGATGAGCCGGTAGAAAAATATACCCGTGCAAAAGTCTTTTCAGGCGCTGGCAAGCAAACGCCGTTAATGGTGCGTTTTTCTACAGTAGCAGGATCTCGGCATTCTTCTGAAACTGCACGCGACCCACGAGGATTTGCAGTTAAAATGTATACAGAAGATGGCAACTGGGATTTGGTCGGGAATAACTTAAAAATCTTTTTTATCCGCGATGCGATGAAATTCCCGGATATGATCCATGCATTTAAAAACGACCCAGTATCAAACGTTCCGAACCCTGAGCGCATGTTCGACTTTGTAGCGCGTACGCCAGAAGCGACGCATATGATCACGTTCCTGTTCTCGCCATGGGGCATTCCGGCAACTTACCGCCACATGCAAGGTTCTGGCGTTAATACGTACAAATGGGTAAACGATAAAGGCGAAGCCGTTCTCGTTAAGTACCACTGGGAGCCGAAACAAGGCATCCGCAACTTGACGCAGGCAGAAGCTACAGAAATCCAGGCGGAAAATACTGGGCACGCGACACAGGATCTATTCGAAGCGATTGAACGCGGAGACTATCCGGAGTGGGAATTGTTTGTTCAGATTATGAGCGACGATGAGCATGCCGAACTTGATTTTGATCCGCTTGACGATACCAAATTATGGCCGCAGGATAAATTCCCATTCCTTCCTGTCGGAAAAATGGTATTGAACCGCAACCCGGAAAACTACCATGCAGAAATTGAACAATCGGCATTTGGTACAGGGGTCCTTGTAGACGGCCTTGATTTCTCAGATGACAAGATGTTGCAAGGGCGCACATTCTCGTATTCGGATACACAACGTTACCGTGTTGGAGCCAACTACCTGCAATTGCCGGTCAACGCACCGAAAAAGCGCGTAGCGACAAACCAATACGGCGGACAAATGGACCGTCCAGCGGAACATGTGCCTAATCCGCACATCAATTACGAGCCTTCTGTTCTTGGCGGCGTGAAAGAAGCCGAAAAAGTGGCACCGACTCATGAACCGGCATACAATGCCAAAGTTGTGAGCCAGCCGATCGACCGCACCAATAACTATGGCCAAGCGGGCGAAACATATCGCAGCTTTGAAGATTGGGAGCGAGATGAGTTGATCAACAACTTGGGCGACGCGTTATCAGTATGCGACCCGCGCATCCAAGAAGAAATGATTTACCATTTCACACAGGCGGATGAAGATTACGGCCGCCGCGTCCGTGAAAACATGGAACAAAAAATCCAAGCGTCGAAAGAAATGAAAGATTCAGAGCCTCGCGTATACGGCAAACCTGCTGCAAACAAAGTAGCGCAAGCAGCCGCAAGCAAAGGCCATGAAGCTGAACGGTATTAAGAATAGAAAATCAGCAAGCCGCAAAAGCGGTTTGCTGATTTTTTTTGCCTTTTTTGAGAAAATGCGAAAGCTGCAATTATCATTGAATTGTTGCGGCCACATCATTTATTTTTAAATTCTTTATTTTTTTCAAACACTTTGCCTTCTTCATTCGTTATCTTAATGAAAAGGCAATCTGCTTCAAAAAGTGGGGGATGGAATGGAAGCGGCACAGATGTACGAAAACTTAAAAGCAGATTTGCACCGCTTCGCCCGTTCCATTTCTCGGCATGAGCAGGAAGCGGACGATTTGGTACAGGATGCTCTGGAAAAATCGCTTTACGAACAAGAGCTTCTCGAACTGCCTATTTATAAACAGCGAGCTTGGTTTTTTCGGGTTATGAAAAATCGGCTTATTGATGACCGAAGAAAAGACACATGGTTGTCGGCGTGGGAAGACGATACCGATTTTCCGGAAAAGCATTTGGCCATGAATCCGGTGGAAATGGCGGATCTTTTATCTCATTTGTCTCCTGAAATGAGCGATCTGGTGTTCAAACGGTATTGGCTCGGAATGACCAGCAAGGAAATCGGGGAGCAGTTGAATGTTCCGGCGGCAACAGTCCGGTACAAATTGCATTTTGCAGTGAAAACTTTGAGAAGGATAATGGAGGATGATCGATGATGGCTCAGCGAATCGGCAATGTAGGGATTTTGAATTTATTAAATGCAACAGAAGAAAGCGTAAGGCACTACGAAAGCATCGGCAATGTCGGCATGGTGTTGTATCGGAGTGGACAGTCTCATTTACTAGCAGCTTTAAGCATTGGAAACATCGGAAAAACCGTGGAAGTTCTTGAAGGCTACAACTTTTACCAGGGAGATTTGCTAATTGACCGCGCTTATTTGCAGTCGCTTGAGCAGCAGCCGAAAACAATTGTTATGGGCACAGTCGTTATCGCTTTGGACGTTGAACGGGAACAGCTTGAACAGCCTATGCCAAATTTAATCGTGCATGGAGACATTTATGCGCCTTCTCCGTTAAAAGGGATTGTCAGCCAGCGTTTTTCAGAAGGAAGCCCGGTCATCAAGGCATATGAAAAAAAGCTGCCGCGCATGGAGAATGGAAATTTTACGTTAAGCAACTCGTTTCTATATGCAGCAGAAGAGCCGATCGAATTGGTAGTGAACGGGGTATTGGCCTTGCCGATGGAACTGGACATGAATTTATTTGAAGAAAAAATCAGCAAGCTCGAGATAAATGGAGTCATCAATTTGCACGAAGAACAAGAAACCGCCTTTTACAAAAAATTGGCTTCTTCCGTAAATGGAGTCGTCAATGTCATACCTGCCGGATATGAAGTCATAAAACATAAAATCAAGCTTAACTCACGGTCCATCCGCAGCTTTCGGAGGAAAAAAGTCCAGACGAAAAAACCTATCCTTCTGGAAGCGGATATTTCACGGGAGGCATTTGAGTCGGCATTTGAAAAAATCGATTCAAAATCCTTCATTGTCTGCAGTGAAGAAATAGAAGACCTGGTGTATGAACGTTTGGATCGCTTGGACACGGAAGTCTTGTCTTACCCCCATCAATTTGTGGTGGTTGAAGGTGAGCAAGAATGGTCAAATGAACATTTTCTAGGGTGGAACCAGCCGGTAAATCTAATCGTTGAAGGGCTGCTTTCGCTGAACGCTGACGTAACGGTAGAGACGATTCAACAAAAATTGGCGGCAATCGATTTGTTCGGGGAAATCCAAGTAGTTGACCCTCAGTTAAAAGGCGCATTGCAAAGCAAAATCCGAGCCATTGAAGGGCAAATCAAAAACCAGGGGGAAACGGTGAACAGCCAAGGAACCGGTCTTCAAAATATTGGCGAACTCTCCCTGTAACAAAGGAGGAAGTAAATATGTTCCAGATTGATGAAAGGCTGATTCGGCAAAAAAATGAAGAAATTCTAAAGGAAGTTGAAAGCAACAAGGCCATGAAGCCTGAGAAAAAACGGAGGCCTAAAACCTTGTGGCTTACTTTGGTCGCAATCTTTCCTTTGCGGAAAATGAAATAAAAGCCGTATGGAACCTTGCACAGGTTCCATACGGCTTTTACTTGCTTTCGTAAATTAGCGTCAATTCATACGAAAGCTGAGTTAGAGAAGGGACGGAATGCAGCCGCGAAAAAATCATGCATTATTGATCGGTTTTATCCGGATGCAAAACTTCTTTCAACGCATCTTCTGTAGAAGAATCCGAAAGTTTCACGTGCGAGCGGTAAGCGGCGCGGGTGATTAAATGGCCGGCTACCGGAGCAGTCAAGAATACAAAAATAATACCGAGCAAGACGCGGACACTGATGAAATTTTCAGCTGCCCAAAAGTAGATGAATGTTCCCGAAAGAGACAGCAGCACAGCAAGGGTGGAACTTTTAGTGGCTGCATGGGAACGCGTATAGACGTCCGGAAGGCGGAGGATTCCGATAGCGCTGATGACTGCCATGATTCCTCCTATTAAGATAAGGAACACTCCAATGGATTCAATGACGGCGCTTATGTTCAACGATATCCTTCCTTTCGACGAAACGGGACAAGGCGATGGTGCTGATAAATGCTAAGATCCCGACGATTAAAATAACTTCCAGAAAAGCATGGGTGCTGAGCACCACAGAAAAAACCGCGACACCGGAAATCAAGTTTACGCCGATCATATCCAGTGCTACAACACGGTCGGACATCGACGGTCCTCTGATGATCCGGTACAGCGACAACAAGATGGCCAAGAGAAACAGCGATAAAGCGATGGTTAATACCGTATTGATCAATTTCTCGTCACCTCCATAATGGCTTTTTCAAACGCCTTTATTGACCTTAGCACCTCACCGCGCGACGTTTCAATATCCATGGCATGGATATAAAATACTTTGCCGTCAGGGGAGACTTCCATCACTACAGACCCCGGAGTCAACGTTAGCAAAAGAGCGAGCGTCGTCAGTTCATAATCACCCCGCATATTGTGCTCGTACGTGAAAATGCCCGGCTGAATGTTTATCTTTGGGCTTAGAATTTGCTTCATGATCAGCCAGCTGGATTGAAACAGTTCCCTAATAAAAATCCACAACAATTTAATCGCGGAAAAAACCCGTATCAAGTAAAACTTCGTACCGAAAAACCGGTGCATCAAAAACAAAATGATAATCCCGACTAAATAGCCGGACAAGAACGTGCTCAAGTACAAGGCGTCTTCGTCCATCAGCAATGTCCAAAGCGTCGCAATCATGATATTTATTAAAAATTGGGCGGGCATGCGCATTCCCTCCTTTCAGGTAAGTGGCTTATGGCTGGCCGTTTTCCAAAACCGCGTCAATGTAAATAGTCGGGTTGGCCAACGTATTTGCCGCATCGGTGACGTAAATAGAAAGCCCTTCGACACCAAGCCCGATGCCGACCGTTAAAAGCACCAGCAAGACGATCGGCACTAAAAACCCTTTTTTCACCGGAACTTGTTCGTCGCGGCTAATAATGGTCTCGCCCCAGAAGCTGTTTTTGAAAATGCGGAGCAGCGAGTACAAAATGAACAAGCTGGACAACAACGCAAGAGCGAGCAGTCCATACGCCCCCGCTTCAATTGCACCTTCCGACACAAGCACTTTGCCGATAAAGCCGCTGAGCGGAGGGACTCCGGCAAGCGACAGCATCGCAATAAAGAATGACCAGCCCAACACAGGATAGTTCTTGATCATGCCGCTCATTTTGCCGATCTGTGCTGTGCCCGTCAACGTAATCATGGTACCGACAAGAAGGAACAAGAGCGCTTTGACGACCATATCGTGAATCAAATAATAAGTGGCGCCCTCAAAAGAATTGGGAGTGGAAACCGCCAAGCCGACCATCATGAACCCGACAGCAATTACTACGTTATACGCGGCGATTTTTCGGATATCGTCAAACGCAATAGCGCCGAGGCTGCCGCCGATCAACGTCAGTGCGGCCATAATGCCGATAATCGTATGGGTAATTTCGGGCTGATGATAAAAGATCAGTGAAAAGATCCGGAACATCGCGTAGACGCCCACTTTTGTCAGCAGCGCACCGAACAAAGCGGAAGTCACAATCGGCGGAGCGCTATAAGAACCTGGTAGCCAATAATAAAGAAGCAAACCGGCCTTTAAGCTGAAGACCACCAAGAAGACAATGCTGATGGTTGTCAGGAGCGGGCCTTGCCCAACTTCCGCTACCCGTACGGACAAATGCGCCATATTCAACGTGCCGGCGACTCCGTATAAATAGGCAAGTGCAACCAAAAAGAACCAAGAAGACACAATATTGATGGTGACGTACTTGATGGCTTCCCGCAGCTGGGTTTTGGAGCCGCCCAATGTTAGAAGAACGTAGGAAGACAATAACATCACTTCAAAACAGACAAACAAATTGAATAAATCGCCAGTCAAAAACGAGCCATTGACGCCCGCGACAAGAAAAAGGGCAGTGGGGTAAAAGTACATCGTTGATTGGGCCTTGCTGGTGGCGAACAACGCATACAGCAAACAAATTGCAGCGACGATGCTGGATGTTAACACCAGAAGGACGGAAAATGAATCGGCGACAAACGAAATGCCGAACGGCGGAGCCCAGCCGCCGAAGTCAAGGCGTAAAATCCCGTTTTTTTGTATTTCATTCAGTAAATAGCCGGCAATTCCGGCGGTTCCTGCCATCACTCCGATACCAATCCAGGCCTGCGTCCGGCCATATGTACGAAGGAAGATCAACAGTACGCCTGCCACAATCGGCAAAAGCATCGGCATGACAATAATATTAGTCATCAGCGCCACCTCTCATTGCTTTTAAGTCATCAGTTCCAAGTTCCTGGTAAGCCCGATAAGCCAATACCAAAATAAATGCGGTAACCGCAAAACTGATGACAATGGCAGTTAAGATCAGGGCGTGGGGCAAAGCATCGACGTAACTTTCGGCTTCTTCGCCGAGCAAAGGAACGGTTCCTTTTTTCAAGCCGCCCATTGTCAAAATCAACAAATGGACAGCGTGCGATAACAAGGCGGTCCCTAAAATCACGCGGATCAAATTCCGGGAAAGCAGTAAATAAATAGCGGCGGCGGTAAGCACACCCACTAGGATGATAATCAAGGTTTCCATGTGCTACTCATCCTCACTTATGCTTAAAATAATATTCACGACTACGCCGATCACAGTCAGCGCAATGCCGGTTTCGAAAATCATTACGGTAGCAAGTTCGGTTTTTCCGTAGAAAGGGAGGTCGAAATAGCCGAACGACTGGCTGAGGAACGGCTGGCCAAAAAAGACCGGAGCGATGCCGCTCAATAAGGCGATCAGCACACCAAGCGCCGACAGTTTTTTAAAATCGATCGGGATGGCATCACTGACGGTTTCCGACTCATGCGACAAAAACAGCAAAACAAAGGCAGAAGCGAGCACCAAGCCGCCGATAAATCCGCCGCCTGGGTTATGGTGGCCAGAGAAAAACAAGTAAATGCCGAATGTAAAAATGATCAAGACTCCGGCTTTAGCGACCGTCCGTAAAATAACGTCATTGATTTTCATCTTTCGGCACCTCCTTTTTCGCTTTCAAGCGGATCAGCGTGTAAACCCCGATTCCGGCAATGAACAGAACGAGCGACTCGAGCATCGTATCAAATCCGCGGAAATCCCCTAAAATGGTATTGACAATATTGTTTCCTCCAGCAAGCTCATACGAATTCTCGAAAAAGCCGGAAATCGAATCGAATTTGGCGCCGCTGTTGACAGAAAGTCCGATTAAAGTGACCGTCAAACCGCCGGAAATGGCAATAACTGCATTTCTGATTTTTACATGGCGCGGAGAAGTTTCCGCTTTCCAGTCCGGCAAATGGTAGAAACAAAGAAGAAACAAAACGGTTGTCACTGTCTCAATGACCAATTGGGTCAATGCCAAATCAGGAGCGCGGAACAGCACAAAGAATATGGCGATGGAATAGCCGAGCACACCGTTGAGCAGGGTCGCGGTCAAGCGCGATTTGGCAAACAGGATGGCAACTGCAGCAATCATCATGACAACCGTTAGCATGAACTCATAGGAGCGGATGGATGAATCGTTAACTGTAGTAAACGCCATTCCACCCGTGAAAAGAAAAACGCCTCCAGCAGTTAAAATAAAGAAGCTGAAAATATAGGCGAAATAATGAGGAAGATGGCCGGTCATATAGATGGAAGTAACGGAAGTTGAATTTTTTTCGGTTTTTGCCAGCAGTTGATTGTATAGCTGATTAAACGTCCAGTCGTCCGGAAAGACGGTGTAAATCTTCCGCCAATAGCGCAAATACTTATAAAGCAGGGCGCCAATGACGATAACGCCGAGCGTCATCCACAATTCCGCGTTGAAGCCGTGCCAAGCGCTAATGTGCGGAGCCGCGCCGGTAATGCCGGGCAAAATGCCGGACAAGGCCGGGCGCAGCAAATGGTCTCCCAGTAAATTAGGGGCAAAAAACAATCCAATGATCATGATTGATAAAATGGCTGGGGGAACAAGCATGCCGAATGGCGGTTCGACCGTTTTCTTTTCCGGCTTTTTGGATTGCTTTGACCCAAGGAACGTCCGGAAAACGATGATCATGCTGTAGACGAACGTTAAAACGCTGGCGGTCCAAGCAATGACCGGAATAATCCAACCCCAAGTTTCCGCAGAAAAAGCAGAGAGGTTGGCAGCATGAAGAGATGCGGTGAAAAACATCTCTTTGCTTAAAAAGCCATTGAACAGAGGGATGCCGGCCATTGAAAAGCTGCCAATGACGGCGAACGTAAAGGTGATCGGCAAGAAAGCGATCAAGCCGCCTAGCCTGCGGATATCCCGGGTACCGACTTGATGGTCGACGATGCCGATGACCATGAACAAAGCGCCTTTAAAAGTAGAGTGGTTGACCAGATGGAAAAGTGCGGCAAATGTGGCGAGGCCATAAAAAGCTCCTTCTTTGCCGTCCCCAAAATAGAGTGCAGCAGACCCAAGCCCGAACAAACTCATGATCAAGCCGAGCTGGCTGATTGTCGAGTAGGCGAGCAATGCCTTTAAATCGGTTTGGCGTACTGCGCAGAACGCACCCCAGAAAAGCGTCACAAGGCCGACAATGGTGACCGTCCAAAACCAGGCCGAAGTGCCGCCGAAAACAGGTGTGAAACGGGCAACAACGTAGATGCCGGCTTTAACCATGGTGGCAGAATGCAGATAGGCGCTGACGGGAGTCGGCGCTTCCATCGCATCCGGCAGCCAAATATGGAACGGAAACTGGGCGGATTTTGTAAAAGCCCCAAGCAGCACAAGAAATAACGCCGGGTAAAACAACGCGTGGTCTGCATACTGGCCGGCGGATGCAACCAAATCCCGTACACTGAAGGTTCCGGAAATAGAATAAAGCATCAAAAAGCCGGCGAGCATCCCAAAGCCGCCGAATACGGTAATCAGCAAAGACTTTTGTGCACCGTAGCGTGAATTTTTCCGGTGGTACCAGAAAGCGATCAATAAAAAAGAGGAAATGCTGGTCAGTTCCCAGAAAACATACAGCACAAGCAAGTTGTCGGATAAAACAACTCCAAGCATCGCACCCATGAACAAGAGCAGATAGGCATAAAAATGCGGCAGTGAATCGGTTGAGGATAAATAGTAGATGGAATAGAGCACGACAAGGCTGCCCATTCCTGTAATGAGCAACGCTAAGATTAAGCTGAGGCCGTCTAAATAAATGGTGAAGTTGATTCCGAGAGAAGGAATCCAGTTTAGCCCGGCAAAAACGGCTTCACCGGAAGAAATGGTGGGAATTTGCAGGGCAAAAACAGTAACCAAAATCAATGGAATGGCGAGTATCAGCCAACCGAGGTTGAAACGCCTTAGGCGCCTATGTAGAATGGGGATAAGAGCAGCCGCAAAAAACGGCAATAAAACAGCAAGAATTAATACGTGCATAATAAAGCCTCCTGATTCAGAATATAGATAAATGGGAATGGTGTATTAACTGGCATTTTTTAAAAAATGGCGTATACTGATTTGAATGGATCATAGAAATTAGTGCATATAGTGTAAATTATACATGAATTTGTGGTTTCTTTCATGCCTCACGGCCAGCAGAAGAATAGATTCCGGTATAAATCCCTTAGGGGCAGGGAACAGCTACTTGATTTAAAAACAAATCCGCAGTATAATTTCATGGTTTTGAAGTACACGCTTGCGAATACAATCCCTGGAGGGAAAATGAAATGAGAAAAATTAGAGGACGGATGGACGAAAGCATACTCGTTTGCGCATTTTACGGGCCAAATGGTGAACGGCTCATAAATCGCGGCAATAAGCTGGCAGCCATGCTGGATTGTCCGTTGTATATTCTTACAGTGGATTCTCTTCCTTTTGATGAATTTGATGCAGACAAATCAGCCTATGTGGAACGCTGGAAAGAACTGGCTGAAGAATACGGTGCAGAAGAGTTTATCATCCGAGACAATGAAAAACGCCCTCCTGCAAAAGTGATTGCGGAAGTTGCAAACAAACACAACATCACGCAAATCGTCATCGGCCAGACCGCAAAAAGCCGATGGGAAGAAATTACCAAAGGATCGTTCATGAACACGCTGCTGCGGGAAATTCCTTTTGTCGACTTCCATGTGGTTTCTGTAGCCCGAACGCTTAAAGGCGAGGAACACGAAGAATTTGAAAAAGGGGTGCGCTGTTACGTGGTAAGAGACAGCGAAGGCTATCAGCTTCGGTTTACCCAATCAAAAGAATGCCAGTTAGAAGGCATTTTCTTTAAAGAAATCGGGACCGATTTTGATAACGGCATTTTCAAATTTATGCACAACAACAAATTATATCAAGTCGAAGTGACGTCAGACCGGATTGATGAACCTCAAGTCATCAGCGAATGCGTCAGCAAAGAATTGGTGAAAAAATAAATAAAGACAAATAAAAAGCGGGTGCTGAGCAAGAAGCATCCGCTTTTTATTATCGCTGAGGGAGAGAACAGCATGAAAAAAACAAAAAGATCTGCACCGATTATTTCAGAAAGTTTGGAGACTATGGAATTTGTGGCAGCACTGGACGACCATTACATAAGCAATTGCAAAATCACTCACGAAACCATCGACTTTGAAACAGGTGAAGCGATGCATATTGACAAAGTGGTATTTGAAAACGTGAATTTTTTGGAAGTGGTATGGCCGCGCAGTGAGTTTGTGGATGTGGTGTTCCTGAATTGCGATTTGTCGAATGCCGATTTCAGCCGCTGCGTCTTTCACCGGACTGAATTCCGGAATTCCAAGTTGCTGGGCACCAATTTTGCCGAAGCCGGCATCCGGCACACCTTATTCATTGACTGTGTCTTAAACTACGCCACATTTGGTTTTTCCTTATGCAACACCGTCCGTTTTGAGACATCGATGATGAACTTTGCCGATTTTTACGAAGCAGAATTGAAAAGTACGGAGTTCCATACGTGTGAAATGAATAACATCAATTTTATCGAAACGGGTTTAAAAGGCGTGGATTTAAGCACGAACCGCTTTGAAAACATCCAAGTGACCGTTGAAAAGTTGGCGGGATGCAGCGTGTCTCCGGAACAAGCCTTAGCTTTTGCACGCCAGCTTGGGCTCGAGATTGTGGATTGATAATAAAAAAATGCCTGACAGCAAAGATGCTGTCGGGCATTCAGGATGTAGGCGAATTCCAGTATTAATGGATAGGAATGAATAATCCCAACCGAGTCGGCCACTGCGCTTTCCGTGGGCACGGCCTTAGCCGCTTCACTCGCGCAGCTCGCTCCAGGGTCTGCGGCTCGTGCTGGGCCCACAGGAGTCTCCGTGGCCGACTCGGTTGGGGCGTCGCTTCGAATTTGTGGCAAGACATTTAATGGAAGTAACCTATTACATGCAAAAAAAGTTTATCGCTTCTTATCCCTTCTACACTTAGAATCCGGAGCGTAAGCCGGCGACGCCTGCGGGATAGCGAAGTGCCGAAATCCACTCGGGCATCCGCCTGAGTTAGTTCGGCGCGAGCCCGCGGCAAGCGTCCGGCTGTAACGTAGGATTCGGGATTTCACTTCTATTCATGTATAAATACTTCCTAATTTTGATGAAAATTCTTTTGTCTACAAATTCAATGCCCGCCGGCAATTCTGCCGGCGGGCATTTTTTAGTTCTTAGCGTACGCCTTTCATGAAGCGCTGGATAAACGGAGAAGCAAGATACAAGATCACGCTGAGAACGATGGAAGCTCCGCCGATCACTCCGAAATACATCATTTCATTTTCAGGCGAGTAAAATTTCACAAGCTGCGCATTGAGTGCCTGCGCTGCAGCGTTAGACAAGAACCATAAGCTCATTGCCTGTGCCGAGAATGCTACCGGCGCCAGTTTTGTCGTTGCGGACAAACCGACAGGCGATAAACACAATTCGCCAAGCACGATAATCAAGTAACTAAGCACCAGCCAGAGCGGACTTACCAAAGCATCGGGTCCGCCGAAGTACGCCGGAAGCAAGATGACCAAGAACGATAAACCGGCAAACAACAAACCGAGTGAAAATTTCCGCGGAATGGATGGCTGGCGGGCTCCAAGTTTTACCCAGAGCCATGCAAAAGCTGGAGCCAAGGTAATGATGAACAATGGATTCAGTGACTGGAACCAGGCAGGCGAAATATCCATGCCCATGAAATTCAAATCAGTGCGTGTATCCGCGTAAGCTGCAAGGATAGTAGAGCCTTGTTCTTGAATGGACCAGAACATAACAGCGGCAATGAACAACGGAATATAGGCCAAAACGCGAGAGCGTTCAACTTCCGACGTTTTTTTGCTGCGGTACATGACGATAAAGTACATAGTCGGAATCAAGATGCCGAGAATACCGACAGCGGCGATAAAGCTGTCAAACGTCAAGAAACCATATTCTAAACCAAAGTAGACTACAGCAGCTAAAACAACCACACTGCCGATAAAGATCTTGATGAAATTTTTCTTTTCAGTTGGAGATAATGGGCTGGCAATTTGCGTGCCGGCCAAACCAAGGTTTTTCTTTTTCGTCGCTGCAAAAAGGATAAGACCTAAAAACATCCCGACCGCTGCAATGGCAAAACCAAGATGGAAGTTAATGTCCATTCCAACTTTCCCGACGATTAATGGAGAAATGAAAGCCCCCAAGTTGATGCCCATATAGAAAATACTGAAACCAGCGTCGCGGCGTTCATCTTTCTCCGCATAAATTTCCCCAACAATGCTTGATACGTTCGGTTTCAATAATCCCGTACCAAGAACAATCAGCACCATTGAAATGAAGAACGTGGTAATGCTGCCCGGAATCGCTAAAGCGATATGGCCAAGCATAATAAGAATCCCACCGTAAAAAACTGCTTTTGACGTACCGAATACTCTGTCGGCGAGCCATCCACCAATAATTCCCGACATGTAAACCAGGGAACCGTAAATCGACATGATCGAAAGGGCAAGGGTTTGATCGAGCCCCAGGCCGCCTTGTGAAAGTTCGTAGTACATGTAATAAACAAGAATTGCTCTCATACCATAATATGAAAAACGCTCCCAGAATTCGGTGAAGAATAAAGTAAACAACCCTTTAGGGTGTCCAAAAAATCCTTTTTGGGGCACGCTGTTTACAATATCTTGGCGCGTGTATTTGTCAGACATCTTACAACCTCCTTTTATTGTATGTTACTATAATACTTTTTTTAATTAAAAAAATCAAAATAATTTTTAAAACTAGGAGAATAGGCTTTGTCACATACTTTGCAAGAAAATATTCCCAAATCATTTATTGCATCATTTCTATTGTCTGAATAATTTACTTTTTATTTTGCAACCTTAATTATAGTGATTTTAATAGGAAAATACTAGTTTTACGACAATCAGGAGAATCAAAGTATTATATCAAGAAAAATCACATGAACAAAAGCAGAATAAAGTAATATTTCACTAAATATTCACATTTTTTAAAAGAATTATACAAATATATTGTATTTTGTCTTATAATGCAGTATATTTTAAATAGTTAGAATTTAATAGAGAAAGTTGGAACGAGAGATGAAAGAACTAGGGGAACGACTTAGAAAATTTAGAGAGCAAAAAGGAACTACTGTAGAAGCTTTAGCAGAAGAAGTTGGCTTTGCAAAAAGCACCGTTTGGGCTTATGAGAGCGGAAAAAAACAAGTTTCAGTCAGCCATTTGGCTATATTAGCGGATTATTTTAATGTGTCGGTTGATGTGTTGCTTGGGCGTGTCGAGCGAACAATTAATGTGGACATTCAAAATACAACCGTTTTAAATGAATATACATTTCTGCTTGACAATAAACCGTTGAATAAAAAAGAAATTGCTGAAGCCGCTTCATACATTCAAGTTAAACGCCGTATGGGAAGCTATGGCGTTGCAACTGTTTAATAGGTTTATTTTATGAAAAAATGCCTGTCTCTTAATTGAGGCAAGGCATTTTTGCTTTAAATCAGGCTCTGCATAAGCTTTCATTTGCCATATCTGCAATTACTGGCAGGGGCACTTTTTTGAGAACATTTCTTAAAATAGGCATTAGCAGGAGCATTTAATGCAGACTGGTCAGAAAAATCTGATAAAATAAAAGGGAAGACACCGAATAACGGAATTTCAATTAGCTAAAAGCAGGTGGACGCCAATGGAACGCTATATCTTATATGAAACGTATCGCTTAGCCATGCTCATTGGCCATATCGAGCCTGCCGAGCTAATAAAGAAAATTGACGAGTTTATTGCTGAAAACCCTATTGAAGAAATTCCCCATGTTTTTTACGTGCTGTCCTTAGCCAGCAATCGGCGTGTGATGATCGAATTGTTGACAGAGTTGGCAACAGGCGTGGATGAAGAATTGCCAAGCTGCATTGTCGTGGGCCTTCTTTACAGAGATCGTGAGCGCTATACAATAGAAGAACTTTATCAGAAGGTGGGATTATTGGCTTCTTTATTGGTCGATCGGGATGGAGAAGTAGCAGCGGAGTTCAGCGAATTGAAAAAAGCATACGACGACGCACAAAAAGCTTACGGTTTAAGGTTCAAGAGGAAAAAAGCGAGGCAGCGAATGCTTGCCAAAAACGAGCTGGCGCTAGAAGAAGCATTAACTAAGTATGCCAAGTACGTGGCAGATTTCGAAAGCAAAGATTGGTGGCTTAAGTAAGGAAGATTCTGCAATTCGTACACAAACGGAATGGGCAATTGAACAGATTTTTTGACTGGGAGGCCACATACGGATGAACCAAATGAATTCAACAGCAGTGCTTCGGGCGGTTTTAGAAAAAGGCGGGTCGGATTTGCACACTGCGTGCCAATTGTTTGACCAGTGTGAAACGGTCGATTTGGAAACACTTCTCGGCACTTGGAAAGGGAGAGAATTCCACACCGGCCATCCACTGGACGGTGTGCTGAAATCGTTAAATTGGTATGGAAAAGCGTTTCATGATGCAGAAAATGTGGATCCCCTCTTATTTGAAAAAGGCGACGATATTATTGCGGTGGATCCGGTTCCGTTAATGGATAAGCGGAAATTGGCTAAAGCGATGGGCGGCAAAGCACGGATGCGCATGATGCGCTTCCGCGGAAAAGTGAGCGCGGCAATGATTTATGACAACTTGCCGATTCACGATCACTTCCGGAAAGTCCATGACGGGCTGCTGTTTTGCATGATGGATTGGAAAGGCGATAAACAGCCTTATTTTTTTATATTGGAAAAAGTGAAATAACAAGCTGGCTGCCGTGACCTCTAGGCAGCTAGCTTGTTTTTCTCTATAAGTTGAACATCATTATTAATGGGTTGCTGCTATTCAGCAAAACACCTTTGCGGCGAGCTTGCGCAAAAGAAGCACTCTTTAATGTCTCGAAGCGGTGTATAGAAGGAAAATTCTAAAGTTCAGCTTATATAGACCGAATTAAAACCCGTTTTGATAATTCCGCAGAAAGAAAAATGAGGCGGATTTGTGGTAAGCTAAGTTCACGATATGAGCTATGGGAGTGTTTAATTTTGTTGGAAGAAGCAAGAAAGTTATTGCAGTCGTATTTTGGATATGAGACATTCCGGACGGGGCAGGAACAGGCGATTTCACAAGTTTTTGAAGGGCATAATTCGATATGCGTCATGCCAACAGGCGGCGGAAAATCTATGTGCTACCAAATACCAGCCTTGGTCATGGACGGTACGACCATAGTGGTTTCTCCGCTGATTTCGTTGATGAAGGACCAAGTGGATGCGCTGACGGCAGCGGGCATTCGGGCTGCGTACATCAACAGTTCGCTCGATTTCGAGGAAGTGCGGGAAACCCTATACGATGTTCAGCGCGGCGCCATCAAATTATTATATATCGCGCCGGAGCGGCTGGATTCGCAAATGTTTCTGGATGAACTGCAGGGTGTTCATGTACCGTTAATTGCCGTGGATGAAGCGCATTGTATTTCGCAATGGGGCCATGATTTCCGGCCGAGCTATCGGCTGATCAGCCGGATGGTGGATTTGTTTCCAAACAATCCGACGGTCTTGGCTTTGACCGCTACAGCGACTCCTCAAGTGCGTGAAGACATTTGCCGCATTTTGGATATTGAAGAGCAGCATACAGTGATGACCGGTTTTGAACGCGCCAATTTGACGTTTTCCGTTATCCGCGGGCAGGACCGTGAACGCTTTGTGAAAGAATACGTACAGAAAAATATTAGCGAAGCGGGCATTATTTATGCGGCTACCCGAAAAACGGTCGATGCGGTTTACGACATGCTGCTTAAAAAAGGCATTAAAGCCGCAAAATACCACGCAGGCATGCCGGACATCGAGCGGAAGAATGGGCAAGAGCAATTTTTGAACGATGAAGTGACCGTTATGGTCGCAACCAACGCATTCGGTATGGGAATCGACAAATCGAATATTCGCTATGTGATTCACTACCAGTTGCCGAAAAATATGGAAAGCTACTACCAGGAGGCCGGGCGCGCCGGGCGGGACGGCTTGCCGAGCGAATGCATCGTCTTATATGCTTCTCAAGACGTTCAAACCCAGCGGTTCTTAATCGATCAGGCGCAGGATCCGAGCCGGATTCCGAGTGAACTGGTGAAACTCCAAGGCATGGTGGACTATTGCCATACGGAAAACTGCCTGCAGCAATTCATCATTCATTATTTTGGCGACTTGGCGGCACAACCGTGCGGCCATTGCGGCAATTGCCTTGATGAACGGGAAAGCCAGGACGTGACGAAAGACGTTCAAATGGTGCTGTCGTGCGTTGTCCGGATGGGGCAGAAATTCGGCAAGATGATGACCGCGCAAGTGCTGACCGGTTCACGGAATAAAAAAGTGCTGGATTTTGGTTTTGACAAACTGTCTACGTATGGCATTTTAAAGCATCAAAGCACAAAGGAAGTAGCGAATTTAATGGAATTTATGATTTCCCAAGATTTGCTCGCTGTGGAACAAGGCGCTTACCCAACCGTTTACGTACCCGATGGCGGTCGGGACGTGCTTTTAGGTAAACGAAAAGTGCTGCGCAAAGGAGCGGTGATTACGAAACAAATTTCGGATAACGACCCGCTCTTTGAAGAATTGCGGAAAGTGCGGAAGCAATTGGCGGATGAAGCAGGCGTGCCGCCGTTTGTTATTTTTTCGGATAAGACCTTGCAGGATATGTGCGCACGCCGGCCGCAGAACGAAGATGAATTTTTGGAAGTCAACGGCGTCGGAGCCAACAAACTTGAGAAGTACGGAGAGCCTTTCCTGACAGCCATCCAAGCGTTTAAAGTTATTTAAAAATAATAAAATACAAACGAAAAAGTCCCTAACCAAAGGGGCTTTTTTTTATTTTTGAGCGCCAAAAAGCTGCCACAACAATATTAAATGTAAGCGTTTACAAATAAATCGATAATTTGCAACTGTTTGAATTTTATATTTATGCAATGCTGTGATATACTATACGAATATTGTGACACTTTAGTGGACTAAAGGAGGCGATTTCATGAAAAAGAAAGAATACCCCGTCCAGCAAGGGCTTTATCATCCGGACCAAGAGCATGAAGCATGCGGAATTGGGATGATTGCAAATATAAACGGCGAACGCTCGCATGCGATTGTTCAAAACGCTATTAACATCCTTTGCAACCTCGAACATCGTGGGGGGCAGTCTTCGGATACCAGTACAGGCGATGGAGCGGGAATTTTAACACAAATTCCGCACCGTTTTTTCCTCAAGCAATGTGAAAAAGAAGGCATTCAATTGCCTGGAGAAGGAAGATATGGCGTCGGCATGGTTTTCATGCCGCAAGATTACGATATCCGGATCCAAGCAAAAGAAATCATGGAGCGCATTGTCACTGAGGAAGGCCAGACGTGTTTAGGATGGCGCGCTGTTCCGGTAAACGATGCATTTGTTGGAAAAGTAGCGCAAAAAACAAAACCGGTTATACGCCAATTATTCATTGAAGCAGCAAAAGAGCTAAATGACCACAAAGCGATTGAGCGCAAGCTGTATGTAATCCGCAAACGGATCGAGAGGGAAATGGAAAGCGCTGAGGAGTATAAAGATGTTTACTTCAGCAGCCTTTCTTCAAGCACAATTGTCTACAAAGGCATGCTCATTCCCGAACAATTGGATTCGTTTTATATCGATCTAAATCACCCTGAATTCAAGTCGGCGCTCGCGCTTGTCCATTCCCGGTTCAGCACCAATACATTTCCGAGCTGGCAGCGTTCCCATCCAAATCGGTATTCCATCCACAACGGCGAATTTAACACGTTGAGAGGAAACGTCAACTGGATGCGCGCGCGCCAAGCGCTTTGCACCTCTCCTTATTTTAATGAACTCGAGCTTCAAAAAGTGTTGCCTGTCATTGATGAAACAGGAAGCGACTCCTCGATGTTTGACAATTGTTTTGAATTTCTTCATTTATCCGGCCGTTCCCTTGCCCATACTGCCATGATGATGGTGCCCGAACCTTGGGTAAATGATCCGACAATCAAGCAAGAGAAAAAGGACTTCTATGAATATCACAGTACGTTGATGGAGCCTTGGGATGGTCCGGCAGCGCTCGTCTTTACAGACGGCAAGCAAATTGCAGCTTGTTTAGACCGCAACGGCTTGCGTCCGGCACGCTATTACGTCACCAAAAGCGGCATGATCGTGCTCGGCTCGGAAGTTGGAGCGCTTGATATATTTGCCGACGATATTGTCTCCAAAGACCGCCTGCAGCCGGGAAAAATGCTGGTCATCGATTTGGAAGTAGGAAAAATTATTCCGGATGAGGAAATCAAACTGCAAATTGCGGCCGAATACCCGTATAAAGATTGGCTGGAGAGCCATATGCTGAGCTTAGACAGCTTGCCTGAGCCAACTTCCAAACCCAGCTACACAGAAACGGAAGGGTTGCTTGAACAACAGCAAGCCTTTGGCTATACGACAGAAGAGCTGCAAAAAATCATCAAGCCCTTGGCGACAGAAGGGAAAGATCCGGTCGGTTCCATGGGCTATGATTCACCGCTTGCTGTATTGTCGAAAAAACCGCAGCTCCTATTTAACTACTTCAAACAGCTTTTTGCCCAAGTCACGAATCCGCCGCTTGATGCCATCCGGGAACATGTAATCACCGCTGCACGCACGACCATTGGGGCAGAAGGCAATCTTGTTGAACCGGGGCCGGAAAGCAGCTGCCATATTCGTTTGGAAACCCCCATCGTAACAAATGTACAGCTTGAGGCATTGCGCCAACAGCGCCTCAACGAATTTCAAGCGGTCACGTTGCCGATTTTATTTCCTGCAGCAGGCGGGTACGAAGCCATGGAACAGGAACTGGAATCGTTGTTTGCAAAAGCGGACGCGGCGCATGCAAGTGGTGCCACGCTGCTGATCTTGAGCGACCGTGGAGTAAACCGGGAGTTTGCGGCCATTCCGTCGCTTCTTGCGGTTTCTGGTCTGCATCATCATTTGATCCGTGCAGGCGTCCGGACAAAAGTCAGCATCCTGTTGGAATCCGCTGAACCGCGGGAGGTCCATCATTTCGCCGCTTTGCTGGGCTACGGGGCAGAAGCGATCAATCCTTATTTGGCGTTTCGGTCAATTGAAGAGCTGATTGCCATGAATGACATTGTCGATGTCACTTTTGAACAAGCAGAACAAACCTACATTAAAGGAATCACGGATGGCATTGTGAAAGTGTTGTCGAAAATGGGGATTTCCACCATTCAAAGTTACCGGGGCGCCCAAATTTTCGAGGCGGTTGGCATTCATATGGATGTCATAGATAAATACTTTACGCGAACGTCGTCCCGCCTGGGCGGCATCGGAATAGCTATCATTGCAAAAGAAGTATTGATGCGCCATGCACAAGCCTATCCGGAAAGAGAAGGCGGCAACCGGTCGCTGTATGCGGGAGACGAGTTCCAATACCGCGAAAAAGGCGAAGACCACCAATACAATCCCGTTACTATTCATATGCTCCAGCAAGCTTGCCGGACAAACAATTATGAAGCGTTCCAAAAATACACCCGGCTGCTGACGGATGAAAAAGCCAATTTGCAATCCATCCGAGGTTTGCTGTCGTTTAAAAAACAGACGCCAGTCCCAATTGATGAAGTAGAATCAATAGAAGAAATTTGTGCCCGCTTTAAAACAGGGGCTATGTCCTACGGTTCGATCAGCGCCGAAGCACACGAAGCACTGGCGATTGCGATGAACCGCATCGGCGGACGAAGCAATTCCGGAGAAGGCGGCGAACAAATCGCACGTTTTACGCCGGACGATAACGGCGACAATCGCCGTAGCGCCATCAAACAAGTGGCTTCCGGCCGCTTTGGCGTCACGAGCCATTATCTGGTGAATGCCGATGAAATTCAAATCAAAGTGGCCCAAGGGGCGAAACCTGGAGAAGGCGGCCATTTGCCCGGCAAAAAAGTATACCCGTGGATTGCCGAAGTCCGGGGCTCGACTCCGGGAGTGGAACTGATTTCCCCACCGCCTCATCACGACATTTATTCCATTGAAGATCTTGCTGAACTGATTTTCAATTTGAAAAATGCCAATCCGTCTGCCCGCATCAGCGTCAAGCTCGTATCCGCAGTCGGCGTTGGGACCATTGCGGCGGGTGTGGCGAAAGGGCGTGCGGACGTTGTTTTGATCAGCGGTTATGACGGCGGAACCGGTGCGGCGCCGAAGACGAGTTTGAAGCACACAGGGCTACCTTGGGAAATCGGGCTTGCGGAAACGCACCAAACGCTCCTGCTGAACGGGTTGCGCGACAGGATTGTTGTGGAAACAGACGGCAAAATGATGACGGGGCGCGACGTGGTTACGGCGGCGCTGCTTGGAGCAGAGGAATTCGGTTTTTCCACTGCCCCTCTTGTGGTGCTCGGCTGCATCATGATGCGCGTCTGCCATATGGATACTTGCCCGGTCGGCATTGCGACGCAAAATCCGGAGCTGCGCAAAAAATACATGGGAGATCCGGAACATGTCGCCAATTTTATGCGCTTTATCGCAAGGCAAACGCGCGAACTAATGGCAGAGCTTGGCTTCCGCACAATCAATGAAATGATTGGCCGCACCGATGTCCTTGAAGCTAACCGGGCGGTGGATCATTGGAAAGCTGGCGGACTTGATTTGTCGGCGCTTCTTTACCAGCCGGACCTGCCTGAAAAAGTCGGCCGCTATGCAACCGTCAAACAAGACCACGGGCTCGAACAAACGCTTGATTACCAAGAATTGCTGCCTCGCAGCCGAAAAGCGATTGAGAACGGGGAGCGCGTGGAAGTGACGACGGCGATTCGGAATATCCACCGGGCAACCGGGACGATCATCGGCAGCGCCGTTTCCAAGCGCTATGGAGCGGAAGGGCTGCCGGAAGATACGATCAATTTTAATTTCCAAGGATCAGCGGGACAGGCATTCGGCGCCTTTATCCCAAAAGGCATGACGCTGAAGTTAATTGGCGATGCCAATGATTTTGTCGGAAAAGGGCTGTCGGGCGGGAAAATCATCGTCTACCCAGCAAACGATTCGACCTTTATTCCAGAGAAAAATATCATTATCGGGAATGTCGCCTTTTACGGGGCATCTGCCGGTGAAGCATATATTTACGGAGTTGCAGGAGAACGCTTCGCTGTTCGAAACAGCGGGGCCGATATTGTGGTCGAAGGCGTCGGCGACCACGGCTGTGAATACATGACGGGAGGACGAGTTGCAATACTCGGCAAAACCGGAAAAAACTTTGCGGCGGGCATGTCGGGCGGCATTGCGTATGTGCTCGATGAAGACACCTTGTTTGCAGGCAGATGCAATCCGGAGATGGTGCATTTGCAGGAATTGGCGGAGCCTGCCGAAATTGAAGACCTCCGCCTTATGCTTGAAAAGCATGAAGCATATACAGGCAGCGCAAACGCCAAACGCCTTTTGGCGCATTGGGACATTTTCGCATCCAAATTTATTCGGGTTATTCCGAAAGCGTACTTGAAAATCAACGAACGCATCAGCCAGCTGCAAAGCGGGGGCATGAGCAAGTTTGATGCAGAAATGGCGGCATTTGAAGAAAGCAAAATGGCGGGAGCCGGAAAATAACTAGCAGCCGGTTGACGGGCTGGCAACGGTTCGTTAGCGGTATGGGAGGGATACGATGGGGAAAGCGACTGGATTCATGGATTATAAACGCCAAACATTCAAGGAGCGAAATCCGGCAGAACGCGTCAACGATTGGACGGATTATACGGTCCCGCTGTCTGAAGACGAAGTGAGAAAACAAGGCGCGCGCTGCATGGACTGCGGCGTGCCGACTTGCCAATCCGGAATGGAGATAAGCGGAGCAACGACCGGCTGCCCGGTTTACCATTTAATTCCCGAGTGGAACGATTTAGTCTACCGGGGACAATGGAAAGAAGCGCTGCGCCGCGAACACGTCATGAATAACTTTCCGGAATTTACAGGCCTCGCTTGCCCGGCGCCGTGCGAAAGCGCCTGTGTGCTGGGAATCAACGAACCGCCTGTTGCCATCAGGACGATCGAACGTTCAATTATCGAAAGGGGATTTGCAGAAGGGTGGGTCGTGCCCGAACCGCCAAAAAGCCGCACCGGTAAAAAAGTGGCGGTCATCGGTTCCGGTCCCGCCGGACTTGCAGCAGCTGCCCAGTTAAACAAAGCGGGGCATCTGGTTACCGTTTTTGAAAAAAGCGACCGAGTCGGCGGACTTCTGACTTACGGCATACCTGAAATGAAATTATCCTATGACGTCGTAAAGCGCCGCGTCGATATTCTTGAACAAGAAGGCATAAGCTTTATCACCAATGCAGAAGTAGGCAAAGATGTTCCTGCAGCAGCATTGCGCAGCGATTTTGATGCCGTCATTCTGTGCACGGGAGCAACCGTGCATCGAGACATCCAAGTGGAAGGCCGGGAATTGAAAGGAATAGAGTTTGCCATGGATTTTCTTCATTCCAGCACAAAAAGCTTACTGGATTCCAATTTGCAAGACGGCCAGTATATTTCTGCGGAGGGGAAAGATGTCATTGTCATCGGCGGCGGCGATACGGGCACTGACTGCTTGGCGACTGCTGTGCGCCATAACTGCAGAAGCCTCGTTCAGTTCGATGTTTATGACAAAAAAGGAGCCGTTCGCGACGAAGTCGGCAATCCATGGCCGCAGTATCCAAAAATTCATCGCATTGAATATGGCCAAAAAGAAGCGGCCGCTGTTTTTGGAGAAGATCCGAGAGCGTATGCGGTCATGACGAAGAAATTCACCGGCGATGGCGAGGGCAACGTCAAAGAAGTGCATACAGTCAACGTGAAACTGAAAATTGACGCTCAAGGCAACCGCATCCGTGAAGAAATTACAGGCACGGAAAAAGTATGGAAAGCGGACTTGGTGCTGTTGGCTATCGGATTTAATGGGCCGGAGCAGCAATTGATTGACCAGCTCGCTATCGAAACGAACGCCGATTCTACCGTTAAAGCGGCATACGGCAAATACACGACCAATGAGGAAGGTGTTTTTGCGGCAGGCGATATGCGCCGCGGCCAAAGCTTAATCGTTTGGGCCATCAACGAAGGGCGTGAAGCAGCCAGGGAATGCGACCGCTTTTTGATGGGGGCGACTGTACTTCCGTGAATAAGAACCAATCAGAATTCACTTCTGGTTGGTTTTTATGTAGGCAATTGGAAATTAATTAAATTTTTAATTAAATTAAGAGAATATTTAGAAATATATTGTCCTTTGTACCTAGTTCGTCTATACTAGTTATGAGTGAGACTGCGCGGTTTGAATTTATTATACATAATGAAGGCACCTTTAGAGTCGGCATTATTTTACCATTCAAAAAGTGCGGGAATCGCTACATTGACAAGGATGAGGAGGAAAAAACATGTTGAAAAAAAGTATGATGGCTGTATTGTTTTCTTTGGTCTTAGCTTTCATGGCAAGCACTTCAGCGTTTGCTGCAGAAGCTCCGGCTAGCCCAGACGTAGAAAAGGCATTAGTTGAAATCGAAAAAACAAATGCTCAAATCTATGACGAAATTGAAAAAGCTCAAGAAAAATCGTATGAGCTGTATGACAAATACGTCGAAGATGCCGCGAAAGCAAAAGACGAGAAAAAAGTAGAAGGCTTGACACAAAAGTTCGAAGAGGAAACAGTTAAACTGATTTCTGACTTGGATCATAAGACTCAGGACATGACGCAAAAAGGCGTTGAAAAAGCGTCAAAAGCAGGCATTGAAGTAGAAATCGAATGGGTTCCCGTGCAATTTGCGGACCGTGTAGCTTTGATTGATCCATTGCGTGTAGTGGGCTGGTAAAATCAGTTGGCTAAAAAAGAATAGTTGAAGTAATATGAGAGTATAGAGAATCTATACTCTCATATTTTTTATAAGGGCGTGTAATAGTGAAAGGCTTGGACATTTTAAAGAACGGATACTTGGAGAAAGTGAAAAACGGATCGACTACTTTAAGTTTGTTAGGCCGCGGCGAAGGAATTGAGTTTATTAAGCAAGCTTTTCAAAAAGATAGTTTGATTGTTCTTTTTCCTGGTGAGGAATCAGATGTCCAGGAGTTTTATTATATTTTAACTGGCGAAATTGAAACAGAAATAAATGGCGATAAAGTGGTTCTTGGCAAAGACGATGTTTTTTCAGCGAAAAATCTAGAGGGAATTGTCCAATTTATAGCAAAAACGGATGTAATCCTCCTCTCCATTTCTACAGCTCCAGCCTTTCATTACCTCAGCAACGAAATCAATGAACTCCGCCAAGTCGGCGAAGCAGTGGAGAAAAAAGATAAATATACATTTCAACACAGCACCCGAGTGGCTAACTTATCCGTAAAAACTGCTGCAAAAATGAATTTGCCGAAAAATCAAATGGAAGATTTGCTTTTGGCAGCCATTCTTCATGATATTGGGAAGATTAATATACCGGAAGAAGTGTTAAAGAAACCAAACAAATTAACCGACGAAGAGTTTGCTATGATTAAAAAGCACCCTGGCGACGGTGCAGCTATGATCCGTAAAACGGCTTACGCAGACCTTGCAGACATTGTCGAACAGCACCATGAGCGAATCAATGGAAGAGGATATCCGTTCGGCTTGAAAGGTGATGAAATTTTGCTTGAAGCGAAAATCATTGGCGTTTGCGATACGTTTGATGCGATGACAGAAGATCGGGCTTACCGCAAAGCGTTCTCAGCCGAATATGCCTTGAATGAGATTAAAAGTCTTATTGGGACTCACTACGATGAAGAAGTCGTCGCAGCTTTTGAGAAAGTATTGCAGCAAGAAGGTAAAATCAACTGAATAGACCTCTACTTAGACACCCATTTTATTAAACGAGGTGTCTTTATTTTTTCTTATTTCATGTTTAAAAAAATTAGGTTTAGTCAATACTAAGACAAAAGTAAATTTAACAATGAGGAGGAACGCGATATGGCTAGAAGTGGTGGAGGAGTTTTCGGCAAGCTGATATTACTGGGAGTAGGTGCGGTAATTGGTGCAGCGATGACTCAGAAAAAAACAGAGTCAGGCGGTACTTCACAAGCAACCAACTTAAAAGAAAATGTGAAAAAAGGACTGGATCGTTTCAATGAACAATCAGGCGGCATGGTCGACAAAGTAAAACCTGGAGTCAACAAAGCTGTAGAAGCGGTAAAAGGTGCGATTGAAGGCCAACAGAAAATGATGGACCAAGAAAAAGACATGCTTGATAAAGCGAATGATACGCTGCAAAAAGATGTAGGCGAATCTTCCGGCGGAGCCAACACATCAAGCGAAACGTCAACAGGCACTTCGTCAACTTCCGCGCCAAGCGGCACGACAACGCCAAGCGGCGGCATTTATGGCGGAAGCACAGCCTATACAGAGTCTTTGAAAAAAGATTTGGCAGAGGATGAAGATAAAACAAAAAACAGTTCATCTTCAACCAATGACTCTACTTTCGGCAAATAAAACAAGTATAATAAAGAAACAAAAAGAAGCTATTGCTCGCGCTAATGAGCTGTAGCTTTTTTTCTCATCTTCATTTAATTGAAAATTCCATAAATTGAGAGGGGAACTTCTATGTTTAAATCGTATACGGCCAGTCCGTTTTTTGATGAAATGTTTACTCCTGAAGGAAAGCCAAAACCCCATTACCAAAAATTTCATGAGATTCTTTCTCGTTTTTCAGAAGATGAACTAAAAGAAAAACACGAAACTGCACAACTTTCCTTTTTAAGGCAAGGAATCACGTTTACGGTTTATAACAACAATGTCGGCACAGAGCGGACCATGCCATTTGATTTTGTTCCCATTATTATTTCTCCTGACGAATGGAAGACCATTGAAAAAGGCATGATTCAGCGCACCGAAGCCCTCAACCTTTTTCTAGAAGACATTTACCACAACCAGCGAATCCTCGAAGACAGAGTCATTCCAAGAAACCTAATCGAAGAAAACCCGTATTATTACGCCAAGCAAGTCAAAGGGATCGATATTCCGCTGCAAAACCATATTTTTTTAGCGGGAATTGATTTAATTCGGGATGAAAGTGGAAAATATCACGTATTGGAAGATAATTTGCGGAATCCATCGGGCATGTCGTATGTGTATCAAAACCGGTATGTGATGCGGCAAGTATATCCGGAGTTTTTTGCGAAACACGCGATTGAAACGCTTGAACACCAGCTGTCGCATTTGCACGAAGCGATTTTGGACCATGCGCCAGCATCTCGAAAAGACAAGCCTTTTGCGGTTTTGCTGACGCCCGGCATGTTCAATTCAGCGTATTATGACCATGTGTTCTTAGCGCAGCAAATGGGCATAGACCTGGTGGAAGGGCGCGATCTTCTTGTCAAAGACCACCTCGTCTATATGAAATCAATCCGTGGGCTCAAGCGTGTGGATATCATTTACCGCCGCATTGACGATGATTTTCTGGATCCGGAAGCTTTCCGGGAAGATTCAGCTTTAGGCGTCCCGGGGTTGGTTGGCGCCTACCGCAAAGGAAATGTTGCCATCTTGAACGGCATCGGCAATGGCGTTGCCGACGACAAAGCGATTTACGCTTATGTGCCGGACATGATCCGCTATTATTTAAAAGAAGAACCGATCATTGATAACGTTAAAACTTATTTGTTGGGCAACCCGGAGGAACGGGACTGGGTGCTCGACCATTTAGAAGAGCTTGTTGTGAAAAACGTGGGCGCATCTGGCGGCTATGATATGCTGATCGGTCCGCATGCAACGCCCGAGCTGATAGAAGAATTTCGGGCGAAAATCATTGAAACTCCCCATCAGTACATTGCCCAGCCGACGATTAAATTATCGCGGGCACCTGCTTTTCAAGGAAAGAGTTTTTACCCGTGCCACGTGGATTTGCGCGTGTTTGTCATGAGAGGCAAAGAAACGCGCGTCCTGCCAGGCGGTCTTTCGCGCGTGGCGCTGAAAGAAGGATCGCTTGTCGTAAATTCTTCCCAAGGCGGCGGCGGGAAAGATACATGGGTATTCAAAGATGACAAGGGGGTTCTTTAATGCTTAGCCGAGTTGCAAATTCGTTGTATTGGATGTCCAGGAATGCCGAGAGAGCTGAGAGCAACGCCCGTATTTTAGACGTACAGCTGCTGCAGATGATTGAAGCTTCAGATGAAGAACTGCCTCGTGAAGGAGATTGGAAACTGATTTTTGAGATTTGCGCCTCTACTGAAATGATGCAGCAAATCAAGTCGGGTCCGGCTTATGGTGAAGAACAGCTGGTCGAATACTTGGCTTTATCAGAAGAAAACTTAAGTTCAGTAGCCACTTGTATCCGTATGGCGAGAGAGAATGCCAGAATCAGCCGCGACCACATTACCGATGATTATTGGGAATCCTGGAACAGCTGTTATTTGGCTATGCAGGAAATGCTGAATGGCCCGGTCTCCACGCGCGATATCCGCAAATTTCTAAACCGCGTGAAAATGACTTCACTGACTTCCCAGGGAATTGTGGAATCAGCCATGTCGCGCGGCGTCTCCTACCAGATGCTGAAAATTGGCAAGTGGCTGGAGCGCGCAGAAAAAACCGCCCGCATTTTAAACGTGGTCTGCGAACGCACTCGGGAGCGGGAACGTGAAGAGCAGACTGAAGATTATTATTATTGGCTCGCGGCACTCCGGATGACCAATGGCTATGAAGCGTATTTGAAAGCCAATCCCCCGAGAATGGATGCAAACAAGGTGCTGTGTTTCCTGATTTCGAATCGGGCGTTTCCTCGTTCCATCATTTACTGCCTTGACCATGTGCGGGAAGCAGTAGATGAGTTGGAAGGAGGAAAAGTTTCGCATTACTCATGGGAGCTGTTCGCAAAATTGGATCAGCTGCGGACCGATTTTGATCAGATCAGTATAGAAGAATTATCGTCAGATGAAATGATGGATTTTTTAAATCAGTTCCAAAACGGCTGCAACGAAATTGGTGAAATTTTTTCCAAAACCTATTATTTAATTGACCCTGCTGAAGCCGAAATACAAACAGCCCAAACTCAATCGCAAACGCAAACGTTGGGTACGAAAGGAATTACTTCTATGAAATATAAAATTGAGCATACGAATGTTTTTGAATACGAGACGATTGTCGACCAAAGCATGAATTCAATCCGCTTAAAGCCAAGAACAGACGAATGTCAGCGCCTGCTTTCTTATCGTGCTGAAATTGCTCCTGCTTCTGTAACGAAAGAGCATGTGGATATTTGGGGAAATCACGTGGAAACGTTTTTCATTGCGGAACATCACCGGCAATTGGAAGTGAAGACTTCTTCGATTGTCAGCATCCAAAAAAGCCCGTTCATACACCGGATTGATTATTCGCCTGAAATGAATGCAATTTTCCATTCCCAATTATTCAGCGAACATTATCTGGCTTACTTAAGCAATACAGCTTACACGTATATATCGCCTGATCAAATGAACCAAGTGGATGAGCGGCTGGGCGAAATGACCAATCCCGTCCAATATGCCATTGATGTGATGGGGTATTTAAACAATCACTTTACGTATGACGGCGAATCGACAAACGTTTCCACGAAAGCCGAAGAATCGTTCAGTTTGATGAAAGGGGTCTGCCAAGACATCACCCACGTGATGCTGGGCATTTTGCGCAATAAAAACATCCCGGCCCGTTATGTCAGCGGCTATTTGTACGTCGGCGAAAATTCGGCCTTGGTCGGCGATGCGGCGAGCCATGCCTGGGTCGAAGTGATGGTTCCCGGAATCGGCTGGGTCGGCCTCGATCCTACCAACAATGTGGAAGCGCTCGAACACCACATCCGGGTGGGAGTCGGACGGGACTATAACGATGTGAGTCCCGTGCAAGGCGTATACCGGGGCGGCAGCCAGTCGTTGGATGTCAAAGTATCCGTCAGTTTGATCGACCAATGAAATAAGGAGATCCAGTAGAGGTAAATGCCTTTGCTGGATTTTTTCGATAGCATAAAACTTAATAAATGTTTAATGAACAATTGCACAATTCCGTGGCATAATAAAAGGATATAGTTATTTTTGAACGGAGAAGGAGTTAATAATATGACGAACAAACATTTTACAGATTACGGGATAAGCGCCCCTATTTTGCGCACGCTCGAAGGACTCGGGTATACCGAACCAACCGAGGTTCAGGAAAAGGTCATTCCGCTTGCACTTGCCAAGACTGACGTAACAGTAAAGTCTCAAACCGGAAGCGGAAAAACGGCTGCATTCGGCATTCCGCTATGCGAACTGGTGGAGTGGGAAGAGAACAAGCCGCAGGCGCTCGTATTGACGCCTACGCGTGAACTTGCGGACCAAGTAAAAGAAGACATCACTAATATTGGCCGGTTCAAGCGCATTAAAGCAGCGGCTGTCTACGGCAAGCAGCCATTTGCTTATCAACAGGCGGAACTGAAACAGAAATGCCATATCGTCGTTGGGACTCCTGGGCGCGTTCTGGACCATTTGGAACGCGGGACGTTAAACATTGACCGCATCGAATACTTGGTGCTCGATGAAGCGGATGAAATGCTCAACATGGGATTTATTGAACAAGTTGAAGCGATTATTCAAAAGCTGCCGAAACAGCGGACGACGATGCTGTTTTCCGCGACGCTTCCGGAAAATGTCGCGAATTTGCAGCGCAAGTACATGAACAATCCGCAGCATGTGGAAATTGCATCAACTGAAACGTTGACAGACCAAATTGAACATTCTCTTTATACAGTTTCCGAGCAGCAAAAGTTTTCCCTGCTTCAAAACGTCACAGTTGTCGAAAACCCGGACAGCTGCATCATTTTCTGCCGGACGAAAGACAACGTCGACTATGTAGTGGACGAACTTGAAAAGCATGATTATACGGTAGACAAACTGCATGGCGGCATGATGCAAGAAGACCGGTTTGCCGTTATGAATGAATTCAAGCGAGGCGAATTCCGTTATTTGGTGGCTACTGACGTGGCAGCGCGCGGCATAGACATCGACAGCATCACACATGTTATCAACTACGACATTCCGTTAGAGAAAGAAAGCTATGTCCACCGGGCAGGGCGGACTGGACGGGCGGGAAAAAAAGGAAAAGCGATCACATTTGTGACGCCGCATGAAGAAAAATTCTTGCGGGAAATTGAATCGTTTATCGGTTTCGAAATTCCTCAAAAGCTGGCTCCTTCAACTGAAGAAGTCCGGGAAGCAAGAGACGCTTTCCAAGCAAAACTGGAAAGCCGCCCGCAGCTGAAGAAAAACAAAAACGAACAAGTAAACAAAGACATTTTGAAATTATACTTCAACGGCGGCAAGAAAAAGAAACTGCGCGCAGTTGATTTTGTTGGCACGTTGACGAGCATTCCAGGCGTTACCGCTGAAGATATTGGCATCATCAAAATCCAGGATACCGTTACCTATATTGACATTTTAAATGGCAAAGGGCCAATGGTTTTGAAGGCTATGAAAGAAAAAACGGTCAAAGGCAAAACCTTGAAAGTTCATAAAGCAAATAAATGATAAAAAGATAAAACGCCGTTAAAACGGCGTTTTTTTTCTTGGAAAACTGACATTTCCCGGGGAATAATGATACGAAGCGGCGATTCTTTCCCTGTTGATAGGTTTAGATAAGTCCCGTTATTTGGAATTAAATGAGCCTGAGCTAGTGAATATGTCATGAAAATTAGTCAAACTGTAACCAAATCGGAGTGGCTTTGTTACAAGACTGTAATCTTCACGTGTTATTTTGTTTGTACTTGCTAAACACAAACAAAGGAGAGAACAGCTTGAAAAAACTACTAATCGTAATGAGTTTTGCACTGATTTTATTCTTTGGAACCTCACTAGAAAGTTCAGCTGCATCAAGTACATATACCGTGAAAAGTGGAGACACACTATATAAAATTTCTAAAACAACAAAAGTCAGCGTGACAAACCTGAAATCTTGGAATGGTTTAAAATCAAGCACCATTCACCCAAAACAAAAACTAAAATTAACAAAACCAGCTGCTAAAAAGAAAACTCCTTCCCGCTCTACCGGAGATACTGTAGCGAAAGAAATTACCGTATCCTCAACAGCCTACACGGCATCATGCAAAGGATGCTCGGGCATTACTAGAACAGGACTTAATTTAAAGAAAAACCCTAACTTGAAAGTTATTGCTGTAGATCCGAAAGTCATCAAACTTGGCACAAAAGTTCATGTTCAGGGATATGGATACGCAGTTGCCGGCGATACTGGCGGCGCAATTAAAGGGAAAAAGATTGATGTGTTTATTTCTTCGAAAAGCCAGGCGCTCAAATGGGGCCGCAAAAACGTAAAAGTCAAAGTTTTAAAATAATCGTAAAAAGCCGGTCCTTCAAAGGGTCCGGCTTTTTCTATGCAAAAAAATCCTGCACAGCCGGATGGCCATGCAGGATATTAGTTATTTGTAGATCAGCACTTCGCTGACAGTGCCGTCTTTGCTTTCTCCGGTCACCTTGAATTTCAATCCATATGTCGGTACGTTGCGTCCGGCATCGACCATTCCCGGATTGCTGTAGTTGACACGGTCATCGAATAAAGGCGTGTTCTTTGTGTGCGTATCCTTCAGCGTAAGACCGAGCAAATCACGGTAATCCAAGAACATTTTAGAAGTTTTCTTCAAACTGAATGCCGCATCGTTCAATTGATAGCGAGTAGCGCCAGGAGAACCGTCGCTCCAATAGTTCGTGTGCTGGTCGGCATCAACTACGCCAAGGAAGCCTTCGCCTGGATGCAAACCGGTCCAGTTGTCATCGTAAGAAGGATCGACATACCAGACAACAAGCCCTTTGTCATAAGTCATCAAGCTTGCGCCGCGGCGGATGTTTGCAAGTCCTTCATCGACGCCGTTATGAGAGCGCCACTCGAGCAAGTAATAATGCTCAGTCGCAACGGTTCCATTGTCTTGAGTAAAGCCGGCAAGTGTGAACACTGGCGTTTTTTCTGCGTTATCCGAAACGATTGTTTTGCCATCTGCTGTAATTACCAAATCATCTGCATAAAAACCGGCTTGTGCGGTATAAGGATCGGTCCAATAGTTCAGCTCGACCGTAACGGATTGGCCGGCGTATTGGGACAAGTCAAAGCTTGCATCCACCCAGCCATTGGAAGTGCCGGTAATGCCGTCTCCCGGATTTTGGGCATTTGGATTTTCAGTGGTCGTGATATTGCCTTTGATGGTCTTGCCATTCACTTTAACGGACGCGTAATCCCAGTCTTTTTCGATGTCGTACCAAGCTTTGAATTTAAGTGCGGCCGTTTTTGATTTTGTCAAATCGACTTTTACGGACAATGAATTGTTTAAGTTATTGCCTTTGCCGCTGAAGTATTCTTTGCTTCCACTTGCAGGAGTGTTGACTTTCGTAATTTTATTCGGTAAATTGACGCGCACGGCATCGTTATTGGTGCCTTTCGTTGCCGCTTCATCAAGCAATACGGACGTGCCAGTCTTAGTTACGTATTTGGCATCGACGCTTGTTCCGCTCAACCAGTTGCCGCCATGGGCTGCTTGTAAAAATTCTTTTGCGTACGGGCTGAATCCAGTTGGTTCTGTCCCCGGAACATCTCCTGACCAACTGCCGCTGGCCATGATCGACCAGTACGCAACTGCTTCGCCAGTCCCCGAGTATTGCGTATCGTATTCATCCGGAAGGCCGAGGTCATGGCCGAATTCGTGTGCAAATACGCCGGCCGCTCCATCTTCAGGTTCAATGGTGTAATCATATGCTCCCAATTTGCCGCCAAAACGATCACTGTTTGATGTGCCTCCCGGTACGCCCACTAAACTGCCAAGGTTCCAGCGATGGGACCAGATTGCATCTCCAGCCAATTTGCCGCCGCCTGCTTCTTCGCCGACTCCTGCATGGATAACCATCAAGTGGTCGATGATGCCATCGGGTTCATTGTATGTGCCGTCTCCATCATAGTCGTCGCGGTCCCAAGCATCATATTCCGACAAGTCGACTTCAGGATCTTGGCCGGCTTTTTTCAACGCTTCAAAGACCAGTTCTCTGGCTCTTGCATCGCTGCCGTCTGGAGCCGGCACGTTGCCGCCGTAGTAAGCGGCAGGGTGGTCAGCGGTGTACCAGCCAGCAACCGTGCCGTCCATTGTGTAGCTGCCGCCGGACTGCTCTTCATAAAATTGTTTCATGGAGACGAATTTTTGGCCTTTTGGCCCTTTATAGCCTTTTTCTCCAAAAATCATGTTTTGGAAATGTTCATGTGTATAGTCTTCGTAGAACATATCGGTTTCTTCTTGGGTGATTGAGCTTTTTGCGTAGTCGGGGAAGTCAATGGCAAGCACGAGCACTTTGTCTTCGCGCACTGCACCTTCGTAATATTCTTCATCGATTGAATCGAGTTTTGTTTTTTTAGCTTTGCTGGCTTTGCCGTTTTTGAACTTTTTATTTTTGGCTTTTTCTTTCAAATGCTGGTCGTTTTTCTTGGAGAAGACAGAATTTCCTTTGTCACTCGAAGTAATTGACGCTTCTTTAGCTTCTTTGTACTTGTCCAAGGCTTTTTCAATTTGGGCAGGAGTCGCTTTTTGAGAAATGATGCCTTCTTTCTTGAGCATTTCAACTAAACGGTCATCATTGGCAATCCCGATATCTGCAGGAGTGCCGCCTTTCGATGCTTTAAACTGGGATAAAGCTGTTTCTGCCTGAGCCGTTGGGGCAGTGGAAAATCCACCCACCGTCATAGCACTAAACCCAAGAATAGCTGCCATGGCCGTGCTTGCAATCATCTTCGTCTTCAACCAAATTCCTCCTAGAGTTCTAATTTTCTCAACATTCAAAACATACTCTATAGAAACTGGTTTTACTAGAGGGATAAAGCAAAAAAGGAAAAATATACTAATAAAAATTCGTTTAACTAAATAAATAGAATCATTTATGGCGGAAGCGATTTACACATTTTTTGTAGACAAAAAAGATCTGCCAACCAATTAGGGATAGCAGATCTTCGAAAGAAAGATTATCGGCGAACGGAGTCATGGTGATGGTCGTGATTGACTAATGGCAAGAATCTAAAAGCATACAATGCACAAAGGCCGACAATTGTGTAAATGATTCTTGAAAAAGTAGATTTCTCTCCAACCTCGCCCCCAAAAATGGCTGCCACTAGATCGAACGAGAACAATCCGACCAATAGCCAATTCACGCCTCCAATAATCAGCAAGACGAGGACAACTTGATTTAATGCTTTCATGAGCTCACTCCCTTCCTTATTAAGTGGTGTAGTAGTTAGTTCGTTATACCTCTATTTATTTTATTTAAAACTTGGCGCACTCTGGAACGAGCTAATGCATATAAAAAATTATGGAATCAAATATGAGTGAAAAGTACACCTATGGAAAATTTGCATGATAATTATAGAGGTTTTGTGCCCGACATATACACCTTTAATCGTGAAAATCAGTAATTTTTTATAGTTTTTTGCTTGTCTTTTAGCAAAAGAATGAATGAAGAGTTTAATAGTCCCAGTTCTAGGGAATCTTTTTTCTAAGTTCACATTAAAATATTCTGCATCAAACTTCCTTAATTCGAATAATTAATTGAATTTATACCCTTCCTTTTCTCATAAGACAAACTGGGCAAAAAGAAGCCAATAAACGCTTCTTGCCTTGAAGAAAAAATTCGAAAATTGTTTGCGGAAATTAAATTAGATTAATTTTCAGAGAAACATTGCAGGAATTCCTGCATTATATTATAATTTTTTTAGATGTTTAAGCTTATTTTTGATGTGGAGGAGTATTTTTGCAGGATTTAATGCGGAATATAGAGAGTTCGTATAAGAGTTTTAGTTCTGGGCAAAAAAAGGTATGCGATCTTTTTTTTCAAGAACCCATTTATCTTGCATTTTCTTCTGCTTTAGAAGTTGGCAGGCGGGTGAATGTCAGTGAATCTACGGTGATTCGATGGGCGCAAAAGTTAGGCTATAGAGGGTATGCGGAATTTCAGCAGGTGCTTCAGCGGAAATTAGCTGAAGAACGCCTTGGGAAGATCGAACAGGAAAAATTGGAGCCGGACGAAAAGTCGTTTTTGGAAAACCTTTTGGATGCTGATATCTCAAGCCTTGTAAAAATGAAGAAATCCATCGATGAAGAAAAGCTGCTTCAAATAGTAGAGGCCATCAGCCGGGCAGAACGCATTTACATTACAAGCAATTTTTTTGATTTTGGCTTGGCTCATTGGTTTTCAACATGGCTAAATCTTGCGTTGGGCTTTAGCGAATTGCTCATGCCTTCAGATAGCCGGTATTTTAGTGTGCTGTCAAAATTAGAGGCGACGGATGTTGTGATTGCTTTTGCTTTTCCCCGGTATACAAAAGCAGTGATGGAAACGTTGAAGACGGCCAAAGAAGCTGGAGCAGAAGTGGTCGTTCTGACAGATTCCCTCGAATCGCCGGCGGTTGCCTATTCGGATATCGCCATTGCCGTTTCGGTGAACTCAAACTTGAACATCGATTCTTATACTGCCGTACATGCCTTATTAACTTCTATCATGCGCTTTGTCTATGTTAAAGAACATGCGAAAGTAAAAGGGAATTTGATGGATTTGGAAGCTGTCTACAGAGACAAGGACGTCTTTTATTAATGCATTTTCCTTATTGGAAAGTCCCGAAATGTGTTTTTGTTTCGGTAAATTATAGAAAAAAGGGGAGAAAATAATGAAAAAGAAATTATCGTTTTTAAGTATCATTTTATCTGCTGGTTTGATCACGTCAGCTTGTGGGGGCTCTGAGGAGACTTCTGAGGGCGGCGAATTGAAATTGATGGAAGAAGGAAAGTTCACCACGGCTTCTAGTGGGCTATACAAACCTTTCAGTTTTGAGGAAGGCGGCAACTTGACAGGATTTGATATTGAAATCGGAAATGCGCTTTCAGAAGAAATGGGCTTGGAACCGAATCCGGTTACAACTCCTTTTGAAACGATTATCCAAGGCTTAACGACAAACCGTTATGACGCTATTCTTGGTTCTTTGGCTATTACAAAAGAGCGTGCGGAACAAGTAAGCTTTTCGGATCCTTATTATTATTCAGGCGGTGCAATTTTCGTCCATGAAGGCAATGAAGAAATTAAATCAGAAGCCGATCTAGAAGGCAAAAAGATTGGCGTAGTAGGACAAAGTACGTATGACACAGCCGCGCAAGAATATACAGAAGACATTCAGTATTACAACAGCGATGTTGTTGCTTTGCAAGACTTAGCAATCGAGGGCCGCTTAGATGCAGTTATCACTTCAGACGTTGTCGGTTTTGAAGCGCAAAACACAGGGCTTGCAGTAAAAATGATCGGCGAGCCGCTGTGGATTGAAAAAGCTGCTGTGGCTGTGCGCAAAGATGATAAAGCATTGCTTGAAGAAGTAAATAAAGCTTTAGCTGCCATCGTAGAAAATGGCACTTATGAAGAAATATCCAATAAATGGTTTGGCCGCAACCTCCTCGATACAGATATCGAAGGCATTAAAGTATTAGAATAAGCAAGTGAAATAAGGAGGAGTGAAGAGCCAATGCCAGAGATATTTGTAACGGTGTATGAAGTGTTTATGCGAACTTATCCAGGATTCCTAGAAGCTACGCTCGTCACTTTGGAGCTGACAGCTGTAGGGGTTATTCTCGGAACCGTTATCGGACTGATTTTTGCTTTAATGAAAATTTCAGGATCGAAAATTTTGCGGGCAATCGCAAATATATATATTACAATTATTCGCGGAACGCCATTGATTGTGCAAATTATGTTTTTGTATTTCGGAATTGTTGAAATTTACACGATGGATAACTTCTGGGCCGGTGCGATTGCGCTCGGCGTCCATAACGGTGCCTATATTGCAGAAATTTTCCGCGGCGCTATCCAAGGTGTAGACCCAGGCCAGCGTGAAGCGAGTATGTCGCTTGGCATGAACCGGCAGCAGACCATGAGCCGCATCGTGTTCCCGCAGGCGTTGCGCCGTTCGATTCCACCGCTTGGCAACCAGTTTATTATTACGTTAAAAGATTCATCGCTCGTTTATATTATCGGGGTATCCGAAATCTTCTCGCTTGGAAACCGGGAAGCTGCGCAGTCTTATCAGCCATTTGAATCATTCTTGGTCGTTGCGCTTTACTACTTGGTGCTCGTCATGATATTTACATTCCTGTTGCGTTTGTATGAAAACAAACTCGATGTCGACAGAGCCTGAGGAGGATGACTATGATTACAGCAGAAAATATCCATAAATCCTTTGGAGATCTAGAAGTGCTAAAAGGCGTGGATTTGCATGTGAATCCACAAGAAGTAGTCGTTTTGGTGGGAGTCAGCGGTTCAGGCAAAAGCACGCTGCTTCGCTGCTTCAACTTTTTAGAAATGATCAACGAAGGAAAAATAACCATCGACGGACATACGATTGATCCGAAAAAAGACAATTTAACGAAAATCCGCGCTGAAGTTGGCATGGTATTCCAGCATTTCAATCTGTTTCCGCATAAAACTGTTTTGGAAAATGTCATGGAAGCGCCAATTACGGTTAAGAAAATGAAAAAAGACAATGCCCGAAAACTGGGATTGGAGCTGCTTGAAAAAGTAGGGCTTCGCGATAAAGCGGACGTCTACCCAAGCAAGCTTTCCGGAGGCCAAAAGCAGCGTGTGGCCATCGCCCGTTCGTTGGCTATGCAGCCGAAAGTAATGCTATTTGATGAACCGACTTCAGCTCTTGACCCTGAACTCGTAGGGGAAGTGCTGCAAGTTATGAAGCAGCTGGCGGAAGAAGGCATGACAATGGTTGTGGTAACCCATGAAATGAAATTCGCAAAAGAAGTGGCTGACCGCGTTGTTATGATTGATAAAGGCACCATTATTGAATCCGCCGATCCAAAAACATTTTTTGAAAATCCGAAAAATGAACGGACGCGCCAGTTTATTCAACTGGTTGAATAATAAACGATTAGGTTACGAGAAGATGCTTCGGTGCTTTGCACCGGAGCCATTTTTCTTTTCCAAAGATGTTTTTTTCGTTTGAAAACGGATAAAGATAGATAGAGAAAAGGAAAGGGGGCATGGCGGCCGGGAGTGGAATAATAGATGACGTGAAAATCATGCAGCGGGTACTTGGCGCTCTGAAAAGACAGGAATGACTATTTTAGGGAGGCTGCAATTATGAAAATCACTGAAATTATGACGACCGATGTGGACACTTGCTCATCAGAAGCGACAATTCAGGAAGTTGCAACAAGAATGCGGGATTTGGATGTAGGATCGATTCCAATTACGAATAAGAATGAACTGGTAGGCATTGTGACGGACCGTGATATTGTCACGCGCGGCATTGCTGAACAACTATCGTTAGATCGACCAATTTCTGAAATCTTGTCTTCTGAAACTGTGACTGGCACCACCGATATGTCAACGGAAGATGCAGCAAACTTAATGTCCCAACATCAAATCCGGCGCCTGCCCATTGTGGAAGGCAATAAAATTGTTGGCATTGTGTCTTTAGGGGATATTGCAGTGAAAGACAAAACATACGATAACGCAGAAATTGCTTTAGATGACGTTTCAGAACCTGCAGAACCTGACAGACACTGAATTCCCAGCATTAAAAAAGGCGGCCTCTATGAGACCGTCTTTTTATTGCGCTTCAATGATCGATACCGACACGAGCGGCATGCTGTCTTCGGTTACGCCTTCATAAATGCCATGGACTGTAACAGAATCATCCACAGCTACTGAAGTTTCAGCCATATTGCGGATATATACTTTGTGTTCGCCATCGGTCAAGATGAACGCAGGAAATGCATTGTCGTCTGTCAGCTCCGCAACTTTGCCTGCCAGTATAACGGGTTCGCCATCGGAAATATCGCCATTCGCCAACGCCGTGAAAGTAGCCGGCTCTGCTTCGTCAACTTCTTCAGGTGCAGTAGGATCAAATTCGCCTTCGGGGGCAGATACTTCCGTTTGGCTTTCCTGGCTGGTTTCCGGATTTTCTTCGCCTCCGCACGCGGCTAAAAAAAGCGGCAGTGAAACCAATATGAACAGTTTTTTCATCGATTATCACTCCTGAATTTCGTCTGAGTTTTCTTGACTTATAAAGACTTGCTAGAAAAAATCTTGAGACCTTCTTGTATAGAATATACCCGCCTTGCCTTTGGTATTAAACGAACTAGCAAAGGGGCTTATGTTTTGATTGCAGCTGGCAGGGGATAGGATACAAACGAAGATGAAGGAGTGGTGATGAAATGGACTTGAAGAAAACGCCTTTTATGTTGAATGAAAAGAAAAAACATATCCAAAAAGCGGCTTCCTTTCAGAAAACCACGATTTTGAACATTCAAATGCAGCAAGGAGAAATGATAGCGGAACATGCTGTTGATGCGGATGTGGTCATTATTGTTAGGAGCGGCGAAGTTTCTTTTACGGTAGAAGGAGAAGCGGTACAAGTAAGGCCGGAAAATCTGCTGCATATGGAGCCGCTTGAAAAACACAGTTTAAAAGCGGAAAGCGCCTGTGATTTAATTGTGATGCAAATTCAACGTTAAACAAAAAAGGCTTACGCCAAAAGAGCGTAAGTCTTTTTTGTTCTTTACCATTCAATTTTTTCCGGATAGTCCGCTTGCAGCCGAATTTCGTGAAGGGCCATTTTTGATGGATTTGCGGCAGCCAGCACTTGCTGGCGGAATGTTTGGTAGTCTGCATCTTGCACGGCGATTTTTCCGGCAAAAGCTGGGAGCATTTTCTCCCGCTCCGATTTCGATAATCCCAAGTATTTTAAATTCAAAAAGTCGATATACTGCACCGCGTATTCTTCGCCAAGAACGGCTTGAGTGTATGCTTGAACAACTGTTTGGTAAACTTGCTCTTCGACTTGCCCGTGAAGGCAGTCGAGAATCAAAGCTTGAAAACGGGAAATAACAGGAAGATAAATATCCCATTCCGCATTTTTGGCGTCTTTGCGGTACAAGCGGACAAAGTCTTTCAACGCAATCGCTGTAAACAAGATTTCCGGCCAAAGAATTTCTACTGAGAAATAGATGTTTTTATCCGGCGCGATAAAACGGTGCTGCTTTTTGGCGTGTTCATGAAGTCCGTTAAATACCTGTTCGATGTTGCGATCGCCTTGAGCCGCATGCCGGATTTCATAAGAAACGCCGAGAATCCGCATTCTTGGGCCGGCGAAATCGTAATATTTCTCTTCGTCTCCGACGACATGGTAAATTGCCTGATTTAGTTCATCCAGATCAAAATAATCGCCGCTGATCTTGACGCCGGTATGAAGTGGGGTGTTGGTAATGGTCAGCACATGCTTGCCTCCTTAACGTTTTGGTGAATAGTTTAATTGCTTAAATAATTCTAGCCGTTCTTGGTCGGTCAAATCCCGCCATTCTCCAACTGGCAAGTCGCCAAGTTGGATATTCATGATGCGGATCCTCTTCAAACTGCGGACTTCATAGCCAAGCGCTGTACACATGCGCCGGATTTGTCGGTTCAACCCTTGTTTGATCGTAAGGCGGAAAGTATACTTCGACAATTTTTCGGCTTTTGCCGGCAAAGTTTTTGTATCGAGAATTTCTACGCCTTCCTCCATTTTTTGAATAAAGGAATCGGTGATTGGCATGTCGACTTTCACGACATATTCTTTTTCGTGTTCGTTTTCTGCCCGCAGAATTTCATTGACAATATCTCCATCATTGGTCAGTAAAATTAAGCCTTCCGAGTCTTTATCCAGTCGGCCAACATGAAAAATCCGCAAAGAATGATTGACAAAATCAACAATATTGCCTTTAATGTGGCGCTCGGTAGTGCTGGTGATGCCTACGGGTTTATTAAGCGCGATATATACGTATTGTTGCTTTGGCTGTTCGATGAGTTTACCGTCCACTTTCACTTCATCGCCGGGCGCCACTTTGCTTCCGAGTTCAGCTAAAGCGCCATTGATGGTGACCCGCTTGTCTTCGATGAATTTATCAGCTCCGCGGCGTGATGTTATTCCGGTTTCACTTAAAAATTTATTGATTCGCATAAGAAATTCCCTTCGCTTTTATATTTCATGAATGTTTTCTTATTATACCCTTTAACCGCAATGAACAAAACGGAAGGGTTACGTTATTAAATTTCAAAAAACAGTTGCAATTTTCTAATAAATTTGACAATATGGAAGAGAAGCCGTCTATTGTATGCGTGAAAACAGATGAATGTAAGCGCATACTTTTCGGCAATATGATTTAAGGGAGGAAACAGAATGGTAATGGTTTATGCTACACCGAACACTGAAGGGGCGAAGAGTTCATTCAAGAGCCGGTATGAGAACTTTATAAATGGAGAATGGAAAGCGCCGATTAAAGGCCAGTATTTTGACAATGTTTCTCCAGTCAACGGCAAAAAGTTCACTGAAATTGCCCGCTCAACAGCGGAAGATGTGGAAGCGGCTTTGGATGCTGCGCATGCAGCAAAAGTGGCGTGGGGTAAAACGTCTACGACAGAGCGCTCAAACATTTTGCTGAAAATCGCAGACCGCATGGAGCAGAACCTTGAAATGTTGGCTGTCGCTGAAACGTGGGACAACGGTAAAGCTGTCCGTGAAACATTGAATGCGGATTTGCCTTTAGCGATTGACCATTTCCGCTATTTTGCTGGAGTCATCCGTGCACAAGAAGGATCGATCAGCCAAATTGACGAAGATACGGTTGCTTATCATTTCCATGAACCACTCGGCGTAGTCGCACAAATCATTCCGTGGAATTTCCCTTTATTAATGGCAACGTGGAAATTGGCGCCGGCACTTGCAGCAGGAAACTGCGTCGTCTTGAAACCGGCTGAGCAGACACCTGCCAGCATTCTTGTATGGGCAGAGTTGGTTGGCGATTTATTGCCTCCAGGCGTTTTAAATATCGTTAACGGTTTCGGTTTAGAAGCCGGGAAACCACTAGCTTCAAGCCCGCGCATCAGCAAAGTCGCATTCACCGGTGAAACAACAACCGGACGAATGATTATGCAATATGCTTCGCAAAACTTAATTCCGGTTACATTGGAATTGGGCGGGAAATCGCCGAACATCTTCTTTAAAGACATTATGGACCAAGACGATGCGTTCTTGGATAAAGCCATTGAAGGCTTTGTCATGTTTGCATTAAATCAAGGGGAAGTATGTACGTGCCCATCCCGTGTATTGATTCAGGAAGACATTTACGAAGAGTTTATGGCACGGGCGCTGAAACGGGTAGAAGCGATTAAAATCGGAAATCCGCTTGATCCGGAAACAATGATGGGAGCGCAAGCTTCCCAAGAGCAAATGGAAAAAATCATGTCTTACTTGGACATCGGCAAGCAAGAAGGCGCAGAAGTGCTGATTGGCGGCGACCGCAATATGCTGGAAGGCGATTTAGCGGAAGGCTATTACATCAAACCGACTGTATTTAAAGGCAATAACAAAATGCGCATTTTCCAAGAAGAAATTTTTGGGCCGGTTGTTTCAGTAACGACGTTCAAAACAAAAGAAGAAGCGCTTGAACTTGCAAACGATACGCTGTACGGCTTAGGAGCGGGCATTTGGACACGCGATACGAATACTGCTTTCCGTTTCGGCCGCGGCATTCAAGCGGGCCGTGTGTGGACGAACTGCTATCACCAATATCCTGCCCATGCAGCATTTGGCGGATACAAAATGTCTGGTGTTGGACGTGAAAACCACAAAATGATGCTTGATCATTACCAGCAAACGAAAAATATGCTTGTGAGCTACAGCGAAAACAAACAAGGATTCTTTTGATTTAGAAAGAAGGGAAAGGCTATGGTCGAACGCGTAACGGCAACGGATGCGGCACTTGAACTGATTGAACTGCTGAAAGAAAAGCACGGTCCTGTCATGTTCCATCAGTCGGGCGGCTGTTGTGACGGAAGTTCGCCAATGTGCTATCCAGAAGGGGATTTGTTTATTGGCGACCAGGACGTTCTGCTCGGTGAAATCGGTGGCAGCAAATTCTATATGCACAGAAACCAATTCGACTACTGGAGCCATACGCAGTTGATCATTGACGTGGTAGCCGGAAGAGGCGGAATGTTCTCTCTGGAAGGCGTCGAAGGCAAGCGGTTTCTGACGAGATCGCGCGCGTTCACTGCGGAAGAAACAAAAGAGTTGCAAGAACAATTGTAAAAAACGGGTGCTCAGGCATTTGGTTTTCCAGACAGTCGAGAAAGTTTGGTTAGTCTTCTCATTGCGCTTCAGGCGGCCGTGGCATAAGCCTCCTCAGCTGCTTCGCGTCTTGCGGGGTCTTAGGCTCTCATCGCTCTGTCGCTTTGCTCCTTCACTGCTCCCGCAGTAGTCGCCGCCTTTCGCTTAATTCGAAGAGATGGCACTTGAAGAGTAGCGGGAAAAAGAAAATTAAAAGGGCGAGTACAAGTGTGGAAATCACTTGTACTCGCCCTTTTCACATGAAATAATAACTGACTGCATTCACTAAAGCTATGAAGCAAACCAGCGAGCCGGCGGCAAGCGCAGCTGGTTTGCGGAATAGCATTTATAAAAGGATGCTTAATTTTATTGCTAGGATATCTCAACAAGCTGAAAAAACCGTATGCTCTGGCATCCGGTTTTTCTTATGGCCGAAATGGCAAAAAAGAGCCTGGAAATGGCGTCCTGAATGGATTTTCAGACTGAAAAATGCTATAATAGAAGAATGAAAGGTGGTCATATACGTGATGAAGTTAGTAAACCGAGTATCCCGGGAACAAGCAAATCATGCGATTTCGTATGCGTCACATTCTTTGATTACGGAAGGCTTTAACGTGACTAATGAGGATCAAGATTTTGTGTTGTCGGTATTGACTGGTGAAAAGACGGAGTCTCAATTCCATCAAGCAATCAAAATGAAATTCAATGTCTAAGTATCGTGCGACCTCTATGTATTGTTATCCGGGCACGGAAGTGTTGATCAATGTATTTGATTTGAAAGATGAAGAAAAGCTAAAAGAAGTGGAAAAAGTCTACACGCTTTTCCGCCTGTCGGAGATGCGAATGAAAAAACCGGTAGACCCACTCGATAAAGATGCTTTTCTGGCGATCCATCAGTGTATTTTAAAGGACGTTTACCCGTTTGCCGGGGAGCTGCGAAAAGAAATGATTTCCAAAGGTTCTTCTTCTTTTGCCCACCCTGACCATATCGAGGCCCATTTAATTAAAATCTTTGATGAATTGGCAGAAGAAAATTATTTGAAGGACTCGGCCAAAGACCGGCTGATTCCACGCCTTGCCTATTTTTTAGCGGAGCTGAATGCACTGCATCCGTTTCGGGAAGGGAATGGGCGCACATTGCGGGAATTTGCGCGGCAGCTCCTAGTAAATGCAGGATATGAGCTTCATTGGGAGAACGTCCCCGAACCTGCTGAAATCATTAATGCGTTTGTGGATTCTTTTAATTTGAATAACGATCGGTTGGAAAAATTGCTGAACGAAATTATTTCAACCCCAAGCCGGCGCTCAAACTAAAGCGAGCCGGTTTTTTTATATGGAAGCAGGGTTCTTTTTTAGCCATTCAATGCCAAATTCAACTAATGGGCGCATAGCGGACAGTTGGCTTTCGGCTTGTCCAAGTTTTCCGGTAGAGATAGGGCCTTTATACTCTTTCACGAGTTCCGGGAATCGGTCGGAATCCGTGTCTACGCAGTCAAATGTTCGCCAAGTACGTTCTCCGTTGATGGAAACCGCGGCGCCTTGAGGCGAATAGGTCTTGTTTTCCTGCATAAATTCGGCATAGTGGAGCGCGGTGCACGAATCAAAGCCCACACCGATCAGCAAAATTTGTACATCTGCTTTCATCATTTTGCCAAGAGGCGAGCGTTCGCCAAAAGAATCTTCAAGCGGATGTTCGCTCATCCATTCCTCAGCATTTTCCCCCCAGGCCATAAACGAATGGGCCGGATGCGGGCTGCGAATGGTTAACGGGTGGCGGTGGAAGCATTCTGCGATTTTCCCCATGCCCCGGAGCGGCGTTAAGTGCGGATCATATGCCGGTGAGGCATCACGGAATGGCTGATGCCAGTTTTCAGGAATGGGCGGCGCCATCCAGTACACGGGGTCTGAATTGTCCGCAGACTGGGCAGGCATGACAATCGTGCCTGCAGGGGTTACCGTATCCATTAAAGCTTCCACAACTGCTTGCGGGCCGCCAGCAATCCAACCCATAGATTTAAGCGAAGAATGGACGATCAACGAGTCGCCTGTTTTTATTCCAAGCTGCTCGAGCTGTTGTTTTAATGAGTCTTTTGATTGAAACTCAGGTGTGTTTAAAATATGAAACAATTCTGTCATAGAGAACCCTCCTCGATTTTACTATATCATAGAGGAAGATTTGCCGGTTTGCTAAAACCGCCTAACCTAAAGAAAAGGAGTGATGGATATGGAAGCCATCCCAATGAAAGAATCACGAACCATCCAATCAAAATTAGTATTGCCGCCAGACACCAATCATATGAATTCAATTTTCGGGGGCAAAGTGCTGTCGTATATTGACGAAATTGCTGGAATTACGGCAATGAAACACGCGCGCCGCCAGGTCGTTGTTACGGCATCGATCGACTCGGTCGACTTTTTGTCATCTGCACGGGTAGGCGACGTCCTTGAACTTGAAGCAAACGTTACTTCGACCGGACGGACTTCAATGGAAGTGTACGTGCGGGTAAAATCAAAAAACCTTCAGACCGGAGAAGAAAAACTGACGACGGAATCGTTTTTGACCATGGTAGCAATGGGAGACGACGGCAAACCGACGCCGGTTCCACCGGTATTGCCGGAATCAGAAGGCGAGAAGCTGTTTTTCGAATCCGCACCGGCCCGCCGGGAACACCGAAAAACAAGAGCAAAAACACCGAGGGTTTAAAGAAAAGCGGAAGCGCCCATGTAGCCCCGACAAGCGCTGGAGGTCTTGAAAGCAATGGCGCTTTTTGCCATTGATGACAAGACCGAAGCGACTCGAGGGGCTGGGCGCTGGAGTCTGGACAGAAGGAAAAGCGGAAGCGATCGAGCTAGGCTCGACGAGCATAAGACAAACCGGCGAAGTGGCGTTCTTTGCCGCACAGCCGGGGTGGCTTATGACCCCGAGAGCCTGATCGCTGGAGTCTGGACAACAAAGAAAAGCGGAAGCGCCTGTTCAGCTCTGACAGGCGTAAGACAGACCAGCGGAGTGGCGCTTTTTGCCACGCAGCTGGGTTGGCTTACGTCCCAAAGAGCTAGGCGCTGGAGTCTGGACAATAAAGAAAAGCGGAAGCGCCTGTTCAGCTCTGACAGGCGTAAGACAGACCAGTGGAGTGGCGCTTTTTGCCACGCAGCTGGGTTGGCTTACGTCCCGAAGAGCTAGGCGCTGGAGTCTGGACAAAGAGAAAAGCGGAAGCTTCACTTTGGAGTTATTCACAAAAAAGGTTCCGAACAAAATTCGGAACCTTTTTGAATAAAAGCACGTTTTGTGGATAAGTATGCAGTAACCGGCTTATCCACATGTTTATAAGCCGGTTTTTTCGGAATAGTCCACACAATTGCTGGACAACTTTTTGAGAATGTTGATAAATAAGAGATTTCCACATAGTTTATTCAAAATACAGGATAAGTGTAAAAGAAAAAGAGGCTGTCGCTAGAAGTCAGGGAACCTGACTTTTGGACCGCCTCTTTTTTTAGTTGTTTTTAACTAGCAATTCTTCAAAATAAGCATTGAATTCTTTTGAGCGTTTTAAGATAGTGCTTGTTGCGACGCCAAATTTTTCGCTTAAGTCTTTAGAAGAAAGCATTGGGCCTTTGATCAATTCGTGATCCTGCAAAAATCTCCAGTAGCCGGCAACAAGTGCTTCCGGTTTTTGGACAGATGGCTGTTGGCTCACAAGATAGCTGTTCATAATGCTTGTTACGTTTTCGACTGTTTCTTCGTCAAAGTTTGCTTCTTCGATATGTTTTGTCAGTTCCACCATGACGTTGTTGTGGTCTGGAGAAAGCTGAATGCTTTTTTCAACTGTGCCTGTCGAATACTTGACGATGTGTTCAACAACCGCCAAATAATTGTCTGATAGGTAGCGATCGCTGTTTGTTTCACCAGCCGCTGCCATATCGGCTTTCAACTGGTCAAAGAATGGCGTGAATTCGCCGACAATCGTCAAATAGCCGTTCAAGAACAAAATGCCGTTTTCGCCAACGCGGGAATCAGGCAGCAAAATGGCCAATAAACCTTGGCCGTTTTCCATATCAAGCGGCGGCTGATCGGTCATAGTATACATTTCCCCTGTAAAGGCATCTTTAAATTCCGCTTTTTCTTCGTTGCCTTCGATCAACTGGCCAAGAAAGACGCGTACATCTTTCCAGTTGCTTAGAACTTCTTTTGTTACAGGACGCTGGGCAGATTCTGTTTGCTTCGCTAAAAAGTCTTGCCAAAGCTCCGGTTTTTTCATGAACAAGAAGTTTTCAACAACAAATGCTTGCGCATCGTTTTCAGCCATCGTTTGCATCAACCGTGGCTGCCACTCTTGCTGAAGTTCACGGAAGCTTGCAAGCTGCTCCTGATTCGGATTTTCCGAGAAAAATAACTGGCGTACTTTAAAAAGTTCGTCGTTGACTAAATCATTAATTGAGACAGCTTGAACGCCGCCGTGGCATTTTTTATATTTTTTGCCGCTGCCGCATGGGCAAGGGTCATTTCTTCCAACCATTATTAATCACCTACAATTTTTTCTTGAGTGTAACATAAAATTGAGCTTCGCTCAAAAGACCGAAGATTCGGACGACAATAAGCCGTATAAATACATGTCATAACGCTTGCCGTCGCGCTGCAAAAATTCACGGTAAACCCCTTCTTTTTTGAAGCCTAATTTTTCGTACAAGGCGATTGCAGGTGTATTGTATTCAAAAACGGTCAGTTGGACGCGGTGAAGATTCAGCTCGTTCCAGGCATAGTTTAAGAGTAGTTCCATCGCTTCTCTGCCATAGCCTTTTCCTTGGTAATCGGTTCCGAGGGCAATGGAAATCCAGCCGACCCGGTGCGTCCACTGAATATCTTCGATGGCGCACACCCCTAGAAAGGTATCAATCTTGACGGGCCGTATGGAAAAGCGGAAATCCCGGTCTGAATCTTGATGGAGCCATTCTTCCGCTTGTTTTTTTGAAATTTCGCGAATCGGGCTGGAATTGTAATTGCGGCCAAATCCCATTTCGCTGTTCCAAGTCCGGTAGATGGGAAGATCTTCTTCCCGCATCGCGGTCAAGCAAATTTTTTTGCCAGTAAACACAGAGATTCCTCCTAGGCAAATAATTGGATGTTGAGAGAACTCAAAACATGCTGCGGCACAAAAAAGCGGACGGTTACGAGCGGATCGACAACTTGGCTGATTTGGGTTTCCCCGGCGGCACTCATCAGCATTGTCATTTCGCTGACGCTCAAATCCGTATGCGGCAACAACAGGTCAATCATTTCTTCAACCGCAATCTTCACCGCTTCGTCGAGCGTCATTGCTGAAACGAGCAGCGCCACGCCATCCGCATTTTGAAGAACCGGGTATTTAGAGTGGATGCCTTTGATCACATCAAGCGTGACTGTAGCGCGTCCTGGCACTTCAATGCCTGAAACGCTGACTTCGCCGTCTCCCATGGCGGCATGGAAATCGCCAAGCGCAAACAAAGCACCTTCTGCGAATACCGGGAAATACAGCGTGGCGCCTTTTGTAATGAGCTTCGTATCCATATTGCCGCCGTGTGCGCCAGGCGTGCCGCAAGAAACGGGCTCTCCTTCCGGAGCGACACCGATCACGCCGATCATTGGATTTAATGGAAGCTGCAGCTGGTCATTGAATATGGCTTTGCCGTCTTGGATGGGGATGATTTTTGATTCCATTTTTTCCATGCGGTGTCCCATGACGCCGAGATCCGGACCGGTCACCATGACGCCTTGGTTGCCGATTTCAAGGTTTTCAATGGTTACTTTTAGCAAATCGCCGAAAGCGGCTCCTTCAACAAAAATGGGTCCGGTAGCCGGGTTGATTTCATTCCAATCGATGGCCGCGACTTCCTGGTCGGCAGACTGGATTTGGTTTTTAAAGCAATCGTATGTGTCAATAGCGACAGTATCTCCCGGTTGGACATGGAGCACCGGGGAGTTGGAACGGGAAAAGGCATAAATGACGTCAGTGGTCGATAAAGTTTTCATCATGATCAAGCTCCTTTTTTTACTATTTTAATTATTTTAACAATTGGCACGAGGGATAGTAAAGCTTGAAGTGCAAGGGGAAAGAAGCTGTAGTAACATAGAGAGAAAGAGAAGGCAGAAAGTCGAAGGAGGGGGTCCTCTTGTACGAAGAACCGGCAAAAACACTGGTCGCTTGGATGAAAGTGGTTTTTTTGACGGTGCTCATTGCACTTGCAGCGCGCCAGTTTTTATTTGAACCGGTAGCGGTCCATGGAAAATCCATGATGCCGACGATTGAAGAAAACGATAAAATTGTCATCTCTAAAATTAGCCGCATTGATAATTTCGATTTGATCGTCTTTGTGGCGCCTGACCATAAAAATTTAATCAAGCGTGTAATCGGCATACCGGGAGACCGGATTGAAATGAAAGAAGACCATTTGTATATCAACGGCCAGCTTAAAGAAGAGCCGTATTTAAAACAAAACCGGATCGAAGCGGTTCAAAAAGGCTATTCAAGGCTGACGGAAGACATGGTGGAATTTACGATTCCGAGCGGCTGCTATTACGTGATGGGGGACAACCGGTTAAACAGCATCGATTCACGGATGCTCGGCTTCATACAGGAAGAAGACATTGTCGGAGAAGTGAAGTTCCGCATCGGGCCGGCGGAACATGCTGGAATGATTGAGTAAGCACTAAAGAAAAGGACGTGAAACGATGAACCTTACTGTGCTTTCCCAGAATGCATTGGAAGCGCAAGGGCTGAAATGGGTTATTGAATCCCATATGAAAGGTGTGGCGGTATCTTTTGCGGAAGAGGAAAATACCGACTGCCTGATTGTGGATATGGAGCTATGGACCCTGGAACTCGAAAAACGGCTTATGCAGATGGGGAAGCCCTGGATCGGGTTGTCTTCTGACCGAACTTTTTTGACGGCTTATCGGGCGCTGAAAGGAAAAGCGGAAGATTTATTGTTTCGGCCGTTTGATCCGATGGCATTTGTTAAACAGCTCCAGCAAATTCGGTTTCTATTGCGCAATCAAAAAACAGAAGCGACAGCAAACAAAGGCAGCAAGCTGCAGTACGAACATTTTTTCACCGGAGAGATGTCAGTGAAAAACGTGACTCTTGCCGCTTTTGTAACTGCAGAATCTGAAAATTTTTCGCTGCTTTTCGATGCGTTAAAAGAATATCCATTTCAAAAACCTGTAGATGTATTCGCTTTTTCGGATTTTATTTTAGCGGCGTATTCTTCTGCTGATGAAAGTGCATGTATGGAAGAATTTCGAGTGTTTTATGCCGAGTGGAAAAGGCGGAGGGAAGAGCCGCTGTCCATTTTTGTCAACGGCCACAGAAGAGAATTAATGAAGCAGTATTACCAAGATACGCGTGAAATGAGTTCACTTATTTTTTACGAAGGGTACGATATCGTATCGCTTGAAAACTACGCTTTGGAATGGAAAGCGCTGGATCCTTTTTTAACGCCGATCGAGCAGCGGGTATGGGTGGAAATGCTCGAGAAAAAAGAAACAGCGGCCATTCAGCTTTGGATGGAAAACGAATTTTTAACTTATGAACGGCCATATCCTGACCCTGAGCTGATCCGGGTGCGTTTGACAAGCGTCCTTGCCCAAGTGAGGCGTTATATGAAGTCGGTTCGCCTGACGGATGAAGTATGGGAAGAGTACTACCATGCGGTATTTGAGGTGATTGTGAAAGGACCGGTCGTATACGGAATCGTCCAGGCCACAGCCAATTTTATCGTGCAGCTCGTGTGGGAAGCAAAAGAAAGAAGAGCAAGCAGCGGATCGGATATTGATAGGGCAAGTGATTTAATGGAAGCGAATTATTGGGACCCTTCTTGGAATTTGGCAGCTTGCGCAGATGCTTTGCAGATGAATAAAAGTACCCTCAGCCGGCGATTTCAGCAGGAGGCTGGACGGAAATTCGGTCATAGCTTAACCGAAATCCGGCTCCGGGAAGCAAAAAAGCTGTTGAAGGAAACCGCGCTTTCGTTGGACGAAATCGCCCGCCTCAGTGGATTCTCAAATGCCTCGTATTTTAGTGCGGTCTACAAAAAATGCGAGCGCCATACCCCTTCGGAATTTCGCAAGGGGAAATTTCAACCGCTTCATGTTTAAAACTAGCTGGGCCAGTCCGGTTTCAGTGGGGGGAAGGATTTAAAGCGACGCATTTAATGGCAGTAATCGAAATTCAATATAAAGCAGAAGCCGGACCCTTCTTTTCCCTTCACACACTGGATTTTTAGTGCATGATCTAAAGTGTGCACCATAGCATATAGTATGAATGTATAATATATCTGAAAATTATTTGAGCTTTAAACTGAAACCGCTCTCTAAACGAGAGCGGTTTTTTATAATTCTTTGGAAATATATTAATAAAAAATAAACAAACTAATCAATGGTGGGACAAATTATAAAAAATGAAATATCTTATTTAAAAAAGACAGAATATTTATTATAAACTGAACATATAAATGAAGGGGGAATCAAAATGAAAACGCTTGCAGAAGAAAAAGTAATCCAATATAGAGGAACCACACTGAACACGAAAGGCTGGCAGCAGGAAGCTGCACTGCGCATGCTCATGAACAACTTGGATCCGGATGTCGCGGAACGCCCAGAAGATTTGGTCGTGTACGGAGGAATTGGCAAAGCGGCCCGCAACTGGGAAAGCTTTGATGCCATTGTCCGTTCTCTAAAAGAGCTGGAAAATGATGAAACCCTGATGGTGCAGTCCGGAAAACCGGTAGCGATTTTTAAAACCCACACCAATGCACCGCGCGTGTTGATTGCTAATTCTAATATTGTTCCGGCTTATGCCAATTGGGAAACGTTCCATGAACTCGATAAAAAAGGATTGATGATGTACGGGCAAATGACGGCAGGAAGCTGGATTTATATCGGATCGCAAGGCATTGTCCAAGGTACTTATGAAACGTTCGCAGAACTTGCCAAACAGCATTTTGGCGAATCGCTGAAAGGCACCATTACGCTGACTGCGGGGCTTGGCGGGATGGGCGGTGCGCAGCCGCTTGCCGTGACGATGGCTGGAGGCGTCTGCATCGGCATCGAGGTGGACGAAACGCGCATCGATCGTCGCATTGCCACCCGCTACACCGATATAAAAACCGATTCGCTCGATGAAGCGATTCAGTTAGCTGAAGAAGCAAAAAAACAAGGCAAGGCGTTATCGATCGGCTTGATCGGCAATGCAGCGGATGTGCTGCCGGAAATGCTTGAAAGAGGATTTATTCCGGACGTCTTGACCGATCAGACGTCTGCGCATGATCCGCTCAATGGGTATATCCCGTCGAAGATGTCGCTGGCGGATGCGGAAGCACTCCGTACATCGGATCCTGCAGCATACGTCAAACGCTCGAAAGCGTCGATGGCAAAGCATGTGCAGGCGATGCTCAATATGATGGCAAAAGGCGCTATCACGTTCGACTACGGCAACAACATCCGGCAAGTGGCGAAAGACGAAGGAGTCGAAAATGCTTTTGATTTTCCTGGATTTGTTCCGGCTTATATCCGCCCGCAGTTTTGTGAAGGCAAAGGGCCGTTCCGCTGGGTGGCGTTATCGGGCGATCCGGAAGACATCCAGAAAACGGACGAAGTTATTTTGCGCGAGTTTAGCTCCAACACCCACTTATGCAACTGGATCAAAATGGCGCAGGAAAAAATTCAGTTCCAAGGGCTGCCGGCCCGGATTTGCTGGCTCGGCTACGGGGAGCGCGCACGTTTTGGGAAAATCATTAACGATATGGTCGCAAGCGGCGAATTGAGCGCACCGATCGTCATCGGGCGCGATCATTTGGATTCGGGTTCGGTCGCTTCGCCGAACCGGGAAACGGAATCGATGAAAGACGGCTCGGATGTGGTCGCGGACTGGCCGATTTTAAATGCGCTAGTCAACGCGGTTGGCGGCGCTACGTGGGTGTCGCTTCACCACGGCGGCGGAGTAGGCATGGGCTATTCCATACACTCCGGTATGGTCATAGTTGCAGATGGCTCAAAAGAAGCGGAAGAACGGATTGAACGGGTGCTGACGACGGATCCAGGAATGGGTGTCGCGCGCCATGTGGATGCGGGCTATGAATTGGCGGAACAGACAGCCCGCGAGAAAGGCGTCAACATCCCGATGCAAAAAGGGGTGGCTTCTGACAATGGCTAAACCGGTATGGATTAAACACGCCAATTTGGCGACGTTAAAAGGGCTAGACGGGCCGCGATCAAAAACAGCGATGAGCGAGCTAGGCTTGATTCCTGACGGCAGCGTTTGGTTTGAAGACGGCAAAGTGGCTGCAGTCGGTTCGACTCGAGAATTGGAACAGACGTATGGGGAGCGTTCGAGCGACGCGGAAGTGATTGATGCGAAAGGGCGGTTGGTGACGCCGGGCCTGGTTGATCCGCATACGCATGTGGCTTACGGCGGCAGCCGGGAAGGGGAATTTGAAAAACGGCTTCAAGGTGTTTCTTATATGGACATTATGAACGCGGGCGGCGGCATCCATGCAACGATGCGCATGACGCGAGAAGCGACGGAAGACGAGCTATACGAACAAACGTGGAAGCGCCTTGATGCCTTTTTGGCGCACGGAGTGACAACGGTCGAAGGAAAAAGCGGCTACGGCATGAATGTGGAAACGGAAATGAAACAGCTGCGGACGATGAAGCGGTTAAACGCCGATCATCCGATTGATTTGGTGCCGACATTTATGGGCGCACATGCAGTTCCAAAAGAATACAAGGGCCGGGAAGACGCGTTTGTCGATTACTTGATTGAGGAAATGCTGCCGGAAGCTGCAGAACTAGCCGAATTCAACGATGTTTTTTGCGAGAAGAACGTCTTTACGCCTGAGCAGTCCGAACGGATTTTGGAAGCCGGCAAAAAATACGGCTTGATGCCGAAAATTCATGCGGACGAAATTGTCTCCTACAGCGGGGCAGAGCTTGCAGCGAAAGTCGGCGCCATTTCCGCTGAGCATTTGCTGAAAGCTTCAGACGCGGGCATCAAAGCGATGGCGCAAGCCGGAACAATTGCCTGCTTGCTGCCTGCCACTGCGCTGTATTTGCGCGAGGAAGCGGCAGCGGGCAGAAAAATGATCGATGCGGGCGTCCCGGTAGCCATTTCAACCGACTGCAATCCGGGATCGTCGCCAACCGTTTCCATGCCGCTCGTCATGAACCTGGCCTGCATCTCAATGCGGCTGACGCCGGCGGAAGCGTTGGCAGCGGCTACGTACAATGCCGCTTGTGCCATCAACCGCCAGGACCGTGTTGGCTCTTTAGAAGCCGGGAAGCAAGCGGATGCAGTTCTGTGGAGCGTGGACAGCTACCAGGAACTGCAGTATTTATTCGGCGTCAACCATGTGAAGTCCGTTTGGAAAAATGGCGAGAGGGTGGTTGGATGATGTATTTGAAAAAACCTGACTGGGCTTGGCAAGCGGAAGGCGAGGCGTTCTACGTCCATCAATGGGTGAAGCAGGAAGGGCAGGCGGATGTGGTGTTGTTTGGCGCGCCGCAGTCTCGCACGTCGATTTCAGCATCTGCGGCGTCTGACTATCCGGAAGCGTTCCGGAAAACGTGGAAAAGGTTCACGACATACAATCTGGACGAACGGGTTGATTTAAGGTCGATTTCCGTGCGTGACGCGGGAGATATTGCCATGCATACCACCGATATTGCAGAATCGAATCGGCGCATTGAAGAAACGGTGAAAGAACTGGCGCATGAGTTCACGTGCATGATCGGCGGTGACCATTCGACGACCGCTTGCGCCGTGAGGGGAGTGAAAGCTGCATTTCCAGACGAAACAATTGGCATTTTGCAGCTGGATACTCATCTTGACGTCCGCAATCCTGCTGAGCTTGGACCGGCAAATGGGACGCCAATCCGACAATTGATCGACGGGCAAACCGTGAAAGGCGAAAATGTCGTCAATATCGGCTTGCATGGCTATTTTAATGCGAAACCACTGATCGACTATGCGGATGCTCACGGCATCCGCATGGTGACGATGCGGGAAGCGAGAAGAAACGGCATGACGGAAACCATCCGGCAAGCAGCGGAAACTTTAAAAGGCGTCGATCGGATATATGCGACCATTGATTTGGATGTGTTGGATATTGCGGTCGCACCCGGTATTCCGGCTTCGACGCCAGGGGGCATGAAAGCAGAAGAACTTTTCGAAGCGCTGCTTGAAATCGGAAAAATGCCACAGGTAAAACACATTGATTTTGTTGAACTTGATCCGGCAAAAGACAATCAGGAAGCGGCGACCGTGAAAACAGGAGTGTATGCGTGGCTGCAGTTCATGACAGGCGTGGCCTTGCGGCAAAAATAACAAGAATGGGGTGGGGAAAATGGTGTCAAAACAAATGAAAGAGACAGAATTTGCGCCAAGCAAAAATTCAGCGGGAATGTGGAAGTTTTTTGTTTATAGTTTCATCGGGATTTTCATGTTTTTCATACCGATTACGATTGGCGGGAAAAATTCCATCATGCTGGACCATATGGTCACGGCCATCCGGAATTTTGCGGGAGGAGCGGTTCCTTACTACGCGTTGGCGATTATCGCGGCCGGAGCGGTTTATCCGTTCATTGCGGGAACATGGAAAAAGACGACGGTCGACATCGTCTTTTCGGTTTTCAAGGTGATTGGATTGGTCGTAGGGATTATGATCATGTTCTCGATCGGCCCTGCGTGGCTGTTTGATGCGGATATGGGGCCATTTTTATTCAACTCGCTCGTTATTCCGGTCGGCCTGCTCGTACCGATCGGCGCAGTCTTTTTGGCTTTGCTTGTTGGCTATGGTTTGCTGGAATTTGTCGGGGTGCTTGTGCAGCCGATCATGCGTCCGCTGTTTAAAACGCCTGGCCGCTCTGCCGTTGATGCAGCCGCTTCTTTTGTCGGCAGCTATTCGTTGGGGTTGTTGATCACCAACCGCGTCTACAAAGAAGGAAAATATTCCGCTAAAGAAGCTGCCATTATCGCCACGGGCTTTTCGACCGTATCAGCTACGTTTATGGTCGTCGTGGCGTCAACGCTCGATTTAATGAACATGTGGAATACGTATTTCTGGGTCACATTGGTTGTCACGTTCCTGGTGACCATGGTCAGTGTGCGTATTTGGCCGCTGTCTAAAATAAAAGATGACTACCATCCGGATGCTGTGCCTCAGCCGGAACAGCCGGTTGAAGGAAAGCGCTTGTCAGCAGCTTGGAAAGAAGCAAAAGAAACGGTGAGCGCTGCGCCGAAATTGGTGGACAACATCGTGCAAAACTTAAAAGACGGCTTTTTAATGACCATGGCGATTTTGCCAACGATTCTTTCAATTGGCTTGTTGGGTCTGGTAATTGCTGAATTCACGCCTGTTTTCGATTGGATTGGCTATATTTTCTTTCCTTTCACGTGGCTGCTTCAATTGCCGGAACCGATGCTCGTGGCCAAAGCCAGCGCGCTTGGCATAGCCGAAATGTTTTTGCCTGCTCTTCTAGTGGTGCAATCGGGACTCATTGTGAAATTCGTCATTGCGGTCGTCTCGGTTTCGTCGATCATTTTCTTTTCGGCGCTAGTTCCTTGCATTGTGGCGACAGATATTCCAATCTCAATTCCGAAATTGGTGGTCATCTGGGTGCAACGCGTCATTTTAACGTTAATCTTTGTTACGCCAATTGCGTATTTAATCCTTTAGCACGTTAGCACACTGCCACTGCATCTTGTTAAAATTTTACAATTTTTCATTGATTTTTATTGTCGGAAAATTCATACTAAAGGTAATTGGAGATGCGATGGCGGAAGCTGTCGCATCTTTTTTGAAGGGATGGGGAATTCATGATTTGCTTAAACGGCAACGATTTGACAATGGAGGAAATGCGGCGGATTTTATTTGAATTTGAAGAAGTGGTGCTGGATCCGGCAGCCATGGTACGCGTTCGGAAGAGCCGGGAGGCAGTGGACAGGATTGTCGCGGAAAAAAGGACGGTGTATGGCATCAACACGGGTTTTGGCAAGTTCAGCGATGTTGGCATTTCCGAACATGACGTCAATCCGCTGCAGCTGCATTTGATCCGTTCGCATGCATGCGGAATCGGTGCTCCATTTTCAGAAACTGTGTCGCGCGCCATGGTCGTTTTGCGTCTGAACGCGCTGTTAAAAGGCTTCTCGGGCATTCGGCCGATCGTTGCCGAACGGCTGGCCATGATGGTCAATGAGCGAATTCACCCGGTCATTCCGCAGCAAGGTTCGCTTGGAGCTTCCGGCGATTTGGCGCCGCTTTCCCATTTAGCTCTCGTATTGATCGGAGAAGGAGAAGTGTGGCGAGACGGCGAAGCGGTTTCGGACCATTCGGTTTGGCAAGAACGCCATTTGGATCCGCTGGAACTGGCGGCAAAAGAAGGCCTGGCGCTGATCAACGGCACCCAGGCCATGACGGCGCAAGGGATAGTTTCGTACATTGAAGCCGAAATGCTGGCGCTGCAAAGCGAGTGGATCGCCGCGATGACATTTGAAGCACTCTTCGGCATTGTCGACGCCTTTCATCCAGCTGTCCACGAAGCGCGGGGATACAAAGAACAAATTGCAGTAGCTGAACGCATGCGCTGGTGGCTGGAAAAAAGCGAGTTGACGACTGTACAAGGGGAAGTGCGCGTGCAGGACGCATATTCGCTCCGCTGCATTCCGCAAGTCCATGGAGCGACTTGGCAAGTGCTTGAATACGTGAAAGATAAGCTGGAAATTGAAATGAACGCAGCTACAGACAATCCGCTTGTCTTTGAAGACGGGCGAGTGGTTGTCTCCGGCGGCAACTTCCACGGACAGCCGGTCGCTTTTGCAATGGATTTTATGAAAGTCGGCATGGCGGAACTCGCGAACATTTCAGAGCGCCGCATCGAACGGCTTGTCAATCCAGCGCTCAACGAAGGGCTGCCGCCGTTTTTAAGCCCGGAGCCGGGGTTGCAGTCGGGAGCGATGATTTTGCAGTATGCCGCAGCAAGCCTCGTTTCGGAAAACAAAACCCTTGCCCATCCAGCATCAGTTGATTCGATTCCCTCTTCGGCAAATCAGGAAGACCACGTCAGTATGGGGACGATCGGCTCCAGGCATGCGCGGGACATCATTGAGAATGCACGGCGGGTATTGGCCATCGAGGCGTTTTGCGCGGCGCAGGCGGTCGAGTACCGCGGCATTCAGAAAATGGCGTCACGGACTCGTGAACGCTGGGCGGCCATCCGGAATGTGGCGGCGCCGATCGACGAAGACCGGGTCTTCAATCCAGATATTGAACGGATTGGACGGTTTTTATTGGCAGAAGCTCAGTATGGCATAAAAAAACTGCCGGTTTACTAAAAACAAAAGCCCGTAAGCTGCAACAGCTTACGGGCTTTTTAAGTTAAAATAAATTCAGCTTCTCAATGCGTGCAACGGCTTCAATGATGCGGGATTCATCAACAAGCAAACCGACGCGGATATACCCTTCGCCGTGTTCGCCAAATCCACGGCCCGGGGCAACGGTGATGTCGGCATGGTCGAACAAATAATCGGCGAATTCGATGCTTGTGAACCTTTCAGGAACCGGGAGCCATGCGAAAAACGAACCCTTTGGCGCTTCAACGTTCCAGCCGATGCGGGCGCATTCGCTTACTAAAACGTTTCGGCGTGTTTCGTAAAGGTTTGTCAGTTCCTCCACGCATTGCTGGTCGCCAGTCAATGCTTCGGCTGCTGCCAATTGCACCGCTGGAAACAAGCTGACAAACAAATGGTCCTGAATCAAATTGAGTGCTTCGATCATTTTTGAATTCCCAACGGCAAACCCGACGCGCCAGCCTGCCATATTGTATGTTTTCGACAAGGTATACATTTCGATGCCGATGTCTTTTGCGCCTTCTGACTGCAGGAAGCTGACCGGTTTTTGGCCGTCAAACCCAACTGCCCCGTACGCAAAATCATGAACAACGGCAATGTTTTTGGCTTTTGCAAAGGCTACTGTTTCATCAAAAAATTCTTTGGACGCCACCGCGCCTGTCGGGTTGTTCGGATAATTCAAATACAGCAGTTTTGCGCGTTCTTTCACCTGTTCCGGCAACGAATCAAAGTCCGGCAAAAAACCGCGTTCTGCGGTGAGCGGCATCAAATCGATGGCGATATCCGCAAGCGGCGCCCCCGACCAATAATCGGGGTAGCCCGGGTCCGGCAAAAGAAGCGAATCGCCCGGATTCAAGACAGCAAGCGGCAATTCCACCAAGCCGATTTTGGTGCCCGCTAAAATGGCGACTTCCAAATCCGGATCGATGTCGACACCAAATTCGCGCTTGTAAAACTGCACAGCCGCATGGCGCAATTCGCTTATTCCCCGAAAAGGAGAATATTTATGGGTTTTTGGATCAGCAGCAGCCTCCTGCAGCGCTTTTACAATGTGCGTTGGAGTTGGCTGGTCCGGATTGCCTTGCCCTAAATTAATGATGTCGCGGCCATCTGCTACGGCTTTATTTGTTTTAGCGACTAATGAAGCAAAAAACTGAGTCGGCAATTGCTGTAAACGGTTTGAAAATTCCATTGGGCAGTCCCTCGTTTTCTAAATTATTGCGCATCTATCCCAAATCTTATACAGTTTAGTATAACTTGTCTACTGGAGGCGGAAAAAGTGAAAATTGCATGTGTACAAATGGATATTGCGTTTGGCAACCCAGAAGCGAATTTCCAGCAGGTTTTGTCCTATTTAGAAGAAGCGGCCGCAAACGGCGCAGATGTGATTGTGCTTCCGGAGATGTGGAACACTGGCTACGCGCTGACAGAACTTGAAAACTTAGCAGACTCGAACTTGCGGACAGTGGCTTTTTTACAGGATTTCGCAAAAACTCATGGAGTCCATATTGTCGGGGGCTCGGTTTCGACGAAAAAAAATGACGGCTTCTACAACACGATGTATGTAGTGAATAAAACCGGCGAACTCATCTCCGAATACGACAAAGCCCATCGTTTCGGCTTGATGGATGAACACATTCATTTGAATGAAGGGCAGTCGCTCGGCATTTTTGAATTGGACGGTACACTGTGCGGAGGCGTTATTTGCTATGATATCCGCTTCCCGGAATGGATTCGTTCTCAAGTCTTGAACGGAGCAAAAGTGATATTTGTTCCTGCTGAATGGCCGGAAGCGCGCATCGACCATTGGCGGATTTTGCTGCAGGCAAGGGCGATTGAAAACCAATGCTTCGTCGTTGCGGTAAACCGGGTAGGGAGCGATCCGAAAAATGAATTTGGTGGAAGCTCGATGATCATTGCGCCATGGGGCGAAATTCGATTGGATATGAAAAAAGAAACTGGAATCGGCTATTGCGACATCGAGTTGAACGAAGTGGAAGAAGTGCGCAAGCGAATTCCGGTATTTGCAGACCGCCGCGAAGCGCTGTACAAAAAAGCTGAAAAAGTCAAATAATCTACCAATCTGTAAGCCGCCCCATTCATCTTGGAGCGGCTTTTTGTGATAAAATCGAAACAAACCAAGGGGAAAATGGTTTGGGAATGTGTTCATTGACCGCAAAACAGGCGAGTTTGAGGTTTGTAAAAGAGCGGAGGCAAGAATGATGAAGAACTCAAAGTATGTCCTGACATATGGGGATGCTTTTGTCGATTATATAGCAAACGACCGTAACAACGATGCGTTTACGCGCCACCTTGGAGGCGCGACGGTAAATGTGGCAGCAGGCGTCAGCCGCCTCGGCATACCATCCGCTTTTATCACTGTTACAGGCGATGACGAAACGTCGGCCTTTGTCCGTGGAGAACTGGAAAAAGAAGGCGTGATCTTGGATCCCGCCATCATTGTGCCGGAAAAGCGAGTGAGCGGGGTGTTCATTCATTTAACGCCGGAATTTGACCGGATTTTTGCTCAATATGTCAATGAAACACCGGATCTGCAAGTGACTGAAGACGATTTGGATCCTGGAATCTTTGGAAAAGCCAGCGTTTTTCACATTTGTTCTGGCACGATGTTTCATCCGGAAGCGTTGAAAACAACGGAAAAAGCAGTTAAACTAGCAAAAGCGCACGGGGTGATTTGCTCGTTTGACGCAAATATTCGTCCGCTCCGCTGGGACAGCGAGCAGCGGAGCAGAGAGACGGCCTGCAAATTTTTGCGGACGGCCGATGTCTTGAAAGTCACAACGGACGAGCTATCCTTTTTAATGGAGACGGAGTCAATGGAAGACGGCATCAACCGGCTCTCCAAATTCAACATTCCGCTTGTTTTCTTGACGGATGGCGAAAACGGGACGCATGCTTTGTTTGAAGGCGAAGCGTTCCACGTGCCGGTCATACCGGTGAAGCCGGTTGATACGACTGGAGCAGGAGATGCATTTGTCGCAGGGACCATTCGCTATATCCATTTGAATGGCATGCCAAAAACGAAGCAGCAAGTGATTGAATGTGCATCTTTCTCAAACAAGCTCGGAGCGCTTTGCGCAACCAAACCAGGAGCACTGACCGCGATGCCGCGTTTGGAAGAACTGGACGGCTTGTCTTCATGAATTTTTACCTATAATTTGGAATTATAGAATCATCTCTTTAAAACAGCTTCTGTCGCTTTAGGCAGAGCTCTACTCGATTTATGTTAACGAGTAGTACTCCTGTGCTGTTCGGCCAATACTTGCCTGTAGAATATCCACAATCTAATGTATTAAGTACAACTTATACAACCTAATATTATTGCCTAATAAAACGGGCGAAGGAGCGATAAAATTGGCAAAACATAGTTTTCATTTAACAGCGGACTGGCCAGGCCTCCGCAATGACATAGGCAACATTGAAGCGGGAAATTTAAAAACCCAAATCTCCATCCCTCTTGAAATGGACGGGCCGGGAGTCGGAACAAATCCGGATGAAATGCTGCTCGGCGCAGCGGCGACTTGCTACATCATTACGCTTGCGGCGATGATGGAGCGAAGCAAACTTGTTAAAGAATCATTGACGATGGAATCAGAAGGCATTGTGGATGTCACAAATGGCGTCATCACGTACGAGCGCATTATCCATAAACCACGTGTTGTCTTAAAAGCAGATGCGTCGGAAAAAGATTTTTCATTGGCACAAAAACTGGCTGAAAAAGCGGAGTCTTCCTGCATGATCAGCCGGGCGATTAAAGGCAATGTGGAAATCGAACTGCAAGCGGAGATCGTGGCGGCCGAAGTAGCCAATCATTGAGGCCCTTCACCCGATAGCTGCAGGCTGTAGCTTTTAACTCAATTACTTAATTACACAAAAAGAAGGCATCGGTTTTCGATGCCTTCTTTTCTTATTGTACGGTGCGGCTGATTTTTTGGATTTCGGCAGACGGGTAAAAAGTGGTGCCGGTGCGATTGGTTTGCGCTGCGTAAAGCATGGCGAATGCCACTTTCTTGGCGCTTACCGGCTCGTATTTTTTCATGCGGCCAACAAGCAGCGCGCTAAAGAGCGGGCTTAACACCGTTGCCGCTTTTTCGCCGAAGCGGAATTCCTGGCGGTTGCCGAGCAACAAGGATGGCTGAAAAATAGCGAGTGCCGGCAAGTCCATCTGTTTTAACGCTACTTCAACTTCTCCTTTTGTCCGGCTGTAAAACACTTTCGATTTGGCGTCTGCACCAAGTGCCGTAATGATGAGGAAATGGCGAACTCCTTGAGCTTTTGCCAATTTCGCCATTCGGACAGGGTATTCATAATCCACTTTACGGAACGCTTTTTGGGAACCCGCCTGTTTGATGGTCGTACCGAGGCAGCAAAAGATATCCTGAACTTTAAAGTGGCTCGTGTAGTTTTCCAATTTTTCGTAATCGACGATTACTTGCTCCAATTTCGGGTGCTGAATATCCAATGGTTTTCGAACCAAAATCGTTACATGTTCATAAACAGAACTATCGAGCAGTAATTGCAATAATTCGTTTCCAACTAGTCCGCTGGCTCCTGCAAGCAAGGCGGACCTGTTTCTTGTTGTCATAGGTTTCTCTCCATTCTTTTCACTGGAACCGTTTGTATTTTTTCATTATACTATGGAGTATTTCTTTTACAGAGGATTTCAAACTTCTAATGAAGGGAATATTTCTTGAAGAAGCAAGAACGGAGGAAGAATATGACGGAAATCGAGTTCATTCTCGTTTATTTGGCTATTATGGCATTGGTGATTGAAATTGCTGCAATGCTTTTTGTTGCGACCGGTTTAAAAATACAAATAGCGCGCTATCAAGTGATTTCCATGTTGACTGCAACAGGGTTTACAACAGATGAAGCGACATTGATCATTGATCATCCGATCCGCAGAAAGATCAGTGCTGCTGTGATCCTATTCGGCTATTTCTCATTGGCGGTGATGATTTCTTCCATAGCTTCTCTTTTGTCTAACGACTTGCGGCTCAATTGGCTATTCGCTGTAGCGGGAGTGCTTTTTGTTGTCATACTCATTTTAAAAAACAAATGGGTCAAAAAAATTTTAACGAATAAATTAGAGCGCGAAATGGATGAAGAATACGATCTTGAAGATTGGCCGCTTAAAACGGCTCTATCTTTGGAAGAAAATGATATGGTGGCTCTTATCGATATTAAGGAAGAATCCACTTATGTAGGGCAGCCGTCCCAAAAACTGATTATGGAAGATTCGGATCTTCATTTGCTGTTCATTCGAAGAGGAGGCGTAATTTTACGGAAATCCTTATTTGAAGTGGAACTGCAAGCAGGCGACCAAGTAATGATTTTCGGTGAAAAATCTCATATTGAGAAAGATTTCGCCGATATGTTGTCTGATGATGAAAAATAACTAATTAAGTTTTATCTTTCTTTTCCTGAAAGAGTACAATATAGGAAAGGAATTGCGCGAAAGGACGGACCATATGAAACCAGTAATCGTGGCAGAAAAACCGAGCCAGGCAAAAGCATATGCTGAAGCGTTTAAAACGACAAAGCGTGATGGTTATATAGAAGTGGCGCCGAACCCAATTTTTCCGGAAGGTGCGTACATCACCTGGGGAATCGGACACCTTGTAGAGTTAAAAGAGCCGAAAGCCTATGACCCGAAATGGAGCAAATGGTCGCTTGCGGCTTTGCCGATCTTGCCGGAAACCTACCAGTTTCAAGTGGCAAAAGGCAAATTCCAGCAGTTTAGCGTCATCAAGAAATTGATTCAGCAAACCGACACCGTCATTAATGCATGCGATGTAGACCGTGAGGGATCGAATATTTTTTACAGCATTTATTACCAAACCGGCGCAAAAAATAAAAAAATCCAGCGCCTTTGGATCAACTCGCTTGAAGTGGACGAAGTGCGCAAAGGATTCCAAGAGCTGCGCGACAACCGGCAAGATCTCTTATTATACGAAGAAGCGAAAGCGCGCCAAATCAGCGACTGGCTGGTTGGGATGAACGGTTCGCGCTTGTATTCGCTATTGCTTCAGGCGAAAGGCATTCGGGAAGTGTTCGCCATCGGCCGCGTGCAGACGCCGACCGTCTTTTTGATATACCAGCGGGAAAAAGAAATTGAAGCGTTTGTGCCGGAGCCTTTTTATGAAATTGAAGGGGTCTTCGACGCGGAAAAAGGCCGCTACAAAGGAAAAGCGAAAATAAAAGCAAAAGAACGAAAAGAAACGGAAGAACTGCTCGCAAAACACAGCATTTCCGGCAAAGCGGACGGGGTCGTCGCTTCCGTGAAAACGACTGAAAAGCGGACGCCGCCTCCGCAGTTGCATTCGCTGTCCACACTGCAGGCCACCGCCAACCGCAAATGGAAATACAGCCCGTCAAAAGTGCTGTCGGTTATGCAGGGCTTGTACGAGAAAAAGCTCGTCAGCTATCCGCGGACGGACGCCCAGCACATTACCACAAGCGAATTCGCTTATTTGGCCAATCAAGTCGAAGCATATCAGCAATTGATTGGAGCGACTTTTCCAATCGCGTCAAAAGCGCCGAAAAAACGCTTTGTCGATAACGCCAAAGTTCAGGAGCATTACGCCATCATCCCGACAAAAACGCTGCCTACGGCGAGAAAGCTGGAAGGCTTGGCGGCTGATGAACGAAATTTATACGAAGAAGTGCTGCGGACAACGCTCGCTATGTTCCATAAAGATTACCGCTACGCGGAAACAAAAGTGACTACCATCGTAAACGGTTTGGACTTTTTCACAACGGGCAAAACGGAGCTTGAACAAGGCTGGAAAGAACTGTTTCCGGTGGCCCGCGATTCGAAGCAGGAGCCCCCGCTGCCAGAGCTTCGGGAACAGGAACCGGTAATGGGCAGCATTGCCATTAAAGAAGGCATGACGACCCCGCCAAAGCCGTATACGGAAGGTCAATTGATCGCCATGATGAAAACGTGCGGAAAGTTTGTCGAAGATGTGGAAGATACCGAAATCCTGAAGGAAATCGAAGGGCTCGGAACAGAAGCGACGCGGAGCGGCATCATCGAAACAATCAAACGCCATGAATACATCAAGGTCACGAAAAACATCGTCTCGATCACCGATAAAGGCAGGATTTTATGTCAGGCAATCGAAGGGAATTTATTGTCCAGTCCGTCGATGACGGCAAAATGGGAGACGTACTTGAAAAAAATCGGCAACGGGGAAGGCTCCTCGGAAGTGTTCTTGACAACCATCGGCAAGTTTATCCAGAAACTCTTGGACGATGTGCCGGCCCAAATGCAGAAAAACGGCTTGCCCGAACAGCTGGACATGTCTGTTGGGAAAGACGAAATTGCGCTATGCCCAAGATGCAAAAAAGGCAAAATCATCTCAAGCAAAGCGTCTTATAATTGCACCGAATACGCCAATGGCTGCAAGCAGTCGTTCCCAACGGTTTTTTTGAAGAAACGCTTAACGGCCAAACAAATTGAGTATTTATGCACGAAAGGAAAAACGCCGGTCATCAAAGGCTTTGTCTCAAAAAATGGCAAGAAATTCAACGCCAAACTGGTTCTGGAAGAAGGCCGCTTGAAGATGGAATTTTAAAGGACTGTATCCTTGAGTTAATTTAACTTTTAATTCTTCCGGCTTCGGGGTATGAATAGAGAAACCGATAGTTTGGAAGGGTGATTAGCTATGGAAACAATGACCATTCACGTAAGAGAAGCGACAGAAGAAAAGCCGATTCAGTCGCTGGAGGCTTTTTTGTTGGAAATGAACGAAGTGGAGCGGGCGCTTGTAGATATTGGAGAAGGCGAAGTGGCCATTACGTATGATGCGGACCAAATTTCTGGAGACCAGCTGACCAAAAGAATTCAGCTGGAAGGCTATCACGTGTTATAATTTTTTAGGGTGAAATTACTTTACTTAGATTTACGAAGGAAGTATACTTGAAACTGCTTAGAAAACAATAGTGTTTCTAATATGAAAAAACGTTAACTTTACCACATGAATTATTGCGTCAGGCAATAACTAATTTTATAATTTGGTTCAATGTTGCGGACGATAGTGCCGCTAATAAAGCCGAAAAGACCATTCCTTTCGAGGAAGATCTTTTCGGCTTTTTTTTATTTTCAGAAAAAGGAAGTGCGAAGCAAGTTGCAATTTTTCATCGACCATAAGAAGAAAAAGATCCATCAAAGACAATACGCCGGGGACCGCTGCGGTTTTGTCGAAACACCGGTGGACAGAAGAGAATTTACCAATTCAGTTGCGTATATCGAACGGCTGGAAATGCACAGTGAGTATTTGGTCTGCCCATATTGCCGTTCACTTCAGGTTCTTACCGACTGAAGTGTGTATTGAGGCAAGAAGAAACGGAGGCATCGGCCAAATGGAAAACTTGGAAACTGTGGCAGAAAAAGTAGGCATGCTGTTGGATTCAGAAATAGAAGTGCTAGCCGAAAAGTGCATCGTGAAAAAGAAACGGGCAATCAAAAGCTCTGTATTGGACTTGGATATTTCGTTTGAACGGTTTCGACATACGGGCTTTGCATTAAACAAAGCGGAAATTTTTTTGCTTCCTGAAGAATGCCCAGTGTTCACGCTTGCGCTGATTCAAAAAGACATTCCATTGCCGAGCAGTTATAAGCAGCGGCAAGTGGCAAATCCCAATATCATCACCCTGTACTTGGAAGCAGTCGAGCCGCCTGAGCTGTTTGCCAGCCGGCTGGCAAAAGCATTCCGGGCCATCAACCAATTAAAATGAAAAAAGCTCACCCGTCTAGGTGAGCTTTTTGCTATTTCTTTGGTTCCAAGATGAAGACGGTGAAAGCTTTATCGGTTTCAAAATTCCACTCGACGAATGTATCCACTATGTTTCTTTTTAAAACGGTTTCCAACTGGACTTCTGCCAATACTTTGCGCTCCAGCGGCCGTTTAGCGATTTTCAATTCTTCAGCAAAACCGTTTTTAATCAATTCTTTTTCAATCGCCACTAAAATTTCGACGCGCTGCACCAGAACCGTGCGGTCATTCAACCAGTAAATTTCTGTCGCACCAGGTACCTTTTGTGCTTTTACACTGGCGTAGATCAGCTCTTTCCGAAGTGCCTCTTCATCGACCTCGCTTGGCCCTTTGAATTTGCTTTCATCCGCCTCCTCATTTAATAGGGCAATAATTATGCCTGATTTTTCTTCCAAATGCCAGTCGGCGTACATTTCTTTCACATCAAATTCGCCAATTTTCCAAAGCGCAAGCTTGATTTCCGGCATAACGCCCGTCATCAATAAATCCCGGATTTTCAGTACACGATTCGGCTCATTTTGTTTGAGGAGAATATTTTCAGTTGGGGTTAAAAAACCGCGAAGGTGAATAGCGATAAATGGCCGAGAAATAGCCACATACACTGATGTCGGGCCTTTTCCAAAGGTATCTCTCATTAAAGTGGAAATAAAAGATCCGATTTCAGATTGAGTCGTTTTTTCTTTAGCCATATACGCTCTCTCCTTTATTGCGCAAAAAACTCTTGCATCATAGTTGCATTTATTATACGGGAGAGCCGACGAGATAGAAAGAATAATTCATTATTCCAATTGCAAAAAGCCCGCCAAGAAGACAAGCTTTTTCAAAAGGCTATTTTACTTGTTTTCCTTTTTCCGAGGTTCAAGCTGCAGGACCATATATGCTTTGTCATCTTGAAAGTTCCAGTCGACGAAAATTTCTAAGATTTCTCGTTTTAATATCGCGGTTCAAGCTGAGTTCCGCACGAACTTGTATTCCAGCGGCCGTTTGGCCAATTTCAATTCTTCTACAAATCCTATTTTGATGAGCTCTTTTTCAATTTGCACCAATATGCCGGTGCGTTCTATTAGGACAGAACGGTCATTTAGCCAATGGATGTCTGTAGGAACCGGTTCTTTTTGGACTTCGATACTTTTTTTGATGATTTCTGCTATAAATGCGTCTTGGTCCACTTCTTCCGGCCATTCGACAGGAGATATATTTGCCTTATCGTCAAGGGTAGCAATGAGGACACCGGATTCTTTGTCGAAATTCCAATCAGCATAGATTTCTTTTACGTCAAGTTCTGCTAGTTTCCAAATGCCGATTTTGATTTCACTGACGAATTCTACCATCAGTAAATCTCGGATTTTAGAAACTAGCTGCGACTGATTTTGTTTTAAGAGAATTTTTTCAGCTGGAGTGAGGCAGCCGCGAAGGTAGATGGAGATAAAATTGGGTGTGATGCTCACGAAAACTGAAGATGGACCTTTGCCGAAATTTTCGCGCATTAAATTGGCAATATATCCGCCAATATCAGATTGAACCGTTTTTTCTTTAGGCATATGCTTGTGTCTCCTAGTTCAAGGAAGAAAGCGTAATCTCCGAGTTGCTTAAGCATACAGCCGGTAGCAGGTAATTGATACCAAACACTCTCACAAAGTCCAGGTTTCGGTAGAAAGAAAAAAGGGTATTTTTTACTATGAATTTTAAAGAAGAAGGAATTCCCTGTTGGATTAGGGAAAAAGTAATGGAAAATAAGGTGGGAAAGGAGATGCCTATGGCTACTCTCAATAACAATTCCATTGATCATGCTACGGCCAAGAATCGGCTTGTGTATTTGTCTTTTAATATGTGGTCAGGGTTTTTGTTCGGAATCGGATTTGCGGCATTTATTGATGAAGCGGTATTTCATCAACTGTTGAATTGGCATCATTTTTATGACAAATCCACAACGGCAGTCGGCCTCGTTTCTGATGGCATCTTTCATGCATTTAGCTGGTTTGCCACTGTGGCTTCTCTTTTCATGTATGCCAACCTTCGGCGCAGAAAAGCGCTTTGGCCAAAACGATGGGCAGGAGGCGCCTTATTTGGTGCAGGGGCTTTTCAGTTATATGACGGCACCATTCAGCATAAGCTGATGGGCTTGCACCAAATCCGCTACGGCGTTGATCTTTTTCTATACGATTTGGTTTGGAACGCGATTGCTGTGATTTTAGTGCTCATCGGCATCTGGCTTCTTTTGCAGACCCGCCGCGCAACGAAAAAAACCAAGGCAGAGCGGTGAGGCGGATATGGGCCATCATGGATACGCACAGCTGACACTGGAGCCAATATTTGGTTTCGCTCTTGCCCTAGCAATTTTTCTGTATATAGGTGCTGTCTTTTTCTCCAATAAGCGGCATAGCCCGTGGCCGGTGCAACGGACGGTTCTTTGGGTGCTTGGCGTTTTTTGTGCCGGCATTGCATTGGTCGGTCCGGTGGCAAACGCGGCTCACGGAAATTTCGTCTACCATACGATTGGGCATTTGCTGTTGGGCATGCTTGCTCCGCTCTTGCTGGTGCTTGCAGCTCCCGTGTCGCTCTTGCTGCGCACGCTGCCGGTCTATCAGGCAAGACAGCTGACGCGTATTTTGAGAAGCGGACCTGTTAGGCTGCTCAGCCATCCGATAACAGCGGCCTTGCTGAATATCGGCGGCCTTTATATTTTGTATCGAACGCCTTTGTATATGAGCATGCAGCATCATATGTGGCTGCATGTTCTCGTCCACCTGCACGTATTTTTGGCCGGTTTTTTGTTTACAGCTTCCATCATTTACATCGATCCCGTGGCGCACCGGTTGAGTTTTTTGTACCGGTCCGCCGTTTTGATTGCAGCATTGGCAGCTCATGGCATTCTCTCAAAATCGCTTTACGCTTTTCCTCCGGCAGGAATCGCCAAAAACGAAGCGGAGTTGGGCGGCATGCTGATGTATTATGGCGGCGATTTGGTCGATGTAGTGCTCATCGCCATTTTGTGCTATCAATGGTACAAAGCAACGCGCCGGCCGCCACAACCACTATCCTCATCTAAAAAAGGCGAAGCCCCAATCGGTTGAAATGGGGCTTCGCCTTTTGTTAATCGTATTTTCCTTTTAACCGGACAAAGACGACGTGGTTTAAAACCGTGGTGGAAAAAACGCCGGTTTCACTTTTTTCGATCAACAGCAATTCCTGCATCATCGGCCCACCGACCGGAATGATTATTTTGCCGCCGGCATTCAGCTGGTCGATCAGTTCTTTTGGAACTTCACTGGCGGCTGCCGTCACCATGATCCGGTCGTAAGGCGCGTATTCTTCCCAGCCAAGGCTGCCATCGTCCAGTTTAAAATGGATATTGTCGTATCCTGCTTTCGCGAGCCGTTCCTTTGCGCGGGTGTGCAGCGGCTCAATCCGTTCCACCGTGTAAACCGATTCCGAGAAAGCGGCCAATAAAGCCGTTTGAAAACCGGAACCCGTACCAATTTCCAGTACTTTCGAATCGGGAAGCAAGTCCAGCGCCAACGTCATTTCCAAGACAAGCGAAGGCTGGGAAATCGTTTGGTCATGGCCAATGGGAAGCGCTTGGTCAAGTCCTGCCAATTCTTTATTGGAGTCCATAAAAAAGCTTCGGTCCAAGTCGTTGAAATAAGCGATGATTTCCTTTTTTCGGCGATTCATGGCAAGCATCTCACTTTCTTTAAAGGATCAAGCGAAAATCACTGAGCCAGTCAGCTGAGAGTGGGACCAGTTTGTTGCTCTTAGTTTAATGGAAAAAGGAAAACATTGCATTGTTAAAATTTGAACTTGCCGCCGGATAACAGGCCTAGCTTTTTCACTTTTTAGCCGTTCCTCGTATAATGAACTCAAGAAAGCTTAGCGAAACTGAGAGGAAGGATGCGCGTGGACAAAACACAATGGACGATTCAAGCACTTGAAAACGAATTGGCCGCTGACTCATGGGAAACGGCAACTTTTGGCATGGGCTGTTTTTGGGGGCCGGAAGCGCATTTTGGCAGCCTGCCCGGCATCATGCGCACCCGTGTTGGTTTTGCGGGCGGCACGACAGAAAATCCAACGTACCGGCAAATGGGCGACCATACGGAAACCGTGGAAGTGGATTTTGACCCGGAGCGGCTTGCATATGCGGACATTTTGCGGATTTTTTGGCAAAACCATTATCCGAACCGGGACCAATACAAAGGCCGGCAATACATTTCCTTGCTGCGCTTTCATAGCGAACAGCAAAAAGAAACGATTGAACAGGTTAAAAAAGACATGGAAGCGGCTTTAGGAGAACCTATCGAAACGGATATCGCTGTCTTTACCGCATTTACGCCGGCAGAAGAACGCCACCAAAAATATTACTTGAAGCGCTACCCGAAAGCGCTGGAACAGTTGGAGGCGTTTTTTCCGGAACCTTCGATGCTGGTCGATTCGACATTTGCTGCGCGGTTGAACGGCTTTGTCAAAGGCTATGGGACGCGAGATGGATTAAAACAGGAAATCACCGGCTGGCCAATTAAAGACGAATACCGCCAACAGCTGATTGTGGCGCTCATGGCGATAAAATGGTAAAGAACGAATGCGCCTTTATCGAAAAAAGCTTCAGGCATAAAAGCAAACTTTCAGGGTAAATGCATAATAGCGCTGCAGAATGTCAGGAGGAACCGTGATGGATTTTATTCCAGCAGATTTTCTAGACATCATCATCCGCTTGCTGCTCGCTGCGATATTAAGCGGTTTGATCGGGATCGAAAGAGAATCCAAACAACAGCCCGCCGGCCTCCGCACGCATGTCCTCGTCGGAACCGGTTCATGCCTTATGATGATTTTATCGATTACCGGATTTGATATGTTTTTGAGCCAGGACAGTGATGTAATCCGGTTCGATCCGGGAAGAATTCCTTCTTATGTAATTAGCGGCATCGGCTTTTTAGGAGCCGGAACCATAATTGTCCAAAAAGGATCGGTAAAAGGATTGACGACCGCTGCTTCAATATGGGTAGCGGCTGGCCTTGGCTTGGTCATCGGCATCGATATGTATTTTGTCGGGATTTTGACGACGGCAATCGTACTAATCACGCTGCACTTTCTGGAAAAAGTGGAGAGAAAGTATTTGTCGATCTACAAACAAAAAACCATTGTTATCGTGGCGGAAGACCGCGAAAATGCATATGATATGATCAGCGGTTTTTTTGAAGAAAGCGAAGTGGAAGTTATCGGCTTCCAAATCGAAAACGAAGAGCTTTATAGTGAAAAAAACGCCTCCAAGTATACGTTTACGATCAATGGCGGCAACATTAAAAATGAATCTGAATTGATCAAGAAGCTGCAGAAATCAACGATCATTTATAAAGTGATTGTGTAGGCAAGAAATAAAATACTAAGCAGGCAAGCTCAAAAATTGAGCTTGCCTGCTTTTTTATAGTGTAAAACCAATTATTTAATTCTCGATTTGACTGAAAATTATTTCTGTTCTATTATGAGTATAACAAGTGTTCTAGTGATAGTAGAACAAAAGGGGTGAGCAGATGTTTATTGAAATCGAACCGGGTTCCGCCGTGCCTATTTATTTGCAGCTGGCCCAGCAGATTATGGAAGGAATTGCGAACGGCAAGTTGAAGCCGGGTACCCCTATGCCATCGGTACGGGCTTTCGCAGCCGATCTTGGCATGAACATGCATACGGTCAATAAGGCGTACCATTATTTGCAGGAAAAAAACATGATTGAAATTGTCCAGAAAAAAGGCGTTTTTATTCATCCGAACGGCTTAAGGGAAGCGACCGAACAAGAACGCAAGCGCATTGAGCAGGAACTGCGTCCGATTTTGGCGGAAGCGCTTTGCTTGAGGCTCAGCAAAGAAGAACTTATGGGTTTAACAGAAAGATTACTGAAAGACATCAAGGGGGAAGGAACATGACGGTAATGTTAATGGCGAGCATTTTAATTGTTCTGTTTGTGGTTCAAGCCTTTGTGCCGTATTGGGTGAAAAGAACGGAAGTCTTTGGCATTTACGTGCCTGAGGCTTTTATCAAAGAACCAATGCTTGTGCAGCTGAAAAAACGGTACCGGGCAGTCGTTCTGTTGACCGGCGGAGTGCTTGCGGTACTTTATGTTTCCATATTCAGCGCCGAGAGCTTTACTGAAGAAGCGGCGGTTTTATGGGGCGTTGCCGCTCAATTTGGCCTTATTGTACTGAGCATGGGCTTGTATGTTGTTAACCATTTGAAAGTGAAAAAGGAAAAAAGGCAGCAAGGATGGACGGCTGGAAAACGAGAAAAAGTCGTTGTGGATCTGCAGTTCCGGAACGAAGTGGAGATGGTGTCGGGTTCAGCTTTTCTTGTACCGCTCATTGTTACAGCGGGGCTGATTGCGTATACACTTATGGAATATGCCAACTTGCCTGCACAAATTCCCACTCATTTCGGGCCAAACGGCGAGCCGGATGCTTTTACCGGCAAAACAATTTTCTCAAGCATTTCGATGCTCATCATGTTGGGCGTCATGCAGCTGATGTTTTATTTCTTGAACCACGCTATGAAAACGAGCGGGTCGAAAATCTTAGCAAGCCAAAAGCAGCGGTCAAAAACCCGGCAATTGGTTTCCCGCAAATACGGCAGCTGGCTGCTGTTTCTGACTTCTTTGGCGGCAACTCTTTTGCTTGGCAGCATTCAATTGTCAATTATCCAGCCGGAATTCAGCAGTACGCTTTGGAATATGGCAATCACATTCGGCTTTTTAATTGTGGTGCTGGGGGCAACCGGCGTCTACACCTTTAAAGTGGCTGCTACGAATTCAGTAGAAGAGACGGAAGAAGTGGAAGCAGACGTTATCGATGCCGACAATGACCGCTATTGGAAATGGGGCATCTTTTACATCAACGCGGCCGATCCATCTGTCATGGTGGAAAAACGTTTTGGCATCGGCTGGACCATCAACTTAGGGAATCCAAGAAGCTGGCTGATCGTCGTTTTGCCGCTAGTGGTCATCTTGGCCATTGCCTTTTTAATCTCATGAAGGAGGAGAATGTATGGAATCTATGAACTTATTGCTGCTTCTTTTGCCAATCCTTCTGATTCAAGTCGGCTTGATGATTTTCACGCTCGTTGACTTGATTAAAAACCCTAATCCGAACGGGCCAAAATGGATGTGGGGCCTCATCATCGTCGTGATTAACATCATCGGGCCCATCTTATACTTGGTGATTGGGAGGCGAAACTATTGAGTTTGCTGGAAGTGTATAACCTGACGAAACGTTATGGACAAGAGGCGGCAGTGGATGATGTTTCATTTTTGCTGAATGAGCACACGGCGACGGCTTTGATCGGTCCGAACGGGGCGGGAAAAACGACGACCTTGTCGATGCTTGCCGGTATGCTGAAGCCGACAAAAGGCACGATCAATTGGCCAAAAGAAATGGGAATGGGGTTTCTCCCGCAATACCCGCAGTTCTTCCCTTGGCTAACTGCTCTTGAATTTACGGAAATGGCAGCGAAATTGAGCGGGGTTGACGCGAAAAATATACGGCTGCAGTCCACCCGAACGTTAGAGTTTGTCGGATTGGGCAATGCGCTGAATAAAAAAACAGCCGCTTTTTCAGGCGGCATGAAGCAGCGCCTCGGCCTTGCCCAAGCGATTGTCCACCAGCCAAAGCTGCTGCTTTTGGATGAGCCGGTTTCCGCGCTGGATCCGACTGGCCGGCGGGAAATCATGAATTTGCTGAAATCGCTCCAGCAAGATACGACGATTCTCTATTCCACGCATATATTGAATGATGCTGAAGAAATGACCGACCAAGTCCTCTTTATGCAAAACGGCCAACTGGTCGAACAAGGGTCCTTATCGGATGTCAAAGAACGGCATGCAGAACCGCGCATCCGTATTGCGTTCCATTCGAACGAGCTTTCAACGTTATTTATGAATCAAACTTCGTGGCAAGGGTCCGTTTCCGGCGCAACCGTTTTTTTGGCCATAACAGAAAATGGACCCACCATGCAAGAAGTGTTGGCAGCACTCGGAACGTGGGATCAAGGCGTTCTTGGCGTAGAACTCCAAACGGCGACACTGGAAGAAATCTTTTTGAAGGTGGCGAGCGGCAAATGAACCAAATGGGCGTATTGCTGAAAAAAGAGTGGCGGGAAAACATAAGAAACTACAAGATTCTCTGGCTGCCAATCGTCTTTATTTTGTTTGGCATATTAGAGCCGGTGAGCAATTATTTTATGCCGCAAATTTTGGATTCCGTAGGGAATCTGCCAGAAGGTGCGGTAATCGAGTTTCCAGAGCCGACTCCCGAACAACTGATGGCCGCCGTCATGGGGCAATATCAGCTGATCGGATTGCTTGTGCTGGTACTAGCATATGTGGGGTCGGTTGCAGGGGAGCGCAGAAGCGGCACAGCTACGTTATTGTATATCCGGCCCTTGTCGTTTTCCTCTTATTTTATAAGCAAATGGATGATGGCTAGTTTAATCGCCATTGCCAGCGTCTGGCTCGGATTTTTAGCAGCGTATTATTACACGATGCTGCTGTATTCACCGGTAGATTTCTTTAATTTTCTTCAATTCGTCAGTTCGTATAGCGTCTGGATCGTCTTGATTGTCTCGGTCGTATTAGCCGCAAGTGCAGCCTTGCCCAATACCGGGCTTGCCGCGGCGGCATCGCTTGCCCTGATCTTTATCTTGCAGATCTTCGATGGACTGGTTGGCACTTATTGGACCATTTCGCCGTTGAAAATCCCCGTATATGCAACAGGGTGGCTGACTGGCGGACCTGAACTTAGCCATTTTTGGTGGTCGATGGCGATTGCTGGCGGTTTAATCATCATGCTGGTTCTGTCAGGCATTTGGATGTCCGAGAAAAATGCATCAAAAGCAAAAGTTTAATATCTGATTTTCAAGGAAGCGGCAGCCATGGCTAACCGCTTCTTTTTTCGTTAATTCCTGTTAAAATAGAGGGAAGTTGATGAATTAACGGAAAAAACGCAGGGAAGCGGCTCGCGCATTTTAAGTGCAAGCGGCCGCAGTTAGGCATCTTTTCGAAGACCGTCACCCTAAAAGGACAACGCGTCCGTTTTGACTGCAACAATCTAATGTGAATAGAGGCCATTTTATGAAAAAAATCATTGTCCTGCTGATTCTTGTGCTGATGGCATGGGGATTTGTCTGGGTGAACAATAAATGGGTGCAGACGACAGAATACACCATCGCTTCACCGGATTTGCCGGAAGCTTTTGCAGGCAAGAAAATTGTGCAAGTCTCCGATCTACATAACGCGACTTTTGGCAAAGGCCAGTCGTTATTGATCAAAAAGGTAAAGGCGGCCAAGCCGGATGCGATTTTTTTGACCGGCGATTTGATCGACAGCAATCGCTATGATTTACAGGCAAGCCTGACGTTAGTGGATGCTTTGGTGGAAATGAGCGAAGTGTACTTCGTCATCGGCAATCACGAAGTCGCGGTAAATAAAATCGATGAAATTACCGAAGCACTGGAAGCCCGCGGCGTTAAGGTGCTGATGAATGAAAGCGTCATGTGGGAGCAAGAAGGGGAATCCCTTCAAATTGCAGGCATCAACGATCCACTGCTCGACACTTCGACGTTAGAAGACGAGTTTATCCGTGAGTCGCTTGTAGAAGCGGACATGGGCGATGCATTTACGCTGCTGCTGTCCCACCGCCCTGAAATGTTCAATGTGTATGTCGAAGAAGGCGTTGATGTGGTATTTGCGGGCCATGCCCATGGCGGCCAGATCCGCATTCCAGGAATTGGCGGGTTGATTGCTCCGGGACAGGGCTGGTTTCCGCAGATGACTGAAGGCGTTTTTCGAAAAGACAGCACCCAGCTCGTGCTCAGCCGCGGGCTTGGCAATAGCGGATTTCCCCTCCGTGTCTTTAATTTACCGGAAATTGTTGTGGTAACGTTAGAAAAAGAATAGGAAGTGCTGGCTGGTGGATACGACTTTCGAACTGGAAAACCAAGTGTTTAATTTTCGGGTAGCGGGTGTGTGGATTGAAAATGGCCACGTGCTGCTTCATAAACAAGCGGGTGATCTGCACTGGGCATTGCCGGGTGGACGTGCGCAAATGCAAGAAGAGTCAAAAGCCTGTTTGGAGCGGGAAATGAAAGAAGAACTGGACGTGGCTGTAGAAGTGGACCGCTTGCTGTGTGTGGTGGAAAATTTCTTTTCGTACGACGGTCGGAAATTCCATGAAATCGGCTTTTATTACCTGATTCACGGAACAGAAGACCAACCGTATTTTCAGACCGGCTCATTCCATGGACCAGAAGGCAAGCGTTTACTGTACCAGTGGGTTCCATTTTCCGAAGTGCCGCAAATGGCTTTGCAGCCAGAGTTTTTGCGCAAAGCGTTAAGCGAGCTGCCTGGTGAAACACAGCACGTGATTGTGTCAAACTAATTTCGAGTTAACCGATTGGAGACAAGACTATGATCAAGCGAAAAGACGTTTCTCTTCACCGTTACACCTCAAAAGTCGCGGTCAAATACGATTTGCCGTCCGATCAGCTGGAGTTCACTGGATTGCCCCAAGACATCATCAAGCGCGACGCAGAAAACCCGCTGAAACACTTGATCGTCATCAAAGCGGGCGAAGAAGTGGCTGGCTTTTTTGAACTGGATGAATCAGACGACCGGAAAAAGTATTCGAATAATCCAAAGGCGCTCTTGCTGCGGGGTTATTCCGTGAATCCGAAATTTCAGGGACGAGGCATTGCGACAGGATCGATCTATGCGCTGCCCGAATTTATCTTAAGTGAGTTTTCCAATTTCAACGAAGTGGTGCTGGGCGTTAATGCGCGGAATATTCCGGCCCAGCGCTTGTACGTCAAAGCGGGGTTCGAAGATACAGGCAGACGGATCATGCGTTCAACAGGTGAGCAAATTGTTATGTGCATGCGGGTGGGAAATTCTCCGACAAGCGGATGAACTGTTAACAAATGCTCCCGTCGTTTAATGGTGGTCAGCGTTTTTACAGGATGTTACTTTTATACTGTTGGTGAACAAAAATCAATTCATTTATATAGAAGTCAAAAATAAAAGAACCTTTGTAACGTATTGTGGCACGTTATGAAGGTTCTTTTATGGTTCTTAGCTGTTTTGAACCGATTCTGTGATCATTAGCAGAATCGGTTTTCTCTTGCCTCACATTAATTTGCTTATTATTTTGCTGGCTATTAATTAATGAATAAGTGGTCTTTCTTGTACATATCTGCGGCAGTAATTTGGCTATTGTCAAATGTGGTGAAATTGTAAATTCCTTTGTCCATATTTCAGCAAGAAGAATAAAGGGTTTATTCACATTCTCCTCCATCTACGTCAGATAAGCCTTTTTGTTGCTCTATTGATTTTAGGATTTGGAAAAATTGACCGGCGCTTTCGGACTCGTAATCATTGAGTTTGAATTTAGCTTTGTAAAAGCCGCTTTGACAAATCGAGAAGAGAAAGACAAGTCCTCAGGGAGACCAAGTCCTCAGGGAGACCAGTTCCCCATGCCGCGGCTATACACTTTCAACTCCATGCAATTTGAAAATTCATTACTTATTTAAAAACATTGACATGCTTAAAAAAGAAGCGTAGTTTTTACTTTGTTGAAAATATATATGAACCTACCTTTTAATCGCTGAATCTTAATTGAGCGGGGGAACCACATTTGATAGAAGCCATTCCTATCTGGGGTGAATCTTACTTATGTAAGAAGGGATACTCTCCATTCCTAATCCGGCAGCTAACCCCGTAAGCGTTATTGTGTAATTCGAGAGAAGGGCCAAAGGCATAGCCTAAGACCATTCTATTTGTGATGGTTTTTTTTGTTGGAGAAAAACAGCAGGAAAGAGGGGGAAGTAGTGGAAAAACAAGTTGTAATCATCGGTCTTGGCAGATTCGGAACGAGTGCCTGCAAAGAGCTGCACCGGTTGGGACATGAGATACTTGCTATTGATACAGATGAAGAAAGAGTCATGGGTGTATCGGACCATTCAACCCAAGCCCTCGTGGCGAACGGAACGGATGAGAATGTATTGAAGTCGCTCGGTGTACGGAATTTTGACCACGCCATCGTGGCCATCGGCGATAACCTTCAATCCAGTGTATTATGTACGTTGATGTTGAAGGAGATGGGCGTGACAAACGTCTGGGTAAAGGCTCGAGACTTACAGCATCAAAAAATCCTGGAACGAGTAGGAGCCGATCGGGTTATCCAACCGGAACATGAGATGGGGATCCGCATTGCCCATCATATGGATTCTGAAAAAATCATTGATTACATTGACCTGTCTGCAGAGTACAGCATTGTTGAACTGGTTGCATCGAAAAAAGTAGCGGAGAAAACCTTGAGGGAATTAGACATCCGGACGCGCTACAACTGCACCATCCTGGCCATCAAGCGCGGGGAGGACGTAAACATTGTCCCACTCCCGGAAGATGAGATCCGCCTAAAGGATGTCTTGGTAATCATTGGCCATAAAGAAGATTTGAAGCGCTTTGAAGATAAGGGGCTTTAATCGAACTTCAATATGCATTTCAGTTGTTTTATCAAACAAGCTGTCATGTAAGTAAGTTTAGTTGTTTGTTGAGAAAAGCCATTGGTTTTTATTCTTAGAATTTAGAGGTGCATGTTATGAAGTCCATGAAAAAGAAGCGGGGTTCAATCTCCCCTCCTTTTCTGATTGCGGGAAGTTTTCTGTTTCTTATCTTTGTTGGCACGCTGTTGTTGAAATTGCCAATGGCTACTACCAGCCCCATTTCGTGGGTGGATGCCCTTTTCACCGCCACTTCCGGCACAACCGTGACGGGTTTGAGCGTATTTGACCCCGGCACTATGCTTACTGCTTTCGGAGAAGGTGTGCTGCTGGTCCTGATTCAATTCGGGGGCATTGGATTGATGACTTTTGGCACCGCTTTGCTTTTGCTGTTCCGAAAGAAAATCGGACTCCAGAACCGCATGTATCTGCAGGAATCCTTTTCGCAACACTCAGTGGGCGGCATTATCCGTCTGGTTAAAATCATTCTTAGTTTTGTCTTCATCGTAGAAGCGTTGGGTATAATCATTCTGACTTTGTATTGGCTGCCTGCCTACGGCATAAAAGAAGCCTTGCATTTAAGTGTCTTCCATGTCATTTCCGCCTTTAATAATGCCGGATTTGCTTTGTTTTCCGATAACCTGATGAGTTTTGCAGGGGATCCTTTTGTGACCCTTTTATTGTCCAGCCTGTTTATCCTTGGAGGACTGGGCTTTACAGTCATAATGGACATTTACCAAAAAAAATCGTTCCGCCAATGGTCGCTGCACACCAAGCTGATGGTGACAGGGACAATCTTACTCAATTTCCTGGCGACCTTGACCGTTTTCATTTTGGAGTCCAGCAACCCCAAGACTATCGGGAACTTCTCGTTGTGGGATAAGCTGACTGCCTCCTATTTTACCGGCGTGACTCCCCGAACTGCCGGGTTCAACGTGTTGGATTATGGCGTCATGGAAGATCCGACGTTGTTGTTCACCATGGTCCTGATGTTCATTGGAGCAGGCACTGCCTCTACGGCTTCCGGCATTAAACTCAGCACCTTTATTGTGGTCGTCCTCGCTTCGATTGCTTTTTTGCAGACGCGCAAGGAACCGGATATCTTTGGCCGTTCCATTCGGTCTGAAGTCATCATCCGCTCGTTGGCCGTTACGACGATCAGCATGCTGGTGGTTTTGTTGTTTATGTTTTTGTTGATGATTTTTGAACCGCTTCCTTTCCTTCCGCTCGCGTTTGAAGTGGTTTCCGCTTTTGGCACCGTCGGGTTGTCGATGGGTATCACCGCGGACTTGAGCAATATAGGCGAGGTCTTGATTTCTATGTTGATGTTTATCGGCCGCATCGGACCGTTGACCCTTTTCCTGATTCTGCTGAAGCCGAAGAAAGAGAATTACCGCTTCCCTTACGACCAAGTCTATACGGGATAGAGAAAAAGAGGATTTTGGCGTGGTTATGGATTTTTTAAGCCATCGTTTTTGAGGAATTGCTGTACTTTAGTTAGAAGAAAGAAATGCTGATTCAATCTGGATACTTAAACATTTCATACAAATCTCAATAAAACGCTAAAATTTATACTTGAAGACCAAGCTGCTTATCCTAACAGGCGTTTGGTCTTCCTTTTTTATGCAGAAGTTCTTTTATAAACCACTTTTACAAATCGGTTCATCAGAATTAAGAGAGTAGAGCTTGCCAGAAGTATGTCACCAAATGTATGAAGATCAGAAAAGCATTATCAATATGTATTAAAACTTACATCTTCTCTTGCGATAGGAAGATGCAATTCGGACAATGAAAAGCTCAAAAACTTTAAAACGGTATTCTAATAAATCATGATTGGAAACTACTCTAAAAAATCTTAAAAATTGACCGATAAAGAAAATAAGATAGCAGGTGTTCAGGCATTTGTGCGACAGGCAGCACTTTAAAGAAACTGCATAAAGTGGTTGGTTTAAAATATTTCGAGCCAAGGGAGTTAAGAAGATGAAATTTATTGCCACGGATAGTGTGGTCGAAATAAAAAGTCTCCGCTCTTTTTTTCAAAACACGGACCAAGACAACTTGGATTTTATGGGAGAAGATGTCCATATTGTTTTTTGGTCCTATGATTTTAGAACAAGGGAACTGGCTCTGACCGAGGGGTTGGAGCAATTATATGGCTACAAGCCCAATGAACTGTCGAACTTCGATATATTAACCATTCTTTTTCGTCAGGAGAGTAAAAACATTGAAGGCAATTTTCATCTTTCTAAGGAAAAAAAGGTCCCGTTCGAGTTGAAGTATACGGCTTATAAAAAAGATGGATCAGCCGTTTGGGTCATGACAAAAGGGACTCCCGTTTTGGACGAAGAAGGTCAGATTAGGCGCTATAATGGCGTGACTCAGGATATTACGGCGAAAGTATTACAGGAAGCCGAATTGGCGGAAGCTACAGCTCAGTATCGAACTTTAGTGGAAAAAAGCGCTCAAGGGGTCTATATTTCCCAAGATGGCAAATACCACTATGTAAATTCTCAAATGACAGAGATGACCGGTTATACGCAAGAGGAATTACTGGGAATGAATTATGATCAGCTATTGGACGAGGAGAGCATAAAACTGGTATTGAAAAGAGTCGGAGCCTTCTTAAGCGGAAAAGACAATGGCAGCCAGGAAATTACTCTATTAAAAAAAGACGGTTCAAAAATAACGGTTGAATTGCGTTCTTCTGTGATAACATACAAGAATAAGCCTGCATTAATGGGCACCTTGCTAGATGTAACCGAGAAAAAGAATGCCTTGGAAATGGTAAATCAACTGGCATACTACGATACGCTAACGGGCCTTCCTAATCGGAATTTATTTTACAGAAAAATCAACGAAAAGCTGAATGAAGCACGAGAAACAGAAACAAAGTTGGCTTTGCTATTTGTTGATCTCGATCAATTTAAAATAGTAAATGACACTTTTGGCCATCATGCAGGAGACGAATTAATCAAAGAAACTGCGATGGAAATGGAAGAATTAATGTCCACTAGCGGTTTTGTTGCCCGATATGGTGGAGATGAGTTTGTAGCTATCGTTGAGTATGAAAAAACACAAGAAATTGAAAGATTGGTCCAAGAAATTATAACCAAAGTTCCGCTCGCACTTTCCAGTGATATAAAAGTGGTTCCGACGATAGGAATCAGTCTTTTTCCAGAACATGGAAAAGATGTAGAGTCACTTCTGCGTAACGCCGATATCGCGATGTATCATTCAAAACAAAGTGAAAACAGACGGCAGAATTATAGTTTTTACAATCATTCCATCAGCGCCGAAATTCTTAAAGTCAACAAAATTACGAACGATATGCAAAAGGCAATGAATTTAAACCAATTCCATCTTGTATACCAACCCAAAGTTCGATTAGGTTCTTCGGAAATTGAAGGGGTTGAAGCCTTAATACGATGGGAGCATCCCGAATATGGAAATATTTCTCCATTGGATTTCATTCCGTTGGCAGAAAAAAGCGGCCATATCAATCAGATAGGGGATTGGGTGTTAGAAACGGCTATTTATGACATGAAAAAAGTGAATCTGCCTTTGGTCTTGAATGTCAACATCTCGGGAAGACAGCTGCTGCAAGATTCATTTGTAGAGAAGATAGAACTCTTGTTAAAAAGAACCGGATTTCCCGCCGAATATTTGAACTTGGAAATTACGGAAAGCGTTGCCTTATATGATATTGATAAGATAATTGAGAAATTAAAGCGAATCAAGAAGCTGGGAATCAAAATCTCCTTAGACGACTTCGGCACCGGCTATTCTTCGCTGAGCTATTTGACCAAACTGCCAATCGACTGTTTAAAAGTAGATCGTTCCTTTGTGAATCAATTAGAAACAGACGATTCAAAAAAAGCGATTATAAAAGCGATTATTGAAGTGGCTCACAACTTGAATATGGAAGTCGTTGCAGAAGGCGTAGAAACAAAAAAACAGGCGGAGTTGCTATCCAGCTACCGGTGTGATAAAGGGCAAGGGTATTACTTCAGTAAACCCTTAATTTATAAGGAACTTTTAAACTATATTGATGTCCATGATTAACTTTCAATCGAATTGCTGGCGAATTACTTTAAATAGCTTTCTATCCGGTATACAAAATTGCAGATATCAGAAGCAGCAAGGAATAAAGCTTATTTGAAGTAAAAGGAAGAGGAAATGCTTTGTTTTAAGCATTCCCTCTTCCTTTTGGTTTATAAAAGTATACTTTACACCTGATATAAAAATAAAGAAGGTTTTAGGATGTTAATAAGTTAGCGAATACTAAGGTTGCAGAAGCTATGTTCTATATATAAAAAGTCGTTCCACTCCTGCATTTTCACTAGGTAAAAATAGAAAAACTGCCGTCCCATCAGGAGGGAGGGCAGTTCACTATTCAAATTCTGGCACATTAATGACGGTCATTTCCAGTTGCAGCGCGTCCATCTTTTTCAGGAAAGACGTTTTTATCCAAGTATTTATGGAAGAACCATTCCCCAGCGCCAATAACCAAGGCGGAGATAAGTGCTGCTTGCATAATGTCTTCAGCGTTCTCGACCAAGGCATCGCCTAACAGCCAAATGACCAGGAAAGAAAGGACGATATCAGCAATCGTTGCCATCACATTCCGTTTCTTATGGTCCGCTTCGCGGTCATGGCGGTCAGAATGATTGTTGCTGTTTCGGTCATTCGCAGCTCGGTTGCCAGCCTTTCTGAAAATCATCAGATCTCCCAGTGCATAAGCAAGCACCGTCAGCACAAGGCTGATCAATAGTGTTTTGTCGAACTCCACATCGTAAATCCCTGTCAAAATAATTAAAAGTACGAGTGCAATCATAATGAATTTAATAACAAGTGCTTTGACATGGTTCATGTTGTTTCCTCCTTGCTAATTTTGTTCTTACATTAAGTAGAATACCCTTTATATACCTCTTTAATCTCTTTTGTGAAATTTATAACATTTAATTATTCTTCTATAATGTATAACTTTTTGCACCTTTTGAAATATAGAATAGGATAATTCTTTAAGGAAAGTGGAAATTATTATTAAAAAAGAGAACAGAAAGAAGGACTAAAGGAGAATGGCTAGTAAAAACAGCGAAGGCAAAATAATGCGAGTTTTAGGCCTATGCAGATGGGACAATAGCTTGATGGCTTAGAAAAAAATATGAAAACCGGACTTTATTCGGTCTACCTTCTCTCGCCAACCGGCCGTTGCGTATGGAAATCCTTTCCCGAGTGAACCTTAATTGGATTTTATAGCTGTCTGCTGATGAGCGCAACACCGTTGGCCTAAAGGTTCTTCTCTTCCTTTTTGTTCGCAACTATCCCTTTTTCAAAATTTCCAAGAAGATAAAACTAGTTCTTTGAGCATGAGATTCGGTGAATGAAAAGATTCGTTTAAACCACTTTTTTTGTTGACAATGGGTAATAAGAACCTTATGATGAAACTAATTAACGAACTAATCTTATTATTCAATAAGATTTAAAAATTTAAACGAAAGGGCAAACTTGCTGAAAAGCAGGGGCGCAAAACCACAGATCTAAGGATTATGAAAATAATCTACGATGGCTGGGCTGCCGAATGGTTTAAGGACTATTCACAATTGAATAGTCCTTTTTTATGGGTACATCATGAAAGAGCAGATAGAAAGTTTATGCCAAAGGCAAGAAGGGATTTTCGAACCTACTTACTATTTTGAGGAAAAGGAGGATACTTAATGAAATTGAAAGCGCTATTGTCTTGTCTAATCACCTATGTGAAAAGCGATTTTGAATTATCGCATATGGTGGATGCAGCAGCAAATTTGGATCAACAGCCAAGCAATATATGGTGGTCCACTTTGGCCTGGCGGAATATGTCCAAGATTAACCTTGCTTTGAGTTAAGAAACTTTGTTGAAAAGACCTTGCTTGAATTTGTTCACTACAAGGTCGGCTTATTCACATTAAATGGGGGGGAGCAATACCGTACTGAACGGATGCACTTTTTGAAGAGGTGAAGGGTGATGAACAAAGGACATCCCAAACAGGCATTAAATCTTATTAGAACATGCAATGTAACTGCTATTGCTATTTTCTTATGCAGTTGGAGTTTTGAACCCATCTCAACCAGTGAATTGTCTTCGCCTACATTTCTCACTTGGCTGCTGCTTGTCTGTATAGCCCGCCATGGAGGACTGTTTGATTTCGTCGATTCAAAGCTTTCTGCAGGAATCGGATGTGTCATTGAATTTGCGGCGCTTATTATTTTGCCCTTCCCTCTCTTTGCATTAAGTGTAGTTGTGTCTTGCCTAATTAATATGGCTGATCGACTAAGAAAAAAGCATTCCGAACCTTTCCTGGGTCCAGACTTCAATGCTTCATCAACTATTATTGTAGGTTTTATCAGCCATTTTGTTTTTGTGGAAATTTCCAATGTGGCTCCAGACTCCGAGTTTTTATTTACCATTGCGCTATTTCTAAATACCTTGCTTTTTGGGATCTTGCGTATTTTTTTGATCAATACTCTTATTAGTTTGGATGAAGGCATAGCGTGGAAGACGGGTCCGGCAATTGAAGCGGATACGGTTTTTACTGAAGGGCTTCTATTGATAACTGGAGCAATCCTAGCCATCACTTATCTTTACAATCCCTATTTGATTCTGTTCTTAATTGCACCGGCCTTGCTATTACAAAATTTGTTAAAAAAGGCCAATAAAGCTGAGCTGATTTACATTGATGAAAAAACCGGAATTCATAACTATCGGTATTTCGATGAAAAAATACATCAGTCATACTTAGCCTGCAAGAAAAACGGAACTTCTTTGTCTTTGATTTTCGGAGACATGGATAATCTTCGCCACGTAAACAATAATTTTGGCCACTCAGTAGGGGATGAGGCAATTGCTGCCGTAGGGCAAGTATTTAAACAAAGCCGGCAAGATAAATTTACGGCTGCTCGATTTGGTGGAGAAGAATTTGTCCTGCTTCTTCCAGATATCACAAAAGAAGCTGCCTGTTTTCATGCCGAATCCATAAGGAAAAAAGTTAAAGAACTGAATATCTGCAGCGAAAAAAATGAAAAAGTACATTTAAGCATCAGTTTGGGAGTAGCCAGCTTTCCGAAAGATGGGGAAGACATACAAGCACTGATCCAAATGGCTGATGCAGCTCTTTATGAAGCCAAAAGAAAAGGTAAAGACCAAGTATATATGTACGAGACAGTTATAGAGGAAAAGTTGATACCAATACATTAAAATGGAGGCTTTACGATGAAAAAAATATTTTTAGTTCTGCTTGCTGTATCATTATTTTTTGGGTTTAGTACCCATGTGTTTGCTCATGGCACAGGAGACAAAGAGTATGCCCAAGGATTAAAAATAATTGAAGACGCCAATACGGCAATTGATTCAAAGATTGCTACTGCTGTTAAGGAAGCGGATAAACTGCAAAACGATTATTTGAGTAAAATACGCGGCAAAGAAGAAACTAAAGTTCTTCAATTAAAACAAGAAAAAGAAAAACTTGTTCAAGCTGTTCGATCAGGTTCATATAACTCGAAGGATGTTAGTAAAATGAATAAAAAAATTGAAGAGTTAGAGGAGAAAATAGCAGCCGATACTAAAAAAACAAGAAAGAAAATCAATTTGCTAGAGGAAGATATTGAAGAGTTTATGGCTCTTGTAGCATCTGGAAGAAACGTTTCCGATGAAGAGATTACTGCGGCAATTGAAGAGTTAGCTGAAAATTTGACGGAAAAATCTGATTACGTAAAATTAACCAAGAGTTATATCAACAAACTAAATGAAGTCATTCAGAAGTGCTATGATAAAACGCTTGATATGTCTAACGATGCAATTGAAAAAGCTGAAACAAAAGGCGTCCGTGCAGAATGCAGCTGGAAACTTGTTCGTTTCGGTCATAAATGGGTATGGATTGATCCAATTAAACTAATTGGAAGAAATTAATTATATAGTATTTTCTGATTATTTTTTGTATAATGAAAAGAGTTCTTATTATAGAACTCTTTTTTTTTTGATGAACTATTGGAGGGAATAGTGTGAAAGGATTCAGAGCGAGCAAAAAGGGAACCTCCCTTGAAAAAGTAAAGTTTGACGTCAGTGAAATCAGTTTATTGGCTCGCGGCAATGGAGCGGAAGTTTTGGTGCATTCAATAGAAAAAAACAGGCTTTTTTACATTTATCCTTCCGATAATCCGAACGCGATGGAATTTTACTTTATTTTATCAGGAGAAGTTACTTGTGAAATTGATGGCGAAAAATTAATATTCGGGCCTCAAGATCACTTTACTGCTCAAGGCCTGACGGAACCTATCCATTTTACGACTTTATCTGATTTTACCTTCCTTTGGGTAGTGACTGAATCTGTTTTTGTACATGTAAGCAAAGAAGTATCTTCCTTGATGGATATAGTTAAGCAAGTAGAGAAAAAAGATCGCTACACATATATGCATAGTGACCGGGTTGCAGAATATGCGGCGAAAATAGCGAAACAACTGCATTTAAATGCTGGGCAATTAGGTATGATTGCAGAGGCATCTTTATTACACGATATTGGAAAAATCCATATTCCTGAAAATATCCTTAATAAACCATCTCGCCTTACCGATGAAGAATTTGCTATGATTAAAAAACATCCGGCTGATGGCGCTAAAATGTTGAAAGGCACTATCTATGAAGAACTTTGTCCAATCATTGCACAGCATCATGAACGGTTGGACGGGACAGGGTATCCACTTGGTTTGAAAAAAGACGAAATCCTTTTAGAGTCTCGGATTATCGCTGTAAGTGACACGTTTGATGCTATGACGGAAGATCGAGCTTATCGGAAGGCATTTGATGCCAAATATGCTTTAGATGAACTAAAGCGATTGGTCCATACTCATTACGATAAAGAAGTCGTAGATGCATTTGAAAAAGTCCTCATAGAAGAAGGCAAAATTTAACCGTTAAAGAATACGAAAACTGCTCAGTTTTCACTAACGGCAGGAAAAATAATTTCTTGCAGCATCCAGAGAAATAGTTCAGACAGATTAGGCAAAAAGCGAAATCCTTTTATAGGGTTTCGCTTTTCTTATACCGGAAATTTATATTTACCCACTTAAAAGTGAGGAGGATCGCGTTCGTGTTATCCGAAATACAAATGCTTATGCAAACTGCAGCCGGGATTAAACGGTGCTGAACAAGCTGGGCATGCGGATGCACAAGCCAAATATTCGTTAACCGTCAGCTCATGGCCGCAGGAACCGCAAAGCACCGCTTTCTCATCAAACCGTTCTGTTGGCCAGACTTTTGGCTTTCCGCAGCCGGCTGCTTTATGGCATTCAAAGCAAGGGTAATAAATGCCGCAGCAGTAAAATTTGATGGCGATGCGGTCGATTTCGGAATGGTAATGGGCACAGCGCGTCTCGGGATCCACATCGACGCCTTTGACCAATAATTGATGGGCCATTTGGAACCTCCTTTTTTAAAAGCACATAAATAGGCGAATGGTTTTTCTTTTTATGCTACTATGAAACGGACGAATAATCGAATCAAATTCTTCGGGGCAAGGTGAAATTCCTTACCGGCGGTGAGCAGGAACCTGCAAGTCCGTGACCCGATCTCAGAAATTTGCATGTGCTTTTGCGCCTGTGCTTTTCGTAATGTCTAGCTCCGGCGCATAGCCCCTAGAGGTCGCTTCGGCCTTGCTAATCACGGCAAAAGACGCCGTAATCTGCAAGTCCTCCAGCGCTTGTCGGGGCTGAGCATGAGCCTGCGCTTTTCGAGATCGGTGGAGCTGGTGAAAATCCGGCACCGACAGTTAAAGTCTGGATGGGAGAAGAGTTTGAAGAGAACATCGTCATGTGCGACTTTTTTGTTTGCCAAAAAACAAAACTAAGTTTTGCGTACATAAGGTATACAAGTGTTCAATGGGAACTCGTTCCATTGTTTATTTGTTGACCTCAAACTTTGAAGCTGAATGCCTTGTTTTAAGAAGGTGCTATCCGGCTGGGAGTTTGAAAAAAGCGTTTGCTGATGCCTATAAAATAAATGCCGCACACGTGCCGCCAACCCTCTTTATGGCGGATAGACGTTTTTTCAAAATAAGCCGCTTGCGAAGAAATTCGTAAACGTGTTCTGTTTTGTGCTTTTTAAGCGATGCTATTTTTGCGGGAGAATCAGTTTTTAATTCCATCCTTTATTCACTGCCCAATTGCCCCGCGGTGGATGATACCCATTCTATTTTTTTGCCGGCAGCCCAGTCTGCCAAATGCAAACCCGTACGTAACGGTATACTTAAAATTTGCTGTATTTCGCCCAAAGGCCTTTCTATGCCTTTTTAGAAGCAGACACCCACCTTTAATCCGTTATGTGACGGGCATTAATTGGCTTATTGAACGCCGGCTGATGTCAGAACCGAGAGGAGGACGATGCATGTTTACGGGAATTGTTGAAGAAGTCGGACGCGTCATCTCCGTTCAGACAAAACCGCAGTCCATGGAACTAACCATTTCTTGCTCATTCGTTTTAGGAGATGTGAAAAGAGGCGACAGCATTGCCGTCAATGGTGTTTGTTTAACAGTCTCTACATTTTCAGCGAATGCATTTACGGTAGACGCTATACCGGAAACAGTCAAATCCACAACCCTCTCAGAATTGAAAACAGGTTCGCGTGTGAATCTGGAGAGGGCGATGCCGGCCAATGGGCGCTTTGGCGGCCATTTTGTCAGCGGCCATATCGATGGCGTTGGCGTGATTCGAGCCGTGAAAAAAGAAGCGAATGCGGTGACGAAAACCATTGAACTGGAAGCGTCCCTTATGAAATACATGATGCTTAAAGGATCGATTGCTGTAGATGGGACTTCGCTTACGGTATTTGGAGTGGGCCGCAATACTGCGACGATTTCATTAATTCCGACAACGGTCCAAGATTCGCTGATTGGCGAAAAAGGAATTGGCTCACGAGTCAATATTGAATGCGATTTGCTCGCCAAATATACGGAACGAATTCAACAGACAGAACCGAAAATGACCCGAAACTGGCTTTCGGAGCACGGATTTTAACAGGAGGCGATACGTATGTTCTACACCGTAGAAGAAGCAGTCCGCGATTTAAAGGAAGGCAAAGCTGTCATTGTCGTAGATGACGAAAACCGTGAAAATGAAGGCGATTTTATCGCGCTTGCAGAATTTGCCACGCCTGAAATGGTGAATTTAATGGCAACAGAAGGCAGAGGGCTGATTTGCGTTCCGGTCGATGAAAAACTGGCCAAGCGGCTCGCTTTCGGTTTAATGACCGATCAAAACACCGATGAATACGGCACGGCTTTTACAATCAGTATCGACCATAAAGATACGACAACGGGAATCAGTGCGTTCGAGCGGTCACACACCATTAAAAGCATGCTGGATCCGAATGCGCAAGCTGCCGATTTCAAACGGCCCGGCCATGTGTTCCCACTGATTGCTAAAACGGGCGGGGTACTGCGCCGGGCAGGCCACACAGAAGCCGCCGTCGATTTGGCAAAACTTGCCGGCTCTTCGCCTGCTGGCGTCATCTGCGAAATTATGAATCCAGACGGTACGATGGCCCGCGTAGACGATTTGCAGAAAGTGGCAGAGCGCCTTGGCCTTGGCATATTAACGATCCAAGAATTGATTTCCTATCAACAAAAAAACGAGAAGCTGATTTCCCGTGAAGCGGAAGTGGGGTTGCCGACGGAATACGGCGATTTCCGTGCATTTGGCTATACGGAAATATTAAACGGAAAAGAACATATTGCTTTTGTAAAAGGAAGCATTGACCCGGAGGAGGCAGTGTTGATCCGTGTTCATTCGGAATGTTTGACCGGTGATGTTTTTGGCTCCAATAAATGCGATTGCGGCCCGCAGTTAAAAGCCGCACTTCAGCAAATAAACGAAGCCGGTTCAGGCATTCTGCTGTATATGCGCCAAGAAGGCCGGGGCATTGGGCTCATCAATAAGCTAAAAGCCTACGAGCTGCAGGAGAAAGGCTGCGACACCGTTGAAGCAAATCATCGGCTCGGGTTCGCAGATGATTTGCGCGACTATAGAATCGGTGCGCAAATATTGCGCGACCTGGGCGTCAAGAAGATGAAGCTGCTAACGAACAACCCGCGGAAAATTGCTGGCATCGGCGGCTATGGCCTGGAAATTATGGAACGGCTGCCAATTGAAATGCCGGCAAAAGAAGAAAACGAAGCGTATATGAAAACAAAAAAATCAAAGCTCGGCCATATGCTGAACTTTTAAAGGAGAATGATCATGGCTAATTTATATGAAGGCTATTTAATTGGTGAAGGTTTGCGTATCGGAATCGTAGTCGGCCGTTTTAATGAATTTATTACGAGCAAGTTATTAGGGGGAGCGGAAGATGCACTGAAGCGGCACGGCGTTGCAGATGAAAACGTCTCAATTGCCTGGGTGCCGGGAGCGTTTGAAATTCCCCTGGTGGCAAAGAAAATGGCGATGAGCGGAAATTACGATGCGGTAATTACACTGGGAACCGTTATTAGAGGTGCCACGCCTCATTTCGATTATGTGTGCGCTGAAGCGGCAAAAGGTGTTTCGCGGGCAAGCGAGCAGTCAGGCATTCCAGTGATTTTCGGAGTGTTGACGACCGAATCGATTGAACAAGCAATTGAACGGGCTGGCACAAAAGCAGGAAATAAAGGATGGGAATCGGCAGTCAGTGCGATAGAAATGGCTAACTTGTTAACGAAAATATAAGGAGAACTCCGGAACAGGCAACTGTTTCGGAGTTTTTTGCTTACAAAGCAAAAAATGGGGAAAAAGAATTATAAACGGCTGTTCATAAAAGAACGGCCGCTTACCATACTCTTTCAAATTTCTGCAAGGCTGTCTCGCTGATCTTCTTTAACGATAATTGGACGCATACTGCAAAAATTGGAATCGATTAATGGAGCCAAGCAAAAAAATGATTTTCTTCATTTGCGGCAAAACAAAAGATTGGTTAGGTGAAGAACTGATAAATAATAGGTATACTAGTTATAAAGACATGCTGTTTAAGGAATGGACCAATGAAGAAGGCTTTTGCATTGAGACATTTGAAGCGAACAAAGAAACGATCCGCAAAAGGAATTAGGGGAGAAGAAGATGAAAAGAACAATTTATTTGGTGCGCCATTGCCAAGCGGCCGGCCAACCGCCTGAAGCAGAGCTAACGGATAAGGGAAGGGCACAAGCAATAGAATTGATCGATTTTTTTAAAGATCGTTCTGTCGAACATATCATTTCAAGTCCTTTTTTGCGTGCGATTCAGACGGGCGATCCTCTCGCCAACAGTCTCGGGATGAACATTGAAATCGATGGCCGATTAGCGGAACGAGTTTTGAGTTTAGCTGATCTGCCGGATTGGATGAAGCGGCTGGAAGCATCTTTTGAGGATCTTGAGTTGAAATTGCCCGGAGGCGAATCAGGCAGCCAAGCAACAGAACGCGGAATGGCGGTGTTGGAAAATGCGCCGAATCAGACCATTCTCATTACTCATGGAAATATGATGGGGCTATTATTAAAGCGGATTATTGGAAATTACGGGTTTGAAGAATGGAAACAGCTTTCAAATCCCGATGTTTATGAAGTTGCAATAGAAGGAGTTAACTATTCAGCGAGGCGTTTGTGGAAATAAAATTCTGAAAAAATGAAAGCGAAGCTGAGGAAAATGAAACATCTTCTTAGTCAATTCGTCACATAGAAGGAGGTGCTTCCCGTGAAAAAATCGACTGGTTTTCCATACGTGTATTTGTTTCTTTTGCTATTGATCAAAGTGGTTGCTTTTCGGGTGCTCATTTTCGATACAAAATCACTTGCTTCGATCGTATTCATTGAATTTCCAATGTGGGCGATGGTGCTGGCGATTGTTTTAATGAGCGTAAAAAAACGCACCTGGCTGGCAATAGGGATTTATAATTTTTTAGTTTCGGTCATTTTCTTTACCATTACATTATATATTCGTTATTATTCGACGGTCCCATCTTACTACGATCTGCAGCAAACGACGCAATCGGGATCGGTCGGCAATACCATTATGATGCTGTCAAATCCGTTCGACTTTCTGTTTTTCCTGGATGCGGTGCTGCTGGCAGTGTTCATGCGCAAATGGGACAAGCCGTCTCAGCCGCGTTCTTTCAAATGGATTGCAGCAAGTTTGGCTGTTGTTTGTATAGGGACGACAGTGTACGCACTCAAACACCCAATAATTGATGTGTCTTATTTTGCTAAAGAGCACGGCTATTTGCAGTCCCAAGTGGTCCAATTATACGATCGTGCCGATGAAAAAGCCCATGCCTCGTCGGATCGCTTGTCGGCCAAACAATTAGAGGCGTTGAAAGGCAATGAGTTTGTAGAAGTAAAAAATCAGGATACATTTGGGCTCGCGCAAGATCGGCATTTGTTTGTGATCCAAGTTGAATCGCTGCAAAATTTTGTCATCGGAAAATCCGTAAATGGCCAGGAAATCACGCCGAACTTGAATCGGTTATTGAGTGAAAGCGCATATTTCTCAAACGTTTTCCAGCAAATCGGAGCCGGAACCACTTCCGACGCGGAATGGATTGTCAATACCGGATTGCACGCCCAGGGAATGATTCCGACAGTGAACAGTTTGAACGGCAAAGAAGTGCCATCGCTTGCGCGGACGCTAAAACAATACGGCTATGGCTCGGCTACGTACCACGCCGACGAAGTGACGTTCTGGAACCGGGACGTACTGTATCCGGTCCTTAGCTATGAAGAAGTTTACACAAGCGAAGAAATGCCGAAAGAGAAAGAAGTCGGGTTTGGCCCTGCAGATGAAGTGGTGTTTGACTTTGCGGCAAAACAATTGCCGAAGCAGCTTGATGCTTATAACAGAATTTATTCGAATATTGTCACCGTGACGAGCCATACGCCGTTTGTCCTGCCGGAAGACATGCAGGCACTGGACTTGCCGGAAGCTTACGAAGATATGTACGTCGGCAATTATTTGCAGTCCATCCGCTACGCAGACGAGCAAATTGGTGCCTTTGTTCAAGAGTTGAAAGACCAAGGACTCTATGACCAATCGCTGATTGCCATTTTCGGTGATCACTCGGGCATGCACGGCTCGCTTGTAACAGAAGAAGACCAGGCATTGCTTGGCGAATTTATCGGCCATCCATATTCGCTAAAAGACCAATTTACGATTCCATTGATTTTTACTGGTGGCAACCTTTTTCACGGAACCCAGATGGACCGGTTGGGCGGGCAAGTGGACATCATGCCGACCATTTTGGCTTTGCTTGGAATTGAACATGAGGAACCGATGATCGGCCATAATTTATTCCAATACGAAAAAAACCTGCTGGGCATGCGCTATTACATGCCGGGGGGTTCATTTATCCAGTCCGAACAGCTGTATAAAGCTCCAGGAGCCCGGCTTCCGGCTGCATTATACGACATGGAATCAATGGGGAAACGCGGGAAAAACAGCGAAACGAAAAAGCATATCCGCGACACGGACACCTTGCTGAATTACGGCGATTTGCTGCTGAAACCGTATTTGGAAGACTAAATGAATGTCCTGAAAAGCATATATTGTTTATAATCAAAGAAGATCATTCATAAGGGGGCAACCGGAACATGGTAAAAGAATTCGAAGAAGAAGTTATGCGTGTGATGGATAATATGTTCGAAAATGAAATGAAAAAAGTAAACGATCTGCTTGAGCAGGAATTGTTGATTTCTTTGATAGGCGAAGTCAATGCGGGCAAGTCTTCGACGATCAACAAAATCATCGGAGAAAATATCGCAAGCACGAATCCGATGCCGGGCGAAACAATCAGCATCGATCCTTATAACATCCGCGGGCTTGAAAACATCAAATTCATGGATACGCCGGGACTTAACGACCCAAACGATGAAAACCCGAAAAAAACGCTTGAGTTTGTTCAAAAATCAGACGTTGTGCTGTTTTTCTTGAATGCAGCCGGTACGGTGTTTTCGGACAGCGAAAAAGAGAAGTTTATCGACATTGAAAAAAACAACAAAGACATTTTAATTGTCTTGAATAAAATCGATGCGGCAGAAGATATTCCGTCGCTCGTCCAATTTGTTAAAAATCATACAAAAAACAAATACAAAGTGGTAGCCATTTCGTCAAAAACAGGCGAGAATCTGGAAAACTTGAAGAAAGAGATCCTTTTTTTGCTCGAAAAGAAGGGGAAAGATCTTCTCTTCGCTAAAAGCATGAAAGAAAAATCCGCAGCTGCAAACCGCTGGATCATCGGATCGGGAGTTTCGGCAGGTGTGATCGGAGCATCTCCAATTCCAGGGTCAGATGTTATTCCGCTGACGTCGCTGCAAGTCGGATTGATCATCCGGTTATCCAAATTGTATGACAAGCCGCTGACAAAAAAAGCAGCGAGAGACATGATCGTCATTACGACCACTCAAACGCTCGGGCACACCATTTACCGCCAAGCGCTGAAATTCATTCCGGGAGCGGGTTCGGTCATTGGAGGAACTGTAGCCTCTGCCTTAACGCTGGCACTGGGATATGGTGTGAAGTACGCTTATGAAAACAATTACGATATCGATTACGATATGATTACGGACTTGTTTAACCGCTTCAAAACGCGTGAGAAAAAAGCATAAAGAAACAAAAACCGCCTTTCGTTGAAAAGGCGGTTTTTTCTATTGGCTTGCTTCTTTTCAGTCTGTGAATTATTTTTAGTAGTAAGTGGAGGTGCGTTATGAGAATTTTAGTGGTTGAAGATAATCCAAGTGTGAGTTCCATGCTGGAAATGTTTTTTTCGAAAGAAGGGGTTCAAGGCGACTTTAAAGCGGATGGACTTGAAGGATACGAAGCCTATAAAACAGGCAATTACGATTTGCTGATTTTGGATTGGATGCTGCCAGGAATGGATGGCATGACGCTCTGCCGAAAAATCCGGGAACAAGGAGATTCGGTTCCGATCATCATGCTGACAGCAAAAGACAGCGAATCGGACCAGGTCATCGGTTTTGAATTTGGCGCCGATGATTATGTCACCAAACCGTTCAGCCCATTAGCCTTGATGGCCCGCATCAAAGCAGTAGCACGGCGTGCGCAAAAAAATGAACCTGTGTCGGACACGATTCAAACCCGGCATTTCATGGTCAATAAAGAAACACGCGACATTCAAAAAGATGGCGAAAAAGTTGAAAGTTTGACTCCGAAAGAATTCGACCTTCTCGTGTTTTTCTTAAACCATCCAAAGCAAGTGTTCAGCCGCGAGCAGCTGCTCGAACAAGTATGGGGCTATCAGTTTTATGGAGACGAACGCACCGTCGATGTTCACATCAAGCGGCTGCGCAAGAAAATAACCGGCGGCGACCAACTGTTCCATACGGTTTGGGGAGTAGGGTATAAATTTGAAGAAGCCGCGGATTAAGTATTTTTATCAATTGATTGCCAGCCACTTGAGTGTTTTGCTCATCGCTTTTTTGATTTTAAGCATCGTTTTTGTGCGCTATATCGACGATTTTGCTTATGAAGAAAAAGCGCAAGAGCTGGAACGATACGGCCAGCAAATTTTGCGGGAACTGGAACGCGCGCGTCCGGGAACTGACCTTCAGACTTATGTATCGCTTTTGCGCTCCCAAAACATCGACTTTATCGTTTTTAACCAGGAAAGCCGCATTCTTTATCCATTTTCCGGGGCTTTTCCACCGGTCGAACTGACACGGGAAGAATGGAACGTCATTGAACGCGGAGAAACGCTTGTGGTCAACCGGGACGTAGAGCGTTTTGAAAACACCGTCACGTTCGTGGCGCTGCCCTATGTCGATGATGAAGAATTGATTGGCGGCGTGCTGCTGGCATCTCCTGTCAGTGGAACAAGGGAAATGATTTCGGAGCTTAATAAAACATTGGTAACCACCATACTCATCGCGCTTGCTGTAGCATTGATCATCAGTTTGCTGCTGTCGAAGCTTCACGTCAGCCGGATCCAGCGCATGCAAAAAGCAACGTCAATGATTAGCGAAGGCCATTATGACGTAAATTTGCCCGAATCGAATTTTGATGAAATCGGCGATTTGGCAAAGGACTTTAACAAAATGGCCGGAAAGCTTCAGCAGTCCAATGAAGAAATCGAACGCTTGGAAAACAGGCGGCGGCAGTTTATGGCAGACGTGTCTCACGAAATGCGCACACCGTTGACAACCATTGCCGGCGTGATTGAAGGGCTGCGCAACCACATGATCGAGGAAGACCAGCGGGAAAAAGGCATTCGCCTTGTCAGTGAGGAAACAAAGCGCCTCATCCGGCTGGTCAATGAGAACCTCGACTATGAAAAAATCCGTTCCAACCAAGTCACGCTTCAAAAAGAAGAAATTGAAGCGGAAGAGCTGCTCGAAATTATTCAGGAACAACTAGAAATACAGGCAGCCGAAAAAGGCGACCGCCTCATTGTAGAAACACAACCGGAAGACATCATTTACGGAGACATGGACCGGCTTATCCAAATCCTGACTAATATCGTGAAAAACAGCATTCAATTTACCGAAAACGGTAAAATTTACTTGCGCGCCTATAAAAAAGCGGAGCAGATGGTTATTGAAGTGGAGGATACCGGCACCGGAATTGACGTCGGCGAAATCGATTTGATTTGGCGCCGCTTCTACAAATCGGATTTCTCGCGAGGAAGCGGCCAATTCGGGCTTGGTTTATCTATCGTCAAGCAATTGGTATCGCTGCATGATGGGGACATTCAGGTGGAAAGCGAAAAAGGGCAAGGAACGAAATTCACCATCCTTTTGCCGCATAAACAAGATCTGGAGGCTTAGCCTTCCAGATCTTGTTTATATTAAAAGTTTACATATCTTGTAATGGTTTGGTCATAATTTATTCATAAATGCTTGATAAGATGAATTTAACAAGAAAGAGAAAGAGGGCTGAAGATGAAACAAGCAATGTATATCGCGATTGGCGCTGTATTGGCGGCAGCTATATTTTTAACAGTAGGATTTATACAAAAAGATGCGGTGGCATCAGTGAATGGAACTGATATCAGCAAAGACGCGCTTTACGACAAAATGGTGGTTTCCGGCGGAGAGGCAGCACTGGATACTATGATTTCCGACGAAATCGTCAAACAGGAAGCCGAAAAGGCGAATATTAAAGTGACGCAAAAAGAAATGGATGAAGAAATGAGCGTTTACGAAAAACAATACGGCGGCACTGAACAGCTTCAAGCTGCAATTGAATCAAGCGGCATGACAATGGACCAGCTGAAAGATGAAATGACCAATTACTTGCTGATTGAAAAATTGATCGGCCAGGATGTCAAAATTACAGATGAACAAATTAAAACGTATTTTGAAGAAAATAAAGAATCGTTCGCCCAGCCTGAAAAAGTGGAAGCGAGCCACATTTTAGTCGCGACAAAAGAAGAAGCAGATGAAGTGGCGAAAAAATTAAAAGACGGCGGAGATTTTGCTGAACTTGCCAAAGAATATTCGACTGACGCAGCCAATGCGGAAAGCGGCGGTGAACTTGGCGAATTTGGAAAAGGTGAAATGGCAGCTGAATTTGAAGAAGCGGCTTTTTCAATGGACGTAAATGAAATTAGTGAGCCGGTTGAAACTGAATTTGGTTTCCACATAATCAAAGTAACCGGCAAAACAGAAGCAAAAGACGCAACATTGGAAGACAGCAAAGCACAAATCAAAGAAATGCTGTTTGATGAAGCATTGAACACCGAGTTTGCTTCTTGGATAGAAAAGAAAAAAGAATCCTATGACATTGAGAACAACTTAAACTAAGGAGGAACAAAAATGGGCTATTACAATTCAAGTGAGCCAAAGAAAAAACAAAAAGGCTATTTCGCTTCAAGCTTTACCGGGTTGATTGCAGGAGCCTTGCTTGTCGGTGTGGTGCTTCCGGAATTTACGGATGCCGATATAACGGCACAAAACACGACAGAATCGGTTGAATCCGTCACAAACAGCAATCTCCAAAACGTTTCTGCAGTGGTGACAACTGATGTCACCAAAATAGTAGATAAAACTTCAGCGGCAGTCGTAGGCGTGACAAATCTACAAAAAGCGGCACAAAACCCATTTGCCCCAGCTGCTGACACGGAGTCGCAGGAAGCGGGCGCAGGATCCGGCGTCATTTATAAAAAAGAAGGGGATTCGGCTTTTATTGTCACCAATAACCATGTGGTTGAAGGGGCGGAAGCAGTGAAAGTGACGTTGTCAGACGGCACAGAACTGGATGCGGAAGTTCTTGGCACCGACGTTTGGACCGATTTGGCAGTGCTGAAAGTAGCGTCTGAAGCCATTACCACTGTCGCGGAATTTGGTGATTCTTCGGTTTTGAAATCCGGTGAGCCGGTTGTTGCGATTGGTAATCCGCTGGGCCTTCAATTTTCAGGTTCGGTAACTACCGGAGTTATTTCAGGGACAGAACGGGCGATTCCAATTGATATCAACAATGACGGAACGGAAGACTGGGAATCGGAAGTTCTTCAAACCGATGCGGCCATCAACCCGGGGAACAGCGGCGGCGCATTGATCAATAGCCAAGGGCAAGTCATCGGCATTAACTCGATGAAAATTGCGCAAGACGCTGTTGAAGGAATCGGCCTTGCCATTCCGATTAATACGGCGGTTCCAATTATTCAAGATTTAGAAACAAAAGGAGCAGTTGAACGTCCGTCAATGGGTGTTTCCATTCTGGATCTGTCAGAAGTGCCTGCCCAGTATCGCCAAAGCCAATTGAACTTGCCTGAGGATGTTGAAGGCGGCGTTGTTGTTCAATCGGTTTCACCGGGATCAGGAGCAGCAGAAGCTGGCCTTCAGGCATATGACGTCATCGTCGAAATGGACGGTGAGGCTATTGGAAACGTACTTGACCTCCGCCAATATCTTTACAACAAAACCGAAGTAGGCGACACGTTGAAAGTCAAAGTTTACCGTGGCGGCGACACTGTCACAGTCGATCTTCATTTAAGTGAATCTCTTTAACGGAAAAGCTCCTCGCTAATAAGCGAGGAGCTTTTTATGCTGAGCCGTAATAGTCTAAGTTTTTAATTGCTAAGCACCTTCTTTAGTTCAACTTATATAAGAAAAAACTGACTGCCCGAAAGCAATCAGTTCATGAGGCCCCACATATCGTTGGAAACACCGATGATAATGACGATGATCACCAGGATGACAAAAATAATGACACCCACTTTTACTTTGTTCATGCCGGTCACTCTTGGTTCTTCGATGCCTTCCTTACGGTTTGTCGAAGGCTGCATGGTGTTTTTGTTTTCTTTCATATAATCCTTTTTTTCATCGTTAGCCATTTTAATTCCTCCCTGCACTAGTTAATCAACCTAACTTTACTTGTTTAAGGGTTAAGCAAAAAACTCTTCTTCTTTTTCTTCTTCGATTTGTGCCAATTTCTTCGCCAGTTCTTTTCCAAACAAAGCGGAAGATTGCGGATCTCTGCCGGTCACAATTCGCTCATTGGCCCATACCACATACGCTTTTTCATCAGGAGCGTCCGAATAATCCGCCGTTCTGCGCAATTCATCTTCAAGGCTGAATGGCAGCAAGCCGCGAACTTCTTCCGGTTCTTTGTCGTTTGGATACCCCGTCACTTGCAAGCCTTCCAAAAAGCCGCGGCCTTCTTTTGTTTTTGTGTAAATGAGCGGTGCTGGACCATGGCAGACGGCTCCGACAATTCCGCCATGTTCGTATACAATGTTGATAATGGCATGCAAATCTTTATTGTGGGCCAAATCGAACATCGCTCCATGGCCGCCGACAATAAAGATGGCGTCGTAATCGCTCGCTTTTACATCCACAATGGGTGTGGTTTTGTCTGCTATGCCTGACTCATATAACTTCTTATACGTTCCATCGGGGTCGTATTCTTCACTGATGCTCAAGGGATCAACCACCGGTTTGCCGCCATCTGGTGAAGCGAGGCCGACGATGTGTCCGTCTTTTTGAAGAGCCAATATGGGCGCAAATAATTCCTCAGCCCACCATCCTGTTACGTAATTGTTTTTTTCATCTGCATAGCCGCTTGATAAAACAGCCATCACTTTTGCCATAATATCTTCCTCCCCTGAATAGAGTGCCTATGTCTTCTTTTACCCCATCCCGGAATCCTGAAACGTAGGACCTAAAGCGAATGCGAATTAGACAGGACAACTGAATTTGCAAAAATGAAAAATCAAATCCGTTGACTCTTGCAAATAAAACAAGTACGTTTTAATTGTTGGAACTGTTGAAAAACTAAAAAAGGAAGAGGTTGATTAGATGGCAGCATTATTCACTACTTCTGTATTAGCAACTGGAGGGCGTTCGGGACATGTGGTTTCGGATGACAAGATCATTGATTTTCAATTGGTATCGCCGAAAGAACTTGGCGGGCCAGGAGGAGAAGGAACCAATCCGGAACAGCTTTTCGCAGCAGGTTATTCAGCTTGTTTTGATGGAGCATTAAATTTAGTAATTAAAAAACAAAGAGCCGATGTCACAAGCACTTCCGTAAAAGCGGATGTCCATTTCTTAAAAGATGAAGCGGACAATGGCTTTAAAATTGGAGTAACGCTCAATGTGACCGTAGAAGGCGTAGACAAAGAAAAAGCGCAAGAATTGGTAGAGGCAGCTCACCAAGTATGCCCGTATTCTAAAGCGACACGTGGAAATATCGACGTTGAGTTGAACGTCGTTTAACCCTATTTTTAGAGAAAGACCGGACCGAAAGCAAATTTGCTTTCGGTCCGGTCTTTCTTCTATATTTATTAGTTCTGTTTGTCATGACTATTGATGGAGTTTTTTGAATTAGGAACTATCTGGTTTTTATTTAGAATAAGCAGGGTATTCAAATAATGCATGCAAAAACAGTGATATTAAGGAGGAGGTTGGATGGAGAACGAGAATACAGGCCGCAACACGGATCCTAAAAAGTTTGATTCAAAAGATGCAAGTTCAGACAAAGGAAAAACTGAATTCAATGCCGGTGGAAACGACTCTGATTACGATGGGGGCCACCCGAACGATGTTTCTTCTCAAAGCGATGGCCGGATTAATTCCAGCGAAGAGCGTTTAAATCAGGAAGAAGAAAGCCGAGACCCAGGTTTTAATGCTGGCGGCAACGATTCTGATTATGATGGTGGCCATCCGGAAGACGTTTTCCCTGAAAGCAAAGGGAGCATTAACTCCAAACAAACTAACTCCAAAGAAGACCAATAAAAAAACTAACCGGAAAACAGGAGGTCATAGTCAATGTTCTTTCACAGAAGCGAACTTCAATTTGAAGCAAAACCACAAGCACCAGATGCGGTATTTGCCAGACACGTCCAAGAACTGATCGGCGGCCAATTTGGTGAAATGTCGGTAGCAATGCAATACTTATTCCAAGGGTGGAGCACTCGCGGAAACGAAAAATACCGAGATTTATTAATGGATACCGGTACACAAGAAATTGGACATATCGAATTGCTTGCAACGATGGTAGCCCGTTTGCTTGAAGGGGCGCCTGTTTATGAACAAGAAAAAGCAGCGAGCGACCCAATTATTGGCGCTATCATGGGCGGCATGAACCCGCAGCACGCAATTGTCCACGGATTAGGTGCTTCTCCTCGAGACAGCAACGGTGTTCCTTGGAATGCTGGCTATATCGTAGCAAGCGGCAACTTATTGGCCGATTTCCGTGCAAACGTCAATGCGGAATCGCAAGGGCGCCTGCAAGTGGCTCGCCTGTACAGCATGACTGATGACCGTGGCGTAAAAGATTTGTTCTCATTCCTTTTAGCGCGTGATACGATGCACCAAAACCAATGGCTTGCTGCCATTAAAGATTTGGAAGCCAAAGAAGGCCCAATCGTACCTGGAACTCTTCCGCCTGAATGGGAAGCAAAAGAATTTTCACATATTCTTTACACAAATCCAGAAACGAGCAAAGCTTCACAATTGTCTTGGTTGAACGAACCGGCTCCAGACGGCCATTCGTTTACAGTTGAGCAGGCAAAACCGCTCGCTGGAAGACCGGTATTGAAACCAGCTCCGCCTGAAGCGCATGCTACATTGCCTGGCGAAGAAGATTGATATAAGAAAAAAAGCCTCTTCCATGAAGAGGCTTTTTTTATGTGAAAGGAAGGATGGAAGATGGAGAAGCCTTGGATTATGTTTCAGCAATGGGAAGATGTCTTATTTCTCCACTGGCCGGTCCCGCAAAAGCTGCTAGTGCCACACATTCCAGCAGAACTTGAACTGGATGCATACGATGGATGCGCATGGATCAGCCTGGTTTTATTCAAAGCCAAAAATACGCGTCCGCGGTTCATGCCGCCGGTGCCGGGAGTCCGAACTTATTTGGAGTTGAATGTCAGGACGTATGTGAAATGCAAAGGGAAAGCGGGCGTTTTCTTTTTTAGTTTGGATGCGGACAGCCTGTTAGCGGTCAAAGCTGCAACTACCGGCGATTTTCTTCCTTACCGCTATGCACGGATGTGCTTGGCGAAAAAAGAGGAAACATGGAAATTCAGCAGCCAAGTCATCCATCCCGGCACTGTTCCGGAATCACTCCGCTTATCGTTTCAAATCGCTTCGCCGCCTATTGAGAAAAACCGGCTGGACCGATGGCTCGTGGAACGCTATTGCTTATGGACCAAGCCGAAAAACCAGGTTTTCCGCGTGGATATTGCCCATGAGCCCTGGACGCTGCAGTATGTGAAAGGAAGCATCCACCATAACTCCATGGCCAGTTTCATCCTGGTAAAATTACCGCAAGAACAAGCAATTGTCCATTACTCCAAAAGCCAAAAAGTGAGATTTTATCCGCCTGTGATTGAAAAATAACACGAATTACTTTTAGAGCCATTTTTTAATGCAAGCTGCGCTTTAGTATCTTCTGCTAAACAACTGGGGATACTCAACAACAAACCCGTTTTCATCGACTAAGATCAGCGATTCAAAGCCCGGAGATTGAAATTTAGACACTTTGTTTTTGCCTTTCGTTTCAATGAAGGTATATGTCTGCTTCATTTTCTGGACTTCGAGCAACGGAACAAAAATATAAGCCATATCAAATTCTCTTGTTTGACCGGTCTTCCAGTCCGACCGGTTAATAGGAAATGTATTGGAGAAGGGAGTAGCTGATAGATCCACATCAATCGAGCCAGTTAACTTATCGAGTTGATTTCCATGCTCGTCAAACCAATTTCCAGTTCCCGTAGAAGTGAGCTGCAGTTTGTTTCCACTTCTGTTTTGAATCGCCACACTTTTCGTTCTCCATGCACGGTCCAAGGCAATCTGATAATTGATTTGTATTGGATAATTTGGTTCCAAGTAAATCCCTGTACTTTCTGCAAAAAAGGAATGTTCTGCAACAGTAAACTTTAAATATTCGCAGCCGAAAGTGTCTTTATTCTCCCAAACCATCTCGCTTGAAACCATAACAGCACCCCTTAACGGAATAGATTGTTTTGCCGCATTCGAGTAAAAGAGATTTTGACCTGCCGATATTAAAAATCACCATGTTTAAAGCCCGCAAAGAAAATTTTTCTTAACGGGCTTTATAGCAGTTCTTTATAATTGATTGCTTGGTAACCAAAACAATGCCTGGCTTTTTATCAATATCTTTTCGGTTCGTGTTTCAGCGTATGAGACGTTTCTTTCTTGCCAAAAACCCGCTTCGACAAGTAAATATGGAAAAACCATTCTCCAACAGCGATCAAGACAGCTGAATAAATAGCAGCCATTAGGATGGAAAAGTCCGGGTTCTCGATTAAAGCCATGCCCAGCAGCCAGATTACAACGAAAGATAAAACAAAATCTCCGCCTACTGCTATTTTGTTGGACGTTCGTGGGTATATGACCAAATCTCCGATAAAACCAATAACGCTTACTGCAAGCGCGATAAGGGCAATATCCGCTATCTCGACTCCGAAAGCGATGCCGAGAACGAGAAACAGGACTACGAATGTCATAGCGTACTTCATGATAAATGCTTCTACGTGCTTCATGTTGCCACCTCCTCAAATGAACTTCTTACTTGTTCTATACCCGGATTTTCATAAAAAACTCTAGGTTCAGCGCGTTATATTCGTGGTGATTGAACGTATTTTGTTTACAGCTTTTCCGATCTCGCGGGGCCTTTTATCAAGAAGACGTAAAGTCGCCTCCATTGATATGAATGGCTTGCCCCGTTACATACGTAGAATCTTTAGAAGCAAGATAAACGTAAGCCGGCGCTACTTCTGATGGCTGTCCGCGGCGTCCCATTGCCGTATCGCCGCCGTGCTTGCCGACTTTCTCTTCACCAAATGAGGCAGGAATAAGCGGCGTCCAAATAGGGCCTGGCGCTACTGAATTAACACGAATGCCGGTCTCTGCAAGGTTTTGAGAAAGGGAGCGGGTGAAAGCGGTAATCGCACCTTTCGTGGATGAGTAATCAATCAGTTCAGCAGAACCTCTGTAAGCTGTGACAGACGATGTGTTGATAATGGAATCGCCTTTTTGCAGGTGAGGAAGAGCTGCTTGCGTTAAATAAAACATAGAGAAAATATTCGTTTCAAACGTCTCTCTTAACTGATCAGGTGTGATCGCTAAAAAATCATCTTGCGGAAATTGCTTGGCGGCATTGTTGACAAGAATATTTAATTGGCCATATTCACCGACAACGTCTACAATCAGCTGGTTGCAATTTTCCACATCGCTTAAATCAGTCGCGACTTTAAAGCATTTCGCTCCGTAGGACTCTATGACACGTGCTGTTTCGTCTGCATCTTCATGTTCATCCAAATAAGCAATCGCCACATTGGCGCCTTCTTTTGCAAAAGCTACAGCAACAGCACGTCCAATACCGCTGTCGCCTCCAGTAATCAAGGCCACTTTGCCTTCAAGTTTGCCCGATCCTTTATAATCTTTGTCATCATATATAGGTTCAGGATCCATTTCACTTTCTAATCCTGGCTGCTTTGATTGGACTTGCGGTTCTACTTCTTCATCAATTTTCTCAAATTTATCATTTGTCATAGACGGTTCCTCCTCAAGAATTTGGTTTATGGTAGTTATTCCCGAAAGATGCCTCTATAAACGTAGATGCGCGCATTCAGAATAAGGAGAAAAAAGGGAAGAAAAAAGAGCGAATGCAAGATCCGCTCTTTCGTTCTTCTTATTGTGTTTCTCCGGTGACCACTCCGCAAGCAACGCGTTCGCCGTCATCTTCTTGCGCATAGATGACCAGAGCAGTTCCGCCTGGATGCAATAAGGAATTGTCTTCATCGGTTTTCATCGTAACGTCTGCCGCCACAAATTCATCTTTTGTGGTTCCGTCATCGGCGACTTCAATATCTGGCATATCGCCAGCGAATGGCCCTCCGGCTGATTCGAAATCAGGCGTTTCGCATTTGCCTGCTTCGTGAAATTGAATGCCGTGCACTCCAGCTTCCAGATTTTCCAAGTTGAGTTTAATTCCGACGCCGTCCGTTTCTGTCGTTAATTCAGCGGTGCCAATAGCGTCTCCATCCGTATCCATCATTTCGACGGTCGCCATCAACAAATCTTCACTTGAACCTTCATCCGAATTGTCTTCAGCTTCTTCACCGACAGGGGGAGTTTCTGAACCTTCATCCACGTTTTCGTCTTCTACTTCAGTAGAGCCATCGGTTTCTGTCGGCGGGTCGGAATTTGTGGTGTTACTGCCGCAAGCAGAAAGGATGAGCAGAAAGGCGAGTGCAATAAAAAGTAAGGGCCAACGCTTCATTATGACGATCATCTCCTTTTCATGTATCTTGCGATTAAGTTGCTAGTCTTCATTACACACATTAATCAGGAAATAAACGCATTTTGCACAAAGCGGACCTTTTGTAGGATTAATTTCTGAAAGCTCTAACTAATTACAGGTTTTTGTTTGCCAGCTATTTCGTGCGGCTTTTTTCGTTTAAAGACATACCAGCAAGCAAGCGTCAGCGATAATAGGCTCACCAATAACGTCGGATAGAAAAATGGCGGGTGGTAGGTCAAGTGGACTGTGTTTTGGCCGTTCTCCAAAGGCACGCCGATAAACGCATAATTGGCTTTCAACACTGCCGTTTTCTTGCCGTTTACCGTTGCGCTCCATCCTCGTTCATATGGGATGCTGACGGATAAATATGGATCGTTTTCGCTGTTTGAGTAAGTGAATGCAGCTTCGTGGCCGCCGATTTCCAAATCTGATAAGCCGGATGGTTTGCCGGTTTCATTCAAAAGCACGTCGTAGGGTTCTTCGTAAACTTGAAGTTCCGTTAAATCATAGGTCCCTTTTGGCATGCGTATGCTGATGGTGTCGTCTGCAGGAATCCGAATGGTGATGTCATCCACATAAGTTTTATAGACGGAACGATTTGATTTTCGGGAAGTTTCGTAGCTATTGACGGTCAAGTCGAATCCTTTAGTTGGTGCATGGTTTTCCAAATGGAAAGAAACATATAAGTCGCCTTCGGTAAAGGAATCGCCATTTCGAACCAAATCAATGCCGCCCACTTTTTCTTCGACCATCAAAGTTCCGTCCACATAACGGGCCCCGGCTTCTTTTATTGCAAACTCTTCTGTTTGGGCTTCGACTTCAGGCAGCGGCTCTGAAGATTGGCCCTCGTCCAAAACAATGCCCTTCAGCATGGCATGTTCCCGTGCCAATGCCGGTGCATCTTCCAACTGTTTTTCTAGAAAGACGGTGGAAGCAGAACGGGCAAAAGGCAAGAGGTTTTCGTTTTCGTAAACTATGAAATTTTCTGAAGCCATGGCTTCGGAAAAGCCAAAAGGCACATTTGGGTCATCTTTTGGCAAAATGATGTACTTGCCTTGAATCATGCTGTGAAGGTTGGCTCGGTTGCCGAGAGTCGCATAGCGGCTGACGCTTTCACGCCCCATATCGATTTCCAAATCGTACAAATAAAAGAACAGCAAGTTTTTATTTAAAATGCTGGAGTAAGCGCTGGTCCCCCGGAAATTTTGAACCAATGGCGTGTTGTTTCGGACGCCTTCCATCCAGTCGATGCGGTATGTTGGCCCTTTGTCCTGCTGTTGGATCGACTCTATCAATTTTCGGACTTCCGGATCGTCATATTCGGTTCCGGTGATCAATTCTTCGCTCACTTGGGAAAGGCCGCCGTCATCAAGCAATTTTTCTATTTGGTATAAATTTACGAAAGTGAGCATCCAAACAAATAGAAAGCCGATCAAAGCAAGCTTAAAGCCGTTCTTTTTAAATTGAACAAAGCAAAAGCCCAAGACTAGCGTTACCGGCAAGCTGGCTGCCATCAAAATGGGAATCCATTCGTCAAATTTCAATGTTTCATCGTGGCTTGCCCAGAAAAGATAGCAACCAACCGTCAAGATGGCTGCAACGGAAAAATAGCGGGTCTTCACTTTATGCAAGTTAGCAAGGCCAACAGCGATTAAGCCGCCTGCTGCAAAAGACAAAAAGTATTCCCAGCGGTACTGCGGTGCTGAAAAGCCGTTAAAGGCGCTGGCTGCGAGCGGACTATGATGCAGCGCGAGCGCGATCAATCCCAATACCGCAAAAAAGCGGAACAGCACATTTTGATACAAAACTGCACAAAACAGCAGCACGATAAACAGCGCTGGAACAATGATGAATCGGCTCGTGAACAAAATATTGTCATTTACCAACACCCAAGGAATGTCTTGTGAAAAAGGCGGCCGGTGATTGTTTAAATAAGCATAGACGGAAGGGATAAAGGAAACGGTGCTGATTCCGAATCCAAGAATGCCGGAAAGCAGGAAAAGCCCGATCGCTTTCTTTTTGCCGGTTTCTTCTGGCGCCAGCGAAATGAACAGCCGGACAAGGATGTAGATTCCTGCCAGCAGCAAGTTGATGTAAGAAAAATAGAAGTTATTGATTAGCGAAATGGCGACTGCAGCAATGAACCAGCCGGGCTTGGCCTCCCGGAAAATTTTCTCGATGCCCAAAATGAGAAGCGGCAGCCACAGAAACGCATCCGCGAAAAATTCCCAATAAGCTGTATGGCGGAAAAACATGCCGGAAATGCCGTACAGGCAAGCGCCAATAAATGCATACACGCGTGGAATCTTCATGTACATGAAGACCCGCGATGTGATATACAACACAAACGTTAACCGGACGATGCTGATGAATACCGCGGCGTGCGCCCAAAACAGCACGTCCGGCGTTCCGATAAGCCCAAGCGTTTCGAGTATAAAAACGATCAAGGCTGTCAGCCAGAAAATAAGGGAAGTCGAAAAGTAATAAGACAGACCGCTGTATGTTCCTGCTCCCAACCCAAAAGAAAACGAATAGAAAAATTCTCCATTCGTATATTGCTCGTACAGTAAATGTTTGAAGGGCATCATTTGAGCAAGGCCATCATTGATGCCAATCATAAAATGGTTTTGAGACCATTGAAATAAGAAGACAGCGTGGCTTAAAATCGCCAGTACGAAACTGCCGGCAAAAAGTATGGAATTAGGATATTTCTTTTGCATAGATTCACCGTCTTTTAGCGTAATTTGGTTTTACCGGATCTTTCATGATTTTATTGGAGACGATAAACGTAATCGGCACTGTGAATAAAACCGCTGCAAACGGAGCCAAATTGCTGTTGAGTTTAAAAAATTCAACGAAGATAAAGATGAGCACCGTCGATACCGACATGTTGACCACTTGGGTAAGCGGAAAATACAAATATTTTTTTAACGTCGGTTTGATCCGGTAAGTGACATAGCAGTTTAAGAAAAACGAAACATTCAAACTGATGAGGAAGCCGGCAATATGCGACACCAGATAAGGGAGGGAAAAGACATTATGCAAGATGAGGTAAATCGAATAATACGTTAATGTATTAATAACACCGACAACAACAAAGCGGGTAAATTCCGTATTGAATCGATTAAAGTTCATCGTATTCATCCGCATTGCTAATATCCACTAAAAAATTCGGGCGGCGTTTGGTTTCGTTGTAAATGCGCCCAATGTATTCGCCGATAACGCCAAGACTAAGCAATTGAATGCCTCCTAAAAAAAGAATCGCGGTAATGGTCGTGAAATAGCCGGGAGCCCCGATTCCGTTCTTCGTGATTTGGTAAAACGTGAAGCCAATGTAAAGAAGCGAAATGAACAAAACAAAAAAGCCCGTGTAAAAACAGATGCGCAGCGGTTTCGTATTGAACGAAATGATGCCATCTATGCCGTAATTGATAAGATTGCCGAATGACCATTTAGTCGTTCCGGCTGCTCTTGCTACGTTTTCGTAATTGATGATTTTTTTGCTCAAGCCGATCCATGAATACAGCCCTTTTGAAAAGCGGTTGCTTTCACTTAGTGTCAACAGGGAATTGAGCGCTTTTCTGCTGAGCAAACGGAAATCTCCTTCGCCGTCTACAAAATCCACATCTGTGATCGAGTTGATGACACGGTAATAAAATGTGGAGAACAGCGTACGGATTTTGGAGTCGCCTGTCCGGGAACGTTTTGCGACCACTTGGTGAAAGCCTTCTTCATAGCCTTGGATCAGCTCGCCGATAAGCTGCGGCGGATGCTGCAGATCGCTGTCCATCAAGATGGCTGCGTCTCCTCTAATCCGCTTCAGGCCGGCCAGTAAGGCGGATTCTTTTCCGAAATTTCTCGTAAGCGAGATGTATTTGACGTCGTCATGCGCTTCGGAAAGCGCCAGGATTTCTTGGAGTGTTCCGTCGCTGCTGCCATCATTGATAAACATGATCTCATATCGATATGGAAGCAATTCAAGTTCTTGCACCAACTTGGCGTACATGGAAGAAATATTTTTTTCTTCATTGTAAGCTGGAACAACAATAGAGATCAGCTTCATTTGTATTTCTCCTTTCGATGCATAAAAAATTGCTTTGTATAAATGTTTACCCATGAGTTGCCCTAAGTAGTCGCGTTTTTATAAAGGCGGAATAGTGCCGCTTTAACCAATTTTTATTGGGACCTCATCGCAAGCCATCCTCTTTGTGATTGGAAAAGAGAAAGGTGAAACAAATTCGATTTGCGGAAGCTTTTTATGAAAAATGAAACTTTGTGCCACTTGGATACGTATAGTATACATAAGCTATTTTCAGATAGCACCTTTCTGAAAATTTCGCTTTAAAAGATAAACGTATCGCACAGCAAATAGTTGCACTGTGGATCAATTAGAAAGAGCGGAGTAAGAAAAACCCTTAATAATTGAAATTTTCCGGTTGTACCCATACTATTAGTAGTATGTACATATTGATGAATGGAGAGTGTTAATAATGGCTGTCAATCTCGTTAAAGGTCAAAAAATTGATTTGACAAAAGGGCGTTCATCACTTTCAAGCCTCATGGTCGGCCTCGGCTGGGACCCTGTTGCTGCTAAAAAAAGCGGCGGATTTTTAGGCGGCTTGCTTGGCGGAGGGGGCGGAGGCGGAGCAGATGTTGACTGTGACGCGTCCGTTATCTTGCTGGATGAAAGCGGCAAACTAAAAAGCAAAGAAAACTTGATTTATTTTGGCAACAAGCAAAGCAAAGACGGCAGTGTCGTGCACTCAGGCGATAATTTGACTGGGGCGGGCGAAGGAGACGACGAAACAATTCAAATCGATTTGAAACGGATTTCTCCTAATGTTCACCGTCTGATCTTTGTCGTTAATATTTACAACGCTAAACAAAAAAGACAAGATTTCGGTATGATCCAAAACGCTTTTATTCGGTTGGTGGATAACCAATCGAAAGAAGAATTGGTTCATTACAACTTAACTGAGAACTATTCCGGAAAAATGTCGCTGATTCTTGGTGAAATGTACCGCCAAGGAAGCGAATGGAAGTTCTCGGCTGTAGGCGAAGGCACTATAGATCCAGATATCGGTTCAATTGCAAACAAATACGCTTAAGGAGTGAAGGAATAATGGGAATCAATTTATCAAAAGGGCAAAAAGTGGATTTAACAAAATCAAATCCGGGTTTAACGAACGTAATCGTAGGATTGGGCTGGGACACAAACAAATATGACGGAGGCCAGGACTTTGACCTGGACTCATCAGTGTTTTTATTGAACGCGACCGGCAAATGCGGATCTGAACAAGATTTTATTTTCTATAACAATACAATAGGTGCCGCTGGAGCGGTCGAGCATACAGGCGATAACAAAACAGGCGAAGGCGAAGGCGATGACGAACAAGTAAAAGTGAACTTGTCGACTGTGCCAGCGGCTATTGAACGCGTGACATTTGCCATCACGATCCACGATGCAGAAACACGCGGCCAAAACTTCGGCCAAGTAAGCAATTCGTACGTGCGCATTGTCAATGGCGATACAAATGAAGAATTGATCCGTTATGACTTGGGAGAAGATTTCTCTATTGAAACAGCAATCGTTGTAGGCGAACTTTACCGCCACAACAATGAATGGAAGTTTAATGCGATCGGCAGCGGCTACCAAGGCGGACTTGGATCGCTCGTACGTGATTTCGGATTAGACAGCTAAGCAGCTTTTAAAAAAAGCAAGGGGCATGCCTCCTTGCTTTTTTCTCCATTTACTTTGAAAAAGCTGGACAGAAATACGCTGGTGCAGCTTGCTGGAGGGACTATTATTGAGACATTTCAACACAATCAACAATGAGGATTTAAAAATGTATTTTAAACATTCTCCGGCACAGTTTACCCGAGATATGGATCGAGAAACACTAGGCCTTGCCCTTGGTGCTGCACTTTACACGCCTGGAACACGAATTGACATCGCTTCTAAAATTCTTAGCGGAGCATACCGAAACGGTGTATTTTCCGGCTTGATGTCGTTAATTATTTGTTTAGAAGATGCGGTCGCGGATGCTGAACTGCCGTGGGCAGAAGAAAACGTACTAAATCAATTAAAACAAATAGAAAAAGGAAGTATATTCCAGATTATAGATAGTCCGATTTTGTTTTTGCGTGTCCGAAATGCTGAACAACTGCTTAAACTTGTAAAAAAAGCTGGCTCTGCCTTGAGTGTGTTGACGGGCATCGTTTTTCCGAAAAGCCAAGCGGAGAACCTGCCTTCTTTTTTTGCTGCCCTTGATGCAGCAAGCGAAGCAGCGGGACGAAATCTTTATGCACTGCCTTTACTGGAAACGAAAGACATTCTTTATTCGGAAACACGGGAACCGGCTTTGAAAGAAATTCACAATCTGCTGCAGCCAGAAGTGGATCGCATTTTAACTGTGCGCGTTGGGGCTACAGATTTTTCCAGTCTTTACGGTCTGAGGCGTCCGGTAGAGCGGACAATTTATGAGGTGCAGGTCATTCGCGACTGCTTAACTTCAATTCTTAACCAATTTAGCCGAGCGGAAGATGGCTTTACCGTTTCCGGTCCAGTCTATGAACATTTTTCCGCTTTGAATGGCAATTGGCTCTCGTCGAAGCCGGAACAAGTGTTATGGGAAGAAGTGCAATTGGATGTATTAAATGGCTTTAAAGGAAAAACATGCATTCACCCATCGCAAATCTCCATCGTCAATGCAGGGTTGATCGTTTCTTCGGAAAGCTATGATGATGCGATGCTGATTCTATCCGAAAGCCAGCACCGCAATGGCGTGCTGCAAAGCCCAAAACGAAATAAAATGAACGAAGTAAAACCGCATTTAAGCTGGGCCAAAAAACTTGCTGCCCAAGCGGAAGTCTACGGGGTGCTAAATGAAAACTATAAACCAATCGACGTGCTCAACCATATGCGAGCCTACCAATTCACGAACCAACTATAAATTATGGGAACAATTAGAGCTCGCCGTTACTGTTCACCGAACGTATGAAGGGCTTTCCTCTGACTCCCTTTTCTCCATGGCTCTTAGGGTCAATAAAAAAAGGCAGTTTCTTTTTGTCAGCAAGCTCATCGCTAAGCACTTAGCTGTGCATCCTTCTATCGCACTAGGCACCGGAACGCTGCTTGCATCCTTGCTGATGGAAAATTCGGGGCTGCCTCCCCATCCCCAAGTGAAAAAAATTGTGCGCCTGATAGAAACCGGCATGGCAGACCAGGAGACAACATTGGCTTCTCTTGCCTATAAATCCGAGCTGCCGAAGAAGACGGTTTTTATTGGCATGGCGGAAACGGCTACAGGCCTAGGTCATTCCGTTTTCCAACATTTTGAAAAAGCTGCCTATATCCATACAACGCGTGAAGAAATTGTAGGCATAGTGCCTTCTTTCGTTTTTGAAGAAGAGCATTCTCATGCCACCTCCCATAAAGTATTTGCGCCGGAAGGCATGCTTGAAAATGCAGAAACGATCGTCTTAATTGATGACGAGCTTTCAACAGGCAATACACTATTTAATCTGGTGAGCGCATTGGATGATCAATTTCCAGGGAAAAACTATAAGTCGTTATCGATATTGGATTGGCGCAGCGAAGAGCAAAAAAAGAAGCTCGTCCATTTAGAAGAGCAGCGGAACATCCAAATTGATGTCTTGTCTTTGATGTCCGGCGAATTTGAACTGATTCGGAGTGCTGCTCCGGAAGAGGCGGAATTGAGCGAGTTAACAGGCGAGTCACGGGTTAAAATGAGCCAATTGGCTGATCTAGAAGTAATCCCGCATCAGTCTGCCTCTGGCCAGCGTTATCACCCATTGACGGGAAGATTCGGTTTAAGCAGCGAAGAACACGAAGAAATCGGGCGTTGGGCACAGCAGGCTGCGAATTCCGTTAAAGACAGCGGCAAAATAAAGCGGCCGCTCGTAATCGGCATTGGCGAAAATATGTATTTGCCGCTGCGATTTGGGTTATCGGTGCATGAAAATGCGCTGGTTCAAACGACGACAAGAAGCCCGATATATGCTGCTAAAGCGGAAGGCTATCCGATTGCAGAAAAAGTGAAGTTCAAATTGCCGGATGCTATAGGTGTCGATCAATTTCTCTATAACTTAAACGATCAGGACGTTGACCATATTTATTTGCTTTCAGAATCGGTAGTGGATCCTGCTGACTGGCAGCCATTGATTGCGTATCTCGAGAAAAAAGCACCCGTCGAATGGATTTCCATGACGGCTGCAAAAGGAGAGAGAGAATGATTGCTGAAGGTTTGGTGAAAACCAGTTATTCGAATGACGACATTTTGTTTCTATTAAAAGATGTGACGGAAGATTTTGCGGAAAGCACATTAGAAGAACGTGAAAAAGCCGTTCAAACGGGTGGCCATTACGCTGAACGATTGCCGGTTGAATACCGGCCGTCAGAGGAATACACGAAATTGTACCGGAAATCAGTAGAAAAAACGAAAGAACAAATGGGCTATTTGGTTGGGCTTTTGACGCACCGCATCCATCTCCACGCCAAAACCGGCGATGTCGTTCTTGTTTCTCTGGCCCGAGCCGGCAGCCCGATCGGCATTTTAGTCCGACGATACGCGCAGCAGTTTTTAAATATGGAGTGGCCACATTATAGCGTGTCGATCCTCCGGGGAAAAGGCATAGACGAAAACGCCATGCGGACCATCCGCCGCATTCATCCAAACAGCCGCATCCAATTCGTCGATGGCTGGACGGGGAAAGGTGCTATTCAGCATGAGTTGACGGCTTCGGTTCAGCGATTGAACAAAGAAGAAAACTTGGCGCTCACGGATGATCTGGCCGTACTGGCAGATCCGGGAGCTTGCGCTGTTCTTTTCGGTACACGAGAAGATGTGTTGATTCCAAGTGCCTGCTTGAATGCTACGGTATCAGGACTGGTCAGCCGGACAATTTTAAATAGCCGCTATATTGGAGAAGAAGATTTCCATGGCGCTAAATTTTACGGCGAGCTGCAGGAAGAGGATTTGTCTAATGACTTTATTAATAAAATAAGCGCCTGTTTTTCGTCGGTTGCAGAACGAGCCGAAAAAGAAGCGCTGTCCACGCCCGTTCGCCAAAATCGCACGTGGCAAGGGAAAATGGAAGTAGAAGAAATAGGGCGTAAGATGTATAGTGGAACTAATCACCAATTAATCAAACCAGGCGTCGGTGAAACGACCCGCGTTTTGCTGCGGCGAGACCCATGGAAGATCCTGATCAACAATTTGGAGCATCCTAGTGTCCAGCATCTTCTTGTGCTTGCTGAAGAAAAAAACGTGCCAGTCGAAGTGGTGCCGGATTTGTTTTACCGGGCAATTGGCTTGATTAAATCAGGGCAAGAAATATGACGATTTTATTTGCCAGCGATTTAGACCAAACACTCATTTACTCCAGAAATTCGATGGGGGACCAGGCGGACGAAGAAGCATTAGTAGAAGTGGAAGAATTGGACGGCCGCCCGCAATCTTTTATGACCAAACAAGGACAGGCCGCATTATGGAACCTTGGTTCTTCAGCTGTCTTTTTGCCGGTGACCACCCGGACCCGCACGCAATATGAACGGGTAACAGGCATTCATCCCAACTTTGTTCCTCCGCGCTATGCAGTCGTTTCAAACGGTGCGGTCATTTTAAAAGACGGTGAGCCGGTCACTGAATGGTCAGAAACAATACGAGCGCAATGCATCAGCAAGAAAACGCTGGTCGACCAATTACTGCCGTTGATTCAAGCTCATTTTTCGGAAGAGTGGGTTTTAAAGCTGCGAGAAGCAGATGGCTGGTTTGTTTACTTAATCATCGACTTGAATCGCTTTCCTGCAGAAAAACTGCCGTTTTACACGAAGCTGTTCCGAGAAATCGGATGGGCGCTGTCGCTTCAAGGCAGGAAAATGTATTTTATGCCGGAAAGCATTACGAAAGCCAAAGCGATGGAATACGTGAAAGCGCAATTGAAGGCGAAGTACGTGATTGCTGCAGGCGATTCGTTACTGGATCTCGACTTGCTGGAAAGCGCAGATTACGGATTATTGGCTTTACACGGTGAAGCGGTCCGGAATCAAGCTGCCATTTCGGCTCATATTCACGTTACCAAGCAGCAAGGCATAAAAGCAGGAGAAGAAATTTTAGCGCGCTCTTTGGAAATTGCGGTGCAGCATACACAGGCAAGGAGGGAGACCCATGGTTCAACTGCAGCCGGTTCGCGTGAGAACGTGGGATCCGGAAAAAGTCGGGGAATGGCTGAATAAGCCGATAGTTGAACATTCCGAGACAAAAATAGAAGAAGAAACGATCACATATCCGCAATTATTTGCCGAATTTCTCGGCATGCCATTGGATGCAGATGATTATTTCGCCTCGATCTACGAACTGATTGAAGCATCACAAGGACGAGCCATCCGGCTATCGGATAATTTAAACAAACAAATTGCGCCAGACCGCCTTAAAGCGATGCAGGATTTGTTTGAAATGAACACGAAAGAGCGGGGATTGTCCCCAAACCGGATTGTGGCCTTTATGGACGGCAAAGGCTTGTTGCCGAAACTGAAGGATGCTGGTTTAAACCGCCACCTTCGAGTTAACATGATCGCCATTTTAAAAGAGTTTCGGGAACAATCCGCCGGCAATACGACCCACTCCTCTTTCCGCCGGATCGCTACGGATTTGGTGAAGTGGACATTCAACCACATTGAGCCGGAAATCGACAAGCTATCGTTTGAAAAAGGCCTTCCCGCTTTTTTATGGTATGGAAGTGCAACGGAAAGCCAAAAATGGTTTCTCAAATATGCTGCTTCTTTCGGATTCCACATTGTGGTTTTCGATCCGAAAGGAGAGCGCTGGTTTGAGAAGATAGTCAATAAAGACGATGTCCATACGCACAGTTTTCAAATAAATGCAGAAACGGTTTTGCCGTTTCCAGAGGAAAAACCCCAGCGGATTGGAACAGTCGCTTACCGGGCGACTCAAGAAGTGGACCGGCTTTTGCATCATGAAGATTCTGGTTTGTATAAACCTTTTCAATTCAAATCCTATTTGACGCGGTCAATCCGTTTAAAGACGACGCTTGATGAAGCGTTTATGCTCGCGAAAGAACGGGCGATGGTCCGGCCTTCGTTTGCGGTGGAACGTGGAACCGTTGTCATTCCGGTTGTGTTTGCCAAAGTGATGGGCATTGAAAAAGACCGCAAGCGTTTTTGGGACAATATTCATAACTTAACAGAACGGGAAGATACAAGATTAATTCGAAGCTTCCCATTTATAGAAGAACGAAAAGGCAATCAGCAATTTCATTACCGGTCCGCTCTTGGAAAAGACGGCAGACTGGATCCTGAAAAAATGAAAACGGCGCATTGGTGGAAATACAGCAAACTGCCGAATGGGTTGCAGACCGCCATTTGCGACGCGATTGCTCGGCACGTCGAAAAGCCAATGCTTATTCCACAGCCTGGGGAATCGTTCGAGGATTTGCAACTTTATGCGTTTTCCCAATCAATGTCATTGCCAGATTCCGTCATTCAACTGATTCAGCTGTTTGATTATCCGCAGTTTGTGCCGACGCTCCTTTTTTACAACGAAGAAAAAGACGGCGAGCTCAGCCGGGCGGATGCCAATGCCATCGCCTTGGTCCATACATTCGGAATCGACGTCATTGTGATTAATCCTCAAGGCCACCAAGATATTGAACGATGGATTGAAACCGAAGACATCGACATGCACTGGCTGGACGAACGCAGCTTTAATGAACCGTACCGCGAACCATCGGTGGTGAAAAAAATCTTTAGAAAATGGCTTTGACCATTAAAGGAGGATAAATCATGAATACTTTGCCGGACCAAATGGAACAACAAGAATTGGTTATGAAAGACGACATTCAATTAAAAGTGAAACTGAAGCAAGATCCTCAAGTGCAGCAGCTCGCAGCAAACATAGATCCGAAAAACCAAATCGAATTGCTGGAATTCGGCCGGGAACCGGCAAATGAAATTTCAGCGTTCACCGGAAAAGTGTTAAGTTCCGTCCAAGCGAACAGCATGGAGCAATCGAGTGAATTGCTAAAACAGCTTGGGAAAATCATGGACAAATTTGATAAGAAAGATTTCGTTGAAAAGAAAGGCTTTCTGAATAAAATGTTCAATAAAGGCAACAAAATGATCGAACAGCTATTCAACAAATACCAGACCATGGGCACTGAAATCGATAAAGTGTACGTGGAAATCACGAAATACGAAAAAGAAATGAAAAACTCGACAACAACGTTGGAAGATTTGTACGACCAAAACTTCCGTTATTTCATGGAGCTGGAAAAGTACATTGCAGCAGGTGACTTGAAAGTCCAAGAACTAAGAGCGACAGAGCCAGCCGTTCGTGCAAAAGCGGAATCTGGCGACCAAATGGCATTGATGGAATTAAATACGCTGCAAAACGCCATCGAACTGTTGGAGCAGCGCGTGTATGACCTGGAAATGGCGAAGCAAGTATCTTACCAGGCCGCTCCGCAAATCCGCATGCTTCAACGCGGCAACACAAAACTGATTGGCAAAATCAACTCAGCATTTGTAACAACAATTCCGATTTTTAAAACCGGATTGATCAATGCCATTGCGGCAAAACGCCAAAATTTGGTGGCCCAGTCGATGAACGAACTCGACCGGCGGACGAACGAAATGCTGTTGAACAACGCCAACGACATTTCCCGCCAAAGCGTAGACATCGCCCGCATGTCCGGACAGCCAAGCATTAAAATCGAAACGATTGAAAAAACTTGGGAAACCATTATGCAAGGCATGAACGATACGCTTGCCATCGAAGAAGAAAACCGCAAAATGCGTCAAGAAGGCCGCCTTCGCATTGAAGAGCTGCAAAAAAAATACGAAGACACACAGCGCAGAGCAAAATAATAAAGAAAAGCGAAGGCGATCGAGCAAGGCTCGACGGGCATAAGACAAACCGGCGAAGCGGCGCTTTTTGCCGCACAGCCGGGATGGCTTATGACCCCGAGAGCCTGATCGCCGGAGACTAGACAATAAGAAAAGCGAAGGCGATCGAGCAAGGCTCGACGGGCATAAGACAAACCGGCGAAGTGGCGCTTTTTGCCGCACAGCCGGGATGGCTTATGACCCCGAGAGCCTGATCGCCGGAGACTAGACAATAAGAAAAGCGAAGGCGGCTGTCCAGCCCCGACAATAAAAAATATGTAAATAGGAAGCGTCCATCAGAAAAATGATGGGCGTTTTAGTTTTTAGACAAAAGAATTTTTATTGAGAGTAGGAACTTTTAATACAGGCATAGCAGTGAAATCCCAGATCCTGCGCTTCAGCCGGACGCTTGCCGCGGACTCGCGCCGAAGCGCAGAGCGCTGCAGGAGCATCGCGCTTTCATGTCTCGAAGCTAGCGAAGCGATGCAGAGACAGGAGCAGTCGGGTTTTCGCCGGCTTACGCTCCGGATCTTCAAGCGTGGCCATCTTGAAAAGTAGCTTGTTTTTGCTCTTAGCGAACTCCAGCCCGCCGGCAATAAATGCATCGCCTTGGCTTAAAAGCGACGCCCCAACCGGTTCGGCCACGGTGACTCCTGTGGGGCCAGCACGAGCCGCAGACCCTGGAGTGAGCTTTGCGAGTGAATTAAAACCTGTGCTCCTGCATCGCTGCGCTAGCTTCGTCGCAAAGCCTTGTCCTCGCAGGCTTCGGTCAAGACTTGGCTAAGGCCGTGCCCACGGAAAGCGGAGTGGCCGGTCCGGTTGGGTTTATTCATTCCGATTCATGTATATGGGAATTTGTCTACATTCTGAAGCGTCCAGCAGAAAAATGATGGACGCTTTTTTCTTTGTGAGGCGGTTATGTACTTAAAATTGTACCCGCTTAAAAATGATTAGAATACTTTATATTTTATTGACAATTCTGATTATTTTGCTATTATTAATTAAATCCAATTTTATAAACAACTGTTTTGATGGAGACAAGCTATTGCAGGAGAATCTTTAGAGAGCTGATGGGTGGTGAAAATCAGTGGTTTTCGGCAAAGGGCAGCACTCCGGAATAGGTAGGCTGAAACTGAGTAGGCCCATCCGCTTCGTGCCCGTTACGCATGAGAACCAATGAGGCTGCTTGAGTCCAAGCAGTGAATTAGGGTGGTACCGCGAAAAGAAGACTCTTCGCCCCTTGCATTTTTATGTAAGGCGCGAAGGGTCTTTTTGCTGTTTAAACGGAAAGGGGAATGGATATGCTAGCAGACCAACAAATTTTACGGATACCGGGACCGACGCCAATTCCGCCGAGTGTTCAGCGAGCGATGGCGCAGCCGATGATTGGGCACCGGGGGCAAAGCACAACTGAATTGCTGCAACGGATTCGCCCGAGATTAAAGCGGATTTTCGGTACGGCGCAAGAAGTGATGATTTTAACCGGCAGCGGCACTGCTGGTCTTGAAACAGCTGTCGTCAATACGTCCGCTTCCGGAGACGAAGTGCTGGTCATTGTGACAGGCGCTTTTGGGGACCGTTTTGTGAAGATTTGCCGGGCTTATCAGCTGACGGTCCATGTACTTGAAGTGGAGTGGGGGAAAGCGGCCGATCCGGAAGCGGTCAAAGCCTTTTTGGAAGAACGTCCAAACGTGCAGGCCATCTTTTGCACATTTTGCGAAACATCGACGGGCGTTTTAAATCCGATAAACACGCTGGCCATGGCCATTAAAGAAGTATCTGAAGCGCTCATTATCGTCGACGGAGTATCTTGTGTTGGGGCTGTCGAAACCAAAATGGATGAGTGGGGAATCGATGTATTGGTCACCGGTTCGCAAAAAGCGTTTATGCTGCCACCGGGGCTAGCGTTTATCGCTGCAAGTGAACGGGCGTGGAGAAAAATTGAAGCCAATCCCCAGCCGCGCTTTTATTTGGATTTGAAAAAACACCGGGACAATCTGCTTAAAGACACGACGCCTTTTACACCGGCGCTGTCGATTTTATTCGGCTTGGAGCAGGTGTTGGAGATGTTGGAAGAAGAAGGATTAGGAAAAGTGCATGAAAGACATATGCTCATGATGCGAATGGTGCGGGCTGCGTTTAAGGCACTCGATATTCCATTGTTGACGGCTGACGAAGATGCGTCGCCGACCGTAACGGCAGTAAAGCCGGCTGACTTTAAGGCAGAAGTATTTCGGAAAACGCTGAAAAAAGAATTCGGCATGTCGCTCGCAGGCGGCCAACAGCATTTGGAAGGCAAAATTTTCCGTATCGGCCATATGGGCTATTGCTCGCCAGCCGATATGCTTCAAGCTATAGCGTTGATAGAAATTTGCTTAATCAAAGCCGGAAAATCGGTGCCGATGGGCAAAGGGACTGCCGCCGCGCAGCAAATCTATTTAGAAGAAAGGGGGAGGCTATTATGAAGTTCCGTATATTGATTAGCGATCCATTAAGCGAAGAAGGCATCCATCCGCTTCGGCAAATTGAAGGCTTGGATATTGCCATGGAAACCGGGTTAACCCCAGAACAGTTGATCGAACGGATCGGCGAATTTGATGCATTGCTCGTCCGAAGCCAAACCCAAGTGACCCGTGAACTTATTGAAAACGCGGATAAACTGAAAATTATCGGGAGGGCAGGCGTCGGCGTCGACAACATTGACTTGGACGCAGCGACGGAACACGGCATCATTGTCGTTAATGCGCCGGATGGCAATACCAACTCGGCTGCAGAACATACAATGGCAATGCTGATGGCGATGGCGCGGAAAATCCCTCAAGCTTACCATGCATTGCGTAATCAACAATGGGACCGGAAATCATTCGTCGGCGTCGAGTTGAAAAATAAAACCTTGGGTGTTATTGGGCTCGGGCGTATTGGAGCGGAAGTGGCGGCGCGGGCAAAAGGGCAGCGCATGAACGTGATGGCGTATGATCCATTTTTAACGGCTGAAAAAGCCCAGAAAATGGGAATCGACTTTGGCACTGTCGAAGAAGTGTTGAAAGTGGCAGACTTTGTGACCGTGCATACGCCGTTATTAAAAGAAACGCGCCACTTGATTAATTCGGCTGCTTTTGCGGCCATGAAAGATGGCGTGCAGATTGTGAATTGCGCACGAGGGGGCATTATTGACGAGGCGGCGCTTTACGACGCAATCCGGTCTAAAAAAGTTGCCGGAGCGGCATTAGATGTATTTGAACAAGAGCCAATGGTCGATTTTCGCTTGCTCGATTTGCCTGAAGTGGTTGCGACGCCGCATTTGGGCGCCAGCACCATTGAAGCGCAGGAAAGTGTTGCAGTCGATGTCAGTGCAGATGTGGTCAGTTTTTTGACTGCCGGCACCGTACGGAATTCGGTAAACTTGCCTTCTGTCCCGAAAGAACTGATGGCGAAAATCGAACCGTTTTTCGATTTGGCAGAGCGCCTCGGAATCTTCTTGACCGACTTGGCAGAAGGCGCGGCACAAGAAGTGACCGTTGTTTATTCAGGTGAACTTGCTGGGATGGAAGTCGGGCCTCTGACGCGCAATACGTTAAAAGGTTTGCTGAAACGCCATCTCGGCGAGCGTGTCAATGTCGTCAACGCCCTATATTGGGCAAATCAGAAAGGCATTATCGTGAACGAAAACAAGTCTTCGGTTACGAGAGGGTTCACCAACTTGATCACAGTAGAAGTGAAAACAGCTAATGGAACGAGAAAAGCATCGGGTACGTTGTTGAACGGTCAAGGCGCACGCATCGTCAAAGTCGACGATTACTTGGTAGATGTGGTGCCGGATGGCCATTTGCTGTTTATCCGGCATAACGACCGGCCGGGCGTTATCGGCCGCGTGGGCACCTTGCTTGGCCAGGAAAACGTCAACATTGCCGCTATGCAAGTGGGCCGTTCTAATGTAGGGGGCGATGCTATTATGATGCTGTCGATCGACAAATCTGCTGAACCTGAAAGCTTGGAACAATTAAAGCTATTGGAAGAGATTGAATATGTCCGAGCGATCGATTTATAGGAAGAAGAAGGCAGCTCAATTGGAGTTGCCTTCTTCTTTTTACCAATCTATTGGGAATACTGTCCGGAAATGCTGAAATACTATCCGTTTTGCCTCAAATACTGTCCAATTTGCCTCAAATACTGTCCAAACTGCCCCAATACTATCCGGCAGCCGCCTTTTACTGTCCGCACTGTTTTTACTGCTTCAACTGCTCCAAAATCGGGAACAATTCATTCAAATGCTGGATTTCAAAAGTGGGAGTGATCGCTTCATGCGGCGCTTTATGTTCCCGATTAACCCAAACCGAACGGATTCCTGCTTGTTGAGCGCCTATTATGTCAGTCAGCAAATTATCGCCGACCATAAGGACCTCTTCAGCCGACAAACCGGATTTGGATAAAGCATGCTGGAAAATGGCGGGATCAGGCTTTCCTTTGCCAAATGCGCCCGAAATGACGATATGGTCGAAATGTGGGGAAATTTCAGGTGTGATGTCGAGTTTCGTCTGCTGCAATTGAGGAGAACCATTGGTCAAAAGCAAGAGCCGGTAGCGGGCTTTCAGCTTTTCAAGAACTTGGAATGTCTCTTCGTAAAGGATTGGGCTGCTCTTTCGCGCCTCAATAAAAAAGTCGGCCAGTTGTTCGCCAAGTGCTGGATTGTCGATGCCAACTTGCCGCAAACCCAGTGTCCAAGCTTCTTTTCGGTAAAGGGGCATTAGCCCTTTCATTTTCTGAAAGTCTTCGCCTTCGTCATCAAATGTGCCCCATAGCCCTTCAAAAGGATTGATGCCAATTTTTTTCGTAAACGCAAAGGTCTCGTAGCTCGCATAAAGCCGGCTTGCTTCCTTGCGCACCGCTTCTTCTAATTGGCTGCAATCGGCGCCGCTCGCTTGTTCAGCCCATTGACATGTTTTAAAAAACGCGGTTTCAATGCTTTTTTTATCCCAGATCAACGTATCGTCCAAATCAAAAAATATCGCTTTTAACATGAGGCAAACTCCCTTTATCCCGTTTTAAAGATCAGTAAGATTCCTACTTCTTCAAGTGGGAAATCACTGAGCCTAAAAAACCGATTGAGGCCGACAGGATGTCTATCACATAGGCGTTGGCGCCAGAAGCGGCGTCTTTATCCTATGTTCCTCTACTAATATTAAGTAGTGGATGAAGCTCCCGTACTAAATGAAGTTTCTCTTTATCGGCTTTTGTTCAGTTTACTGTAACAAATGGCAAAAACAAAGAGTGTGAAAGGCGCATTTGATAAAAAAATATTGGGAGGGATGCTATGATGTTCGTGAGGAGGGACAAATATGGCTATTGTTGAACCGAGAACCGCATTTATTGAAGAAGCGATAGAATTTATTGATCTGTGTTACGGAGAATTGAGCAAGACCAAGGAGGAAATTTCTCGAAGGGCAACAGAAATAATAAAAGAAATTAACGATACTGGCACCTATATACATACTTTTGAAGAACTTGAACACGGCGCCCGCATGGCTTGGCGCAATAACAACCGCTGCATTGGACGGCTGTTCTGGAATTCACTGACGGTTTTTGATGAACGCCGGCCGCATACAGCCGAAAGTACATTTGAAGCATTGCTGCACCATATCAATTTTGCGACGAATAAAGGCAAAATCCGTCCGGCGATTACCGTCTTTCCGGCAAATAAAAACGATGAAGCTCCGATGCGCATCTGGAACCATCAATTGATTCGCTATGCCGGCTATGAAAAAGAAGGTACCGTAATTGGAGACTCTACTTCGATTGCTTTTACGAAGCAATGCGAAAAGCTTGGCTGGCAAGGAAAAGGAACGCCGTTTGATGTTTTGCCTATTGTAATCCAAGTTCGAGGCGAAGCGCCTCAATTTTTCGAACTTCCGGAAGAAGCGGTCGTCGAAGTGAATATAATGCATCCAGAAATCCCTCAGTTTGAGAGTTTGCAGGCAAAATGGTATGCTATTCCGATTATTTCAGAGATGAAGCTGGAAATTGGCGGCATCGAGTACGCAATGGCACCTTTTAATGGCTGGTATATGGGCACAGAAATCGGCGCCCGCAATTTAGCGGATGAGGACCGCTATAATTTATTGCCGAAAGTAGCTAAATTGATGGGATTGAATACTGATTCGGCCCGGTCGTTGTGGAAAGACAAGGCGCTTGTGGAATTGAACATTGCGGTATTGGAGTCATTCAACCAGGCAGGCGTGACGATTGTCGACCACCATACGGCTGCCAAGCAATTCAAGAGTTTTGAACGGAAAGAAGAAGCGGCGGGCCGCGATTTAACCGGCAATTGGGCTTGGCTTATTCCGCCGATGTCTCCGGCAACTACGCATATTTTTCATAAGCGCTACCAAAACGATGTCGTGAAGCCGAATTACTTTTACCAGCCTGCTCCATATCCTGTATAAGGAGATGAAAAACGTGAAAGAATTCAAAGTAACGTATTTTTTTGATGAGGAGCATTATATTCGCCGGTTTATTCACGTGGATTCACAGGAAAGTGCTGAACAAATGATTCGTAGTGAACGGGACCAATATGTTTCCTTTACTGATAGCCGTGGAATCTACCATGAATTGCATACGGGAAAAGTCCGGATTGTTCAGATTTCCGAATATCATCGTGTTGATAAAAGTAATAAGTAGTGCAATTCATAGATGGGTTGCACTCTTTTCAATTCCATTACTCGAAAAACATGCCGTGGTTATTATATAATAGAAGAAGTGAACAATGATCACAGTTAAAGCCAAAAGAAAGTGGGAAATCCAATGGGCCGCAAGTGGAATAATATTAAAGAGAAAAAAGCATCAAAAGACGCCAACACAAGCCGCATTTACGCAAAATTTGGACGCGAAATTTACGTAGCGGCGAAGCAAGGCGAACCGGATCCAGAATCGAACCAAGCGCTGAAAGTCGTATTGGAACGGGCGAAAACATATAGTGTGCCAAGAGTCATCATCGACCGGGCCATCGAAAAAGCCAAAGGCGGCTCAGAAGAAAGCTATGACGAGCTGCGCTACGAGGGCTTTGGGCCAAACGGATCGATGGTCATTGTCGATACCTTGACGAACAACGTCAACCGGACAGCTTCGGATGTCCGTGCGGCATTCGGCAAAAACGGAGGCAATATGGGCGTCAGCGGATCAGTCGCATACATGTTCGACCCAACCGCGGTTATCGGCGTTGAAAACAAAACGGCGGATGAAGTATTGGAATTGCTGATGGAAGCAGACGTGGATGTACGGGATATTCTTGAAGAAGAAGATTCTGTTATCGTTTATGCAGAACCAGAGCAGTTCCATGCCGTCCAGGAAGCTTTTAAAACAGCTGGCATTACAGATTTCACCGTTGCCGAACTTACGATGCTCGCTCAAAACGAATTGGAATTGCCGGAAGACGCGCAAGTTCAATTTGAAAAAATGATCGATGCGATTGAAGACTTGGAAGACGTTCAGCAAGTCTACCATAACGTCGATTTAGGCGAATAAAAATAAATTCAGGCCAACACCAATTAAAAAAGCAGCTCTTTGCGACTTAGCAAAGAGCTGCTTTTTTTTGACATTTATAAGCAAAGAAGAAGTTGCAGAGTACTATAGCTAAAAATCATTTAGATCTTACAAGAAGAGGAAAGAAAATCGATGTAATTCAGCGTCATATTCTATGGGCATGGTCCCTTTAGAAAAGAAAATCAATAAAAAGTTATCTGAATAGTTATCCCAATAAAAATATATTGACAATTTTAACTAGTGTGTCTATTATTTTTGTTAGAACCATTTTTGGATCCAATTATCCTAAAAGCCAAAGTGAAATAAATGAAAGCGCTTTAATATTAAAGGAGGAATTGTTGATGGAAGACCATAAATACGAACAGATTTTTGTGAACAATGAATTTGTAACTCCTCTTAGCGGAGAAACATATGAAACGATCAACCCTGCAACGGGGGAAGTGTGGACGTTGGTGGCGAAAAGTTCGGAAGCGGATGTTGATCTTGCTGTAGAAGCGGCGTCAAATGCTTTTGAAGGAGAATGGAGAAGCTATACGGGCACGCAGCGATCGCATTTGCTGCGAAAACTGGGCGATTTGATCCGCAGAGATACAGAAAAGCTGGCGAGATTAGAATCGAGAGACAACGGAAAACTTTACTCGGAACTGCTGAACGGGGAAATCCCGAACGTAGCCGAATGGTTTTATTTTTATGCGGGAATTGCAGACAAAATGTACGGCAGTTATATTTCGCACGATCCGAACTTGTTTAGTGTCGTGAAAAAAGAGCCGGTTGGCGTTGTCGGAGCATTGGTTCCGTGGAATTCTCCGTTATTGATGATTGCGTGGAAAGCGGCGCCTGCATTGGCCGCAGGAAATACGATGGTTATTAAACCGGCCGACCAAACGTCGGTGACGGCGTTAGAATTCGGAAAGCTAGTAGCAGAAGCAGGGTTCCCGCCTGGCGTTGTAAACGTAGTAACGGGCGGAGCAGAAGTAGGCGCAGCCATTGTCGGACATCCAAAAGTCGATAAAATCGCCTTTACCGGATCTAGCCGAACAGCCCAAGTAATTTCAAAAGGGTCAGTCGGCAATTTAAAGCGACTGTCATTTGAATTAGGCGGCAAAGCACCACACATCATTTTCGAAGATGCAGATTTGGATCAAGCGCTGATTGCGGCTACGTCTGGAATCTTCATTAATGCCGGGCAAACGTGCGCAGCGGGATCGCGGTTATTGGTCAGCAGCAAAATTTACGATGATTTTGTCGGGAAACTAGTGGAAAAAGCCAAAACGATTCGTGTAGGCGACCCAATGGATCCGAAATCTCATATGGGGCCTCAATCGCTTGAGGCGCAAGTTGAAAAAATTGAAGAGTTTATTGAAGTGGCCAAGCAAGAAGGCGGCAACATTTTAACCGGTGGACGCCGGCTTGCAGTAGAAGGCTTTGAAAATGGCTTTTTCTTTGAGCCGACAATCATTAGTGGGTTGAGCGAAGATTCCTATGTTTGCCGGGAAGAAATTTTTGGGCCGGTTTTGGTCGTCATCCCGTTTGATACGGAAGAAGAAGCTATCCGAATTGCCAACAATTCGCAATACGGATTAACGGCCGGTCTTTGGACGAACGATGTCAGAAAAGCCCACCGAGTAGCAGATGCGATACGGGCAGGCATCGTCTGGATCAATACGTACCGCAAAGTTCTATGGCAGGTGCCTTATGGCGGCTTTAAAATGAGCGGCTACGGCAGAGAAAACGGTTTAGAAGTAATGGAATTATATACAGAAGCGAAAACCGTCATGATGGACATCAATACTTCCAGAGTTGACCCGTACGCTTAACAAGTAAACAAAGGGGTTAAACGCAAAAGCTGCAGGCGCCTTCGATATTTTAGAAGGCGCTTTACTATCACTAAAGGCGGGGGATACTATGCTGGGTAAAATTGAAAGCGGAATATTTAAAGTGGAGTCTTTCATCATTACAGTTTCATTGATCGGAATGTTTTTGGCAGTCGTTATACAGGTCATTACCCGGACGCTCGGCATGTCTTCAGTCGGCATGACCGAAATCGGCATGCTTGGGATGTCGATCCTGACGTTTATCGGAACTTCGGCGATTACGTATTCGAAAGACCATATTACCATCGAATTGGAGCAAGTCATTCATTCGACCAAAGTCGTGCATTGGATGAAAATCATCACGGATGTCATCATGATTATTTTTGGAGTAGTGTTTATAAGTGTAGCGTATTCGTTTTTCGAATTTGCGGTCACTTCAGGGGATAAAACCATTGAACTAGGCATTCCAGTAGCCATTCCAGTTGGAGCTATGCTGTTAGGGGTTGCATTGATGGTTTTCCATGCGTTATGCGATTTAATTCGTCTGTTTCAACGAAAAAAAGACCCGGCTGCTATGGGTCACTTAGAGGGGGAGAGATAAAATGGGTTTGGTCGGAATAGCTCTTCTTTTCTTCTTGATAGTCGGGGTTCCTATTGGCATTGCTTTTGGACTCGCTGCATTATTAGGGGGAAATGTTGCACAAATACCTTTAGAAACATTTGCTTCAGTAGCCAACCAAGCGGTTAACTCGTTCCCATTGCTGGCTATTCCATTGTTTATCTTGGCTGGACAAATTATGAGCCAAGGAAAAATTGTTAAGCAATTGATCGATCTTTCAGAAATGCTGCTTGGAAAAGTTCGAGGCAGTTTGGGCTATGTAACGGTATTGGCAAGTGCGTTTCTCGGTGCGATTACCGGGTCGTCTGTAGCGACGGTATCGGCGATCGGAAGCACGGTTGGAGAAAAAATGGTGGAAAAAGGCTATAAGAGAGGCTATGTGGCTTCTTTAATCGCCGGTGCTGGATTGCTGGGCGTATTAATACCTCCTTCTATTCCGTTGATTTTATACGGGGCAACAGTCGGCGTTTCTGTTTCCGATTTGTTTCTAGCTTCCATGATTCCCGGAATTATTATGGTGCTTATTTTCTTGATTACCCATAGATTGATGCTTAACCGGGTGCTGGGCGAGCCGCTAGGAAATGGAGAAACGGAAGCGGAAGCGGCAACTAAAATACGTAGCAAACGTAAAACATTCTTAGGATCTATCCCCGCTTTGTTTATGCCAGTCATCATTTTAGGCGGAATTTACAGCGGATTGTTTACGCCTACAGAAGCTGCGGCCGTGGCTTGTCTATACGGATTGATTATTGCACTTGTCGCTCGTTCGTTGAAATTCCCTGATCTTTCACGTGTATTTTTCATCTCTGCAGTTTCATCTGCTGCCATACTAAGCATTATCGCGTTTAGCAATATGTTCAACTTCATGATTACGCTGGAACAAATTCCGCAAACAATAGCAGAATATGCAATTTCGATTACAGACAACAAATACATCTTTATTATACTAGTGACAATTATTTTATTCATCGTGGGTATGTTTATGGAAACCAATGCCGCTGTACTTTTAATGGGTGTCTTGCTGGCTCCGGCAGCTATCCAATTCGGCATTAATCCGATTCACTTCGGTATCATTTTGGTAACAAACATTGAAATTGGGCTTTTGACGCCGCCAATGGCTGCCAATATTTACGTATCTGCAAAAGTGAATAAAAGCTCGCTCATTGAAATGCTGCCTTTTGTATTTTGGTTCTTGGGTGGAGCTGTCATCTTGCTGTACATCATTGTATTCGTACCGTCTTTAACAACATGGTTCTTGTAATACATACCGAAGCAAAAATGAGGAAAGACAATATTCCATGCTTTGATTTGCTTTTGGTACAAGAATTTGATCGATAGACTTAAAGGGAGTGAGATTAAATGCTGCCATTACAAGGAATTAAAGTTGTTGCATTGGAACAAGCGGTTGCAGCACCCTTTGCTACCAGGCAATTAGCAGATCTTGGCGCGCGGGTCATCAAAATTGAGCGGCCGGGAGTCGGTGATTTTGCCAGGCATTACGATACAGCTGCTAACGGATTGTCGAGCCATTTTGTCTGGTTGAACCGTTCAAAAGAATCGTTGGCACTTGACCTAAAAGACCAAGAAGCGAAAGGGATTTTAGAGGGATTGCTGGAAGATGCTGATGTGTTTATCAGCAATCTGGCACCGGGTGCTACAGACAGGTTGGGTTTTGGCGCAAAAGAGCTTCTTCAAAAATACCCAAAGCTCATCATCTGCAGTATTTCGGGATACGGTTCTGAAGGGCCGTATAAAGACAAGAAAGCATATGATTTGTTGATTCAATGCGAGGCCGGATTGGTATCGATAACCGGGACGGAAGAAATTCCATCAAAAGCCGGAATATCGATTGCGGATATTGCTGCCGGAATGTATGCATTCTCGGGTATTCAAACGGCTTTGATCAATCGGCACCATACAGGCGAAGGATCCATTATTGAAGTGTCGATGCTAGAAGCTTTAGGCGAATGGATGGGCTTTCCAGTTAACTTTGCTTTTTCGGGCGAAGAGCCGAAACGGACCGGAGCCGACCATGCCACTATTTTTCCGTACGGCGACTTTGAAGTGGCCGAGGGGAAGAAAGTGTTTATCGGTATTCAAAACGAGCGAGAATGGGAGAATTTTTGTGTGAATGTCGTGCATTCCAAAGAATTGTTTCAAAATGAAAAATTCAACACCAACACAAAACGATCGCAAAACAAAGATGAACTACGAAAAATCATCAATCAAAAATTCAAGGGTTTTACCGCTGATCTGTTGATGCAAGAACTGGATAAGCAAAAAATTGCCAATGCCCGGCTGAATACGATAGGCGAATTTATCGACCACCCACAATTAAAATTTAGGGACAGGTGGCGGGACGTGGATTCATCTGCCGGGAAACTGAAAATGCTTGTTCCTCCGGTGACATTTAACAATATTGGGTACCAAATGAATGCGATTCCTGAAGTTGGCCAGCACAATGAGCGTATATTAAGAGAGCTTAAGGGTAAAGTTAACTAAAGCGCGTATGCCTTGTTAGTGAGTATAATAAGTACGACCAATATTAGGAATCCAGAGGATGAATTTTATGAAACTAAAAAATTTTTTAACGTTTGAACATTCCTATGCGTATAGTTTGCCGGAACAAGTAGCAAATGCAATTCGGGTTGCGATCTTTAAAGGGGATTTAAAACCGGGCGACCGGATTGTCCAAGATGAAATCGCAAATTCACTTTCCATTAGCCGCATGCCGGTAAGAGAAGCGCTGCAAAAATTAAATGCCGAGGGCTTGATTGAAATCAAGCCGAACAGAGGCGCCGTCGTCAAACAAATTTCGCTAAGCGATATTACGGATACGTATCAGCTGAGGGTAATTTTAGAAAAAGTTGCTGTCAAAGAAAGCCTTCCGAAACTAACGGCTATGGACAAAATCGAAATTGAAAGTTTGGTAAAAAAAATGGAACTGGCGGACGATCCGGAAGACTACACGTTTCTGAACAAACAATTCCACCAAAATTTGATGAAGCATTGTTCGAACCAAAAGATGATGAAGATTATTGAAGGGTTGTGGGCCGGATTTTCTCCCTATACGCCTTATATCATTGATGAACAAATGAGCAATTCAAATAATGATCATACGAAGATTGTAATAGCTTTGAAAGAAGACAATTTCGAGGAAATTCATGCGTTGATTGAAACACACATTCTTTCGACTGAAAAGTCCTTGATGAAATATTTGCGAGATAATGAAATAGTGAGTGTAGACAATTAAGCAAAGGAAGCGCTAATAGACTAAAATCGATTTTCTTGTGAAATCTAAAATGAGGATGATCATCATGGAAAAACAAACAGAGTTTGTGGAAACCTACGGAAATTTAATAGGCGGCGAATGGATCAAGGGAGACGACCAGTTTGTGGTGGACAATAAGTTTTCACATCAACCTTATGCTTACGTTTCAAAAGCGGATGAAGATTTGGTGAAAAAAGCCATTGCCAATGCTGTGGAAACCTATAAAACCGTTAAACTGACCGTTACCGAACGGTATAGCATCTTAATGAAGGCTGCTGAACTTTTTGGAAAGCGAAAAGAAGAAATAGCGCTTGTGATTTGCCGGGAAGCGGGAAAAACCATCACGGATGCGCGCGCAGAAGTGGATCGCGGCATTCAAACGTTTATCACGTCGGCTGAAGAAGCGAAGCGAATCGCTGGACAAGGGCTGCCGATTCACGGACAGCCTGGAAATGAACAAAAGATGGCTTTTTCAATTCGCGTGCCAGTCGGTGTGGTTTGTGCGATTACGCCATTTAACTTTCCGTTCAATTTGACTGCCCATAAAGTCGGGCCGGCTCTTGCTGCAGGAAATACCATTGTCTTAAAACCAGCGGAAAAAACACCTGTATCTGCAATAAAAATGGCGGAAGTTTTGCAAGAAGCAGGATTGCCAAATGGCTTTTTGAATATTGTAAACGGGTATGGGCATGAAGTGGGACCGGTTCTTTTAAAAGATGAACGGATCGCCATGTATACATTTACCGGAAGCCCAAAAGTTGGAAGAATGATTAAAAGTGAAACCGGCATTCGAAAAGTAACTTTGGAATTGGGAAACAATTCGCCGAACATTATCCATAAGGACGTTAAAGACTTAAAGCGGGCTGTGGACTTGTGTGTGTCCAGAGGCTATTCAAATTCTGGACAAGCGTGCATTTCTGTTCAGCGAATTTACGTGCATCAAGACATTTATGAACAAGTTCTACAAGAAGCGAAGCTTTACGCGGAATCGATTGTTCTTGGAAATCCGGAAGACGACGCGACCAATATTGGTCCGATGATTAGTATCAAGGAAGCCGAGCGAGTAGAAAACTGGATACAAGAGGCAGTCGAAGCCGGTGCAGAAGTGGTTACGGGCGGCACAAGAGAAGGTTCGCTATTTAAACCGACTGTATTGACGGCTGTCACGGAAGAGATGAAAGTAATGTGTGAAGAATTGTTTGCGCCTGTTATCAATATTGTGCCTTTTGAAAATATTGAAGAAGTGCTTGCGACTGTAAATAACTCGCGTTTTGGTTTGCAAGTAGGCCTCTTTACTTCGGATCTCCATTTAGCAATGAGAGCAGCGCACGAATTGGAATTCGGCGGTGTTAACATTAATGATGTCTCCACGTTCCGTGCGGATATTCTTCCATACGGAGGAGTAAAAGACAGCGGAGTAGGAAAAGAAGGGCCGCGCAGTGCCATTGAGGAAATGACCGAAGAAAAAGTAATCACGATTCACATTTAATGGGAGGTTTTGACGGAATGGCTAGAAACGTCTGGGAATATTTTTCTACGCAAAATATTGTTTTTGGTAATGGTGCCATTAACAAATTAGATAGTGTACTAAAGCGATTTAACGCAAAAAATATTTTTTTGATTACCGACCAAGGAATCGTGAATGCGGGCATTTTGACCAAAATTACTGCTTTGCTCGAACAGCATGACTATAATGTGGTTATTTACGATCAAGCCATTCCGGAACCCCCGGTGTCAAGCGTGCTGGAAGCTTATGAATTCGCCAAAAAACAAATTAAGACAGATGTGATTATCGGGCTGGGCGGCGGAAGCAGCATCGACTTGGCGAAAGTGGTGGCCCTATTGATGGAATACGGCGGCCATCCACGGGATTATTTTGACGAAGGAAAAGTACCAGGGCCAATTGCACCTTTAATTGCCATTCCAACAACAGCTGGAACAGGTTCAGAAGTAACGTCGGTAGCTGTCGTCAACGATACGGAGAATAATCTGAAGGTCGGAATTTCCGATAACTACTTGCGCCCTTCGGTAGCCTTGCTTGATCCTGAACTGACGGTAGGATTGCCTCCATATGTGACAGCATGTTCCGGAATTGATGCGTTATGCCATGCCATCGAATCGTATACAGCAAAAGGCTTTACTAATATCGATGCCACAGGAAATCTTCTTTTCCAAGGAGCATTTCCGATCACTGATGCTTTAGCGGAAAAAGCGATCGAACTCATTGTCAATAATTTGGCGCTAGCTGTTCAACAAGGCAGCAACTTAGAAGCACGCGGCAATATGCTCCTAGGCAGTTTGTTGGCAGGACTGGCTTTTTCAAATGCAGGAAACGCGTTGGCGCACGCCATTGCTTATCCAATCGGGGGGAAAGTAAAGTCGCCTCACGGTGAAGTAACCGGTTTATTAATGCCGTACGTAATGGAATACAATGCAGCCACTTCGAAAGATAAAATGGTGAAAATCGCCCAAATCCTTGGTTTGGATAACGGCAGCAAAACAACAACCGAATTGGCTTATGCTGCTTCACAAGGCGTTTATCAACTTATTGAAGAAGTTGGCCTTCCGGTTAAACTTTCAAAAATCGGTATCAAAGAAGAAGACTTGGAAGAAATTGCTGAGAAGACGCTGCCGATCCAACGTTTGGTCCGCAACAATCCTAGAGTGCCGACTAAAGACGGTATACTAACATTGTTGAAAAAAGCTTATTGAACCTGACTGCGCGTGAATCAGAAAAGCAGTTCTTTGCATGGGAATGAAGAACTGCTGGTGCTTAAATAGTTGCCTCTTATGCTCTAGAACCTTCTTCATTGCATTATTTATCTGAAAGTTTATTATATTATAAAAATATTGACTTCTTTCTTTTTTCCCTATAAAGTTTTCTTATAGCATTTTGGATCCAATTATCCTAAATGCTCCTTTTAAAAAGAAGAATGAAAGCGCTTTAACTAAAGGGGGGGAAGGCTTGTGTGCGTTAGATAGAAAACAACCATTGGGTTTTATCGTAGAAACCAGCCACGGAAAATGGTTTATTGGAGCTCGTTCTAAAATGATACTGGCTTCAAATTATACTGCTAATGCTATGCAAAGCGTTGATCTGCCTGGCAAACCCGGTTTAGTAGTTTCATAAATTTAAAAACATAACTTAATTGGTTATAAAAAAGCTTTATTACCAATTGAAAACAAGAAGTTATTGCATAACAAATGTGAGAAAGTCCACGCTAGCTAGAAGTAAAATTAAAGGGGAGAAAAAAATGAAGAAATTTAAATTGTTCGGTTTAGTCATGTTAAGCTTATTATTTATCTTAAGCGCTTGTGGAAGTTCGTCAGGCGGAGGCGATGCTAAATCAGGTTCAGCATCGCAAACATTGCGGTTAGGCCATATTTTCCCTGTCGATAGCGTGAAGGACCAAGCAGCTAAACGATTTGCTGACCGAATTGAAGAAGAAACGAACGGCGAAATTAAAATCAACGTCTTCCCTGCCAGCCAATTGGGCGGAGATGAAGTTTTGGCTCAAGATATTTCACGCGGAACATTAGACATGTCGTTTTTAAGCCAAGGTTCATTGTCTGGTTTGGATAAATTACTGGATTTCCACTACCTTCCATATGTTGTAACAAACTATGAAGAAGCAGATGCCATCTACTACGGAGACGGCATCATCCCTACAACGATGAGAGAAACATTGTTGAAGCACAAAATGGTGTCACTGGGAATTTGGGAAAACGAATTCCGCGGTGTATCAAACTCGAAAAAAGATATTTCATCAGTTGAAGATTTGAAAGGTTTGAAATTGCGTGTTCCGGGATCTCAGGCAATCAAAGGATTCTTTGATGAAGCAGGCGTCCAAACAGTTGTTATGCCATTTAACGAACTGTATCTTGGCCTTCAACAAGGCACAGTAGACGGACAAGACAATGGTTTGCTTTTAACTTATGACAGCAAGTTCCACGAAGTTAACTCCCATTACACTGCACTAAACCATGTGTATGCGACGGGCTCTATTGTTATTAATGAAGACAAACTTAAAGGGATGACTGAAGAGCAGCAAGAAATCTTTAAGAAAGTCGGAAAAGAAATTGAACAATGGCAAGTGAAGAAAAACCGTGAAGAAACTGAGAAATATATTGATTTGATGAAGAAAGAAGGCGTAGAATTTACAGAGTTGACACCTGAGCAAATCACCGAGTTCCAAGAATTCGGCCTTGCTCAATGGGACAACCATGCTGGCATTTACGGCCAGGACCGCATTGACAAGTTGAAAGAAGAAGTAGAAAAGCTAAAACAATAAGACATTATTACCAAACCTGCAGAAGAACGTCTTCTGCAGGTTTTTTTTGATTTAAAAAGAAAACAATTTTCCTATTTCTTCATGATTACTATATCACTGTAATTATTTGTTTTTTTCCATTACACTTAAAACTATCTTTTAATTACAAAAGGAGACGAAATGAATGAAGAAAACCAATATGACAGTAAAAGTACTCACCGGCCTCATTCTTGGGGCAATAGTTGGCTTGCTCATAAATCTATTTGCACCTGGTTCTTTTGATCTGATCAATACATACCTATTTGTGCCGCTTGGCCAGCTTTTCTTGAGCTTAATCAGCATGCTCGTTGTGCCGCTTGTTCTTTTTTCTATTATTTTAGGAACTGCTGGACTGGGCGATCCTGCTAAATTGGGCAGAATCGGATTGAAAACGATTGTTTATTTCTTAGTGACCACGACCATTGCGATTGTAATTGGTTTAGGATTGGCTGCTTTGATTCAGCCAGGGCTTGCAGGAAATTTTGATGTGGAAAGTGCCGAGTTCGATTCCGAAAAAGCTCCTTCAGTAAGTGAAACATTGATGAACATCATCCCGAAAAACCCGATTGCGGCTTTAGCTGAAGGGGATATGCTTCAAATCATTGTATTTGCTGTCTTTATTGGCCTCGCGCTGACGGCTCTTGGCGAAAAGACGAAAGGCGTCGTCAACCTTGTGGAGCAAGGCAATGACATCATGATGTATCTGGTGGGCATTGTCATGAAATTCGCACCGATTGGAACATTTGGCTTGATTGCTACGGCAATTGGATCACAAGGATTTTCAGCCATCAAGGCGATGGGGTCTTATATGTTCGTCGTTTTGGCCGCTCTTGCCATTCATACGATCGTTACTTATGGTGGAACGATTGCCTTTTTGGCAAAGAAAAACCCGATTTGGTTCTTTAAAAAGTTCGCCCCTGCAATGAGCGTGGCGTTCAGTACGTCAAGCAGCAACGCGACCTTGCCGGTATCAATGGAAGTGGCGCAGAAAGATTTGGGCGTTCCGAAATCCATCAGTGCGTTTGTCCAACCTTTAGGCGCAACGATCAATATGGACGGCACGGCCATTATGCAAGGAGTTGCGACGATGTTCATCGCCCAGGCATTTGGCGTCGATTTGACAATGACGCAGCTGGCGACGGTCGTTTTGACAGCCGTATTGGCTAGCATCGGAACCGCGGGAGTTCCTGGAGTAGGGCTTATCATGCTTGCAATGGTGCTTTCGAGCGTGGGCTTGCCGGTCGAAGGAATCGGCTTGGTTCTTGGGATTGACCGTTTGCTGGATATGGCAAGAACAGCGATCAATATTTCCGGGGATGCTGCATGTGCCGTGTATGTTGCAGAAACTGAGAAAAATCGAGGTTTAGAAACAGAAGAAGTCACTGCAGGATAAGAAAGTTAATAAATTGATTGAAAAAGAGTTGCCTTACCCGGCAGCTCTTTTTTTATTTTCGCCTATTGACAACTTTTTATCCTTTCTGTATATTTTGTGTAACCGGTTACACATAGCGAGAGAACGGAGAATTGAAATGACTACCATTAGAGATGTAGCGAAAAAGGCTGGAGTTTCTGTGGCAACGGTTTCCCGTTTCTTGAACTCTACAGGATATGTAAGCCAAGATGCCGCAGCAGCTGTTTCAGCAGCAGTAGCGGAATTAAAGTACGAGTTAAATCCAGTAGCCCGCTCGCTCAATACAAAAAAATCAAATTTAATCGGCTTAATTTTGCCGGATATTACTAACCCTTTCTTCCCAGAACTTGCAAGAGCGGTGGAAGATGTAGCTTTGACCTACGGATATACAGTCATTTTATGCAATTCGGATGAAAATCCTGATAAAGAGAAAAATTATATTGAAACGTTAAAGAAAAAATACATCGCCGGTTTTATTGTAGCGTCAAATCAATTGGATGCACCTCATTATGCCAATGCCAACTTGCCGATTGTGGCCTTAGATCGTGCCATTAATGACAAAATCCCAACCATCTCTTCAAATAACAAAGAAGGGGCAATGCTCGGGACTAACGCTTTATTGGATCGCGGCTGTAAAAACATTCTGTTTCTAAGAGGACCGGAGGAATTGAATCCAGCGAACGACCGTTATGAGGGCTTCATGGAAGCAATGCAGCAAACCGATATTAAGTTCCAAGTCATCTTTTGTCCGTTTCATTTTACGGATTCACAAAAGATTGTCGAGCAAGTGCTTCAAGATGATCCCACAATCGACGGAATATTCGCAAGCAGTGATGTCTCGGCAGCCGGAGCGTTAAAAGCAGCCGCTTCGCTCGGCATAGCGGTTCCTGATACGCTTCAAGTTGTTGGATTTGACGGCGTTGCCTTAGGAGAGATGCTATCTCCAGGGTTGACTACGGTTGCTCAGGACGTCTACAAAATGGGGGCAATCGCAGCGCGCGTCCTCATTAAACGAATAGAAAACCAAGAAATTGAACAGTATTATTATCAAGTTCCAGTGAAACTCGTCATACGCGGAACGACAAGGAGCGGAACAGAATGATTACAGTGGTCGGAAGTATAAATATGGACTTGGTTGTAAGTACAAATGTTTTCCCGAAACAAGGAGAGACTGTGCTGGGTGATTTGTATACGACTGTGCCAGGAGGCAAAGGAGCCAACCAGGCTGTAGCTGCTGCTCGGCTGGGCAGTGAAATTCAAATGCTTGGGGCAGTTGGAAATGACGCTTTCGGTGATGAATTATTGGCTGGATTGGAAGCGGAAAACATTCAGCTCCAATCGGTCAAGCGCATAGAAGGAGCAAGCGGAATCGCAAACATCCTGTTGTCAGAAGGCGACAATCGGATCATTGTCGTTCCGGGTGCTAACCATAAAGTGACGATTGAGGAAATAGATGCACATACAAGCCAATTGGCTAAAAGTTCTATAGTCATCATGCAGTTGGAACTGCCAATTCCAGTCATTCAAAGAACCCTCGAAATTTGTCAAGAGCAAGGAGTTCCGACCATTTTAAATCCCGCTCCTGCAAGCGATTTCACCCAAGAGTTGTTAAAGTATTGCACATACTTGACGCCTAATGAGACAGAAGCCGAAGAAATTTTCGGCAAAGATTGGCTGCAGGCGCTTGAACAATACCCGAACCGGATGGTTGTGACGCTGGGTGAAAAAGGGGCGCAATTCTACGATGGAGAAAAACACGTCGTTGTGGAAGGATTCCCTACAAAAGCAGTGGATACGACAGGAGCAGGAGATACATTCAATGGAGCTCTGGGTGCAGCTATAGCAGAGAATATGCCGTTTGAAGAAGCTGTCCGTTTTGCCAATGCTGCTGCCTCTTTATCGGTAGAGAAGTTCGGGGCTCAAGGCGGAATGCCGACACGTGGTGCTGTACTCGAAAGAATGGCAGGTGGGGCATGATGAAAAAACACGGCATGATCAATCGCGATATCGCAGCTTCACTTGCTTCATTCGGCCATACGGATTTACTGGTTATTGCAGACTGCGGATTGCCGATTCCGGCAAATGTTCCGTGTGTCGATTTATCGTTTCGCATTGGAGAACCTGCTTTTATGACGGTTCTAGAAGCTGTATTGGACGACTTCCAAGCAGAAGCGGCCTTTATCGCCGAAGAAATAAAAACAGAGAATCCAGCAATCGAAGCTGCGATTTTACAACATAAAGAAGCTGTTTACATCACGCATGAAGAATTAAAAGAACTCAGCAAAAAAGCGAAGCTTATCATACGTACAGGAGAAGCGACACCATATGCAAATATTGTCCTTCGCTCTGGCGTCATCTTTTAAAAGGCAGGTGAATAACGATGATTAAAATGACCGATATCTCGAAATCCTTTAGCGGCAACAAAGTATTGAAGAATGTTCAGTTTTCATTGAAAAAAGGCGAAATCCACGCATTGATGGGTGAAAACGGTGCAGGGAAATCCACCTTGATGAAAATCATGGCTGGGATTTATTCGCGGGATTCTGGAACGATCGAAGTGAAAGGGCAACCGGTGGAATTCACTTCTCCCAAGCAAGCAGAAGCTGCCGGCATTGCTGTTATCCACCAGGAATTGAATGTTTTGCCTCATTTATCGATTGCAGAGAATTTGTTTCTCGGCAAAGAAGAAACTTTTGGCCGGACCGGCATCTTGAAAACAAAAGATATGGAAAAGAAAACGCGCAAAATTCTAGCAGATCTTGGATTGGACGTTGATCCGGCTTCTCCAGCAAGCACGCTTTCAGTCGGCAAGCAGCAAATTGTGGAGATCGCGAAAGCGCTATCAGTAGATGCTGAAGTGATTATCATGGATGAGCCGACTGCCGCATTGACCGATCGTGAAATTGATACGCTGTTTGCGACGATTCGCCAGTTGCAAAAACAAGGCGTGTCTTTCATTTACATATCCCACCGCATGGAAGAAATTTTCTCGCTATGCGACCGGATTACAATTTTAAGAGACGGCGAATATGTCGGAGAACGGAAAATCAGTGAAACGTCTTTTGAGGAAATCGTGCAGATGATGGTTGGGCGCGAATTGGGCGAACGTTTCCCGGAACGGAATTCAACGATTGGAGAAATTAAGCTCGCAGTAAAAGGGCTTAGCCGCAAAGATTGTTTTGAAGATGTATCATTTGAGCTTCGCAAAGGCGAAATTTTATCGATTGCCGGCTTGATGGGCGCTGGACGAACTGAAGTTGTGCAGTCTCTGTTCGGATACAAGAAATTGGATGCCGGAACGATTGAATTTGATGGCCGCCCGATTAAAATTGATAACCCCAAAAAAGCAAAAGAGATTGGCATCGGCTACGTGACGGAAGACCGAAAGTCAGAAGGGCTGATTGTTGATTTTACGGTCGAAGAAAATGTCAGCATGACTAATTTTTCTTCTATCTCTAAAAATGGGCTCATTTCCAAAAAGAAAGAGCGCAGCCTCTACGATCAAATGGTGAAGCGACTGGGCATCCGCACTTCAGGCCCTGAACAAAGCGCCAAATCATTGAGCGGAGGAAACCAGCAAAAAGTGGTTATTGCCAAATGGCTGGGCATCGAACCGGAACTGTTGATTTTGGATGAGCCGACACGCGGCGTCGATGTCGGAGCGAAAAAAGAGATTTATTCGATTATCAATGAATTGGCTGAACGCGGTGTAGCGATTTTGATGATTTCATCGGAATTGCCTGAAGTGATTGGTATGGCAGACCGCGTATTGGTTATGCACGAAGGAAAAGTCACGGCTGATTTACCTAAAAACGAAATGACACAAGAACGTATTATGCATTATGCCACAGGAGGCGGAAATCTTGCAGTTAAAGAAAAGTAATCAATCAGTGTTTCAAAAAATCGCACCATTTATAGGCTTGATTGCGATTATCGTGATCATCACTATTTTGAATCCAGGATTTTTGGCGATAAGCAACTTGATGAATGTTTTGCGCCAAGTGTCGATTAATGCATTAATCGCGTTCGGTATGACTTTCGTTATTTTAACAGGAGGCATCGATTTATCGGTCGGTTCCATCCTTGCATTGACTGGAGCTTTGACAGCCGGCATGATGGCTAGCGGAGTCGATCCAATTTTAGCAATGCTTGTCGGGCTGTTGCTCGGCGCAGTTCTCGGCGCAATCAACGGAATCATCATCGCAAAAGGGAAAGTGGCGCCATTTATCGCTACTCTTGCAACAATGACGATCTATAGAGGGCTTACATTAGTCTATACAGAAGGCCGTCCAGTTTCTGGATTGGGTGATAGTGTGCCTTTCCAAATGCTCGGAAAAGGCTATTTCCTTGGAATTCCAATTCCCGTCGTAACGATGCTGATCAGTTTTGGAATCCTGTACTTCATTTTGAAGAAAACTACATTCGGCCGCCGGGTTTATGCAGTAGGCGGGAACGAAGAGGCATCGATTCTTTCTGGTATTAATACAGACCGAATCAAAATTTACGTGTATTCGTTAGTCGGTTTACTATCGGCTTTGGCTGCGATCATTTTAACATCGCGCTTGAATTCCGCACAGCCGACTGCTGGGCAGATGTTCGAACTGGATGCCATCGCGGCTGTTGTTCTTGGGGGCACTAGCTTGACGGGTGGCCGCGGCTGGATCGTCGGAACATTGATCGGTGCTTTAATTATCGGTGTACTGAATAACGGATTGAATTTAATTGGGGTTTCTTCCTTCTTCCAGCAAGTGGTGAAGGGTGCAGTCATATTGTTAGCGGTTCTTGTGGACCGGAAAAAAACAGCATAAGGGGTGTAAGAAAAATGAAGAAAATGAAATTAGTAATGATCTTAGTGGCAATGATGGTTTTGGCAGCTTGTTCAATGGAGGCACCGGGTTCGAGTTCTGAAGAAACAGGCGGGGGCAGCGGGAATAAAGAAGACTTTAAAATCGGCTTCTCGATTTCCACTTTGAACAACCCATTCTTCGTGACATTGAGCGAAGGGGCAGAAGCAAAAGCTAAAGAGCTTGGCGCTACATTGTCAATTGTCGATGCACAGGACAATGCTTCAAAACAGGCAAGTGATGTAGAAGACTTAATCCAGCAAGGCGTAGATATGATCATGATCAATCCTGTCGATTCTGAAGCAGTAGCGGCAGCGGTTGAATCGGCAAACTCTGCAAACATTCCAGTTATTACAGTTGACCGCAGCTCTGCAGGCGGCGAAGTTGTATCGCATATCGCTTCAGATAACGTAGCAGGCGGCGAAATGGCCGGAGAACACTTATTGTCACTGGTTGGCGATGGTGCTCTAGTAGCAGAACTTGAGGGCGTACCGGGATCTTCTGCGGCACGTGAACGCGGTGAAGGATTCAATAAGGTTGCAGAAGGCAAGTTGGAAGTAGCTGCAAAACAAACAGCAAACTTTAACCGTTCTGAAGGCTTGTCGGTCATGGAGAATATTTTGCAGGCAAACCCGGATATCAAGGGAGTATTTGCCCACAATGATGAAATGGCTTTAGGTGCTCTTGAAGCGATCGAAGCTTCTGGAAAAGATATCATTGTTGTTGGATTTGACGCAACTGATGATGCTGTAAAAGCCGTCGAAGAAGGCCGCCTGGGAGGAACAATTGCCCAAAAACCGCAAATGATTGGTGAAAAAGCGCTTGAAACAGCTGTTCAATCGCTTAAAGGCGAAGAAGTGGAAGCATCCATTCCGGTAGAATTGGAATTGGTGAAACAATAAGAAAGTGCTGAAGCTCAGGTAGCTGCAGCAATTTAACAGGCTGTCGAGAAACTCTCGGCAGCCTGTTTATTTCGTTTTACTATTAAGATGTATATAGAGAAATAAGAGTTGTCTCTAGTAGTGGAATGGCTTTTGTCTGCTATACTAGCTGTAAAGAACAGTGCGGGAGGCGGCAATATGAATGACATCTGGAAGCTGAAGCACGGAGCGCATCACATTCAAATCGAGAATAGTTGGAAGGGAAGCAAGTTGTACGTGGATGGTGTTTTGCAGGATGAGCATGTAGGTATACATTTGAGTTCCCGGCTATATGGAAAAGTGAAAAATGATGAAGGCGAAATTGAGGACATTAAGGTGTCGATCAGCTGCAACTTTTTAAAAACGGACTGCCGCATCTTTATTGGAGAACGGCTCGTCTATTCGACCGATTTGCAATGGGATATGTAAAAAGAACGTTAAAATGCCGAGTGCTGCAAACATTCGGTATTTTTTCGATTCCGTTTTTTTAAAACCGCTTTTGTCTCCAGTAATTAACTGGTTAATTCTATCCGTTTAATATGTTCAGTGTATTAAGCAAGAATGTGCAAGAAGCCATCTGTTAACCGCCCATCTAGACTGCATGAAAAGTTATTCTGAGAAAACTCGCTTTTGGCTGTTTGCCGGGGCATCCAACTAGTAAGACTGGCCAAAAAAAGGAGAGGTTCGATGAAAATTATTGATACGCATTGTGATGCCTTGCTCAAGCTGCAGCTTGAAAAAAGAAAGCCCTCGTTCAATAAACCTGGGCTAAATTTTCTGGATGCAGAAATACTCGATACGAACTTTCAGCGTTTGCAGCAAGGGCAAGTCTATGTCCAGTTTTTTGCAGTCTTCGTGTACCCAGATATTCCTTCGGATGAAAAATGGCAGCATGCACTTGAACAAGTGGATTTGTTTTATAGTGAAATCCTTGGGAAAAATCCGTTGATGAAACACATAAAAAAATGGGAAGACATTGATGCGTTAAAAGAAGGGGAAATTGGAGCAGTATTGACACTTGAAGGCGCAGACGCTTTTGGCAACGACTTAACAAAGCTGCGCCACCTGTATCGCTTAGGGGTGATGTCGATTGGGTTAACGTGGAACAACGCCAATCTTTGCGCAGACGGGGCAGGAGAACCGCGCGGCGGCGGCTTGACGCTGCTTGGCAAAGAAGTTGTAAAACTGAACAATGAAAACCGGATTTTCACAGACGTTTCACACTTGTCGGTTCAAAGCTTTTGGGATGTGATGGATTCAGCGGATTATCCGATTGCCAGCCATTCGAATGCCCGGGCTCTATGCGATCATCCGCGCAATTTGGATGATGAGCAGATTCGGGCAATGTTTGCAAAAAATGGAATGGTGGATGTGGTTTTTTGTTTGGATTTTATTAAAAAAGATTCCTCCCATGTAACGATTGCTGATTTGATCAAACACATCGATCATCTTTGTGCGCTCGGCGGAGTCCAGCATATTGGCATCGGTTCTGACTTTGACGGCATTCCTGCACATATCATTGATTTGGAAAACGCTTCGAAATTCCAAAACTTGATCAATGAACTGCAAAAACGGTATACCGAACGAGAGGTAGAAGGCTTTGCATACCGGAATTTTTTGGCGCATCGGCCTGGTGCAGTACATATATAATTGCGGAAATTAGGAGGCTGGAAAATGGAGAAGTCAGTGAAAGAAAAAGTGAAGGACGTCTTTGGCAAAAATGCCGATAAATATTTGAAAAGTGAACTTCATGCCCAAGGCACCGATCTGCCTTTATTGGCTGAGTGGCTGAAGCCTGAAAAAGGCTGGGCCGTGTTGGATATTGCTACAGGCGGAGGGCATGTGGCAAAAGCACTTGCCCCGCATGTAGGGACAGTCTTTTCCACGGATTTAACCGAAGCGATGCTTCAAAACACTGCAACTTATTTGGATACACTTTTCGGCAATATTGAATATGTCATAGCCGATGCAGAGGCTTTGCCTTTTTTGGCCGGCCGGTTTGACGCCGTCGTTTGCCGGATTGCGCCGCATCATTTCCCGCATCCTGAAAAGTTTATATCGGAAGCAGCTAGAGTGTTAAAGCCGGGCGGCCAGTTTGTCCTCATCGATAATGTCGCGCCAGACGATCAAAAGCTGGCAGCCTTCATGAACAACGCTGAAAAATTGAGAGATGACAGCCACGTGCGCTGTTTGTCCAAGAACGAATGGCGTACGCTTTTAGATAAACACAGCTTAGCGGAAATAAAATCATTGGACCGTAAGAAAACCTTTCACTATCCGGTTTGGGTGGCCCGTACGACTGAAAACGACGAACAGATCGATCGCGTCAAACAGCACTTGCTGCAGGCAGACGAAGAAACCGTCCGCTATTTTGAGTTGGCGGTCCAAGACGGAGAAATTCAGCGATGGGTCATTGATGAATGGATGGTCATGTGCGTCAAGGAAATTCGCTGACGCAACTAAAAAATCCTTAGCCGGAAACTCAGGCTAAGGATTTTTTCAAAAGGGGAACACTTTTTCTTTAGTTACTTATGCACTTGAGCTGGTGCATTTTTGACATTTTTCCGTCTGTGGATCATGGCGTTGATTTCGCCGCCGATCACCAAAATCAGGCCTGTTAAGAAGAACCAAAGCATTAAGACAATCAATCCGCCAAGGCTTCCATAGGTGGCTGAATAGCTGCCAAAGTTTGAAACGTAGAACGAAAAGCCGAGTGACACCACTTGCCATAATACCGTTGCAATCACAGCGCCAATGAGGACTTCCTTGAAAGGGAATTGTTTATCAGGCGCAAATTTGTAAAGGAACGCAAGAACAACACTCATGACTGCGATGGATACGACCCAGCGAAGAACTTGGAACAGAATCGCTGTCTCTGGCGGCAAGCTCAACAATTGAGTGATCATATCGATGATGGTTCCGCCAAAAATCGGCAGGACGAGTGCAACAATTACCGCTACTAGCATGAACAAAGTCAACACAATAGCCGTCAGTTTCAGCTTGATGAATGAGCGGGTTTCTTCTACATCATACGCTTGGTTGATGGCTTCGATAAATGCCGTCATGGCATTGGAAGCGGACCAAAGCGTACCGAGAATACCGAAAGTCAGCAAACCGCCGCGAGGCGTAGTGACTACGCTGACAATCGTATCCTGAAACGTGCTTGCAACTTCTCCCGGAAGGACGGTGCCGATAAAATCGACTGCCCGCTGCGGATCAATTTGCAGATAAGGCAAGATTGAAAGCAGCAAAATCAATAAAGGTACGATAGCTAATAAATAGTAATAGGCCTGTGCTGCAGCAAGCGTTGTGGCGTGGTCTTTTTTGATTTCGCCGGCGAGGTCTTTTGCCATTCCTACTTTACTTGTCATAATTTAACCTCCATAGGTGAATGTGATTATTCTTTATATGCCCAATTGGAGGGGTGTTTAATCCTTCAACAAAAAAAGCCGCTATGAAAAATTTTTTGATTGCTTCAGCCTACTCGATGCATCGGGCGCCTATGATTTCATCAAATCGTATTTTTTGTTGAATGCTGTTTGTTTCCAGAGAAAGGATTTTTGTCTGAAGATCGATAGATGCAATTCGTCCTTGAAATGCCCGAAATTGTTCTTTCCAAATGTGGATCTCCACTTCGCATTGCCGAAGGAAAGCCAATTGAATTTCTTCGTGGATGGCTTCCAGGTCAAATTCATCCAAATCGGGTTTACGGTTGTAGCGGTCTTCTTTTTTCAAATCCTTTAGCATTTGAACATGTTCAGTAAGCATCATTGCGGTCCATTTAATCGAACCCCGGTCTTTGATTTGCCCTTTTACGGTTAAGTATTTGTTTACTTTCTTCATAAGACAGCCATCCTTTCGTTTAGAATAAGAACATTTGTTCTTATCATATCGCAAGGTAGAGAAAGCAGTCAATGAAAAAAGGACTGCCCACTAAGGGGCAATCCTCAATTTTAATCTGGCAATACATCAACAGCGACTTTCAAGATGTGATGATTCTCCATTTCCAGAATGGACCAGCGGTATTTTCCTTTGACAAAATTGCTGCCGTATTCGGCTTCGATCAGTTGATGTTGGATCCAACCTGCTATCGTATCAATATCTTCGCTGTCCTCAAACTCCATATTAAACCGCTCTTCTAAATCTTTTAACAGCACACGGCCGTTTAAAATATAGCGGTTATCGGCTTCTTTTATAATTTCAGCTTCTTCTTCTTCATCAAATTCATCGCGAATTTCTCCGACGATTTCTTCCAGGATGTCTTCCATTGTGATAATGCCTGACGTACCGCCATATTCATCTATTACAAGTGCAATATGCGTTCGGTCTTTTTGCATTTTCACCAGTGCCGTATGAAGCGGCGTCGTTTCATGGAAATAAGGAAGCTCGTGGATCATATCGGAAGTTTTCACATGCCCGGTCAACGCATAATGCGTCAACACTTCCTTTGCATTGATAAATCCAATCAAATCATCTTTATCGCCGTCTTTTGCAATGGGGTAGCGCGTAAATTGATGTTCACGAATTTCAGCGAGCAACTCTTCAGAATCCAAATTGTCGGAAATCGCGATCATTTGTGTCCGCGGCACCATGACATCTTTTGCGCTTCGTTCGTCAAACGCAAAAATGTTCTGCATATAAGACAGTTCGGTTTGATTGATTTCGCCGCTTTGGAAACTTTGTGCCATAATAATTTTCAGTTCGTCTTCCGAATGGGCTTGTTCTTCTTTCGTGTTTTGAACACCGAAAAGGCGGAGAAAAACACGGGCCGAACCGTTCAATAAAAAGATAAACGGCGCCATGATTTTGCCAAACCAATAAAGCGGCGGTGCTAAAAGCAGCGTCATGCGCTCAGCAAATTGCAACGCCAATGATTTCGGCGCCATTTCGCCGATAACAACATGTAAAAACGTCACAAGTGAGAAGGCAAGCACAAATGAAACAACTACAGAAATAGAATCAGGCACTCCAATCAACTCAAATACTGGGTGCAAAAGGCGTTCGACAGTCGGTTCTCCAAGCCAACCAAGGCCGAGTGCCGTTACAGTAATGCCGAGCTGGCAAGCCGACAAATAATAATCGAGATCGCCAACCACTTTTTTCACGAGCACTGCTGTTTTATTGCCTTCTTCAATCAGTTGTTCGATACGGGACATGCGGACTTTGACTACGGCAAATTCTGCGCCGACGAAAAAGGCGGTTAACGCGATTAAAAAAATGAGCATAGCTAAATTTACTAAAAGTATGGGGTCCAATAAATTCCCTTAATTAAGGGATTCACCTCCGAAAAATTTTGTTACCATTAAGATTACCATACTTTCAAGGCAAAAAGTAGAAAGTAAGCTACTTGCCTTCGAGTACTTGGCGAGTAATTTCTTTTACATCGATCGCGGTTTCTTCGCTGATTACGTCGTGCAACATGACGTTTTTAAAGTAATCTACACTCGCTTTCAAGGGAAGGTTCAATAGTTTGGTCAAGGCGATGCGGTACATTTTAGCGAATTCAGGATCGGAATTTCCTCGCTTCATCTCAGCGAAAGATTCATAGAATTGATCAAGCTTATCCGCCAATTCCAATAGCTGGCCTTCCACCGATCCATCTTTCCCTTCTTTCATTCGGTCGAAAAAGACCGCTTGGAATTCTCCAGGGATTTCCCGTAAAATGAACTTTTCCATCATGCCTTCTTCCACTTTCGCAATCATTTCTTTTAGTTCGGGAGAAGAGTGCTTGACCGGCGTTTTAATGTCTCCGATAAATACTTCGGCGAAATCGTGGTTGATCGTTTTTTCATAAAGCGATTTCCAGTCGATTTTCTGCCCGGCACGTTCCTCGATGGTGGCAAAAAGCATCGCGTATTGGCTCACTTTCCAAGAATGCGCCGCGACATTGTGTTCTTCAAATTTAAATCTGCCAGGAGCGCGGATAATGCGCTCCAAATCGTTCAATGATGTAAAAAATGTATGAATTCCCATATAGACGACTCCTTTTTCGTATATCTCTATCCCCACCATACCCGAATTTGGGTATAATAAAAGTAAGAAATATGTAAAGAAAGCAAGAAATATGTAAAGAGCCTAGAGAGAGAAAGAGGAACCAGCATGACAGGGAAAACACACATCATTGGCGGATTGACAGCTAGTCTTGCTTTTGCACAAATTACCCATTACGATCCGGTTATTTTAATGGTCACCGGGGTAGCCGGTGCCATACTGCCGGACATTTGCCACGGCGGCAGCAAAATTGGCCGGGCAATGCCCGTTTTATCAAAAATCATCAACACATTATTCGGACACCGTACGTTTACCCACAGCCTGCTATTTTTAGTGATCATGGCCGCATTGATGAACGCGTTTGTTCCCAATGAAGCTGTTATAGCGGGCATTTTAGTTGGCATGGCAAGCCATTTGGTGCTCGACATGGCCACAAAGAACGGCATAAAACTATTGTTTCCACTTAAAATCACGATCCGTTTTCCCATTACCGCGACAACAGGAGGAGCAGCTGAATCCGTTGTATTCGCCGCCCTGTCTTTATTTGCCGTGTATTTTGGCTACGGCGTGTTCTTGTCTTATTTTTGATTGAAAAACTCTTTTCAACTGGTAAAGAATATTCTTTTGTAGTTGCTATTCCGCAAACCAGCTGCGCTTGCGCCGAACTGACTCTGACTCTCGCCCGAGTGGATTTCGGCACTTCGCTTTCCCGCAGACGTCTCCGTTGGTTTGCTCCATAGCTTAAATGGCTAACTTCTTAACAAAAAGACCCTCTACAAGTAAGGAAACTCAGGTCTACTAGCTCTTATTTATTTTCTGTTTCTGGAAATACTTCGAGTAACCTCTCTCTTCGAATGAAGCGGAAGGCGGCGACTCCAGCGGGAAAGCGAGACAGACGAGACCCTGCAGGAGCGAAGCGACGAAGCGGCTCGGCGCTCGCCCGCGGAACGCGTCCGCCTGAAGCGAAATGAGAAGGGTATGCAACTTTCTCGACAGCTTGAAAACCCGGTTCAACGATTAGTTGAACCGGGTTTTTTCCGTATAATGGCCAAAGCGCCGATGTAAATCAATGGCAATATGGCGATAAACAAGACAAGCCCGCTCCAACCGGCATTTGTCCAAAGCGGACTTAACAGCGAGCTGCCGCAAGCGACGCCGATATAATAAGACACCAAATACAAACTTGAAGCACTGCCTTTATGATGCTCCGCTTGCTGGCCGACAGAGGCTGCTGTGAGCGAATGGGCGGTGAAAAAACCAAGGCAGGTCAGGCACAGTCCGATGATAATGACAGTCAAATGCGAATTGAGCGTTAAGAAGATGCCGAAAGAAAGAATAAAGACGCCTGTCCGGCGAACTGTGCGCAACCCGAAAACTTCTGCCGCTTTCCCGGCAATCGGGGAGCCGATAACTCCAATGCCATAAGCAAAAAACAAATACGAAATGGCTTTCAGCGACATAGAATAGGGAGGCGCTTCAAGGTGGAACGGCAAATACGTCCAAATTCCCGTGAACGACACTTGCAAGACAGCCCCAAGTCCGAAAACTACAAGCAATGCCGGATTTTTCAAATGAAAGCCAAATCCTTCAATATCTTTTGCAAACGACAATTCGCTTGGGACAAAGTGACGGGATTTTGGAAGCAACAGAAAAACTGCTGCAAACAACACAACACCGGTGGCGGAAAAAACGAAAAAAGTTGTCTGCCAGGAATAGTGGTCGGTTAAGTACCCGGTGAACACGCGGCCGAGCATGCCGCCAAGCCCGTTGCTCGATATGTATAAAGCAGTCGCAAAGCCCATGTTCTTCCGATCGATTTCTTCGCTAATGTAAGCGAGCGCCGCTGCCGGTACACCGGCGAGGGCAAATCCTTGGACGAATCGAAGCAATAAAAACAAAGCGAAAGAATCCGTAAACGGAATGATAAAAAAAGGAATGGCAGATCCAAGAAGCGAGTACGTTATAAACGTTCGCCTTCCGATACGGTCAGAAAAAAAACCAAGAACAATCAAACCGATGATCAATCCAATAATCGTTAGCGACAACGCCAAGCTTGATACCGGAACGGAAACATTAAAATTGTCTGCCAATAAAGGCAACAGCGGTTGAACGGTATACATATTAGCGAAGATAAAAAGAGAAGCAAATAATAAACTAATGATGATTTTCCAAAATTCCCGGTCTTTTGCTGTATATTTGGGAGTATCCATACGGCTCACATCCACTTAATGAAATTTTCTTTCTATTATTTTAGCATTAACTTTGTGGAACGGCCTTTTTCTTGTCTTTTTCTTACAAACAACAAAAAAGCCGGTTGCATTAGCAACTAGCTTTTATACTGCCGCCCGAAATTCGGACTTATATTTTTTTGAAAAAAGAAGTGATTTGTTTTTTCGACGGTTCTTGCAAACGGTAGCGCAGTTCTTTGTTTTGTGTGTTTACAAGATGGTACGCCGGATTTTCGGCAACCGTGAACTTCCAATGAGGTTTTGTATTTTTCTTGGAAATCAAAAGTTCAGGCGGCATCATTTTTTCTTTGAAGCTTTCGAGTTTAGCCATTAAAAAGGTGTCCATATAACGTACAATCAAGAATCCTTGCTGGCGCTCAGGATCGAATTTTGCCAAATTCACTTCACTGATATCAAAGCCTTTTTCGTATTGCTGAACTGACGGCGATATCACAAAGCAATCTTCATTCGTAAAGATAGCAGAGTTTCCTTGTTGTTTCAGTCCAAGTTCTTCTACCAGAAAATCCTTGTTCACCAGACCCATTTCTCGTGCAGTAGCCATGTAATTCCTCCTAATGGAAATCGTTGTTATATCCAGTATACCACTATTTTGAGCAGAATGGGGCTGTGAAGGCAGTCAGAGGCAACGGCTTTTGTTTTAATATGAAAATTTCTCTGAAAATGTAAATTATTAAGTGTGTTGTGAGAAAATAAAGAAGAAAAAAGCAAGGGGAATAGCGGTTAGAAAAAAGGGTTTGAGCAACCATGTATCTAAGTGAAATAAAGAATCGCTAAAGAAAATAGCCAGTATTGCGATTTTTTCTGCTGGATTGAAGCGGTAAGATGAAAAAAGAAAGAAGGGGAAGCCACATGAAAACCATCGGCTTGATCGGCGGCATGAGTTGGGAATCATCCGCTGAATACTACCGGATCTTAAATGAGGAAGTACAGAAAAAATTGGGTGGGCTGCATTCAGCGAAATGCATTTTGTTTAGTGTAGATTTTCATGAAATCGAACGGCTGCAAAAAGCGGGCGACTGGGAGCAAGCCGGCGACGAAATGGCCCGTGTGGCCACAGCGCTTGAAAAAGCGGGTGCAGATGTTATTTTGCTTGGCACCAATACAATGCACAAAGTGGTTGATGCTATTGAATCGAGTGTCGCGGTTCCTGTACTGCACATTGCAGACGCCACGGCCAAAAAGATAAGGGAACAAAAATTCACAAAAGTCGGCTTGTTGGGGACGAATTATACGATGGAAATGGATTTTTACAAATCCCGTTTAGCGGCCCATCAGTTAACGGTTTTGATTCCAGAAGCGAGCGACAGAGAACGGGTGAATGAAATTATCTTTGAGGAACTTTGCCTTGGAGACATCCGCCAATCTTCAAAAGAATTTTACCAGTCAGCCATCCATAAAATGGTGCAAGAAGGGGCTGAAGCGGTCATTCTCGGCTGTACGGAAATCGGGTTACTGATCAAGCCGGAAGACTCGCCGGTTCCGGTTTTTGATACAGCGTTGATCCATGCGCAAGCAGCAGTAGAATTGGCATTGAACGACAAAAGCGAATAAGATAAGGGTAAATAATTCAAGGGGGTGATCCGTATGTGCGGAAGATATTCGTTGTACGCCGATTACACAGATTTGCTGAAACGCTTTAACATTGAAGAAGCGAGCTTGACAGAACATGATTATGTGCAAAGTTTTAACGTCGCACCGTCCCAACAAGTGGTCGCTGTGGTGAATGATGGAACGAAAAACCGGCTTGGCCTGCTGCGGTGGGGACTGATTCCGCCTTGGGCAAAAGATGAAAAAATCGGTTATAAAATGATTAACGCACGTGCTGAAACGGCGGCGGAAAAACCTAGTTTCCGCAACGCTTTCAAAAAAAAGCGCTGCCTTGTCGTCGCAGATTCGTTTTATGAATGGCGGCGAACCGAGGATCGGAAAATTCCTATGCGCATCAAAATGAAATCCGGAGAGCCTTTTGCTTTTGCGGCATTATGGGAATCCTGGAAATCGCCGGAAGGGGAAACCATCAATAGCTGTTCCATATTGACGACGAAACCCAATAGGTTAATGGCTACAATCCATGACCGCATGCCGGTAATTCTTTCGAAAGAAGAAGAGCAAATTTGGCTGGATCCGAAAGTCCAGGATTTTGAAGTGCTCGGCCCGTTATTAAAACCGTTTGATGAAAAAGAAATGGAAGCGTACGAAGTGTCGGAAGCGGTCAATTCGCCGAAAAACAATGGTCCGGAATTGATTGAAAAAATCGGATAACCAACAGCCGGCCTAAAAACCGGCTTTTTTTTGACTATATAAATTGAACTTAATTAGTGAGCCTTATCCAAAACAGCCAAAGCAGTGTCCAACAAGGTAATTCTATATAGAATAGGAGGGATTGGATTGAAAACAGGGCTTATTTTAGAAGGCGGCGGCATGCGCGGGGTGTATTCAGGCGGTGTATTGGAACGGTTTTTAGATGAGCAGTTGTTTATGGATTACGTAATCGGTGTTTCGGCTGGCGCCTGCAACGCGGCTTCGTACATATCACGCCAAACCGGACGCAACCGGGAAGTGACCATCGGCTATGTTCATCATCCGGATTATATTTCCATGAAAAATTTATTGTTGCGCAGGGAATTGTTTGGAATGAACTTGATCTTTGATGAAATTCCAAACAAGCTCGTGCCTTTCGATTACGAACAATTTGGCGATGCAACAGAAGAGTTTGTGATCGGCACGACGGATTGCTTGACCGGCGAAGCTGTTTATTTTGAGAAAAAAGAACACGCCAAAGACGTCTTGGCTATTGTGCGGGCTTCTAGTTCCCTGCCGTTCATGGCAAAACCTGTTGAATTTGAAGGCCGCCTGCTGATGGACGGAGGGGTAGCGGATCCCATTCCAATTCGCAAAGCGTTGGCAGATGGCGTAACAAAACCGATTATCATCTTGACGAGAGAAAAAGGCTACCGCAAAAAGAAATCCACGCTCACCCGGGTTTTACCTGCATTATACCGCCAATTTCCTGGCATTGTAAAAAGCATGGAAAACCGCTATATACGCTACAACGAAACGATGGAATTTGTGGAACAGCTGGAAGCGGAAGGGAAGGCGTTGGTCATCCGGCCGGACAATTTATTTAAAATTGGCGGATTTGAACGCGACGCTAACAAACTGACCGTACTTTACAACCAAGGCTATCAAAATGCAGATACAGCGATGGAAAAAATAAAAGAATTTATTGGCCAAAAAGAAAAACCGCTGGAGCAGCGGTTAAAGTAAGTTTATATGCGTTTAATGGTCAGGCTGCCATTATCGGACTTTAAGTAGACAAAGTGGCGACCATCGCCGAAAACGGCACGGCTGCCCTTGCTATTGAATATGGAAACTCTTCCGGCATCACGGTCTGCTTGGATAGTTACATTGACCGGATCACTCATTGTCTCGATGGTGATTGCGCCGTTATCGGTTTTTAAATCGATGCTGCGTTCAAGATTGTTCGTCAGCAAATGAATGCGGCCATTATCGGTTTTTGCTTTTGTCTCACCTTCGACATTCAATAGCGAAATGCTGCCGTTGTCCGTTTCGAGGCTAATGGAGGCAGCGGTAACGTCTTTGAAATTGATTTTTCCATTGTCGGTTTTTGCTGTCAATTTTGTGCTTGTCGCCGCTTGCAGTTCAATAGCCCCGTTGTCGGATGTTATAAAAAGCTGCTGTGCGGCAATATGGGATAACTGAATCTGGCCGTTGTCTGAAGTGGCTTTAAAGCTGCCGCTCTCCATGCTGCTTCCTGCAATGCGGCCGTTGTCTGCGTAAAGCTTCACGTCTTCATATGTTTTTGCTGGCAATTGGACAGTGATGGTGGGAGATTTTGTATTGAAGTTAAACAAATTCCACTTTTTTTCATCCTTCAACGTTACGACAAGCGTCCGGTTGAGGATGTCGACAAACAATTGCTGCTTGTACGTTTTGTTTTCCACATCGACGTGCAGTTCCCCGTCGTTTGATGGACCAATGATCAGCGACCCGGTTTCAATTTGGATATCCACGTTGTCAAATTCGCTTTTGGCCAAGCTGTCTTTTGGAACAAGCCCGGCTAGCAGCTTCAGGTCAGCTTGCCCGATCAATTCTTCGGCAATCGATAAAGGCGAGCCAAGTTCTGAGGCGATATCGCTGTCCGTTTTTCCATCTTGTCGCCCGTAAGTGAAATATTCCCGTATATCTTGCAGAATATCTTCGCGTTCTTCTTCAGGCAAGCGTTCCAATGCTCTATCCAGTTCCATCAAAAATTGGTTTTCAGTCATTTTGCACACCCTCTTCGATTAGTTGGTTTACTCCTGCAGTAAAGCTTTTCCACTCCGCTAATTGTTCATGGAGATAGGTTCTTCCGGCTTCAGTCAATTTATAGTACTTGCGCGGCGGGCCTTCTGTTGATTCCTGCAAATACGTGGTAAAATAACCTTCTTTCGTCAGCCTTCGCAGCAACGGATAAACAGAGCCTTCTGAGATGGCAATTTGATTGGAAATTTTTTGGACCAGCTCGTAGCCATAGCGATCTTGTTTGTCCAATAGAACAAGGACGCATAAATTTAAAGCTCCCTTTTTAAACTGGATATTCATCGGATTCAGCTCCTTTCAAAGCTATTGATTAATGTATAGTACTGTTCCGTATAATATAGCACTTAGTATTGTTCATTACAAGGTACTGAGTCAATTAAATCCTCTAATGGATGCTTGTCATTAAAGTTATACTTAGAAGAACCGGAAGAAGCACTTTCAGTGATTAACTTGAACAAACTCAAGGAGGAATTTTGTGATTCAGCGTTTGGAACATACACAAGAGGCAATAGCAAAAGCGATGTGGGAAATTCAAGTGCCAGCTTATGAAGTGGAAGCTGAACTGATCGGATTTAAAGGAATCCCTCAACTCAACGAAACCGTCGAAGACATTCAACAAAGTGATGAGCAGTTTTTTGGCTATTTTGAAGAAGGGCTTCGCGGTTTTATTTCCTTTAAACGAGAAGCCGGCGTCATTGATATTTATCGGCTGGTTGTAAACCCAGAACATTTCCGCCAAGGAATCGGACGTAAGCTGCTGGCCTATTTAATAGAGCACTATGCGGCGAATGATTTTATCGTGAGCACCGGAAAGGAAAACGTTCCAGCGAAAAAACTGTATGCATCCTTTGGTTTTGTAGAGGAAAAAGATTTTGAGGTTGCTCCCCGCATTTGGTGTACGGCGTTTCGGAAAAATAGTTAGAAAGAATAGAAAATTTATTATTTAATTCCGAAATGGATAATAAAATAAAGTTTTTCTTTCAAAACGGAAGACAAACTCTTATAATCAAATCAAGACTATAAGTGCAGAGGTGTTTTATGAAACTAGATGACATCGATAAAAAGATATTGGAACTCCTGACTGTGAATGGACGCTGCTCCTATGTCGACATCGGCAGGGAACTTAATCTCTCGAGAGTAGCTGTCCGAGAACGCGTCCATAATTTATCGGAAGAAGGAATAATTGAGAAGTTTACGGTAGTGATCAACAGCGAAAAAGTAGGCAAGAAAGTATCGGGCTTTTTCGAAGTGGATTGTGAACCATCCTCGCTTGTTCAAGTAGCCCAGGCATTGGCGGATAATCCGAGCGTTGCTAGCTGCTACCAGATGACCGGACCTTCTACGCTGCATATGCATGTGCTGGTGGATGATTTTATCGACTTGGAAAAATTCATTAACGAAGAACTTTACGCATTAGAAGGCATTACCCGTGTCGAAAGCCATATTTTGCTGCGGCGATTCAAAAGCCGCAATGGCCTCAAACTATAAAAAGCAGTCTGCAAGCCATGAAATTCTGTGGCAAAGATTGCTCATAAACAGAAAAACCTGAAGCGATTTCGATTTGCTTCAGGTTTTTTGTTTTCGCAAACGAAATGTTTTGGAAGCGGTTGCATACATATTTAACAATAAATGGGTAAAATTAATTTTTGAATTACAAAAAGTAAGACATTTGGGAACTTTCTTGTCAAGATGTAAACTAAAAATAAGAAATATGTACTTTTTTGAAAATTCATATAGATTTTTATATTCGATTACTTTATAATCGGATTTATCAAACTATTTACTTTTGTTAAGCAAAAATAAATAAGTGATTAACAAATGTTTTGGAGGTGGGATTTTGGTTTCTTTAATTATTCGTCGAGCACTGCAGCTAGTCTTTTTGCTTTTAGGAATATCGTTCTTAGTATTTTCTTCCATGTATATAGCGCCAGGAGATCCGGCTGCTATCATCGGCGGGGCGACAGCAACACAATCAGATATCGCAGCTATACGGACGAACTTGGGATTGGATGATCCGTTTCTCGTACAATATGCACGCTATATTGGCAATGCTCTCCAAGGGGATTTTGGTTACTCCTACCAAACGACTCAACCGGTCGCAGATGCCATCACTGTTCGCTTCCCGAACACCTTAAAGCTGGCAATTGCCAGTATGATCGTAGCGGTGATCATCGGCATTCTGACCGGTCTTGTTTCAGCATTGAAGCAAAACTCATTGTTGGATGTATCGGCTACAACTTTTGCACTTGCAGGAATTTCCATTCCAAACTTTTGGTTGGGAGCATTGCTTATTCTCGTCTTCGCAGTCAATCTTCAGTGGCTGCCGGTAGGGGGAATGTCGCACCCGTTTTATACGATCGACGGCATTCGCGAATTGATTTTGCCAGCGATCACCCTCGGTACCGGTTCCGCTGCCATGATTGCCCGAATGGCAAGGAGTTCGATGCTTGAAGTTATCCGAGCCGATTATGTGCGGACTGCCCGTGCCAAAGGCGTTAAAGAAAGCAGCGTTATTTGGATCCATACATTGAAAAATGCGATGATCCCGATTATTACAGTTATTGGATTGAATTTCGGGTTTCTGCTTGGCGGCACCATCATTACCGAAAAGGTATTTGCCATTAATGGAGTTGGGCGTTTGATGATTGATGCAATTGCCGCACGAGACTTCCCAATGGTGCAAGGTTCGGTCTTGCTCGTCGCAACGCTGTTTGTTCTCGTGAATTTAATCGTTGATATCGTTTATACGTACATTGATCCGCGGATCAAATATGAGTAAAAAGGGGGGAGTGCTATGACAACAGTTGAAACAGTGAAATTAAAAGAAAAAAAACGTGAAAAATACATTGTCACTACGATGAAACGGCTTTTCAAAAACAAGCTGGCCGTTGCAGGTTTGATCATCGTGTTGCTGCAAATAGCCATGGCAGTGTTCGCGCCGCTGATTACAACGCATGACCCCATCAAGCAAAACTTAGCCGATAGTGAATTGCCGATGTTCAGCCCGGCACATTGGTTAGGAACCGACAATTATGGGCGTGATGTTTGGAGCCGGATTGTATTCGGCGCCCGTATTTCTTTAGTTGTAGGCAGTATCGCTGTCACGCTTGGCCTAGTTGGCGGAATTGTCCTCGGGCTGTTGGCGGGGTATTACCGAAAATTAGATGCAATCATCATGCGATTTGTTGATCTTTTGTTTTCTTTTCCCGGGATTTTGCTTGCGATGTTGATTATCGCAGTTCTCGGTACTAGCCTGGTAAACGTTGCAATTGCCATCAGCATCTGGTCGATTCCGACATGTGCACGAATTGTGCGCGGGTCTGTTCTTTCTATTAAAGAGAAAGAATACATCATGGCGATGCGTTCGATGGGCGCTTCTGACTTACGGATCATGGTTCGGCATATTTTGCCGAATGCTTCCGCTCCCATTATCGTGTTTGCAACCATGCGGATGGCGACAGCCATTCTTTCCACCGCTTCACTTAGCTACTTGGGCCTCGGAGCTCAACCGCCGACACCTGAATGGGGCGCAATGATTTCTCAAGGACAAGCGTTCATGTGGTCATCACCGCATTTAACGATTGTTCCGGGGATTGCCATCATGCTGACGGTATTCGCATTTAACGTACTTGGAGATGGCCTGCGGGATGCGCTTGATCCGAACATGGATTTACAAGAATAAAACATATGGGGGAATATTGATGAAGAAGTATTGGGTAATTTTCTTAACGGTTCTTGGAATGATTTTATTAAGCGCATGTTCACAAAGTACGATTCCTGAAGGAGCAGAGAATTCTAGTTCTGGCTCGTCAGACTCTGCAGCACCGGCGGAAGGGCAAGAAGTCATTTATGGATCAACTACAGATGCAGTTGGACTTTCTCCGATAATGACAAATGACTCCGCATCTTCTAGCGTTATTGGACAAGTATATGAAACATTATTTGAACGCGATCCTAAAACTTTGGAACTGGTGCCAAAGCTTGCAGAATCTTTTGAGAATCCAGATGAATTAACTTGGACAATTAAATTAAAAGAAGGCATCACATTCCAAGATGGAACGCCTTTCAATGCAGAAGCGGTTAAATATACATTTGATAAATTACGCGATCCAGCTACTGCAGCACCGCGTGCCTCACTATTAGAACCGGTTGAAGAAATTACAGCCGTAGATGAAACAACTGTAGAAATTAAAACGAAATATCCTTATGGATCAATGATTGCTGCTTTGTCTCACTCAAACGCATCTATCGTTTCTCCAACTGCGGATGAAAAGCAAGACTTAATGAAAGAACCAGTAGGAACAGGGCCATTCAAATTTGTCAGCTGGTCAACAGGCGATCAAATCGTCCTTGAAAAGAACGAAGATTATTGGGGCGGTGCACCATCTTTGAGCAAAGTAACATTCAAAGTAGTCCCTGAAATTTCAACAGCCATCTCCATGTTGCAAACAGGGGAAATTAATTTCCTTGACGCTTTGCCAGGAGAACAATTATCGCGTATTGAAGCAATTGAAAATGTAGAAGTGACGAAGCAAGAAGGAACACCGGTTTATTGGTTGTCTCCAAACCATAAAACAGAACGCGGACAAAATCCTGAATTCCGTAAAGCAATTGCTGCTGCAGTAGACCGCGATGCAATCGTTGAGCAAATGAACGGTTTAGCTGTAAGAAACGACAGCATTATTGGACCGAAAGTGTTTGGATACAACGAAGCTGCTGCTACTGGCGGAACTGCTTATGACCCTGAAGCAGCGAAAAAATTGGTCGAAGACAACGGATTTGGCGATGAGCCGATCAAATTGCTTGCCGCAAACCGCGGAACGTTCGTTCAGATGGCTGAAATCGTTCAGTCTCAATTGACAGAAGCTGGATTCAACGTAGAAATTGAAACAATGGAGTGGGCGACATTCCTTGATACAGCACGCGCTGGCGATTATGACCTTACATTCTTGAGCTGGTCAAACGTAACTGGCGATGGTTCTGAAATGCTTTACCCGAACTTCCATTCGGACAATGTCGGCGTTTCTAACATGTCACAGTACAGCAACCCAAAATTCGATAAATTGGTTGAACAATCACGTACGACTGTGGACCAAGCAGAACGTGAACAATATTTGAACCAAGCAAACGAAATATTGCTTAAAGAAGACGTTGGAGTCGTTATGTACCACGGTGTTATAACTTCCGCTACGGATAAAGCGATCAAAGGCTTGGAAATGGATCCGAACGGCCAATGGAGCTTGTATAAAGTAACAAGAGAGTAGGTAAGAATATGGCAGAGACATTACTTGAAGTGAGAAATTTAGTGACGTCGTTTCGTACATCTGAGGGTTCATTGCAAGCAGTCAAAGATGTCTCTTTTCATGTTGATAAAGGAGAAACGCTTTGTATTGTAGGTGAATCAGGATGCGGAAAAAGCATCACGTCGCTATCCATCATGCGCTTGCTGGCATCAAACGGAGTAATTGAAAGCGGAGAGATTCTGTTGCATAACGAACCTCTCCAGAAGCTTTCGGACGAGCAGATGCGCAAACTGCGGGGCAACAAAATGTCGATGATTTTCCAAGAGCCGATGACTGCATTGAATCCGGTGTTGACGATCGGCTATCAACTGAGAGAGCCTTTGCTCTTGCACCATAAACTATCAAAAACAGAAGCATCAAAACAAAGCATTGAATTATTGAGGCAAGTGGGCATTCCAAATCCGGAAAAACGCTTGAACCAATACCCGCATGAGTTGAGTGGAGGCATGCGCCAACGGGTCATGATTGCCATGGCCCTGGCTTGCCACCCAAGCTTACTTATTGCAGATGAGCCGACGACTGCGCTGGATGTAACAATCCAAGCGCAGATCCTCGACTTAATTAACGATTTAAAAGAAAAGCTCAATATGGGTGTTTTGATGATTACCCACGATATGGGTGTAGTGGCGGAAGTCGCAAACCGGGTAATGGTAATGTATGCCGGCAAGAAAATAGAAGAAGGGCCGGTAGAAGAAATTTTTAACAATCCGCAACATCCTTATACCATTGGCTTGCTGAACTCCGTGCCGAATGTGGACGATCCAAATTTTGAACTTGAGCCGATTCCGGGCAATATGCCAGGATTGAATGAACAAATTCCAGGATGCCGATTCCATCCTCGCTGCAAGTTCGCCATGGATAAATGCAAAGTCGAAGTACCGCCGGAATTTAAGGTGTCAGAAGGGCATTCTGCGAGTTGCTGGCTTGCTGAAAAGGAGGCCGAAAAAAATGAACACAGTAACAAATTTGCCGTCCGATCGTAAAGTTCTGCTAGAATTAGAAGGCGTAAAAAAATATTTCCCGATTAAAGGCGGCATATTAAAACGCGTTCAAGGTAATGTAAAAGCTGTTGAATCGGTTTCCCTAAAATTGTATAAAGGTGAAAGCCTCGGTGTAGTTGGTGAATCCGGATGCGGAAAATCCACTCTTGGCCGCACTATTCTTGGCCTCGAAGAATTGACGGATGGCAAAATCAGTTTCAATCAAGAGGAAATTCAAGACTTAAAGAAAAAAGAAAAAAAGAAATTTGTTAAAGAAATGCAAATGATTTTCCAAGATCCTTATGCTTCCTTAAACCCGCGCCAGCGCGTTGGTCATGCATTAGATGAAGTGTTTAAAATGCATACGAACATGCCGCCGCAGGAACGTAAAGATGCTGTAATCAATTTGTTAAAAGAAGTCGGATTAAAAGCCGAGCATTATGACCGTTACCCTCACGAATTCAGCGGCGGGCAGCGGCAGCGGATCGGCATTGCGCGAGCCATAGCCTTAAACCCTCAATTCATCATCTGTGATGAAGCGGTTTCGGCATTGGATGTATCGGTCCAGGCACAAGTATTGAAATTGCTGAAAACCTTGCAGGAAAAATACAACTTGTCTTATTTATTCATTTCCCACGATTTAGGGGTCGTCCGGTATTTCTGTGACCGTGTGCTTGTCATGTATTTGGGCAATACGGTAGAAATGGCCGATGTATCGAAAATTTTTAACAATCCGCTGCATCCCTATACAAGAGCACTGTTATCGGCAATTCCAAGACCGACTATGAACGCGAAAAGAGAACGCATCCGCCTGGTAGGCGATATGCCGAACCCGGCGAATCCCCCAAGCGGCTGCGTATTCCATACACGCTGCCCGATGGCGCAAGATATTTGCAAGGTGGACAAACCAGCTTTTATCGAACATGAAAAAGACCATTTTGCGGCATGCCATTTTGCTGGCGCTGAACTGTGAGCCGGGTGCGGGGAGTATTTCCCTGCAGCTGGCTCTTATTATGACACTGGAGGTAAGTTGAATGGATTATTTACAACACCCTTTTGAATCAAAACGGCATACGGTATTTTCAAAAAAAGGAATGGTGGCTACATCTCAGCCGCTTGCAGCACAAGCAGGAATTGAAGTGATGCAAAACGGCGGAAATGCAATTGATGCAGCCATTGCAACGGCCGCAGCATTGACCGTTGTAGAACCGACATCAAACGGCATCGGTGGCGACGCATTTGCGCTCGTCTGGGTTAATGGGAAATTACACGGATTGAATAGTTCAGGACCAGCTCCCAAAAGCATTTCACCGGAAGCGGTAAAAGCGCTTGGGTTCACCAAAATGCCTGTTCATGGCGTAGTGCCGATCACGGTTCCCGGTGCTCCGGCTGCTTGGGCTGAATTATCTCGCAAATTCGGCAAATTGCCGCTTTCAGAGGCATTAAAACCGGCAATTCGCTATGCGGAAGAAGGTTATCCATTAACGCCGATTTTAGGGAAATATTGGAGACTGGCTTATGCGAAATTTAAAACTTCATTTACGACAGAAGAGTATCAAGCATGGTTTGATACCTTTGCGCCGAACGGCAAAGCTCCGGAAATCGGGGAAATGTGGTCATCTCCAGGACACGCTTCCACATTGAGGGAAATTGGCGAAACTGATGCTCGTTCTTTTTATGAAGGACCGCTTGCTGAGAAAATTGCTGATTATGTGCAGCAGCATAACGGCTTCCTATCAAAAGAGGATTTGGCTGCTTACCAGCCCGAATGGGTTGAACCGGTTTCGGCCAATTACCGAGGATATGACGTATGGGAAATCCCGCCAAACGGACAAGGGATGGTTGCGTTGATGGCTCTTAACATTTACAAAAATTTGAATGAACCGAAATGGCAATCCGCAGAAACTTATCATGAACAAATCGAAGCCATGAAACTGGCATTTACCGACGGCAAAGAATTTATTACCGAACCTTCAGAAATGCCGGTTGATGTGGAACATTTGTTGTCCGATGACTATGCAAAACAGCGGGCTGAAACCATTGGTGAACATGCGTCTCTTCCTGTTCCGTACGAGCTGCCAAAAGGTGGGACGGTTTACTTGTCGGCTGCCGACGAAGAAGGCAATATGATTTCATATATTCAAAGCAACTACATGGGTTTTGGTTCTGGAATCGTTGTTCCAGGAACTGGAATCGGCCTGCAAAACCGCGGCGCTGACTTTTCGCTGGAAGCAGAACACCCGAACGTGCTAAAAGGCGGGAAACGGACGTTCCATACAATTATTCCGGGATTCTTGACGAAAGACGGGCAGGCGGTTGGGCCGTTTGGCGTGATGGGAGGCTACATGCAGCCGCAAGGGCATTTCCAAGTGGTCACCAATACGATCGACTTTTTGCTTAACCCGCAATCGGCGCTTGATGCTCCGAGATGGCAATGGATCGAAGGGAAAACGGTGTTGGTTGAGCCGCACTTCCCGAATTACTTGGCTCAAGCGTTGGCACGAAAAGGACATGACATCCAAGTGACCACTGACGGCGGAGCGTTCGGACGCGGCCAAATCATTTGGAGAAACCCGGAAACGGGCGTACTATCAGGCGGCACTGAATCACGTACGGACGGAGCCGTGGCTGCTTGGTAAGTCAAGGGAAAACGCACGGAAGAGGAGTTTCTGGCCTAAAGACAAACGCCGACATACTAGCCGCCTTTTTCCGTGTCGGTATGTTAGGTTTCGGAGGCGGGCCATCCGCAATTCCTCTTTTTCACCGGGAAGCGGTGAAAAAGTACAAGTGGATGACCGAAGACGAATTCGGAGATACTCTTGCGCTGGCGAATACGATGCCCGGTCCGATTGCCACAAAAATGGCAGGTTATATCGGCTACCGGGTCAACGGCATCATCGGCTGTTTAATGGCATTGATTGCATCGGTCGTGCCAACGGTTTTGCTAATGATTTTATTGTTAGGGGTCATGCAGCAGTTTAAAGATGTGGAATGGGTGAACGGCATGTCAGCCGCCGTAGTGCCGGTTGTTGGCGTCATGTTGGGCGTCATGACTTGGGATTTCTTTAAAAAGTCCGGAGAATCGCTCGGCTGGATGCGTGCCGTTGGTTTGACGATCATGTTTGCCGTGTTGATGGAAGTGCTAAACATTCATCCAGCGTTTCTTATTATTGGAATTCTGGTGATTGTCTTAATGCCCCGAAAGAAGGAAGGGGGAGCCAAGTGATTTATTGGTCCATTTTTCTGGCGTTTTTTATTCCTGGCATTTTGGGATACGGCGGGGGACCTGCATCAATCCCGCTCGTTGAAAAAGAAGTGGTTGACCGGTACGGCTGGATGAGCACGCAGGAATTCGGGGAAGTATTGGCTTTCGGCAATGCGCTTCCGGGTCCGATTGCGACCAAAATGGCCGGCTATATCGGCTATATGGAAGGCGGCATACTGGGTTCTATTGTTGGCTTGTTCGCTTCCGTTGCCCCTTCGCTATTTCTGATGCTCATCTTGATGGCTACGTTAATGAAATACAAAGATTCGCCTCAAGTAAAAAACATCACAAAGCTTATCCGTCCGATTATTGCTGTGTTGCTTGGCGCGATGACGCTTCAGTTTTTTATGGCTTCTACCGACTCATTCGGCGGCATTCAAACCGTCGTGCTGATCGCTGTCAGCTACTGGATGCTTGAAATTAGAAAAATTCATCCGGCATTTGTCATTTTATTGGCACTGGCATATGGCGGGGCTACCACTTTTATTTAAAAAAACAAAAACCATCCACTTCGGATGGTTTTTTGCATGGAATGGATTTTGCTTCAAGGTGAATTCGTTTACTTTTTATTGAGATTCCGTTAAAGTGATCTAATGCGGACAATTGTTATCCGTGTTAGTAATTATCGGGGGTAATGAGAATGCATATGAAAACAGGCGTTGAACAATCGGTTTATGCCATCTTGCTGTTAAATATGCTGCCAAACAAAGCGGTGTTGCCAGGTGAAGCCATCAGCCAACAATTGAATGCTTCTCCAACTTATTTTCAAAAGCTATTACGAAAATTGGTGAGTGCTGATTTGATTGCATCAGTCCCTGGAGTTAAAGGCGGCTTTAAATTAATTAAAAAGCCTGAAGATATTTGTGTGTATGATGTGTATTTGGCCATCGAAGGGCGCCAATCGCTGTATTCGCCGAGCGGGATTTTAGAAGACATGCTGGATTTGGAAAAAGAAGAAAGCTGTTGTTTGCTGACCGGCTTAATGAGCGATGCAGAAGCAGCTTGGAAGGCTGTCATGAAAAAAGAAACGATTGCATCACTGGCACAGAAAATGACGGAACCGCGTTTTCAGCCAAAAACACAAGATCTCCAGCGATGGATCCAAGAAAAAATGGTTGCTTAATTTATTTTATATAGAAAGAACGTGAAAATAGATGAATGATTATTTAGTGAAAGCCTTAGCATATGACGGACAAGTGCGCGCCTATGCTGCCCGCACAACCGAAACGGTAGGAGAAGCGCAGCGCCGCCATTATACGTGGCCAACTGCTTCAGCTGCACTTGGCCGGTCAATGACTGCAAGCGTTATGCTTGGCGCCATGATGAAAGGCAAAGAAAAATTAACAATTAAAATCAACGGCGGCGGACCGCTTGGCACCATTTTAGTGGATGCCAATGCCAATGGAGAAGTGAGAGGATATGTTTCAAATCCTCAAACGCATTTTGATTTGAATGAACACGGAAAATTGGACGTCAGAAGAGCAGTCGGGACCGAAGGCACGTTGTCGGTTTCGAAAGATATTGGCTTGTTGCACCCTTATGTCGGGCAAGTGCCCATCGTATCAGGGGAGCTTGGTGAAGACTTTACCCATTACATTGTCAGTTCTGAACAAACTCCTTCGTCTGTAGGAGTTGGTGTGATTGTCAATCCCGATAATACAATTCAAGCGTCCGGCGGGTTTATTATCCAGCTACTGCCAGGAACCCCCGAAGAAGTGATTGTTGGCATCGAAGAACGGCTTGCGGAAATCCCGACAATTTCAAATATGGTGCGCGCGGGCATGACGCCGGAAGAAATACTGGAAGCCGTACTTGGCAAAGAATCGGTTAAGTTTCTTGATACGATGCCGGTGCAGTTCCAATGCCAGTGTTCACGAGAACGCATTTCAAACGCCATTAGAAGCCTTGGCACCGCAGAAATACAAGATATGATCGAAACAGATGGCCAAGCCGAAGCGCAATGCCATTTTTGCAATGAAAACTACCACTTCTCAAAAGAAAACCTAGAAGAATTAATGGAAGCTACTATTTAATAAGACCAAAAAATCCCCTTATCGTGAATCAGATAAGTGGATTTTTTATTGCATGAAAGAGGTTCGGCTTGGTTCTTCGCAGTAATTATGATAAAATTATCTTGAATTCGAGATAAGTTTAGCTGGTTAAAGATAGGGAAAGTAACATACAACTGGAGGTCTGAATAAAATGGAACATATTTTTAAACAAGGCAACGATCCGAAACGCCCGACATTATTGCTGCTTCACGGCACTGGAGGAAATGAGCGGGATTTGCTGCAATTAGCAGCGCATATCGATTCAAGTGCATCCGTATTAAGCGTGCGGGGAAATGTTTCCGAAAATGGAATGCCGCGTTTTTTCAAGCGCTTAGCTGAAGGGGTGTTTGATATGGAGGATTTAAAGTTCCGCACAAAAGAGCTGAATGAGTTTATTGATGCCGCTTCAAGCGAATATGAGTTTGACCGCAGCAACGTTATCGCAATCGGCTATTCAAACGGCGCCAATATTGCGGCAAATTTGCTCTTCACTTATGCAGATGCATTAAAAGGAGCAATTTTGCATCATCCAATGGTTCCAAACCGCGAAGCGGTACTGCCAGACTTAACAGGAATTCCGGTCTTTATTGCAGCAGGCACGAACGATCCGATCTGCCCGGCACAGGAGTCCACTGATTTAAAAGATTTTTTGGCGAATGCCGGAGCGAGCATCGAACTGCATTGGGAAGACCATGGCCATCAATTGACGATGCCAGAAGTTGAAGCTGCAAAAGAATGGTATAACAAGCTTTAAAATGAGAATCCTCTTGTCAAATGCAAGGGGATTTTTCGGGAAGAAGTGAAGGAGGGGTTGGTATGCAGAACAATCCGAAAATCCAGCAGCAGCTGGAAGCGTGGGTCGAGGAAAATAAAGGCCATGCTATTTTAGGCACAACTGCGCAGTATATTCCAGCGCTCGGAAAAGTGGATCCAAGCAAGCTTGGCATTTGCATGGTAGACGATGATGGGAACTATTATTGTGCAGGTGATACGGATACGGAATTCACGCTGCAAAGCATTTCCAAAGTGCTCACTTTCATTGCACTTTGTGACCACTACGGCTTAGAGTTCGTGTTGGATCGCGTAGATGTAGAGCCGACAGGTGAAGCATTTAATTCGATTATACCGTTTGAAATCCACCGGCCGAACAAACCGTTTAACCCATTTATCAATGCAGGAGCGATTACCATTTCCGCCTTGCTCCCCGGTACAAACAGCCAGAAAAAATATGAGTATTTGCTGTCATTTTTAGAAAAGCTGGTGGGCCATCCGCTTGAAATGGACCGGGAAGTATACGATTCCGAATGGAAATCTTCTCACCGTAACCGAGCGCTTGCTTACTATTTAAAAGAAGCAAATTTCTTGGAAATTGAAGTGGAAGAAGCGCTCGATATTTACATCCGACAATGTTCGATTAAGATCAGCACGAAAGATTTGGCGTTGATCGGTTTGATTATCGGCTATGATGGTTTTAATCCAATCACAAAAGAAAAGCATTTTTCCGATGAAATTGCGCAAGTCGCCAAAGTGCTGATGGTGACGTGCGGCATGTACAATTCCTCTGGTAATTTTGCGGCCCATGTCGGCATCCCAGCCAAAAGCGGCGTATCTGGCGGTATTTTAGCTGCGGTTCCGCCGAAACTGCATTCGCAGACGTATGAATTTCGGGCAGGCGCTGGCATTGGCGTCTACGGACCAGCCATAGATGTGCAAGGGAACAGTGCAGCTGGCACGATGATGCTCCGTCAAATTTCAAAAGAATGGGATTTGAGCATATTTTAAAAGAAATGCCCGGAGAGTTGGATCAACTCTCCGGGCATTTCTTTTGTGATGAAATCCAAAATACTAAAGAAGGCCTATGTTTGAGAAATTTTATGCCCGGGTATTTTGAAGGTGAGCAAGATTTTTCACTGATATACATTAATGAATTGGAGGAATTTGAAATGGCCGACAATAAGTTTATGGGAACGTTCGACAACGAAACGGAAGTCTTAAGAAAAATCGAAGAACTGAAAGCTGAGGGCGCTACAGAAGATCACATGTACGTCATGGCAAAAGATGAAGACCAATTAACGATGGTCCGCGGCCGTACAGACGTTGATTACAAGTCGGCTGAAGGAAGCTGGAAAGACAAATTCATGGGCTTTTTATCTGGCAATGAACCTGTTCGCCAAGCATTTGCTGGCATGGGAGTTGACGAGCAAGAAGCAGAGCGTTATCACCGAGAAGTGCAAAACGGAAGAATTTTGCTTTTCGTTGACCGTGATTATGTAGGGAATGACCAGTCAGCAGAAAGCAGCCAGAGCTCAGGAGCTCCTGTCAATGCAGCTTATGGAACACCATCGCCTGACCGGACCAATTATGTGGACACCGGCACAGTTGCGCGCGACGGGTTAACAGTAGATACAAACGATCAAAACGACGTTTATTTTAATGAAGACCGCAGAAACTTGTATGCCGACGGTTCGAAGAGCCCGAGTTCCAGCGCTGATACGAGCTATGAAGAAAGCGCAGGAGTTGGCGACAAAACAGGTACTGGTTTTGGGTTAGGGACAGGCGGCAATGTTAACGATACGCCGCAGCCGGACCGCAACGTCAACGATTTTTCAGCGACGAACCAGGACCGTGACAGCAGCATGACTTCTGACAGCAGCACGGGAATGTTTGGGTCAGGCGGACAAGGCGAAAATGAGAGAACTTCTGCAACGCGCGGAGGATCAGGGATTTTTGGTTCAAGTGATACAGACAGAAGCGATGATTCTACAAGAACTGCTGGATTAGGCGCTGATTCGACTGGCGACCGCAGTTCTGGAACATTTGCATCCGGCAGTGTGCCGCCGACAGATGGCAATGTAGACCGTGCCGGATCGGCTGGCGACACAGATGAAGAAACCCTTCGCCTACATGAAGAACGTTTAAATGTGGACAAGGAACGTGTGCAAACGGGAGAAGTCAACGTAGGCAAGCACATTGTCGAAGAAACAAAGACCGTGGATGTGCCAGTCGAGCGTGAAGAAATTTACATCGAACGGCGTCCAGTAAATTCTGATGCATCTTCAGCTGGTTCAACAGGATCTGGAATAAGCAAAGACGCTTATCAAGAAGGCGACAATATCCACATTCCATTAACGGAAGAACGCGTGGAAGTGACGAAAAAAGATGTAGTCAGCGAAGAAATTATTGTCGGAAAACGCAAAGTCCAAGATACCGAAACAGTTCGTGAAACAGTACGCCGTGAAGAAGCGGATATTGACGACGACACGGATAACCTTGACCGCGGCAAAAAAGATCGGCTTTAATTGAACAGGGCAGGCAAAGCGGGGGAATTTCCCCGCTTTTTTCTGTGGAAAAGCGAGCGTTTCGCGTATGATAGAAGAAAGGCAGGAGGAATGAAAATGGACGGCAAAAAAAGAATCGACGTAAAACCTGGATTGGAAGTCAATGTGATATTGAAACAGGATCAGCGGTCGGGCAAGAAAACCCGCGGCATTGTGAAGGATTTATTGACCAATTCGGCTACGCATCCACATGGCATCAAAGTGCGGCTGGAAGATGGCCAAGTGGGAAGAGTGTGTGAAATTTTAAGTGTGAAATAAAAATTCAGTAAATCGAAATTTTAAGGCAAGGGGCTCATTAATTGAGTCCTTTTTTGTGTGTCAAGACTCCAGCGCCAGATTCTAGGGTCCTAAGCCAACAATGGCAGTGCGGCAAGGAACGCCGCTTCGCCGGTTCGTCTTATGCCCGTCGAATCTACCCGGGCGCTTGCGCTTTTCGTGTGTTAAAATATAAGAAAGAAAAAACCGAAGGAGTTACCGTATGAGCCTTTTTTTTGAACGCAAGCAGCAGGAACTCGGAGTCCAATTGAATAAGATTCAGCGAAAAGCGGTGGAACGGACAGACGGCCCATTGCTTCTTTTGGCATGTCCCGGATCAGGAAAAACGACAACGATGATCATGCGGATTGGTTATTTGATCGAAGAAAAACGTGTGTCGCCGCAGCGGATCAAAGCGATTACGTTCAGCAAAGCGTCCGCGGTCGACATGCTGGATCGCTACAAGCGGTTTTTCCCAAAGCAGGCGCCGGTGGATTTTTCAACGATCCACAGTTTGGCTTTTGAAATTACTCGTGAATATTTCGCCGGCTCACGCTACGTGATGATCGAAGGCAGCGAAACAAACGGCCTTCATAAAAAACGCTTGCTTCGAGAAATGTATCAAACCGAAAACGACGAACCGATTACGGAAGACCAGCTTGAAGAACTGACGTCTTTTATTAGCTATGTCAAAAACAAAATGACGGCGAGAGAGAAATGGGCGAAGCTGGATGCGCCTTTTCCCGGTGCTGTGGAAATTCTCAAGACGTACGAAGCGTTCAAAGAAAACTATGACGTTAGGTTAGTGGATTTTGATGATATGCTGACGCTGGCCAACGAAGCGCTGGAGAAAGACTCGGACTTGTTGAAAAAATACCAAAGCCGCTGGGATTATGTGATGACGGACGAAAGCCAGGACACGTCGCTGATTCAGCATGCCATTGTGGAAAAGCTGGTGGCGCGCCATCAAAACCTTTGCGTGGTTGCGGATGACGATCAGTCGATTTACACATGGCGTGCAGCAGAGCCGACGTATTTATTGAAATTCAAAGAAGTTTATCCAACTGCGTATGTCATGAAAATGGAACGCAATTACCGGTCATCGAAAAACATTGTCGATGCGGCAAATGTCTTTATCAAGTCGAATAAAAAACGGCATGACAAAAACATGTTTACGAAGCAAGAAGAAGGCAGCCCGATTGTATTGAGAAAACTGGCATCAGAAGAAGACCAGCTCAAATACATAAGAAAAGAACTGCAGAAGCTTTCAAACTTTGGCGATGTGGCCATTTTATACCGCAACAACTCGTCGTCAACGTTGTTGATGAGCGAGCTCGACCGGCTTGGCATCCCGTTTTATATGAAAGACGCGGACAACCGCTTTTTCTCCCACTGGATTGTTGAAGACATGCTGAACTTTATGCGGTTCAGCTTAAAGCCGGAGCGCATCGATATTTACGCGAAAATCGCTTCAAAGACAAATGCGTATTGGTCAGGCAGCCAGTTGAAATTGCTGAGCCGCATGAAGCCGACAACAAAAAACGCATTTGATGAAATCAATTTGAACGTTACGATGAAAGATTACCAAATCAAAATTTTGAACGAACAGAAAAAATGGTTCGAGGCACTAAAGGGAATGAAACCACTGAAGGTGATTCGGACAATCCGAGGCGATTTGGGGTATGACCAAATGCTTTCGAGCCGCGCGGAAAAGTTTGGCATGCGTATGAACTACTTGGCGCAAATTTTAGTGACGCTCGAACAAATTGCGGAGCCGCTTGCTTCCATGACCGAGTTCGCCAAACGATTGAAAGAATTGGAACAAGTCACTCAGCAGGCAAAAGCAGAAAAAACCGATGAAATGCTGACCTTGTCGACGTTCCATAGCTCCAAAGGACTGGAATTCGACCGAGTTTACATGATCGACTTGGTCGAAGGAGTCATTCCAACAGAAGAAGACGCCGAGCAGCCGGATTTGCTGGAAGAAGCACGCCGCCTGTTTTACGTAGGGATGACGCGTGCCAAAAACCATTTGGAATTGATCAGCTATGGCAATGAATCACGCTTTATGGATGAAGTGCGGGATATTGTCGTTCCGGTGATGCCGCCGGTGAGAAAACAACAAGCGGCTCCAAAAACGCCTGTAAAAGTGAAGGTTCCAGATAACCCGAATGCGGTAAAAAGCGAGGACATTCTAAAAAAAGGAGTCCGTGTCCGCCATCGTGTATTTGGAGCCGGGAAAATAATCGAGCGCGACCATGAACGGATTTCCATTCAGTTTGCAAAAGAACGGAAAGACTTGATGATTGATATTTGTTTAAGCTATAAACTGTTAGAAGTGATTGAGTAAAAACGAAAACGAGCTGAGGGGCTTGGAGAAGTTTAAGAACGTGGGGAAAAAACATGAAAATTAGGGATTGGGATCGAAGTTTAAAAGTTCGCCTCGTAGGCGAATTTTTTATGAACACAAGCTATTGGATGGTGTTTCCATTTTTAGCGATTTATTTTGCAGAAGAATTCGGGAGAAACACAGCAGGGCTACTGCTCATTGTCTCACAAGTATTTTCAGTAGCAGCCAATTTAGTTGGCGGGTACTGTGCGGACCGTTTCGGGCGCAGGCAGATGTTGGTGATAGCATCAATTGCACAAGGAGCAGCATTTCTTCTCTTTGCATTTGCGAACTCGCCTTGGCTGGAGTCGCCAATGCTTGGATTTGCCGCATTCACCATTGCGGGAATGTGCGGATCTCTTTATTGGCCAGCGAGCCAGGCCATGGTAGCAGATGTGGTGCCTGAAAAATACCGGAGTGATGTGTTTGCTATTTTTTACACCACATTGAACATGGCAGTCGTGGTTGGCCCGATAGCGGGAGCGGTTTTATTCTTCTCATACCGCTTTGAATTGCTCTTGGTTGTAGCGGTTATTTCGGCAGTGCTTGGCGTGATACTGCGGTTGTACACCCATGAAACCCTATCAGAGGCTATGGTGAATAAATGGAAAACCGAAACTTCAGTTGGATGGGTAGGGGCCGTAGGCAAGCAGTTCCGGGAATACGGATTAATTTTTAATGACCGCTTGTTTTTATTGTTTATTATTGCAGGGATTCTCGGTGCCCAAACCTTTATGCAGCTGGATTTGCTGATTCCGGTTTACTTAAAAGAAATGATCGGAACTCAAACAATTGCCTCTTTGTTCAATAAGGAATGGACCGTAACAGGAGAAACTTCTTTTGGCTTTTTATTGGCTGAAAACGGCTTGCTCGTGGCACTTTTCACCGTTATCATAACTAGATGGATGGTGAAGTTCCGAGAAAAGTGGGTGTTCTTTATGTCAGCGGCTCTTTACGGCGTCGCGATGTTTATCTTCCCGCTGACGACTGTATTTTGGATCATGGTAGCCGCTATGGGGATTTTCACATTCGCTGAACTAATGGTAGTCGGCCTGCAGCAAAGCTTTATTTCAAAACTGGCACCGGAAGAAATGCGGGGCCAGTATTTTGCGGCAGCAAGTATGCGCTACACGATCGGAAGGATGATCGCTCCTATTTCCATCCCGATGACTGCCTGGTTCGGTTTTGGCTGGACTTTTGCGGTATTGGGGCTGCTTGCCATCGCAAGCGGATTCGTCTATCTCTTGATGTTTCAGCTATTTGAAAAACGGCCTTCCTTTTAAAAAAGGAAGGCCGTTTTGTTATTCTTGTTTAACTAGTTTTAAAAGCATGTGAGCAAGCATATGCTGTTCTTCTTTGTCTCCGGTTTTCCAAAGCTGCTGCAAAAGATACTCTTCCCGATTTCTCGGTTCTTCGTTTTTCGCTAAATAGTTGGCGACTTTTTCAGTAATTTGTGCGAGGCGTTCTTCACTCAACCCCATTTTTTCGCCCATTTCGACTTTTCCGCTCAAGTAATCTTTGAAGTGATTAAAATTGGCTAAAATGTCTTCTTTTTTTTCGTCGTCAAAACTTTTCAGTTTCTCGTCTACTTTTTTATCAACGTTTTCCATTTCTTTAACACACTCCTTTAAGTTTTATTGCATTCTTTGTTTACCACGGAAAAACTTTTTTAAACGTCAGAATGTTTAAAAAGAAGTGTTAATTTCGTTTAGAGTGGGAGTGTTGGGGTATTCAGTATAACAAGGATGGAATACAAGGAGGATGATGGATGCATGACATTATATGACGAAATCCAAGAACTAAAGAATTTTCACTGCGAGGATCGATGTGTATTAAGTGTTTACTTGAACACCAATCCTGCTGATTTGAATGCCCAAAGCGGCGCTTGGAGAATCCACTTGAAAAACGGCCTTAAGCGATTGGATGAGTACTTAACTGCTTCACAAGATGAAAAAGAAATAAAAGCATACAAAGAATTAAGAAAAAAAGTGGAAAGAGAAATTATGGACCATCAAAACGACCTGCACAAAGGAGTCGTCATTTTTGCGTCGCCGCACCAAGATCTTTGGTTTGTCCACTATGTCCAAGTGCCGGTAAAAACGAGCTTCCACTGGGAAACGACACCGGTCCTTGATGAATTAAGATACATGTATAAAGCCTATCCATATGCCGGAATTGTTTTGCCAAGCATGAAAGGGCTGCGCATCATTGATACGTCCATGGGGATTGTCAATGAAGAAATTTTCCATGAATTCGATTCCGGGCTTGATTTCTGGAACGAACAACAAGGCGTACATTCTGCTACCCATACAGCGGGAAGCAGTACAGGTGCCTTTACAGCGGGAAGCCATGTAGGCGGAAACTCCGGAAGCCCGGCAGATGACTTTAACTGGCGAATAAAAGAAAATTTGGAGCGTTTCTTTAAAGAAAAAGCTTCTGAAATTGAACGATTGAAAAAAGACCGCCATTGGGATGAAATCCATGTAGTCGGTGAAGCCGAACCGGCGAAAGCATTTTCAAAAGTCTTGCAGAAAAAACCGGCCAGCTGCTTGTATAAAAATTTAAGCAATAGTGCACCTGGCCAAATCATTCATGAAGTTTTTGAAAAATAAAAGCGAAAAGCAAAAGCCTCAGCTCGGTGCTGGGGCTTTTTACGTTCTTATTTCGGTTGCGGGCAATATGTGCAAGTATCAAAATCGGGCAATTCTTTATACAGGCAGCAGGTTTTTCGGAGCGGGCCTGAAACGGCGCGTTCCAATGAAGTACTGCCAAGCAGTTTAAGCAGATAAGACGTTTTGACGGGCTGCCAGTTGCTGGAATCGAGCAGCCATTCCATGTCTTCGGCGGCTCTGCGGATATCACGCTGCTCTAAATTCGCATAAAACCAAATCATTGAACCAAGTGCATTTTCCCATAATGTAATCGGTGAAATTTTTGCGTATTTACGGAATTCCGTGATCAACTCATCTGTTTGTTTTAATACATCATGCATAGCTTCAAAACGGTTTTCAGGAGAAACGGCTTTGAAAAAACGGGAATCGGCATGCGTTTGCAGCAACTTGTAGCCGTAATTAAAAGTCCGGTCAAATTGCAGGTCTTTCCAAGAACAGGCGAAATAGCCGTTGTGCTGGGTCATCAAATCAAACTGGGCGGAGACGAAAAGCGCGTATTGGCGGAAAAAATAAGAAACCGCAACTCCGTTGTTGTTAGTGCTGCACCAGGATTTAATTTCTTCAATCCGTGTTTCGGTATTGGATGATAACGGATTCGCAGGCACGCGGTCGACGGAAACCGAATGGCTGGCAAGTGCATAATGCAATTTAGCAGGAAACTCCATGCGTCTTCACCCCTTTATTTTTTATGCTACGGGATACAGTGGAGATTTGCAAAGTGATAAGTGATTCTTATGAAGCTTGATAAAGACGTTCATATTTTCTTTTCATGCCGGTTTAGCTATTCTAAAACTAAGAGGGGTGAACATATGGAATTTACAATTGAAAAAATTGATCACGTACAAGTGGCAGCGCCAGCAGGAAACGAACAAGCGGCTATTGAATTCTATGCGGGGATTCTTGGTATGAAACAAGTGGAAAAACCTGAATCGCTAAAAGGAAGAGGGGGTGCGTGGTTTGAATTTGGTTCTTATCAATTGCATGTAGGGGTGGAAGCGCCATTTTCGCCAGCTAAAAAAGCGCATCCGGCATTCCAAGTGAACGGTTTCGAACAGTTGCAGGCGCATTTAGCAGCAAACGGCATCGACGTAAAAAACGACGACAGCATTCCTGGCGTGGCACGCTTTTTTGTTTTCGACCCATTCGGCAATCGATTGGAGTTTTTGAAAATCAATTTATAAGGCACAAGAAAAAACGCTCCGCGACTGCGGAGCGTTTTTTTATTTGTTTAAAGGGCAATACGGGCATTTGTCAGTGCCAGGCACTTCTTTTAGCAAGCAGCACGTGATGCGCTTGTAGTCGCTTTTGGATTCCGCAAATGTACGGCCGCCCAGAACCTGCCGGAAAAACGATTTGCGCATTTCCGGCTGCCAAAGTTCAGCATCGAGCAGCGCTTCCACATCGCGTTCCGCTTGTTCCGTTTCCTGCATGCCGTACATCCAAATCACATAGCCCCATATGTTTTCCCACAAAATGATTTTGGACACATGGCCGGATTTTTGGAAAGCTTCGACGACCGGCATCGCGTAATTTTTCAAGACGCTCTCCAAATCGCCCGCTCGTCGTTCGCGAATAAAGCGGTTATCCACTTCAAACGAAATGCCGCCTGCGGTTTTTACCAAATGGATAGCTGCAAGGGAACCGTCCCACATTTTCCCTTTGGCTAATAAATAAAGCTGTGCAGTAATAAAAAAACCGAAACGCCTCATGAAGATAGACGAGGCTACTGCTTCATTTGGTGCATCGGTTGTCTGTGTTAGTTCAGCGAACAGTTCAGCGGTTCGGCTTTCCAGGCTTTCGTGGATGGTCATAAAGCCGGAAGCCTGTTCCCGGACTGCTACTTGAAACAATTCCAGTTCTTTCATTCTTACGCTCCGCTTTTCGCTTCCATCAGTTCGGGAACGATGCAGCGCCCTCTGCCGAATGGCACGCAGTGGGGAGTGCCGAACAGCGGATCTTTGGAAACTTGGCATTCCATGCCGAATACAGAACGGACTAAATCGCAATTGATGACGTTTTCCGGAGTGCCTTGGCCGAACACTTCGCCGTCTTTAATGGCAATGATGTTGTGGGCATAGCGTGAAGCCAAGTTCAAATCGTGAAGCACCATGATGATTGTGCGGCCATGCACTTCATTCAATTCGAATAACAGGTCAAGAATTTCAATTTGATGGGTCATGTCCAAGTAAGTTGTCGGTTCGTCCAACAGGATAACGTCGGTATCTTGTGCCAATGTCATGGCAATCCAAGCACGTTGGCGCTGGCCGCCTGATAATTCATCAACCGGTTTGTCGCGGAATTCATCGACGCGCGTAGCTTTCATCGCAGCTTCGACTTTTTCTGTGTCTTCTTCTGTCCAGCGTTTTAACCAAGACTGGTGCGGATAACGGCCTTGTTTAACAAGATCATGGACAGTCAAGCCTTCGGGCGAAACGGGTGATTGCGGCAAGATGCCCATTTTCTTCGCAACTTCGCGCGAAGACATGCGGTGCACTTCTTTGCCTTCTAAAAGAATGGAACCTTCTTGAGGTTTCAGTAAACGTGCAATTGAACGAAGAAGCGTCGACTTGCCGCAGCCGTTGCTGCCGACAAAGACAGAAATTTCGCCGCGTGGAATGGATAAGTTTAAGTTTTTAAATAGTAGATCTTCGTTATACCCAATAGACAGCTCTTTTGTTTGGACAGCCATTGTCATTGTGTAATTCCTCCACATCTCTCGCCATTAGTATAAATGATACGATTTCTCAATAAGCATACTATATCATATTTTTATGATAAGTGAGAACGATTTTCAATTTAATTTTGAAAAAAACCTTTACAATTGTGACAGATACCCCTAAAATAAATACGTATTGAGAATCGTTATCAAATAACCTTGGAGGTTTCCTATCATGAAGCAACGGATTTTATTATTGCTGGCTATTGTCACGCTGGTATTGGCAGCTTGTTCATCAGGCAGCGAAGAACCAAAAAAGACGGAAGAAGCAGCAGAACCGGTGACAATTACCGGAACGAACGGTGAAGTAAAATTGGATGCACCGGCTAAGAAAGTGGTCGTTCTTGAATGGACTTATGCAGAAGATTTATTAGCGGTCGGCGTGCAGCCAGCTGGAATGGCAGATATTGCTGATTATGGGGATTACGTAAACATCGAACCTCAGTTGGATGAAACCGTTGTTGATGTTGGTGGACGCCAAGAACCGAATTTGGAAGCCATTGCTGCTATCGAACCCGATTTGATTATCGGCGTAAGTTTCCGCCACGATGCAATGATCAAAGAATTGGAAACTATTGCTCCAACGGTTATCTTTAATCCTTATCCAGAAGATGAAAGCATTGATCTTTATGAAGAAATGGAAACAACGTTTAAAGAAATCGCAAAAGCAGTCGGCAAAACCGATGAAGCTGACAAAGTACTTGCCGATCTTGAAGGCAAATACGAAGAAAAAGCAGCCGAAATTGAAGCTGCAAACTTGAAAACAAAAGACGTTATTTTAACGCTTGCTTATACAGGACCGCAAGCTCCGGAAATTCGCGTGTTTACGCCGAACTCCATGGCTTCGATCATTTTGGATCGCATTGGCTTGAATAATATCCACAAACCGGATCAATTTGAAGTGTTCGGTTCCAGCACATTTAACGTAGAAGGATTGGTTAAATACGAAAACGCCAACTACTTGTACACGGTGCCGGATGAAGATAATATTTACGAAAACCAATTAAAAGGCAACGCCGTGTGGGAAAACTTGGCGTTCGTTAAAGAAGGCCGCACGTTTGATTTAGGCGCTGATACATGGCTGTACGGAGGCCCGTTGTCTGCAGAAACTTTGATGAACCAAATTACTGAAGTTATGGTGAATAAATAATGTCCGGAAAACTGAACCGCAAGTCCTTTGCCTCTTTGGCAGGGGGCTTTTTCCTGCTTATTGCCTTGTCTTTGATCCACTTGACGCAAGGGCAGGCAGATTACACGATTTCTGAACTCGTCCGAGGCGTTTGGACAGAAGGGCGCATTCAGGATATCGTCACCAGTCTGCGGCTGCCGCGTCTCGTAATCGGAATTGTGGCGGGCGGTGCTCTTGCTGTATCGGGAGCCGTGCTTCAAACTTTAACCAACAACCCGCTTGCTTCACCCGGAACACTCGGTATCAATGCCGGAGCTTTTTTCTTTGTTATTGCCTCGACGATATTTTTTCCGACGTTTTTAGGGGAATTTCCGTTTGTTACCGCACTTTTAGGAGCGATCCTTTCTTCTGTTTTAGTCGTCGGCTTGTCAGGGAAACAGATGGATCCGGTACGCGTCGCTCTTACCGGGATGATCGTTTCGCTCTTGTTTTCCTCAATAACCGGAGCTATGCAATTATTATTTGAAAATGAAACAAACGGCCTCTTTTTATGGGGATCTGGAACGCTCGTGCAATTGAATTGGGAAGGCGTCCAGTTTGCGGCCCCTGTTATCATCATCATGTTGCTTGCTTCTTTAATCATTGCAAAATCAATGGATGTATTGTCGCTTGGGGAAGACATTGCTTCGTCGCTCGGGCAAAACGTCCGGCTTGTGAAGCTGGCAGCTTGGGGAGTCGCCATCGTGTTAGCAGCTGCAACAGTCAGCGTGGTCGGGCCGATTGGATTTATTGGCTTGATGGCGCCGCACATTGTCCGCATGATGGGGATTCGAGGGCATCTAAACATTTTCCTGAATTCTTTTGTGTGGGGCAGTGTCATGATGATCGGAGCGGATGTTCTTGGCCGGCTCATCCAGCCAGGACAAGAAGTTCCGGTTGGGGCCATGACGGCATTGATCGGCGGGCCGTGGCTGCTATATTTAGCGTGGAAGACAGCCAAATCGCTAAAACGCGGCGACCGCCAAATGGGCGGCACCACAAAGCCGGTCCGTTTGGTTTTTCTCGTGCCAATTTTATTAGGGTTAATTTTGCTGATTACAACACTCGCACTAAGCTATAACGGGACGGCTTGGTCCTTTGAATGGCTGAAACCGGTTGTGTGGAACTTCCGGGTGCCGCGTGTGTTGACGTCGTTCATTGTCGGGGTGATGCTCGCAATTACCGGTGTCATCTTGCAAGGCGTGCTCCGCAATCCATTGGCAGATGCCGGTGTGCTCGGCGTCACGTCGATGGGGGGAGCAGGGGCGATGCTGCTGCTCGTTGTTTTCCCGTCGATTCCATCAGAGTATTTACCGCTCGGCGCAACATTTGGAGCAGCCATTGCACTCGGCGTCATCTTGATTACGGCGTGGAAAAACAATTTCCAGCCGATGCTGGTGGCCTTGATGGGCGTTGCGATTTCCGCTTTCGGTTCAGCTGCTACGCAAGTGTTCGTTGTTAAAGCAAAACTGGCAGTTGCCAGCGCACTCGTTTGGCTCTCAGGCAGCACGTACGGAAAAGGCTGGGACGATGTCCAGTTTGCGCTTATCTTATTCGCGTTGTTCATCTGGCCAGCAGTTTACATCACTCGAAGCCTCGACACATTGACGTTCGGCGATGATGTAGCGGCAGGGCTAGGGTTGAATATCCGATCAACTCGCGTCTGGGCATTGATCATCGGAGTGGCCATTTCAACGGCTGCCGTTTCCATTGTCGGGACGATCGGATTTATCGGTTTGGTGGCACCGCATATCGCGCGCCGCCTTGTCGGGTTCCGCCACTTGCCGCTGATGCTGGCGTCTGGCTTGCTTGGCGGGCTGCTGCTTGTCACGGCGGACTTTATCGGCCGAATTTTAATCGCGCCGAAAGACATCCCGAGCGGCCTCGTCGTCGCATTGATCGGAACGCCGTATTTGCTGTATTTATTGCGGAAAATGAAATGAGGAAAGGCCTGCCAATTCGGCAGGCCTTTTTTGTTTTGGCGTTTTCTGCAAGTAAAGGTGCAGATTCTGCAAATAATGTAAGGGATTCTGCAAATAAACCCATGAATTCTGCAAACAAATCGCCGTTTTCCGCAAATAAACTCCGAAATTCCGCATACAAAAGGCTGCCCGCAATTCGCGGACAGCCCTTTCCTCAAAATTATACAGTTTGCAGCGCAATAGCAGGTCCGAAAAATTCGAAATGGATTTGTTCGTCGTTCATGCCAAGTCCGCGCAGTTCTTGAATCATGCTTTCCATGAAAGGAACCGGTCCGCAGACATATACTTCGCCGGTTACATCAACCATTTCTTTTAACACATTGCGTGTGATATAGCCTTCTGGCTGGTCGGAGTAAAGCGTTTTATACGCCGCGTTTGGCATAGAGGCTGTGTATTTTTGAATATCTTTGTCAAATGCATGCAAGCTTTCGTTGCGTGCTGCATGAAGGAAAGCGGTCGGGCGTTCAGGCGTCATCGTAGCGACGGTTTCGAACATGCTCATCATTGGAGTGATGCCGACACCGCCGCTGACGAATGCAACAGGCGTTGTTTTCGCCACATCCAAGACAAATTCGCCGGCAGGTGCACTCGCTTCAATGACATCGCCCACATTCACCTGATCGTGCAGGTAAATGGACACGCGGCCGTTTGGATCGTTGTCAGCGTCGCGCTTCACAGAAATGCGGAATTCATCCGGACGTGCGGCTTGCGACAAGCTGTACTGGCGGTTGAATAAGTAGGGTTCGCCTGGAATTGCCAAGCGGATGGAAATGTATTGGCCAGGCTGGTAAGTCGGAACGTTCGATCCATCGGCCGGTTTTAAGTAAAACGAAGTGATATTTTCGCTTTCATGTTCTTTGCGGGCTATGACAAAATCTTTGAAGAACGTCCAGCCGTTTTCCTGGCTTTCCATTTTCTCGTACATGTCTTTTTCGACGCCGATAAAGGCATCAGCTATCATTCCATAGGCTTCAGCCCATGCGTTGATGATTTCGTCCGTTGCTGCATCGCCCAATACTTCTTTGATGGCGCCAAGCAAATATTCGCCGACGATTGGGTAATGTTCCGGTTTGATGCCGAGGCTGACGTGTTTGTTGGCAATTTGAACTACTGCTGGAAGAATGGCTTCCAAATTATCAATATGCAAAGCCGCTGCGTAAACCGTATTGGCAAGGGCTGCTTGCTGGCGGCCTTTTGCTTGGTTGGCGTGGTTGAAAATATTCAAGAGTTCCGGATGCGCTTCAAAAAGGTTGCGGTAAAATACAGTCGTGATTGCTGTTCCATGCACTTCTAGAACAGGTACAGTAGATTTGATGATGTCTTTTGTTTGTTGGGATAACATAGTCAATCGCTCCTTTTGGTTTATAAATTGACTATAGTCCTGTTGGTCGTTAAAAGATATATTTAAAATACATGTTTAATTTTTAGACACATTTTGCTTCACATAACCGACACACAACCAAAGGCTTGCCTTTAAACGGTCTCTTTGTCTTTATTAGTATCGCTTCACGATGGCCAGGTTCAAATGCTTTCGAGAACATCCTGCAATGGCTATAATAAAACCAGCAGGGAAGGTGAAAAATATGAGATTAACCATGTATACCGATTTTTCATTGCGTGTGCTCATTTACTTGGGGTCAAAAGATCCAGACAAATTAACAACCATCCAAGAAATCTCAGACGCCTACAATATCTCCAAAAATCATTTGACGAAAGTAACATTTGAATTGGGAAAAGCCGGATTTATTCAAACGGTCCGTGGCAGAGGCGGCGGCATCCGTTTGGCAGACCTCCCACAAAACATCAATATCGGAACAGTCATCCGGCAAATGGAAGACGATTTTCATTTAGTCGAATGCTTTGATATGGAACACAACCGCTGCCCGATTGCTCCCGTATGCGGACTTCGCGGCGTATTAGGAAAAGCGCTGCACGCTTATTTGGCGGTGCTGGAGCAATACACCCTGGAAGACTTGCTGATCAACCGGGAAGGGCTGCGTGCGATTTTGCAGACATGAAAAAAAGCGGCGCGATTGACGCGAGCCGCTTTTCTTGTTGTCCAAGCTCCAACGGTATAATTCGCCGAGTGCTTGCGTTTTCCTAATTAAAGTTCAATGTTTTGCGGTGCTTCGCCTTTTTTGTTGATTAAGCGCAGGTGTTTTGGCTTGATGGCCAAAATAATCAAATCGGGATCATCTGGACCTGTAAACCATCCTTTTAATGCATCGTTCCAGATTTTATCGATCATGCTCCGGTCGTCATGAAGACCCATTTCTCCTTCGATTTCAAGAAAAGCATCACCTACACCTTGGCCTTCGTAGCCCAATAAAATATGCGCGTTCGGATTGGCTTCCAGTTCATCAACTTTTTGTGTTTTTTTGCTGGTTGCGGTATACAACGTGAATTCGTCATTGAAAAACGTCATGTAGCGGGAATGCGGTTTGTTGTCTTTCACCGTCGCTAATGTCCCGACATAGCTTTCTTCCAAAATTTTTAATGCCGTTTTCTTTAAATCTTCTTGATTCATTTTCACCACTCCTATACATTTTTTATATAGAATACAAACAAAAAAGAACCGAATGGAGCTATTCATGCGGTCCTTTATGTGAAAGCCCTATTTCTGTGGATCAATCGGGATATTTTTCCTCGCTTGATGAATTGCTTTTCGTAGCTCTTGGATTTTCTTCATCTTGCATATTCTGTTTTAAATCTTCTAACGAAATCGAATCTACGTTTTGTTCTTCTTCAAACATATCTTGAATGCTTTGGTTGTCGGTTGTGAATTGCTCCGGATTATCCATGGAAGGGACTGCTTTTTTTTCACGCTTGCCATCGCCTGAACCTGAATGATTGTTCGTCAATTAAAGCACCTCTTTCTTTTCGTGTTATGTGTTGTATTCCTTTATTCGGAGGAATTAAAACATGAACAGACGAGGAGCGGGACTGGAATTAGATTCCAAGGGAACGTATATGATAAAATAGAACCGGAGTAAGAGAGGAGTTGCCATATGGATAGAAAACCTTCGATAAGTGTAGGCGGCTTACAATTTGAATGGGATTTAGATGAAGGGAAATTTTTATTCGAGGGACAAGATTCTGTGCTGTTTTGGACATCGACAGCGATGAAAATGTTTTTCGATTCAATAGAAGAAATCTCAGGAGAAGAAGCAACAGGAGTTGTGATGGAGTCCACAGGCTTCCGCCAAGGCCTTATAGTAGGCGATTATTTTGCCGAAATGGATGATGTAGATGTCGCAAAAGCGGCAGATTTGATTACCTATACATATTCCTCGGCAGGCTGGGGAGTCGCAGAAATTCACAATTTAAATATGGAAGAACAAACACTGGAAGTGCATTTGAGAAACAGTTGGGAACATAAGATCAACGTTGCGCAAGGAAAAACTTTTGGCGGCCGCTTTTTGCCCGCTCATTATGCCGGGATTTTTACCAAGCTTTTTGGCCGCAATATATGGTATAAAGTAGTCCATAGCCAGATTGAAGGATTTAACGAAACTGTTATTAATTATTTTCCTTCAGAAGAGACGGTGGATAAGAACATCCACCGTCTTGCCCGCTTGAAAGAAGCGGAACAAATTCAACAGCTGGAAAACTTAGTAGCCGAAAAAACGATCGAGTTGAATGAACTGATCAAAGAAATTTCATCGCCGATCATTCCGGTGCTGCAAGACATTGTAGTGGTACCGCTGCTTGGCACATACGATGAGGAGCGGGCAGAAGAATTGCTTGTGAAAACATTGCAAAACTTGCCGACCCATAAAGCAAAATACTTGGTGCTCGATTTGACCGGCTTAAATAATAATTTCACGGAACAAGCTGCCAATCTGATCGACAAATTGGGTTCGACCGCCTCACTGATCGGCACGTCCACCATTTTAGTCGGCATTTCGCCGCAAATGAGCATGGTTATTGGAGAGTCCGGCATCAACCTATCAAAATTTAATTGCTTCCAAACGCTGCAGCACGGAATTCATTACGCCCTTGCGCAAAACGGCCGAAGCATCGTATAAGGCAAAAAAATAAGCGCCCGCGGGCGCTTATTTTTGTTCCATCGAACGGACAATTTCTACGATTAACTGCGTGGCTTTTTCCATGTTTTCGGCTGAAATGAATTCGTATTTGCCGTGATAGTTTTCGCCGCCGGTAAAGATGTTCGGCGTTGGCATGCCCATATATGAAAGCTGGGAGCCATCTGTTCCGCCGCGCACCGGAACGATATTCGGTTTGATGCCAAGTGTGTTCATCGCCTGTTCAACCGTATCAACGATTTCCATGACCGGTTCGATTTTTTCGCGCATGTTGTAGTACTGGTCAGACAATTCAAGAGAAATCGCGTCGGTTCCGTATTCCTGCTGGAGTTTTTCAGCGACTTGCTGCATATGCGCTTTTTTCGCTTCAAATTCGTCGCGATCAAAATAACGGATAATATAGGAAAGAACAGCTTGTTCCACATCGCCTTTAAAGCTGTTTAAATGAATAAACCCTTCATATCCTTCGGTCAGTTCGGGCACTTCGTTTTGTGGCAGTTCTTGTTGGAATTGAATCGCCACAGTAGAAGCGTTGACCAGTTTATTTTTAGCCGATCCGGGATGGACGCTTTTCCCTTGGATCGTCAGTTTCGCGGCAGCAGCATTAAAACTTTCATATTGCAATTCGCCAAGAGGGCCGCCGTCCATCGTATAGGCGAATTCGGCGCCGAATCGTTCAACGTCGAACTTATGCGGCCCTTTTCCGATTTCTTCATCGGGAGTAAACGCGACGCGAATTTTTCCATGTTTCACTTCCGGGTGCTGGACCAGGTATTCCATAGCTGTCATGATTTCGGCTACGCCGGCTTTATTGTCAGCACCCAAAAGTGTTGTGCCGTCGGTTGTAATTAGCGTATGGCCAACATAATTTTTAAGATCTGGAAAATCGGCAATAGACATCACGGTCGTTTCGTTTAACGAAATATCGGCACCATCATATTGGTCGATGCGCTGTGGATTGACGTTTTTCCCCGTAAAATCAGTTGCTGTGTCAACATGCGCGAGAAATCCGATAACTGGTAGTTCTTTGTCGGTATTGGAAGGAAGGGTGCCAAACAAATAGCCGTGTGCGTCCATTTCTACGTCTTCAAGGCCAATTGATTTCATTTCTTGCTCCAATTCACGCAATAAATTCCATTGTCCCGGTGTAGAAGGCGTTTCTGCACTTTCGTAATCCGATTGTGTATCGATTTTTGCATAGCGAACAAGGCGCTCAATTAATGGTTCAAGCAAGGGCAAATCCTCCTCATATATGTAATAAATCTATATTATCACGAAAAGGAGAAGGAGAGGAAATTCGTACAGTACATAGAAGGAGTGGCTCTGCTAAAACTGAAAAAAGCAGTGCTCCCAAAAAGGAACACTGCTTTCTATTTATTTAGTTTGCTTTGGCTTCCAATGCTTTCGCATGTGATCTTTTCACTTCTTCTAATAAGGCAGCGTCGGTCAAAAGGCGGTAGCCAGTGTTGGCGAGTGCTTTGGCCCCTTTGATTAAGGCTTCATTGCCGGCAAGGGATTTTGCAGCTTCACGGAAATCCACGGTGTGGGCAACAAGATCGTCAGGTCCGATTTTGATGTACGGATGGGCAGTCGGCACCTCGTAGCTAATGTTGCCAGCGTCGGTTGAGCCGAGCCCGGTAGAGCGGGAAGAAGCAACTTCTTCGCCAACGGCTAGCAGTTCTTCGCGGACAATGGCGTCCAACGCGTCAGTCAGCACCAAATCTTTTACTTCGTTTTGGAAGCGTTCAATTTTAACGGTCGCTCCTGTCGCAAGGGCTGCGCCTTCTGCGATGGCTTGGATTTTTTTGGACGTGTCGGATGTTTTCTTCCATGAATCCCCGCGAATAAAGAAGCGGGCAGAAGCATATTCCGGAATGATGTTTGGTGCATCGCCGCCGTGCGTGATGATGCCGTGGACGCGGGCGTCTGATGGCAGCTGCTGGCGAAGCGCGTTGACACCGTTGAACAATTGAATGACTGCATCAAGTGCATTGATGCCTTCTTCGGGAGAAGCAGCGGCGTGCGCCGGCTTGCCGTAAAAATGAAAATCGAGTGGATCGACGGCAAGCGATGGGCCGGTAATGGCTGATTTTCCGGATGGATGAATCATCAATGCAGCATCGATTCCTTCAAGCAAGCCGTGTTTGGCAAAGCTTCCTTTGGCACTGCCGTTCGGGCCGCCTTCTTCAGCGGGCGTGCCGAGAACAATGACGCGTCCGCCGGTTGTGGCAAACGTTTCAGATAAAGCGATGGCAGCTGCTACACTCGTCGTCCCGATAATGTTGTGGCCGCATGCATGCCCAATGCCAGGCAAAGCATCGTATTCCGCCAAATAAGCGATGGTTGGTCCCGGCAAGCTGCTTTCTTTGCTTGCGAAGAAGGACGTTTCGTGTCCGGCAACTGCTGTTTCTACGGTAAATCCTGCGTCTTCCAATAATTCAACTAACGTCGCGCTGGCAAACACTTCTTGGTTGCCGATTTCCGGTTTCGCATGAATGGCTTGGCTCGTAGCAATGTATTCTTCGCGTTTAGCTTCGATTGATTGGGAAATAGTTAAAGTTGCTTCTTTGATTAGAGTCATTGGTTTTCCTCCTCAAGTTTCATCCGGTTTTAACGGGCAGTATCTCTTTTTATTGGTAGTCCACCAGTTCTTCTACAGGAACGAATGTCGGAATTTGTGCGCCTTTTGTGTGTTCAATAATAAAATCTTTTGTATCGTCTTGTTGGTAAAGTTCAACGATTTTCAAGAAATCGGAATCCTCCGCATTTTCTTTGCTGGCTGCGATCAAGTTGATGTATGGTTTCGCAGTTGCGTTTTCACGGGCAATCGGATCTTTTGTCGGGTTTAATCCTGCATCAACCGCGATGCCGTTGTTGATGATGGATGCGGCAACGTCAGCCATTGCACGCGGTGTTTGGCCAGAAATCATTGGCACAAGTTCGATGTTTTTCGGGTTTTCAATGATGTCATCAGCAGTTCCAGTAAGTCCAGCGTCATCAGACAATTTGATCAATCCAGCTTCTTGGAGAAGAAGCAAGCCGCGGCCCATATTCGTTGCTTCGTTTGGCAAAGCGATTTGAGCGCCGTTCGGCAATTCATCAATTGATTTGTATTTTTCGGAATAAAGCCCCATTGGTGCAATCACCGTCGAACCGATGGGAACGATATCCAATTTGTGTTCGCCAACAAACTCGTCAAAATAAGAAATGGTTTGGAAAGCGTTTAAATCCAATTCGCCTTCTGCAAGTGCCATGTTCGGTGCTACGTAATCAGAAAATGTCACAATTTCCAAGTCAATGCCTTCTTTTTTGGCTTTATCCGCCACATAATCCCATATTGTTGTATCTGAACCGCTGATGCCAAGGGTTACTTTTCGATTGCCGTCAGCGCCGGTTTCTTCGCCGCCTCCGCATGCCGCCAAGAGCAAAGCTGTTAGTGCCAGTAGTAAAAATGCTGTAATTTTTTTCATGATTTATTTCCTCCAATAAAGTTAGTTTGTTCTAGGTAAAAATTTAACTGCGTCGTACCCGTTTCGATAAGATATTTCCGAGCGATTGAACGCCTTGGACCAGCACAACGAGTATGGCAACGGTAAGAACCATGACCATCGTATCGAAGCGTTGATAGCCATACGTGATGGCCAAGTCCCCAAGGCCGCCTCCGCCGATTGCGCCGGCCATTGCCGAGGCACCAATAAGTCCAACGATGGCAATCGTCAACGCCAACACAAGCGAGCTGAGGGCTTCCGGGATGAGGAAGCGGAAAATGATTTGGCCGGGAGAAGCACCCATTGCTTGCGCCGCTTCGATGACGCCTTTATCCACTTCGAGCAGCGAGTTTTCGATCAGCCGTGCAATATACGGCCCGGCGTAAAATACGAGCGGGACGATTGCGGCTGTTGTACCGATTGACGTGCTGACAATAAACCGGGTAAGGGGAATGATGGCGACCATCAAAATGATAAATGGAATTGAACGGAAGATATTAATGAGAAAGTTCAATACTTTGAAAACCGCTTCGTTTTGCAGCAAATGCCCTCTTCGCGTCACGACCAGCAAAATGCCGAGCGGGAATCCGATGATGAGTGAGAAAGCGAAAGAGACGCCTGTCATGTAAATGGTTTCCCATAACGCTTCTAAAATTTGTTCGTTATCAACTAGCATAATGTTTGACCTCCTCGACGGTGGCATCGCTTGTCCGAATGGATGCCAATGCACGATCAATTTCCGTGCGTTCTCCAATAAACTCAACAATCAAATTTCCGTATGGTGTTCCTTGCAGTTCGGTAATGTTCCCGAACAAGACATTAAGATCCAAGTTAAATTCCCGTGACACTTGAGAAATAAGCGGACGGCCAACCGATGTGCCGTTAAACTGGATTCGGTAAATGGTGTGGTTGCTTCCTGCGCTTTGAATTTGATTTAATAGCGATTCCGGCAATTCATCGTTCATCACTGAGCGGACAAAGCGCTGAGTTGTCGGCTGCTGCGGATTGGTGAAAATATCAAAAACCGTGCCTTGCTCAATGACTTTTCCAGCTTCAAGCACAGCAACTTTATCGCAAATTTCACGAATCACGCCCATTTCATGGGTAATCAGCAAAATAGTGATGTTATACTCTCGGTTGATTTTTCGGAGAAGATCCAAAATCGATTGGGTCGTTTGGGGATCCAATGCCGAGGTTGCTTCATCGCATAAGAGAACAGAAGGGTTGGTGGCAAGAGCACGTGCAATGCCGATTCGTTGCTTTTGCCCGCCTGACAATTGGTCCGGGTATTTTTGAGCTTGATCGGCCAAGCCGACAAATTCAAGCAAGTTCTTTACTTGCTTCTCGATTTCCGCTTTAGGTGTTCCTGCCAATAGGAGCGGCATCGCCACATTATGGAATACTGTTTTCGAATTCAGCAAATTAAAATGCTGGAAAATCATGCCGATGTCTTTTCGGACTTTCCGGATTTCCTTGCTGGACAAAGTGGAAATATCTTTTCCGTGTATTTTAACGCGGCCATTTGTCGGCCGCTCCAATAAATTGACGGTACGGATGAGCGAGCTTTTCCCAGCTCCGCTAAAACCAATGACACCAAAAATTTCGCCCGTTTCCACTGTCAGGTCGATGCCGTTAAGTGCATGGATTTCCTGTTTTCCTGACTGATAGGTTTTGGTGACTCCTTCAAATTGAATCATCTGTCTGCCTCCTCAAAGCAATGCAAATCATTTCAAATCTTTTTTACAGCACATCCTTCTTTTCAAAAAAAAGAACGAAAAAAAGCCTTCTTTTTTCTTATCCACAAGAAAAAAGAAGGCTTCGCAATGAAACCATCTCAATTCTCATCTTCCAAATGTGAAAACACATTTGCAGGAGTTAGCACAGTGTTCGCAATAAGCGAACCCGCTGCTGAAACGTCATAGGGCCTGTCCCTCGGTTTCTCTTGATAAGAAAGTGATGTACGTATTTGATTTGTGCTTTTACTTTATTGTGAAATAGAGAATATGTCAAGCGAGTTTTTGAAAAAGTTTTTTATTTAGGGAAATTGATGCCCAAAAAGAAGTGTTTGATACAGAAAACCGGCAGTGCTCAACTCGAGCCTGCCGGTTTTTTCTTGAAGACGGAAGAGACTTTTGTTTCAGTGCCGTTTTTGATCCGAATAATGTTTTCAATGTGTTTCCAGACGGCCATAGCAAACAAGGCAAAAGACGTCAGTATTGGCCAAATGCTTTCAGCGGGCCAAAAGGCGATGACCATAAAGACGCTGTAAAGAAGCAGGACGCCGACGACCAAATAGCCGGTCGACAAAGCGGCTGCCACCAACAGCAACCCGCCGGCAAGGCCCAATTTCCAGTCCAGGGCCAACATCACGCCGATGACGGCCGCCGTTCCTTTTCCGCCATCAAAGTTCATGTAGAACGGGAAGTTATGGCCAAAGACCACGCCAGCGCCGACAATGAACAATAACGTCCAAAGTGTTTCATCCGGCATGGCGGTGCTGCCGAGGATGAGACGCAATCCTGCTACAGCGGCAAAGCCCTTGAGGATATCGATGAACGCGACAAGCGCGCCGTATTTCCATCCGAGAACGATCGCCGCATTGGAGGCGCCGGAATTTTTGACGCCTTCTTTTTTGATGTTGATGCCGGAGAAAAGCTGAGCAGCCAATGAGCCATGAAAACAACCAATAAAATAACCTGCTATAAGTGCAATTGCAATCCATAAAACCACGCTTCATCCCCCTTTTCTCTCTACATAAGTATAAACGTTCCACAATAAAGAAAGTTTCGGAATTTTTAATTATTTAACTTGACATTTTAAAAAATAGTTTTTATACTTCTTCACATGATGGAAAACTAAATCTGAATACTCTTATCAAGAGCGGCGGAGGGAATAGGCCCTGCGATGCCCGGCAACCGGCAAGCGATCAGCTTGAGAAGGTGCTAAATCCTACAGATCCCAAAAGGTCTGGCAGATAAGAGGAGGCAAATCCGTATATAACGGCCCTCTTCTTTGCGAAGAGGGCTTTTTTTGTTCCTCCTCGCCATTATCATCCATCAAACAAACTTTAGGAGGAATTGCCAATGACGAATTTCCAGCCAGAAACGCTTTTATTGCATGGGGGACAGCAGCCGGATCCGGTAACAGGAGCAAGGGGTGTGCCGATTCACAAAACGACTTCTTATGTCTTCAAAAACACGGAGCACGCACAAAACCTGTTTGGCTTGAAAGAAACGGGAAATATCTACTCGCGCATCATGAACCCGACGGTAGATGTGTTTGAACAGCGGGTGGCGCTTTTAGAAGGCGGAACGGCTGCAGTTGCACTGGCTTCAGGGATGGCGGCGATCGCGTTTTCGATTTTGAATATTGCCGAAGCGGGTGACGAAGTAGTCGCGGACAGCAATTTATACGGCGGAACGTATAATTTATTCGCTAATACATTGCCGCGCTACGGCATTACCGTGAAGTTTGTGGATGCGACGGACCCGGAGAACTTCCGGGCGGCAATCACCGATAAAACAAAAGCGGTCTTTGGAGAAATCATCGGCAACCCGAGCTTGAATGTGTTTGATGTGGAAAAAGTGGCGGTGATTGCCCATGAAAATGGCATTCCATTATTGATCGACAATACGTTTGCCTCGCCATTCGGCAGCAATCCGATTGAGTTTGGAGCAGACGTGATCATTCATTCGGCGACAAAATGGATCGGGGGGCATGGCACAACAATCGGTGGAATTGCGGTAGACGCAGGCAAATTTGATTGGAATAGTTCGCGTTTCCCGAACTACACAGAGCCCGACGAAAGCTACCACGGCATCCGGTATGGAATTGATGTGCCAGAAGCAGCGTTCGCTACCAAACTGCGCGTCCAATTGCTTCGGGATTTTGGACCGTCGTTAAGCCCGGAAAGCGCCCATGCATTTTTGCAGGGACTTGAAACACTGCACCTCCGCTTGCCGAAGCACAGCAGCAACGCCCTAAAAGTAGCCGGATTTTTAAAAGAACATCCGCAAGTGGAATGGGTCAACTACATCGGCTTTGAAGACCATCCGTCTCACGGGTTGGCACAAAAGTACTTGAAAGATACCTTCGGTTCAATCGTCAATTTCGGCGTGAAAGGCGGACGGGAAGCAGGGCGGAAAGTTATTGACAGCGTTGCGCTATGGTCGCATGTTGCAAATGTCGGCGACGCCAAATCGTTAATTATCCATCCGGCCTCCACGACGCACCAGCAATTGCAAAAAGAAGAATTGGAGTTGTCCGGCGTGACAGAAGAATTGATCCGTTTATCGGTCGGCTTGGAAAATCCGGATGATTTGATTGCGGACCTTGAGCAGGCGATCAAAGCAGCTGTATTGGAAAACGCATAGGAGGGATTGGAATGGCCGAAGTATCGATCGGATCACTGATTCTCGATTCGAATAAAACCTTGCACGACGTCACGCTCGCTTATGAACGAGTCGGCAAAAAGGATGCGCCGGCCATTCTCGTTTGCCATGCGTTGACTGGAGATCAATATGCAGTGGGGACTATAGAAAATCCGGGATGGTGGAGCGGATTGATCGGTCCCGGGAAAGCAATAGATACGGACATTTTTCAGGTAATCACGTTTAATATTCTGGGAGGATGCAACGGCTCGACCGGCCCGATATCTGTGAATCCGGAAACGGGAACGCCTTACCGGGCGGCTTTTCCCGATTTGACGATCCGCGATATGGTGAGGGCGGAATTTAAAGCTCTTCAAAAGTTAGGCATTCCTCATTTGACAGCGGTGCTTGGCGGTTCGCTCGGCGGCATGAAAACCTTGGAATGGGGCCATTTGTATCCGGACTTCGTTGATGGGATATTTCCGCTGGCAGTGACGCCGGCCTATAGCGATTTCGGCATCGCATTCAACCATATCGGCATCAAAGCGATTGAGTATGACGATGGGTTTAACGAAGGGAACTATGCCGAATCGGCAGAGTTGAAGGGATTGCAGCTTGCACGAATGACCGGGATGGTCACTTATCGAAGCGGCGGCATGTTCAACGGGCGGTTTAAGCGAAGAAGAGATTCGACGCAGTTTGATGTCGAATCGTATTTGACTTATCAAGGGGAAAAGTTGGCTAAACGCTTTGATGCAAACAGTTACGTCACTTTGCTGAAAGCGATGAATACGCACGATGTCAGAAGCGAAAAAATAAAAGTTCCCATCTATTCGTTATCATTTACGCACGATCTGCTTTACCCAAGCGAAGGGATGATTCCTTGGCTGCAGCAGCAGCCAAATGCTTCTTGGGAAATTGTTGAAACCGAGTTCGGCCATGACGGATTTTTAGTGGAATTTGAAAAATGGGGAAGGTTAATTGTGGAGAAACTCAATCAGTTGTCGATTACGCAGCCTATGCATTAGCATAGGCTGTTTTTAGTGGTGGAACTTTAAAAGGTGTAAGACGCAAAAATTAAAGAAATGGTAATAAGCTGGATAAGAAAGAGAAACAAGCAATAAAGAAAAGGTTTTGTTTAAGGAGGGGTAGGATATAAAAAGTGATGAGGGAATAATTAAGCGGAAATGGTTACTGTTGCTCAAAGTGGACTTATTGAATGATTGAGGCGAGGAGCACGTTATGGATAAACAAACAGGTGAGTTCATTCTTGAAAAAGCGAAAAAACACACTTCATTCATTAAAGGCATGTTAAGCAGGATGGGTGAAGCAAAACAAGAGTTGAATGCTCTCAATATTATTGAGCATGAAAACCCGGACAAAATGTTTGAATTGAATTATGAACGTATGATGAAAGAGATTGGCCGTTCGATGGAAAGCCAAAAAAATCATTTTCGCTATCCTGCCTAATTAAGAAAAGCTGGGGTTATTAAAAGAACAATCATCTTCCTAAATAAAGGATGTTGATTGTTTTTTTTGTAACTTAAATACAGTTAAACCGTCTAATGGGGTCATAAAGCAAGATAACACCAAAAGGAAGTGGTTCTCTTGATTAATAAAATTTTTGCAATAAGTACGGTTTCTTTGTTGATTTTTGGTCTGGCGGCATGCAATGATACGCGCGGCAAAGAAGCTGAGCCTTCCCATAAAACTGTCGAAACAACACAAGAACAACCTAAAGAAGAGGAAGAGGAATTTGCAACAGAAGAAGCTGAAGCAGATCCGGCACAAGAAAGCGAAACAAACAGCAATGAAAATACTGAAGCAGCGGATAGCGGAGATGAAATTTCAGCTGAACAAAAAGAAATGGCGATCGAAACGCTGAAAGGCATTGTAAAAGATGCAGAAAACGGCATTGTCTACCGCTTTTCCGATGGCTTTAAAGTAGGGGAAAGCAGCCGCAAAGAAGTATATGCTGCCATTTCCGAACCGGAAGAGCGCTTAGGAGATTATGATTTTTACCACGGTTCGATGGGTCAAGCATCTTATCAAATCGCTTATGACGATCAAGACATCATGAAAGAAGCACGCTACTTCGGAACCAATGTAGAAAGACAAACGAATTTAGGCGGCATTGCTCGGGAAGATATAGTGGAACATGTTGGAAAGCCAGCGGAAGAGCGGGAAATATCTAAGACCGGAGAAACCAATATGATTTATTTTATCGGAGATTACGAAGTGCAGTTTGTTTTAGCGAAAGATGGAACAACCAATCATGTTAATCTTCTGGAAAAAGAATGACGAAAAAAGCAGCCAGGCCGCAATGGCCTTGCTGCTTTTCATTCAATCTTCGTCTTTAATGTCCACATCGTCCGGAATCGGCGTGTTGCGCCATTCTTCAAGTTCTTGCTTCACTTGTTCCATTTGCAGAAAATGCGTTTCAAATTGAGAGGTGTTGATCAAGTACTGTTCACCGTCATGAACTGCACGAATCCGGCCTTCGAGCACGTAACGGGTCACTTGTTCTTCAGGCATCGACAAAAAAGCGGCAGTTTCCGGGACTGTCATATACATGATGATCGCCTCCTCTTTTTCCTTTATTATAATAGATGGAAAGCCCTGCCTCAAACAATTCATTTCATGGTAGAGTGGTCATACATAGATTAAAAAACGTAGAGGTGCATTCGTGTGAATTTTTTGCCTTACATATTGGTTTTGCTTGCAGCGATGCTGTGGGGAACGACAGGTACAGCCCAAACATTTATTGACGGAACAGCGCATTCGTTGGCGATAGGCGCGCTCCGCTTAAGCATCGGCGGATTTTCGCTTTTGGCGTTTGTATTATGGACAAAAGCATTGGATGTCCGGACCATCCCGTGGAAAGCCGCCTGGGCTTCAGCTGCTACAATGGCGCTGTTTCAGCCGCTCTTTTTCTCATCGGTTCAATTGACCGGAATTGCTGTCGGTACAGTAGTTGCAATTGGCAGCGCGCCTGTTTTTTCCGGTCTGCTGGAATGGGCGGTCATGAAGCGAAAGCCGAACCGCGTCTGGACGATTGCCACATTGTGCGCTGTCATTGGCTGCATTTTGCTGTTTGCAAATAAAGAATCGGCAACAGTCGACTCGTTGGGCATTCTTTTGGCGCTTGGCGCCGGCTTATCGTTTGCTGCGTATGCAACTGTCAGCAAAACGGTGCTAGAAGCCATGGAAGCTGTCCCGGCAGTGGCAGTGATTTTTTCGCTGAGCGCACTTTTCCTCTTGCCGACTTTGCTGTTTTTGAACGTATCCTTCTTGGTGGACCCAGCAAATATCACCGTCATTGCCTATTTAGGATTAGCTGCTACAGGGCTTTCGTATATTTTATTTTCAACGGGGCTCAAGCAAATTCCGTCTTCATCAGCCGTTACATTGTCGTTAGCTGAGCCGTTGACCGCTTCGCTTCTTGGTGTATTTATCGTCGGGGAAGTGTTGAGCGGCATTGCTTGGGTGGGCGTGGCCTTATTGCTCGGCGGAATCATTGTGTTGACACTCGGCAAAAGAAAAGCCGTTTCTTAAGAAATTCTTCATACTTTTCCTAAGCTTGGCTTAAGAATTATCTTTTACAATCAATACATAGTCGAAAGAGGTGAAAGAAATGAGCCAATTTACGGTTCTGGTGACTGATGACGATCAAGACATTCGCGACGGCATCGAAATTTACTTGAAAAACGAAGGCTACCGGGTGCTGAAAGCGGCAAACGGGCTAGAAGCCATCGAAATGCTGGAAGCGAACGAAGTCCACGTCATCATTCTGGATATCATGATGCCTAAAATGGATGGCATTTCGGCAACCTTTAAAATCCGGGAACAGCGCAACATTCCGATTATCATGCTCAGCGCGAAAGCGGAGGATTCCGATAAAATCCACGGCTTGTCGGTCGGCGCGGACGACTACGTTACAAAACCGTTTCATCCGATGGAATTAATAGCGAGAGTGAAATCCCAACTTAGACGTTACGTGACGCTCGGCACCTATCAAGAAAAAGCGCAGCGGCTGGAAATCGACGGCCTTGTGCTCGATGCGGATTCAAAAGAAGTGTCTTTGCACGGAGAAACGATCAAGCTGACGCCGATTGAATTTAAAATTACCGAATTGTTGATGGTAAACGCCGGACGCGTTTTCTCAATTCAAGATATTTACGAGCGGGTTTGGAACGAACCGGCGTATAACGCTGAAAACATCGTCGCTGTCCACATTCGGAAAATCCGGGAAAAAATCGAAGCAGATCCGAAAAATCCGCGGTATGTAAAGGTGGTGTGGGGCATTGGCTACAAAATTGAAAAATGACATTTGGTCAGTAGCGGCGGTGATCATTGCGCTGTTCTGCTTGCTTTATTGCAGTTCGTTCATTTGGGAATTTATGCTTTATTCGCCTGCAACGGATTTGCTGGCTTCACTTCGGACAATGACGCAAGGGGATAGTTGAGATGAGGAAATGGCTTAGCCTTTCAGTAATTGCATTGGTGTTGATCGGATTTTTTAGCATGTTGGAGCTGGGATCAGCTTATTTAGGAAAGTCTTATGCGAACACACAGGAGTTTCAAGAACAATTTCATCAATTTAAAAATTATTTACTAATATTGGAACTTGATCCGCCAGGTGAAGAGGCGGCAGCTCCTATCACGTCAGCAAATATCGAAGAATACCGCAATCGCTTTGGCTCATTAGCAGAACAAATCAGAAGCATTCAAGACCAGTACAATGGGGACATTGAAGAAGCTGCAAGTACGGATAATGAAGAACTGCAGAATGCGCTCATTGAAGAGCGCAATAAAAAAATAGCGGCGATTAGAACCAATTTTTCAGATGACGATGTTGTGCGCGAAAAGATTGAGGCCGAACGAAAAGACTCTCTTTCTCGTTTGCTGGTTCAATTGGATAATGAAAAACCGGTATTTTTGAACAGCGAACAATATTTTGCCTATGCACTGACTGATCTTGAAACAGGGAAAACGTATAAAAAAGGAACTCTCCAAAAAAAACCCTATTTTGAAGAAAAGTACAGCTCCAGCAATCCCTTGACGTATTCAGAGAATTATTATTTAAATATTGATTCTGAGGTTCTGGAGAATTACTCAATTTCTGATGGCAGGTTTGCGGGTACGATTCAAGTGAATAAGGCTGGCTTTGCAGGCACTCCTCTTGGCCAAAGCATCGATCAGTTCCATACCGCAAAAACTATTTTATACATTTTGTGGGCAGCAACGATTGCTGGACTCGTTTTATTGTTTACGAGTTTAAAGCCGAACTTGAAATGGTTTGAATTCTTGCCGCTTTATTCGAAATGGCAAAGGTGGTCGATTGAATTCAAGTTTGTGTTTGCTTTTGCGAGTTCGATCTTCGCTTTGGCCGGCAGCAACGCTTTTTTCATTACCATTCAGTTTATGAATTTCATTGAAATTTCGCAGATGCCATTCCAGCTTATATTTACCTTTGTCCAAGCTTTTGCCCTTACGGCAATCAGTGTTTTGCAGATCATTTGGCTCGTTCTTTATTATCGCAAGGAACGGAGAATCATGGAAGATATTCGAGGAAGTTTTGCCTTAAAAAGCTTTCTTGGGGCGCGCCAAGTGTTTTTCAATAAATCGATAGGCATGCAAACCCTTATCCTGCTGGCCGTCATCTTTTTCTGGGGATTCGGGACGTTCTGGATAATTGTTTACCCGCATGTTCTGATTTTATGGATTCCTGCTACATTGTTTATCGGTTTGCCCGTGCTGTTTTTCATGTTGAATCGTTTTGGCTATTTAAATGTGCTAATGCAGGCTACTGAAAACCTCGCAAGCGGCCGGTTAAATGAAGAGCTTCCGATACGCGGCAGATCGCCGCTGGCCAATCATGCGCGCCAGTTGAATTTATTAAAAGAAGGCGTCCGCCAATCAATGTCTGAACAAGCGAAAAGCGAACGGCTGAAAACCGAATTGATTACGAACGTCAGCCACGATCTTCGCACTCCGCTGACATCGATCATCACCTATACGGATTTGATGAAAACACCGGACTTATCAGAAGAAGAACGCTTATCGTACGCAGCGATTCTTGACCGCAAATCGCAGCGCTTGAAAACGCTTATTGAAGATTTGTTTGAAGTGTCGAAAATGGCAAGCGGCAATATGGAACTTCAGCGCACACGCCTCGATTTCACGCAATTAATGGCACAGGCGCTGGCGGAACACGCCGAAGACATTGAAGCATCGGGTCTGGATTTCCGTGTGGCAGCACCAGAGGATTCGTTATACATCCAAGCCGACGGCCAAAAATGGTGGCGCGTATTGGATAATTTGATCTTGAATGCCATTAAATACGCGCTTCCAGGGACACGTGTGTACATCACCTTGAGAGAAGTGGGCGGGCAAGCCGAATTTGTCATTAAAAATGTGACGCGCTATGAGCTCGGGGAAAACACGGATGAACTGTTCGAGCGCTTTAAGCGCGGAGATGCATCACGGCAAACCGAAGGCTCCGGCCTTGGCCTTGCGATTGCACAATCCATTGTCGACTTGCACGGCGGCGCTATGAAGCTTGAAATCGACGGGGATTTGTTTAAGGTGACAGTGTCGATCAATAAAATTGGATGAAAAGAGCCATATGATTGGTTTGGAAAGTAAATTAACGAATTTGGAAAGTATTTAAGTTATTTTGGAAAGTATTTTTCGCTATTTGGAAAGTATTTTGTCCATTTCAGAAAGTAAATCCATTTAACTGGAAAAAAAGGACGGCTCGCAATGAGCTGCCCTTTTTCAGGCTGTCGAGAAAGGTGGAGAAGCTTCTCATTCCGCTTCAGGCGGACGCGTTCCACGGGCGAGCGCCCAGCCGCTTCGTCGCTGCGCTCATGTCTCTGCATCGCTACGCTAGCTTCGAGACATGAAAGAGCGTTGCAGGGTCTCGTCTGTCTCGCATTCCCGCTGGAAAAACCGTTGCTCCTGTCTCTGCACCGCTTCGCTAGCTTCGAGACATGAAAGAGCGTTGCATCGCTTCGCTGCTTCGTCGCAAACAAATTGGTCGAACTCCTTTCGCCCAACTTGCTCGCCGCCTTCCGCTTCATTCGAAGAGAGTGGGTTACTCGAAGTAGTTCCGGAAATAGAAAATAAAGAAGAGTTCACACACCTTAGTTTCCTTACTTGTAGCGGATTTTTTATTGAGAAGTGATTCACTTAAGCTATGGAGCAAACCAGCGGAGACGCCTGCGGCAATAAACCCTCGTGCTCCTGCGCAAGCTCGTCGCAAAGCTATTGACCAAACTTCCTTTGGCCAATAGCTTCGCAGCTGGTTTGCGGAATAGCTACTCTAAAAGAATACTCTTTACCAGTTGAAAAGAGTTTTTCAACAAGCTGAAAAAGGGCGACTCTCAACGAGTCGCCCTTTTATCATTTAGGTGGAGAAACCAGTTTGTGTTGAAAGGCATAAATGACCGCTTGCGTCCGGTCGTGGACTTCAAGTTTAGAAAGCAGGTTGCTGACGTGCGTCTTGACGGTTTTCAAGGCGATGACGAGTTCATCGGCAATTTCCTGGTTTGTGTAGCCTGTTGCCAACAGCAGCAAAATCTCCATTTCGCGTTCCGTCAAATCTTCGTGCAGCACATGGCTGTGGCGCATTTGCTTCATCATTTTACTCATCACTTCGGGTTCGAGGACGGGCGTGCCGTTCATCGTTTCACGAATCGAGTCGGCAATGCGGGAAGCTTTGGAAGTTTTCAATATGTAGCTGACAGCTCCCGCTTTTAGCGCCGGGTAAACTTTATCGTCATCCAAAAAACTTGTGACGATCATGATTTTCGCTTCCGGCCATTGCTGAATGATGGCTTCGGTCGCTTCAGCGCCGTTCATGACGGGCATGACCATGTCCATCAAAATGACATCGGGCCGCAGCTCGAGTGCCATTTCAACGGCTTCCTTGCCGTTAGAAGCCTCGCCGACCACCTCCATGTCGGCTTGGGCCTGCAAATAAGCGGAAACGCCGATACGGACCATCTCGTGGTCATCCACTAATAATATTCGGATCATCGATAACCTTCCTTTCAATTGGAACTTTCACTTCGACAATGGTGCCTTCAGATGGAACGGAAACAATTTTGCTCGTTGCGCCGATTTCTATGGCTCGTTCTTCGATGTGCTTTAAGCCGTAAGAAGTCGATTTGGATTGCTCGCTTTCAAAGCCGACGCCGTTGTCCTGGATGCGTAAAATGGCAAAATCATCGCGTTCAACAAATAAAATATGGACTTCGGTCGCTTTTGAATGGCGCAATGTATTCGACAAGGTTTCTTGGGCAATGCGGAATAGATGGTCTTCCGCTCCTTTTTGAAGCGGGACTTCTTCGAGCTTATGTTCAATTGTGAAATAGACTTTTTCTTTCAGTTCCGACACCAATTCAAACAAGCCTTGTCGCAAGCTTTTATTGTGCAAAGCGGCTGGCCGCAAATGCAAAAGAAGAGCGCGCATTTCGAGCTGGGCTTGCTGCACCATTTTTTCAGTCTGCAACAGTCCTGGCGCCGCGTCTTTGCCTTCGGTCATGGAAGAAAGCAGCATCGAAGCGGCAAACAATTGCTGAGACACCGAATCGTGCAGCTCGCGAGCCAAACGCTGCCGCTCCATAACAAGCCGTTCTTGAATGATTTTGTCTTGCGTCTCCGCGCGTTCATTCGAGATGCGCGCCAAACTTTTGCGCTGGAATTCAAGCAATTTTTGCAGTTTCAAAATAGAAGCCGATAAATTATTCGGCAAGGTTTTCATATGCGCCACTTCAATGACCGTTTGATCTTCGTTTCGCAAAAGTGCTTGAAAGATACGGTCGATGTCTTGCACTTTGGAGCGGGACAGCGATTCAGTCCACCAGGAGATGCCGCTGGATAAGACGATCATAATAACCAATAGCCAAACGCCAAAAGGGAGGCCGGCGACAAAGTTTTCCCAAAGAATCGACCAGCGCTGAACGTTAGGCATTCCGAGAAGCACCAGCAAGATTCCGAAAATAACAGCGGCAAACAAAGCCATGAAAAAGAAACTGCGCGGCAGGATCTGTCTCATCGGCGAATCACCTCGACATCTCCCATCCACGTTGCAATGGATATGATCATTTCGGTTTTATTGTCTTCAGTGTCGGTGTAGCCATCTTCGGTATGGAGGGTGCCATACCAGAGGCGCTGCTTGGCGCCGGTGAAAAACCGCGCGTCTCCAAGAATGGTCGAGTAGTAAATGCGGACGGGCACTTCATAAGGAACGACAATGCGCACTTTTCCAAACCCTTGGCGAATGGAAACCAACGACGTTTTTCGAGGCAAAACCGTCTGCGTCACATCCACCAGCAAATCGCCGATAAAGCCTTGCACGTGAATGTCTTTCCATTCAAATGCTTCGATCGGTGTGCTTTGGGCAGACAAAAACTTGTTCTGGATCAATCCTTTATCAACAGGTTTGTAGATCGGCACTTCTTGCTGCCACTCTTCGCCTTTCCAAAGGCGGACCAATAAGTAAACCGCAAACACGAGAATGAGCATCCGCAAACTCCACATCGATAAAACGGAGATGCCGATTAAAATAAACCCGGTCCAAAAATACGATTTTCGTGTTTTTTTCGCGTTTCGTTGCCCGTAATAAATCAGTCCGATACCAAGAAGAACCAAAAACACGCTGCCATTTTGGAAAAACGCCGCTTCGATAAATATCAATAATAAAGCGCTCAAAATAAAAAACGCTTGTTTGTTTGTTGTAAACTTCTGCATGGCTGTTTTCGCCTCCTTCTTTGTAGCAGAAAAAGAGAGAAGAAGATTTCTTCTCCTCACTTCAGTTTAACCAATTTCGGATTTGTTTGCGCTGTTTTTTTCTAATGCTTCCAAGCGGCGTTCCATGGCTGAACGTTCATAGTCTTCTTCTACTTTTGACCCGAGCGATTTGATGTAAGACGCCATGTCGTCATATGAACCGATGCGTTCTGCAACCAGTTCCGGGCTGAGCACTTTATCCATTTGGTAATGGGCGCGCGTCGCATTTTCTTTGCCCATTAATTGAAGCTGCTTCACTTTCATGTCTTTTACTTTGTGCTTCATTTCTTCGTAGCGGTGCTCCAAGTCAATCAGTTCGGTTTGGTTTTCGCTAATGCTCATTTTTAATTCAGCAACTCGGTTCGAGTAAGCGGCGACTTCCATTTCAGCAAATGCGGTCAAATCTGATTCTCCGGCAGTGTTGGCAAGGTCAAACTGGTTCGAGCGCTTTTCCAGCATTTTTGTCGCTTCCGCCAATTCTTTTTCCAGCTTGGTGGTCAATTGGGCTTGGCGTTCGACCCACTTGCCGGTTGCTTCTGTTTGTTTTTCAGCTTCTGTAATATACTGGTTCAATAAAGCAATCGGGTTTTTTTCCTCCCGTTTTACGAGGACTTTGTCCACGTCGGTTGCTACTGCGAATTTAAAGCGGTCCCATAATGTTGTCATGTGAATTCCTCCTATTTGGTCAGTTTGTTCCATTGGTTTTCAAAGTTCGTGAATGGGTCGTTTGATGCTGCTTTTTCAGAAAAGATGTTTGTGGGTTTATTGTTCCACTGGCGGTAAATCATCCAAAGCACAACGAGTGCTGCGACTCCGAAAAGTGCCGGGACGTTGGAAATAGCGGAGATGGCTCCGACGATTCCGACAAAAGCCCACCATACTTTCTTCGCTGTAGTAAAGCTTTTTAAGTAAAAGTGGACACCCATGTAGATAATCAAACCTGAAACTGCGAGTCCAATCATTGGCCCAACGTTGGACAGTGCGACGATGCCGGCAATGATGCCGAATGTGATCAACCAAAATTTGTTCAAGGTATTTCCTCCTCTCGATTTATAAGTTAATCTTAACAACGGCACGGTTTTCGCAACACGGTCCCTGACTGCATCTTTTACTAAGTCTTGAGGCGTAGAAAAGATTAGGAATCAATGATTGGGGAACTGAAATGTTATAATGGGTTCAATATAGAAAGAGGAGATAGAGGATGAGAATCATTACGGCCAGCATTGGCACTTTACTTATTTATTGCAGCCTCACTGCCTACATCGGCTGGAACGTCTACCTTTGGCTGGGCAGTTTAATCCCGCTGAATGCTTATTTGTTTGGCGGACTTTGGTTTCTTTGGGCTTTCAGTTTTCTGGTCGGAAGGCTTGGCCACCAGTGGCTGGCGTTTACAATTATGGGCTCGTATTGGTTTGCGTTTTTTGAGTACTCGGTGCTTTTGACGCCGCTAGCCAATATTGCCAGTTTGTTTGTGACGGCGGAAAATCCTGCATTGATCGTCGGCTCGGTTGAAGCGGCCATTTTATTGCTTATTTTTGCAGCCGGTTCGTTCTTGGCTTATAATCCTGTTGTTAGAAAACTTGAAATCACTGTGGAAGGTCCGGAAGCGGAGCCGCTGCACGCGGTGGTAGCTTCAGATTTCCACTTAGGCGTGTTGTCCGGCAAAAATCATTTGAAGCGCTTTGTGAAAAAAAGCAATAGCTTGAATCCGGATGTTGTCTTTTTAGCAGGCGACTTGGTGGACGATGATCCGATTTGGTATGCCCGTTACGGAATGTCTGAAGTGATGGACCAATTGACTGCGAAAATCGGGATTTACGGCGTATTGGGGAACCATGATTATTACGGCAAGAAAATTCCGCTCCTTACGCAACTAATGGAGAAATCGGGTGTTCATGTGTTGAAAGATGAAACTATTTTGGTTGCAAATCGTTTCTATCTTACAGGAAGAGAAGACCGGACCAATCGAGAGCGGCCGTTTCTTGAAAAATTAAAGCCGGACAGCGACTTGCCATGGATTGTCATGGACCACACGCCGTCCGATTTAGTAACGCCGGTTGAATTGGGTGCGGATTTTCATATGTCTGGCCATACCCACAGAGGCCAAATGTGGCCAAACGGGTTGATCACCAAAAAAGTGTTTGATTTGGATTATGGCTACCGCCAAATTGAGAAGACGCATTTTCTCGTGTCTTCGGGGTTTGGTTTTTGGGGGCCGCCGATCCGTATCGGCAGCCGCTCTGAATTGTGGTCGGTCAAAATCAATTTTAAAATGAAGAGTTAAAGGGAGCGTATTAATGGAAGCTTGGATTACATCGGTAATGTCTGATTATGGTTATTTAGGTATCTTTTTTCTGATTATGCTAGAAAATATTTTTCCTCCGATTCCATCGGAGCTGATTTTAACGGTTGGCGGATTTATGACGACCACGTCAACCATGACAATTCCAGGGGTTATTGCTGCAGCTACTGCGGGGTCGCTCATCGGGGCTGTCATTTTGTATGGCGTCGGTTTATTGCTAGATGTGGAGAACTTGGAAAAGTGGATTGACAAGCACGGCCATTGGCTGAAAGTGAAAAAGGCAGATGTGCGGCGGGCCGATTCTTGGTTTGACCGGTTTGGCGTTTGGACGGTCTTCTTTGGACGTTTGATTCCGCTGGTGCGCAGCTTGATTTCCATTCCGGCCGGTATGTCGAATATGAAGTTTTGGCAATTTCTGCTCTTTACGACAATCGGGACACTTTTGTGGAACACGGTGCTTGTGTACGTCGGGGAAGCGGTTGGCGACAACCGGGAGAAGATCTTGGAACAATTAGATATCTACTCAAATGTTGTCTATGCCTTGATTGCTTTAGCAGGCATCGCAGCAATTTGGTATTACGTAAAGAAAATCCGGACTCGGACAGAATAAAACCAATGGAAGACTGCTGGCAATTGCCGGCAGTTTTTTTAATTGATATAATTGTTTGACAACAAGACTGGAGGGTGTTTGATGAAACCGATGATTTACATAACACAAAAATTCCCGGAAGAGGCAGTAAAAGAATTGCAAGCCTCCTATGAAGTCCGGATGTGGCCGGAAGAAGACACAAACGTGCCGCATGACAAATTGGTGGAAGAAATAAAAGAAGCGACGGCTTTATGGGCGACGCTGTCGGACAAAATAGACCGCGAAGTGATTGAAGCCGCGCCAAATTTAAAAATCATCGCGAACTTGGCAGTGGGATACAACAACATCGATTTGGATGCAGCGCGCGAACGGAAAATAACCGTGGTGAATACTCCGGAAGTATTGACCGAAGCGACGGCAGATTTAACCTTTGCATTGATGCTCGCTACTGCACGGCGTTTAAATGAAGCAGAACAGACCGTCCGAAGCGGCGAATGGAAATCGTGGACGCCGATGGGCATGACCGGGCAAAACGTCTTTGGCGCCACACTTGGTATTATCGGCATGGGCCGCATAGGAGAAGCTGTAGCGAGACGGGCACAAGGATTTAACATGAATGTGCTTTACCACAACCGCACGCGGCGCAGTTTGGAAGATGTAAAATATGCGGAATTTGATGAGCTTTTGCAGCAATCGGATTTCGTCGTCATTTTAACGCCGCTTACTCCTGAAACAAGAGGGATGATTGGCGAACGTGAACTATCACTCATGAAAGAATCGGCGTGCCTCATCAACGTCGCACGCGGCGGTATCGTAGATGAGGCAGCTTTATACGAAGCATTAGTATCCAAGAAAATTTGGGCGGCCGGCCTTGATGTATATGAACAGGAACCACTGCCGACAGACCATCCATTATTGACTTTGCCGAATGTCACAGCCCTTCCGCATATCGGAAGCGCCACAATCCAGACGCGCCAAGCGATGATGGCCATGAACGCAGAAGCGATTTCATCTTGCTTGGAAGGACGTTCTGTAAAAAATCGGGTGTGTTAATGGAAAAGCAAAAGCGCCCGTATAGATTCGACGGGCGTAAGACAGACTGGCGAAGTGGCGTTCTTTGCCGCATAGCCGGGTTGGGTTTTGACCCAGAGAATCTGGGCGCTGGAGCTGGACAATAGGAAAAGCAAAAGCGCCGGTATAGATTCGACGGGCGTAAGACAGACTGGCGAAGTGGCGTTCTTTGCCACACAGCCGAGATGACTTATGCCTCCGAGAAAGCCCCGACAAGCGCTGAAGGGCATGAAAGCAATGGCGTTCTTTGCCATTGGCAGCAAGGCAGACCGCGACCTCGAGGGTGGTCTGTTCGAACTGGAATTTATTAAGCAGCTGCTTCGGCAGTTGCTTTTTTAGTGAAGAGAAGTTGAAATTTGTTTCAAACTATTGTAGAATTGTAAAGGTTTTTGAAGTCGAAATGGCTAAAGAACAAAATGAATGAATAGGGGGTATGATTCATGCAAAATCATACACACAATGTCTTACTTTATTACAAATACGTAGAAATTGAAGAGCCAGAAACTTTCGCAGCTGATCATTTAAAAGCGTGCAAAGAGCTGGAACTAAAAGGACGCATCTTAGTTTCTCATGAAGGCATTAACGGTACTTGCTCAGGTACTGTCGAACAAACGGAAGCGTACATGGAAATGATGAAAAACGACGAGCGTTTCTCAGACATCGTTTTTAAAATTGATGCGGCAGACGGCCATGCATTTAAAAAGATGCATGTTCGTGCTAAAAAAGAAATCGTTCATCTTGGCTTAGAAGATGACGTAAATCCGAACGAATTGACTGGAACTTACTTAGAACCTGAAGAATTCTACAAACGCATGCAAGATCAAGATACAATCGTGCTTGATGCACGGAATGACTATGAATTTGATTTGGGCCATTTCCGCGGCGCTGTGCGTCCGGATATTGAAAACTTCCGCGATCTTCCGGATTGGGTCCGTGAAAACAAAGAAATGTTTGAAGGCAAGCAAATTTTAACGTATTGCACAGGCGGCATCCGCTGTGAAAAATTCTCTGGCTGGTTGAAGAAAGAAGGCTTTGAAGATGTTGCGCAATTGCACGGAGGCATCGTCACTTACGGCAAAGACCCAGAAGTGCAAGGTAAACTTTGGGACGGCCAACTATATGTCTTCGATGAACGCATTGCAGTTCCAGTAAACCAAGTGGAACATGTAGTTGTCGGAAAAGACCATTTTACAGGCGAACCATGTGAGCGCTACGTAAACTGTGCGAACCCGGAATGCAATAAGAAAATTTTGGCTTCCGAAGAAAACGAACACAAATACATGCGTTCATGCTCAGACGAGTGCCGCGAACATCCACGCAATCGCTATGCGTTTGAACACGGCTTGACTGGTGTAGAAGTGCAAGCACGCTTGGACGCGTTAAAAGAAACAACTGAAGTTTAATAAGAAATGCTAAAAGGCGTATGGGATTTATATCCGATACGCCTTTTTTCTATGGGAGTTATAGTAATTTGAAGAACTGCCGAGTGCTATATTTCTAGATAAATGGAATTTAAGGAAGCGAGCATCCATTTCCATAAAGATGGTTATAAAATTATTGGTTTTAGCATTTTTTCGATAAATAAACTTCTTAATTGAATATCCTGAGTATATTCTTACCCTCGCACCCTTAATAACGAAAACTTGTTAAATCAGGACATTTCTTGATGATGAACTACACTATAATTAATTTTCAAAAGAGTAACTACCAGGGGGTTGTAAGTAGTTGTACAGGCCTTAAAGGTGAATAAAACCAGTGAGTCATGAAAAAGGTATGACAAATAGAATATTCAATTATTCTCCATAAAAAATAAAAATATCAAAATTTATACAATAAAGTAAACAATCTACACAGTTTTGGTTAAAAAATGAATTAAATAGGACTTTTTCACTTTGCTAATAACTTTATAAAAATAGTATAATAGAATTAGAAATATACCGTTGAAAGGGTGAATCATAAAAATGAAAAATTATAAGGCAAAAGCAATAATCCTCACCATGCTCCTCTCATCTACCCTCTTCACATTACCTGTCCATGCCGCAGGCGTTGATCCGGGACTTGGATCAGCGAATCCATATGGAATTTTGGGCGCCACCACAACAGTTACAGAATCTACTCGAATTGTCGGAAGTTTAGGAAGCGGAGGTTCAACAGGAACACCCACTGTCACGGGTTCCATAGATGTTGCCAATGCATCATATACTGCAGCTTTTAAAGATTTTCAAGGCGCTATGAACAATGCCGACTCACAACTTGCTGAATTTACAAGGTCTACCTTAGGAGGAGACACATTAACTCCAGGAGTTTACAATTTTAATAATGCCGTAACCATCGGATCAAGCATAAAACTTCAAGGAAATGGAATATACATATTCCAGATTGGTGGAGCACTTACAACTGCTGCCAGTACACAGATTCAATTATTAGACGGAGCCCAAGCTTGTAATGTTTATTGGGTAGCTGATGTTGCTAATATTGGGGCAAATAGCAATTTTGCAGGAACATTAATGAGTAAATCTGCCATTACAATTGGGGCAAACTCAACGATTAACGGCAGAATGTTAGCACAGACGGCTGTTACCGCGGATGCAGCCAATACACAAATTCTTGTGCCGCCAGCATGTACGACACCGGAGCCAACACCAGAACCGACGCCAGAGCCTGATCCAACACCGGAACCAGAGCCGACGCCAGAGCCTGATCCAACACCAGAACCAACACCGGAACCAACACCAGGACCGATTGATGAGACACCGACACCTGGGCCAATTGAAACACCGACACCTGCACCGATTGAAGAACCAACACCAACACCAGGACCAGGTGAGACGCCGACACCAGGACCGGGTGAAACACCGACGCCGGCACCGGTTGAAGAACCAACGCCAGGACCAAGTGAAACACCAACACCATCAGTCGATCAACCAACTACACCCATCAAGAGTGGAGAGACGTCATCAGTTGATGTAGAAGTTAACCCGGATGGCAGCATAACGATTCATGCAGCCTTGCCTGACGGTACAAAAGGCAAAGGTACTTGGATTTTTGATATAGGAGGAAAAATCTACAAAGTTAAAGGTTCAGAAGAAATTACTTATACCGCAGAAAACGTCCCAGCAGGCACTTATAAAGTAAAAGTGCAATTCGTTGGAGACGATAATAGCGAAAAAATCGATATTGGATCGGTTACAGTTTCGATTCCAACAGTCGATGGAGGGCAACTTCCCAAAACAGCTACTCCTTGGTATAGCCTTCTGCTTGGCGGAACTATTCTTTTATTGATTGGATTAGTATTCTTAAAGAGAAGAAAAGTGTATGAATAAACCTTCTTTTCCAACTCGCATACTAAAAGTTGCACATAAGCTTTCCCCAGGATTTTTAATCTTGGGGATATGTTTAATTGGGTGGGCATCCTATCAAATTTATTCTCAGTCTTTTCCTGCACCTGTCGTGATTGAACAGCCGCAAGAACAATTCGAACAAGTTGTTGCATCATCTGAAGCAGTAGATATAGAAAAGGCAAAGGAAGAACCGGCAGATCAGGATGAAATTATAGATTTATTAAGAACGTCTGAAGCAGTTGCTATAACAGAGGAAAGAGAAAGTTCGGATAAGGATGAAATTACAGTTCCAATAAGACCGACTGAATCAGCAGCTCTAGCAGAAGAAACAGAAAATCAAAATGCCAATGAAATTCTCTATCCAATAAGACCAGTAGTTGGTGAAAATATAGGGAATTTAACCATTCCTGCTCTCAATCAAAAACTGCCCATCGTACATGGAACAGATGAAGATGAATTAAGCAGTGGAATTGGCCACTTTGCTGGCAGCGTATTGCCTGGAGAAAAGGATAATTCTGTTTTAGCTGGCCATCGCGATACGGTATTCCGAGAACTCGGTCAGCTGAAAATTACCGATCAACTTATTGTCGAGACTTCAGCAGGCACATTCACTTACGAAATCAGGGAAATCAAAATTGTCCCAAAAGAAGACAAGTCCATCATTACCCCTACTGCTTCTGCCGTTCTAACCGTCACTACCTGCTATCCATTCAGTTTCGTTGGCAGTGCACCAGACCGCTATATCCTAATTGCAGATCTTGTAAGCAGCGAATAAGCTAAACTCATATAGAAAATGAAAACACCGCATTTTTCGATAGGATATCGAAGAGGCGGTGTTTTGTTTGAAATGAGAATAATGCTCTAAATTTCCTTGGAAACTTAAAATGAATCAAGCAATATAGTTTAATGTTATACTATTTAGTGTTAAACTAAAAACAATCTTAAAAAGATAAGAGGAGATTCTATTGAAATTACAAGACAAAGTAGCAATCATTACAGGCGGTGCTGGCGGTATCGGCAGCGGCATGGCTTTGGCAATGGCTAAAGAAGGCGCGAAAGTTGTAATCATTGATGTGAATGAAGAATTAGGAAATGTGATGGAGCAGGAACTACAAGCCAACTCTTCGGAGTCTCTTTTCATCAAAGCGGACTTGACCAATCACGCAAATTTAAAAACTATCGTGGAAAATGTCGTGAAGAAATACGGCAAGCTGGATATTTTAGTGAATAATGCGCACGTTTCCCGCCAGACGATGTTTGCGGATGTGCCGACAGAAGAACTGGAGCTGTCAATGAACACGGGCTTTTTTCCAACATGGTATTTGATGCAGGCGGCTTATCCGTATCTAAAAGAAACAAAGGGCAATGTCATTAATTTTGCATCGGGTGCCGGATTGAACGGCCATGAAACTCAAGCTTCTTATGCTGCTGCAAAAGAAGCAATCCGCGGCGTTTCACGGGTAGCTGCAAACGAATGGGGAAGAGACGGCATCAACGTTAACATCATCAGTCCGCTAGCTGACTCGCCGGGCGTTCGCGCCTGGGCTGAAGCGCAGCCGGAATATTATCAGGAAGTCGTCTCCAAAATTCCAATGGGCCGTTTTGGGCATGTGGAAGAAGATATTGGCCGCGTCGCTGTCTTTCTCGCAAGTGAAGATTCCAAATACATTACAGGCCAAACGATTATGGTCGATGGCGGATCTATTCAACTTCGCTAATCTACAGGAGGCTTTGAGATGGAAAAAACAGACATATTTCAACTCATCAACGTAATCGAACAATTGAACAACGCCAATATCGTTCTCTTCACCAAGAAGTTTTCCTATCCTTTAGGAATTTCACCCATCTTGGTGTTGGCTGAGTTAAAAGATAAAGGTCCTCGGAAACAAATGGAGCTGGCCGAAATGGTCGGCTTGACTAAAGGGGCCTTGACGAATATTTCAACTAAACTTGTGAAGTTAGCGCTTGTTGAGCGTCTTTATGATGAAGAAGATCGTCGCATCATCCGCTTAAGGATTACCGATAAAGGATTAGAGGCTTTGCAGGAAGCTCATAAAGCAGGCAATGCAATTTACCTCGACTTGTTCGATTCGTTTTCTGAAGACGAACTAAATGAATATTGGCGTCTTCAAAACAAATTGCTCGAAGCCAGCTTAACGAAAAAGCTGCTATAACCAAAATCCTTGATAGAAGATTTCTAGCAATCCAGTTTGCTGCAGGTCATTCTTCTATCAAGGATTTTTTAATTCGAGCCCGAATAAAAAACTGTATGCGTTGAACTAAAGATAAAATCCGCAATCAATCAACATGTGGCGTCTTGTCGAAAGTCGCAGCCATCCAATCAAAAAAGGCAGCCGATGCGGCTGCCTTTTTGATTACTGTTGTTTATTCTCAATCAATAGTTGTTGAGAATCGGCAGAAGTAGCATTGCCGCGATTTTTCCAGAATCCCCATAACTCAAGGACAGTGGAGGTAGTCCCAATCGCTTGGTTGACTTGTTCGACGTTTTCTTTGTCTTGGCTCGCGTTCTTGGCAATGCCAGACGTAATCAGCTTGACCGACGAATTTAAGTCGAGAACCGAATTTTTTGTGCCTTTTGCGGCATCGATCAAAACGGTGACTTTTTCGGATTTTACTTGCATATCTTCTTTCAATTCGTTTGCATGATGCTGTAAACTTGTTGTTTCGAGTTTCAGGCTATCCATGCGCCCCTTCAAATTGTCTGCCGAACCTTTGATTTTTTTCATTGGTTCTTTCATTCCTTTTATGAAAAGACCAACTCCAATTCCTGCTACGATCAGGGCAATGACAACGATTGCCAATGCTATGTAGAGCCATATTGCCGAGTCCATGCTGTTTCCTCCTTTGTTTTATTGATGTGTTGGATATCTTATACCCGTTATTCCTTTCTAATTAACATGCTGCAAGCTACAAACTCACAGAACCCTCGAACGCTTTCTCCAAAAAAACCCGCAAAAGGAGATCGGACTTGGTCCACTCTCTTTTGCGGGTTTAGCATCCTCTATTGTTCTTCATCGGTTTCTTCTGCGCATGCATTGCAGTACAGGTTCCCGTCTATGTACACGCCTTCCAAAAATCCATCCCGACAAAAGACTTCTTTGCCGCAATTGCTGCACGGCCCAATCAGTTCACGCATTCGCTAAACCATCGGCATAGATATACATGGCATCCTTTAAATACGTGGACAAACCTTGGCCATGCTGGTCGATATTTGTGGAGAAGCGCCGGTCTGTTGCGTATAAGTCGCCCAACCCTCGGAACATTTTTGGATTGCATTCGTAGAAACGGTTCAACAAATGATAATAAGCGGCCATTTCTCGTTGGACTTCAAGAGAAGCGGCGGGAAGATGCATTAAGGAAGCAACCGTGCGATAAATGCGGTTTCCTTCACGGTTAATTTCTTCCAAGTCTTCTTCTTCTTTTTCAAACGCATCTTCTTCATACGATTCGTTGTCTTCGATCGCCTCTGCTTTTTCAAGCGCAGTAGAATTTTCAGCAAGCGAAACGCCCTCTGTACTGGCAGAATGTTCTGCATCAGACTCTTCATCAAAAGCCATATCATCAACAGGGGAGAGCACTTCAACCGCAGTCGCCCCAGCAGCAAGCGAAAGTTCTTCATCATCAGCCGCATGGCGAGCAGCTGGCGCTTCAATGGTTTCTGCGACAAGCGCTTCCTTATGCGCTGTATTTCGGTATTTTGACAAATCGTCGGTTGCTTTTTCATTCGCAAATGCCGCAAAACGCTGTTCATTCGTCAATGTTTCTTCACCGCGTAATTCAAACAGCGTCATTTCGGCATTGGCAATCAGCTTATCCAAGCGTTCTTGTTTCTGGCGCAGTGAAGAAGCATGCTGAGCCAAAGCAAGCTCAGGGTCAAATCCTTCCGCCACAATTTCCTGGATTTTTTTCAATGAGAACCCGAGTTCTTTAAAAAACAAAATATGCTGAAGCAATTTCAAATCTTCGTCGTTGTAGTAGCGGTATCGGTTAGAGCCTATATTGGAAGGCTTTAACAGCCCAACGCTATCGTAATGGTGGAGAGTCCGCACACTAACTCCAGCAATTTTTGCCACTTCCTGTACTTTGTACATAATTGATCACCTCTACTGCTTAGTTTAAACTATTACGCTCCGTTACTGTCAATTCTTTTTCGCAAAACAGATGGAATTGATTCATTCAGCACAGCAAAGCTAAAGACTTTTGTATGAGGGCAATACAAGCAATAAACAGTAATTAAAAGAAAATTCAAATATTTTGTAGGAATTTTTGATTAGATATGAAAGAATAGGAATGAGAGCGCTTTCTTATGAATGCATGAAAGGGGAAATGGGGATGTACTTACAGAATTATGTCAACGGCTCCTGGCAAGATGCCCCGGCAGCCAACTATGCCGCGGTCATCAATCCGGCAAACGGAAAAGAGTTGGCGCAAGTGCCCTTGTCGACACAAGCAGATGTCGACGCAGCAGCGCAGGCAGCAAAAGCGGCCCAGAAAAAATGGGCGAAAGTTCCGGCTCCTAAGCGAGCGGATTATTTGTATGAAATTGGCCGGCTCATGAAACAAAAGAAAGAACAATTGGCGCAAGTGCTGACTAAAGAAATGGGCAAAGTGATTGAAGAAGCACGCGGTGAGGTGCAAGAAGGCATCGATATGGCGTATTACATGGCGGGCGAAGGGCGCCGCTTGTTCGGAGAAACGACGCCTTCAGAACTTGCCGATAAATTTGCGATGAGCGTCCGTTCGCCAATTGGAGTAGTCGGCTTGATCACGCCATGGAATTTTCCGGTTGCCATCGCCACGTGGAAATCGTTTCCCGCAATTGTGGCCGGAAATACGTTTTTATGGAAGCCGGCTACCGAAACACCGATGATGGCTTATGAAATGGCACATATTTTTGAAGAAGTGGGCTTGCCGGCTGGCGTAGCGAATATCGTATTCGGTTCAGGCTCTGAAGTAGGAACCGCAATGATCGAGCATCCGGATATCCGCGTCATATCCTTTACAGGTTCAACGGAAACGGGACGGAAAGTGGCAGAAACAGGAGGCCATCATTTAAAGAAAGTCTCGCTTGAAATGGGCGGGAAAAACGCAGTCATCGTCATGGACGATGCCGACCTCGACTTGGCTGTTGAAGGCATTCTCTGGAGCGCTTTTGGCACTGCTGGCCAGCGCTGCACCGCCTGCAGCCGTGTTATCGTGCACCAGGCGGTAAAAGAAGAACTTCAAAACCGTTTGCTGGAAAAAATAAAAACCCTGACCATTGGAGATGGATTGGATGAATCGGTGAAAGTTGGACCGGTCATAAACCGAAAAGCGATTGAAAAAATTCATTCGTATATCGGCATCGGCCAAAAAGAAGGGGCGACGCTGCTTGTGGGCGGAGAGATTTTGACTGGCGAACCCTATGACAAAGGAAACTATTACGCACCGACGCTGTTTACCGATGTTGCGCCCGATATGCGCATTGCCCAAGAGGAAATTTTTGGCCCTGTCGTATCCATTATCGAAGTCGGCAGTTTTGAAGAAGCGATCGAAGTGAATAACGGCGTCATTTACGGGTTATCAAGTTCCATTTACACGCGGGATGTCAACCAGGTATTCAAAGCGCAGCGCGATTTGGATACCGGAATTGTCTACATTAATGCCGGAACGACCGGCGCGGAAATTCACTTGCCGTTCGGAGGGACGAAAGGAACCGGAAACGGGCACCGGGATTCAGGAATAGCAGCACTCGATGTATTTACGGAATGGAAAAGCGTGTACGTTGACTTTAGCGGCAAGCTTCAGCGGGCACAGATCGACAATGAGCTTTAATCCGAGAGGGGGATGCTTGAGATGAAAGTGGCAGTATTGGGAGCAGGATTGATGGGGAAGCAAGCGGCAAAAGATTTGATTGTAAGCAGCGAAGTGGAAAAGGTTTATTTAGCGGATTTAGACCAAGAGCAAACTGCGGCTTTTAAAAAGTTGCTGCAAAGCGATAAGTTGGTGGTTCTGCCATTGGATGCAAATGATGAAGCCAGTTTGGCGAATGTGCTGACAAAAGCGGATGTTGCCATTAATGCGCTGTTTTATACGTTCAATGAAAAAGTGGCGAAAGCTGCCGTTGCTTGCGGCGTCCACTTGGTGGATCTAGGCGGACATATTGGAGGAGCGACGGCAGCTGTTTTGGCGCTTCACGAACAAGCGGAAGAAAAAGGCGTAACCCTGATTCCGGATTTAGGAGTGGCGCCAGGAATGATCAATATTTTAACAGGCTACGGCGCCAGCAAGCTCGACTATGTCAGCGACATCAAGCTGTTTGTCGGCGGCATCCCAGTACATCCGGAACCGCCGCTCGAATACAATCACGTGTTTTCACTCGAAGGCGTCTTCGACCATTATACCGATCCATCCCATGTCATCCGTGACGGCGAATTATTGGAAGTGCCTTCTTTGTCAGAAATCGAGTTTGTCGAGTTTGAAGGCTTCGGCGAATTGGAAGCGTTCCATACCTCAGGCGGGACATCGACATTGACGGAAACATTCAGCGATGTCGAGGCGCTCGAATACAAAACCGTACGCTACAAAGGGCATGCCGATAAATTTCGCTTGCTTGTGGATCTCGGCTTTACAGACCGGGACAAAACGGTCACAGTTGACGGGCGCAACATCCGGGTGCGGGATGTTTTGCGGGAAGTGTTAAAGCCCATTACAGCGCTGGGCGACAAGCAAGATGCGGTGGTGCTGCGCGTGATCGTTTCCGGAAAGAAAGCAGACGAAGAAATGGCTTATGTCTACGATATGATCACTGTCAAAGACATGGCTGCCGGGGTTACGGCGATGGCGCGGGCAACTGCGTATACAATTTCCGTTGTGGCTCAAATGATCGGGAACGGTCTTATCGACAAACGCGGATCCTATCCGCCGGAACTGATTGTTCCCGGAGAAGAGTATATTGAGGAAATGGCGCGCCGGGGCGTTGAAATCGTTGAAACGGTCCAGTACACAGCTTACCAAAGCTGAAGCGGCTTGAAGGGGGAGCGGGAAATGGATTTTGAGTTTACACAAGAACAGCAACTTCTCAGAAAAACAGTCAGGCAATTTACCGACAATGAAATCATTCCATTCATCGCAAAATGGGACGCAGATGGCCATTTTGATCCGGTGATTTGGAACCGGCTTGCGGACCTCGGTTTGATGGGTGTCTGCATTCCTGAAAAATACGGAGGCAGCGGCATGGATTATAATTCGCTGGCTATCGTCTGTGAAGAATTGGAGCGCGGGGATACTGCGTTCCGTACGGCAGTTTCGGTCCACACGGGCTTGAATTCAATGACGCTTTTGCAATGGGGAACAGAAGCGCAAAAAGAGAAATTCCTGGTTCCGCAGGCAAAAGGTGAAAAAATCGGAGCTTTCGGTTTAACGGAGCCGGGCGCCGGGTCGGACGTAGCGGCACTTTCCACCACCGCTGTGCGCGATGGCGAGGAGTATGTGTTAAACGGCCAAAAGACGTGGATTTCCCTTTGCGATGTGGCGGATCACTTTATCGTTTTTGCTTACACCGACAAATCGAAAAAGCATCAAGGCATCAGTGCGTTTATTATCGAGCGGACGCGGGTTGGGTTTTCGTCAAAAGCGATCAAAGGCAAATACGGCATTCGTTCCGGGAACACGGGCGAACTGTTTTTTGATGACGTGCGGATTCCAGCGGAAAACCGCCTCGGGGAAGAAGGGGAAGGGTTTAAAATCGCCATGGCCTCACTCGACAACGGCCGTTTTACCGTAGCTGCCGGCGCCTGCGGTTTGCTGATGGCTTGTCTGGAAGAAAGCGTAAAGTATTGCCATAGCCGCTCCACGTTCGGCAAGCCGATCGGCGAACACCAATTGGTCCAGCAAATGATCGCCAATATGGAAGCGGGCTATCAAATGAGCCGGCTCCTCGTCTACCGGGCAGGTGAAATGAAAAACAAAGGCATCCGCAATACGCGGGAAACGTCGCTCGCCAAATGGCAAGCTTGTGATTTCGCCAATAAAGCCGCAGACGATGCGGTGCAGATTCATGGTGCCTATGGATACTCGGATGAATATCCGGTAGCGCGCTTTCTCCGCAATTCGAAAGCGCCGGTGATTTACGAAGGCACGCGTGAAATCCATACGATCATGCAAGCGGAATATGTTCTCGGCAAACGCGAAGACAAAACGCTGAACCGCATGCTGCCTCCGTGGCCGTTTGAGTAATTAATAAAAAATAATAAAAGAGCCTGGGACTGTATCCAAGGCTCTTTTTTACATAAAATATCAAATCAAGCTTTCCGCCGCTACTTTCGGTACCAGCATTTGCAGTTTTTTTGGCTGGATTTCAATTTCTAAAGGCGTTTTCAAATAGATTTCTCCATCGGTGTCAACATCCATTTCATGTTCAGTACGAATGACGATGCGGCGCCCTTGGAAGTGCGTTACGTGCTCCAAGTCATCAACGCGAAGATCCGGCTGAGACAGCGAGAACCATTCACGTACTGCGGCAATGGATGTGGTTTGGACCACAAAAACATCAAGCAGCCCGTCCGAAGGATCAATCGATGGCAGAGGAACTGTATGCGTACCGATCGATTTGCCGTTCATCACCAGCACCAAAACCCCTTCTTCCTCGTATGCCTCATCATCCACTTCAATTAAAATCGTAAAAGGGACGGCTTGCCTCATCGATTGCAGACCGCTCATAAAATAACTTAACTTGCCATAGCGTTCTTTTAAATGCGGATCGATATTTGTCGAAGCATCCGTAATCAACCCAATGCCGGCGAAATTCAGAAACGAATGGCCGTTAATGGTAGCGGTATCTATCTCTTTAACATCCCCTTGGACCAAAGCTGCTGCTGCTTCATCCAGTGCCAAAGGGATTTCCAACGTCCGGGCAAAATCATTGCAAGTTCCTCCAGGCAAAATGCCGAGAATTGGAGGATTGTCTATAGTGGCCAGTGCCTGAACCGCCAAATGGATCGTTCCGTCTCCTCCAACGACAAACAGTACATCTGCTGACTTCGCCGCCTTTATGCAAGCTTCTGCAAATTCTTCAGGTGAATTTGTCTGAATCAGCTCCAGTGTTTGGGATTCTTCTGCTAATGCGGGGGTCGAAAGGGAAATCATGGCGTCGCTCATGGACTGCCCTGCCTGAGCGTTATACAATAAAACGGTACGGTCAAATCGTGGCACACTAGCACCTCCTTAAAAAATATCCTTTATTCTTTGTTTCCCACTAATTAAATTTTCATAAACACACAGCACAACGAATTTCTAATTTGAAAGAGGGAACTTAATTATGACCAATAAATTGTACTATGAAAATCCAGAGCTTCGCGCACACACAGTAGCCGTTCTTCAAAATGAAAAAGACAGCCACGGAGATTACGTGGTTTTAGATCAAACCATTTTTTATCCCGAAGGCGGCGGCCAGCCGAATGATTTGGGAACGATCAATGGTGTGAACGTGTACGACGTACAAACGGTAAGGGGGGAAATTCGCCATTACATAGAAACTCCGCTGCCTCTTGGAACTTATCAAACGGAACTTGATTGGGCTCGCCGTTGGGACCATATGCAGCAGCATGCGGGTCAGCATGTATTGAGTGCTGTATTTGATGACGTCTACCAGATGAAAACGAGCAGCTTTCATTTAGGGAAGGAACGTGTTTCAATCGATTTGAATGCGCCGGAAATCACTGGCAGCCAGCTGGAGGATGTCGAAAAGCGGGCAAACGCTGTAATCCGTCGACATCTACCGATTCAAACGCAATGGGTAACGCAAGAACAGGCAGCCGAAATGAACTTGAGAAAACCGCCGGCAGTCGACGGACCGATTCGATTGGTGATCATGGACGGCGTCGACACTAATGCTTGCGGAGGCACCCATCCATTGAACACGGCAGATATCGAGACAATTAAAATCATCAGCACAGAAAAATCAAAAGGCGGAACCCGGGTGTATTTCTTATGCGGCACTCGCGCCATGCATTATTTCCAGCAGTTAATCCGCACAACCGATGAACTCGTACGCCAACTAAATGCTCCATTGCCTGAACTCGTCGCTGCGGCAGATGCTTTGCTTCAGGAAAAAGCAGCCAACGAAAAAACCATTAAGGACCTGCGTGCAGAACTCTTGGAAGTGGAAGCAGCAAGTTTTATGCCGGATCCAGCGCACGGAACGGTGGAAAAACTATTCCGCAACCGGCCGATAAAAGAAATTCAGCAATTGGCCAGACTGGCGATTAGCCGGCATCCTTCCGCTCATCTTTTGTTTTTGGGGATGGACGGAGAAGACATGCGCTTTGTTTGCGCAAAAGGAACAGACGCTCCGGGGGATATGCGAGAAGCGTTAAAAGAATTGCTCGCTTTGACTGCCGGAAAAGGCGGTGGAAACGAACAGTTGGGGCAAGGGGGCGGCAAAACAGACAAGCTGCCTGAAACCTTCTTCCAGGTTTTTCGCTCTTCTGTACAAATTAATAAGTGAATGGTGTAACTTTTTCTGTTCTCTTCTGTCTAATGGGGAAAGAAGAGCTGAAAGGGTGAGGAGCAATGAAGAAAAGGGGTATCTGGTTGTTTATCATATCGGCTATCGCATTAATCGGATTAGGTCTATTTTTTGCGGTCGATAAAGTGTCTGTCAGTGCATCTTCCTTGGCGTTAGCAGAACAAGGCTGGAGAGCAAACTTTTCTTCAGCACTCAACCGGGACGCAATTGAAAAGGGCGATTTGTATCTTACCGATTCCGAAGGCAAGCCGGTAGAAGTGGAGATGGTCTTGCACAAAAATGGCAAAACCATTGAGGTGCCAAGCATTACTCCTGGCGCCTACCAATTGCATATAAAAGAAGCCGCAGTAAAAGGCAAGCTTCTCAAGTCGCTCGATACAAAGAAAGTGGCATTTGTGGTCCAGGAAAAACTCAATAAGCTGGCCAATGAAGATGAATTAAAAGCATATTTTGCTCAATTGCTCGATCTTCAAAAGAAAAACGGCGAACCCGGGGCGATTTTTTCAGAAGAATCTGCGGCCAGCGAAGAGTCGGCTGACAGCAGTGCTTCTGCCGAAAGCGGATCCGGCGGGGACTTTTCAACGACCAACAATCAAGTAGAAGGCGTCGATGAAGCGGATATGGTCAAAACAGACGGTTCCTTTATTTATTCGATTAGTGGTCCGCGAGTGGTGATTTCCGATGTGCGAAACCCAGATGAGATGGCTGTAGCGGAAGAACTGACATTCACGCAGGAAATGTATCCGCAGCAATTGTTTTTATCGGGCGACGTATTGGCTGTCCTTGGCAGCCAGTATTCCGACCGGCCGATGTACGAGGATATCATGGAATTCCATCCGCAGACAGGCCTGACTTCTGCTTATTTGTACAATGTCAGCAATCCGGAATCGCCGGAATTAATCCGTGAATTCGGCACCGAAGGAACGTTGAACGGCGCCAGATTGGCAAACGGGATCTTGTACTTTGTCACCAATGCCTTTCCAGACTTCCGTGCGATGGAACAAGGAACTGGCGGAGAGCTTCGCCCGCATGCATTCGATTCGAAAAAAACCGGCGCCTTGCAGCCTCTTGCTTATGACAGCATCACCATTCTGCCAGGTACGATGTCTGCCAGCTACAGCATCATTTCAGCCATCGATTTAAGCGAGGCTGAAAAGAACGATATCGTAACGGAAGGGTTTTTAGGAAGCAGCGAACAATTGTATATGACAGAGGAAAACTTGTATTTAACGGCATCTGCCTATATGCCAATTAGCGAAGAAGAAACCGATGATGATCTGGACATGTCGGTTTGGCTGCCGCAGCAAGCCAATACAAAAATTTTCAAGTTTGCGCTGGATGGCATTGCAGTGGAATTCGCGGCTTCGAGTGAAGTGACAGGAACACTGCTCAACCAATTTTCGATGGATGAACACAATGGCTATTTCCGAGTCGTCACCACGGAAGGCTTTGCATGGGACGAAGCGGCGCCATCCAAAAACCACTTGTTCGTGCTCGATGGCGGGTTAAAGCAAGTGGGATCTGTTGAAGACCTGGCGCCGGGAGAACGGATCTATTCGGCCCGGTTTATGGGAGACAAAGCGTATCTCGTCACGTTTAAAGAAACCGACCCGCTTTTTGTCATTGATGTTTCTGCGCCATCTGCACCAAAAGTGCTCGGCGAATTAAAAATACCCGGTTTCTCAAACTACCTGCACCCACTTGGGGAAGATCATTTGATTGGATTTGGCTATGATACCAAACTAGAGCCGGTCAAAGGGCAAGAGCCCCGTGTTGTAACGGGAGGCATGAAGATTTCGTTGTTTGATGTCAGCGACTTTGCCAAGCCGGTAGAAAAAGACACTGAAATCATTGGCGGACCGGGAACGTATTCGGCGCTTCAATACGACCATAAAGCCTTATTCACCCATACCGAGAAAAATTTGTACGGGTTCCCTGTTTCCCTTTTTAGAGAAACAGGAGGCGATTATGTCGAGTTTGAAGCAGAAGGAGCCATGATTTATTCCATCACCTCGGAAGGCATTGAAGAAGCAGGGAATTTGCTGAACGAGGCAAACGCAGAGTTCGAAAACTGGGAAACCAGTATACAGCGCATCATCTATATTGAAGATACGCTTTATACCATTGCCTCTGAAGAACTCAAAAGCTATGATTTGGAAACGTTCGAATTAAAAAATACATTGAAATATAACTGACATCAAGGAAGCAAAGAATGACTTTGCTTCCTTTTTAACGTTTTTTATTAAAGGAAAGAGGGAAGAGGAAAGTATTCTGAATTAAACGGAGGGATATGGATGAAGGCAGTTACTTTTCAAGGAGTAAAGAATGTTCAAGTGAAAGAAGTTGAAGATCCAAAAATCCAGAAAAAAGATGACATTATCGTCAAAATCACTTCAACAGCAATATGCGGTTCAGATTTGCATATTTATCAAGGCGCTTTGCCGGCACGAAAAGATTATGTGATTGGCCATGAACCAATGGGAATAGTAGAAGAAGTTGGGCCAGAAGTAACAAAAGTAAAAAAAGGCGATCGCATCGTCTTGCCGTTTAACGTAAGCTGCGGACATTGTTTTTATTGCAACCATGAAATGGAGAGCCAGTGCGACAATTCAAACGGCAATCCACATTTCGATACAGGCGGTTATTTCGGGTTTACAGAACGCTACGGCGATTACCAAGGCGGCCAAGCTGAATACTTAAGAGTGCCGTACGGGAACTTTATGCCGTTTGTCATTCCAGAGTCGGCCGAATTGGAAGATGAGCAGGTGCTGTTCTTGTCTGACGTCTTGCCGACTGCTTGGTGGAGCGTCGAAAACGCGGGCGTAAAATCGGGTGACACAGTAGTGGTATTGGGATGCGGGCCAGTCGGATTGATGACGCAGAAGTTTGCCTGGATGAAAGGCGCTAAACGCGTTATTGCCGTAGATGAACTGCCTTACCGCATGGAACTTGCTAAAAAAATGAATAATGTAGAAGTGTTCGATTTCACGAAGCACGATAACTTGGGCGCGTTTATCCATGAGATCACAGCAGGCGGTGCTCAAGTAGTGATTGATTGTGTTGGGATGGACGGCAAAAAATCTCCAGCAGAAGCCGTTCAGCAAAAATTGATGCTGCAAGGTGGAACGCTTAGCGCAATTGATATCGCGAAAGATGCGGTCAGCAAATTCGGTACGATCCAATTGACAGGCGTTTACGGTTTGAAATACAATCAATTCCCGCTTGGGAATATTTTCGAGCGAAACGTAACAATGAAAATGGGCCAAGCTCCTGTTATTCATTTGATGCCGATGCTGTTTGAAAAAATTCAAAACGGCGAATTCGACCCTCGTGAAATTATTTCGCATATTGTGCCGATGAGCAATGCCACTGAGGCTTATCAAATCTTTAACGACCATTTAGATGAATGTACAAAAGTGATATTGAAGCCATAAGGTTGCCAATTCAATGCTAAACGCTCCGTACTTTCGGAGCGTTTAGTTTTTTTGTGAGATGCGTTATGATAAAGAGAAAATGCGAGGGGGAAAGCACGTTGGTTGAATTAAAAGAGACAAGGCGTGAACTTGCCCTGGACTGTTGTTTGCTGGCTGGCAAGATCATGATGGAAAGCGGTGCAGAGACGTACCGCGTAGAAGATACCATGATCCGCATGGCTGTCTCGCAAAAAATGGTCAACTCCCATTGTTTTGTGACACCGACCGGCATTATGTTTTCACCCAGTGATGAACTGGCTACCCGATTTGTCCGCATCAGCAGCCGCCGAACTGATTTGAAACAAGTGGCACTGGTCAATGCAGTTTCACGAAAACTGGTATCCGGAGAATACACACTGCAAGAAGCATATGAGAAAATGCAGATTATCGATAAAACCGATTATTCATTCAGCATGGGCCTCCAAGTGTTGGCTGCGGCCGTCGCAAGCGGCTGTTTCATGATTTTAATTGGAGGAGAATGGCGTGATTTTCCTTTTGCGTCCCTGTTTGGCGGAGTTGGATTTTATATCGTGGAAATGATTTTGGCGCAGACGCGTGTTAAAATTTTCTCGGAATTTATTGGTTCTTTTGTCATCGCGGTGCTGGCACTTCTTGCCGTCAAATCAGGATGGGGAATAAATCTTGACACAATCATCATCGGATCGGTTATCCCGCTTGTGCCTGGACTGTTGATAACAAACGCAGTCCGTGATTTGATGGCAGGGCATTTTGTTTCCGGCCTATCAAATGGTGCCGAAGCGTTCTTGACGGCTTTTGCCATTGGAGCCGGCGTCGCACTTGTTTTATCTTTTTAAGGAGGGGATCGAATGAACTGGCTCGTGGAAGCATTACTTAGTTTTACCGCAGCGGCAGCTTTCGGAATCATTTTCAATGCCCCTCGCAATACACTTGTAAGCTGTGGATTGGTAGGAATGTGCGGTTGGCTCATTTACCGGACGTATTTTTTGGCATTTGACGATTCGGTTCAAGCGTCTTTTGCTGGAGCTTTTGCGGTCGCATTAGCCGCCCATATTTTGGCAAGAAAATTTAAGATGCCCATGATCATTTTCAGTATTGCGGGCATTATTCCCCTAGTACCGGGAAGCAAAGCGTATAACGCCATGCGCAATATCGTCGAAAATCAATACTTGGAAGCGATCGCGTTTGCCTCAGAAGCCTTGATGATTTCCGGAGCCGTCGCTATGGGCCTGGTTTTTGCAGAAGTGTTGATGCAATTGTTTTTCAGGCGCCAAGCAAAACGCACACAACGAAAAATCGGCATGACACGAAATTGATTTTGTGCAGGCCGATTTTTTGTGGAGAAATTTGAGCAGCACAAATAAATCCAGAGGAAGGCTTTTAAAAAGAAAAAAGCGGCTGTTCCATAACTACAAAATATAAAAAAGGCTAAGAAAAGTGTTGCTTTTCTGAGCCTTTTTTATAATTAGCTGACGGGAATGGAAGCGGCGAAAACCATCTGCTCCTGCATCTGCTCCTGCATCGCTTCGCTGCTTCGTCGCAAAGAATCGACCGAACTCCCTTCGGTCGATTCTTTCCTGCGGGAAAGCGAAGTGCCGAAATCCACTCGGACGAGAGTCCGAGTTAGTTCGGCGCGAGCCCGCGGCAAGCGCAGCTGGCTTGCGGAATAGCCACTACAAAAGAATATTTTCTACCGTTTGAAAAGAGTTATTTAACAAGCTGAAAAAAGCGATTTGCATGTCTGCAAATCGCTTTTTTTTATTTTAACCACTTTTCAAGTTCTTGTGCTTCCATCGGGTGGCCGGTGATGTAACCTTGGATGCTGTCACAATCCATGGCGCGCAGCAATTCAAGTTGTTCATTTGTTTCGACGCCTTCAGCTGTTACTTGGAAATCCAACGATTTTCCGAACTGGATCATTCCGTTGATCATTTTCTGCATTTTTTCTTGGCGTGTAATTGATTGAATAATGCTCCGGTCAATTTTTAACGAAGAAATTGGCAACAACAACATGTAACGGAATGAAGCATAGCCGGTTCCGAAATCATCCAAGGTAAAGCTGATGCCTTTTTGATTCATTTGCTGCATTTGACGGATGATCGAACGTTCTGCTTCCGCCTCCAAAGCAAATTTCTCGGTGATTTCTATCGTCAGTGAAGAAGGGTCGCAGCCATGAAGCTCGACTTGTTTCATTAACGCAGCAGCCATGTCTTTGTCCCGGAACTCACGAATGGATGAGTTGATGCTGACGTGCAAATCCAATCCGCGAGATTTCCAATCTTGCATTTGGGCGCAGACGGTTTCGAGGACGAACAATCCGATTTCATGGATCATGCCGCTTTCTTCCGCGATCGGAATCAATTCATCCGGCGGCACGATGCCGACTTCATCATCTTGCCAACGCACGAGCGCTTCAACGCGTTCGACTTCGCCGGTTTGCAAGTTGACTTGCGGCTGATAAAGCAATTGCAAATTGCGGCGGTCTAGCGCATGGATAAGCCGTCTTTCGATATGCGCTTTTCGGTTCAATTGTTCGTGGTCTTCGGCAGTCAACATGGAAATGGCGCTGCCTCCGCGGTCTTTTACTTTTTTGACAGTCGCATGAGACGCTTTGATCAAATGGACAAACGATTGCTGGTCTTCCGGATAGCGTGTAATAGCACCGCTGACCGTCATCGGGATTGCTGCACCGTGAAGGTATACCGGATTCTGCTGCAAATAATGCAAAAATCCTTCGATAAACCAATTGCTGAGCGGTGTAATCAGTGCGAACTCATGAAGCCCCGCCCGCATAATAAGCGAATCCGAGAAATACGTGCGCAAGCGCTTCGTGAATTCAATCAGCAGCTGATTTTCCGTATCGGTTTCCGAGACGTCCCGCAAAGTGTAAAAGTGGTCAATATCTAAAAAGACAAACGAAAAATGTCTTTTTTCTTCAATGTATTCATTCACCACTTGCTCGAGGCGGTGGCGGTTTTCAAGACCTGTTACCGGATCGATAAAGGCAATGGATTCTAAATGGTGCTGAGAGTTTTTGGTTGCGGTAATGTCTTTTTCAAGGAAAATATAATACGTGTCTTCCCCTAAAAGGTGCATTGGAATCGCAGTCAAGTCGACCCAGTAGATTTCGCCGTCTTTTTTCAGCTTTTTGACTTCGCCGTTCCAGACGTTGCCGCTTTTCAATGTCGCCATAATGGTCTCCACCAATTGAACGTCAGCTTCTTCAACATCAAACATTTGCCAGATCGGTTTGCCAAGAATCCGTTTTGGTGTCCATTTGCTCAACTTCAAAAACAGCGGATTGGCATATGTAATCAAAAATTCTTCATCAAAATACAAAAGCATGAAGGATTCGTCTAATCCTTCCCGCAGGCTGTTCAACTCACGGCTTGCCGAATCTTCTGTCTGGGATTCATCCAGTTCAAAAATCGCCATGACAAATTGGTCATGTTCAGAAGTGAAAGCTTTTGCAACAACAGTCGTATAGCTTCGGATCCCGTCACTCAGCTCAATTTCCACATCTTCAAAACGTATCGGTTCTTTGCTGTGAAGAATGGCATCCCACGGTTGTTTATATAAGGCAGCTTTATCTGGATTCATATATGAATTAACTCGGCCTTTGATCGTGTCCGAGTCGATTTGAAAAACACGTTCAGCATGGCGGTTGCACCATACAGAGAGCCCGTTTTTATCCATGATAATGATTGGGAAAGGAATATGGTTGAAAACGAGGTTATCGGATAACAGTTCTTGCATTTCACTCATTCCATGACGCTCCTTAAATGTAGTCTATTTCCATTATAAAGAAGAAAATGGCTATCGTCATCCTTTTGCTATAAAACTGTGCTGTTTTTGTGCATTTAGTTTACTAGGAATTAGCAAAAAATCGTGAGAGAATAAGCTATAGCATCAAGAAAGGTAAGGCGAATTAGATGAAAAAATTAGTTGTTTTATTAGCAATGCTTGTTTTAGCACTTCCGTTTTCAGTTGAAGCCCATACGACACTTACATCTTCAACTCCAGCGGAAGGAGAAATGATCACCGAACCGCTTGAAGAAATCCAACTCGTTTTTGGAACCGCTGTTGAGCAAGGCAGCAAAATGGAACTTCAAGGAGAATCCGCATCATATGAATTCGAATCGATTGAAATAACCGATAATACCATGAAAGGAACGATAAGCGAAGAATTGCCAAACGGCGCTTATACGGTCAAATGGAACATCATTGGGGAAGATGGACATCCGATCGAAGGGGAATATTCATTCGGTGTGAACGTTGAAACCGCGGAGGAAGTGCCTCCTGCCGAAGAAGAATCAGTAGCAGAAGAGCCGCCTGTTGAAGAAAATCAACCAGCAGCGGACGAAACGGCCCAAACAACGACTAGCAGCGAAAGTGGCAGCAATCTGTTTGTGACGGTATTGATTGCAGCAGCAGCTGTGTTATTGATTGTTGGGTTGTATGGGCTATTGAAGAAGAAATCATGACAATTTTCACGTCGTTAGCGGATTTTTTGCTTTATGTGGCGTTTGCTTATCTTGCGGGATCGGTCGTTTTGGCTTTTGTTCCAGAAGACCGCAAGCCGGAAATTCGCTATTCCAAAAAGCTGCTTTTGGCCTGTGTGGCAGGCATCGCGCTTTTTTCGGCGGCGCCGCTTATTGAGCTGGTTGTTTTTCTCGGAAAAGGAGAAGGCTGGATCACTACGTTTTTTACAGTCGCGATTGAGTCAAGAGTTGGCCACGGTTGGCTGATTACCGTATTTTTAAGTTTAGTGTTGGCCATTGCCGTATTTTTTAAAAGTTCCAAGTTCAACCAAGCGTATTATTTGCTGTTGCTGATTCTCGTCGTGGGCTTTTTCAGCCACGTATCGACCATTGATTTATGGCCTGGCTTTGTTTATCATTCCATTCACTTCTTATTTATGGCTATGTGGTCAGGGGTTTTGCTGCATGTTGCCTGGTTTTCGAAAGACGGAACCAATTGGCCGCGTTTTTTAGCGTGGTTTACACCATTTGCGATTGTTTGCTTTATTGGTTTGATAGCAAGCGGCGTCTTGATCATGGTTGTTTTTGTCGACCCGTCCGATTACGCGAGTTCGTGGGCGCTGCCTTACGGACAAATGCTGCTGTTGAAGCATTTAAGCATTGTGCCGCTGCTTATGGCAGCGTTCATCAACGGGTTTTTAAACAAACGCCGTGCATTTGAAAAAATGTGGCTGAAAGTGGAAAGCTTGCTCGTGCTTTGCGTGTTTTTGTTTACCGCGTTTATGAGCAAACAAGCACCTCCGCACAACATTAACAACACGTTTTTGACAGAAGGAGCCGCACCATTAGTCAAACTACTGAAAGGCGACCAGTTCATCCCAATTGAAGCGGTGTTGGAATGGTCAAGCAATGGCATGATGCTGCTTGCCATGGGCTTAGTCTTTTTAGGCATGATGCTGCTTGGCAACTACCGCCGCGTTTCTTCGTGGCTATTGTTTTTATTCGGTCTCGCATTTATCGTTGTGGTTTATATCGGCTTGATGATGAACGTTTCGTTTTAGGAAAAGGGAGAAGGGGGCGGTTGTGTGAATCGCATGAAAGGAATCGCTATGATTTTGAGCGGCGCGATGCTGTGGGGAGCAACCGGTCCGCTCATTGAGTGGACGCTCGCTTTTTTCAATTTATCTGTGCCGTTTTTGCTGACGCTTCGGATGTCCATCGCCGGTTTGCTGCTGCTTGCTTTTTTAAAAGGGAAGAACGTTCAAGTCACGGCGATTTTCAAGCAAGGCATTTGGTTGCGCCAATTAGTGATTTTTTCCATTCTCGGCATGCTCGGCTGCCAATATGCCTTTGTGGCGGCAATTGATGTCAGCAACGCAGTCGTCGCAACGCTGCTTCAATTTTTAGCGCCTGTTTATATTATTTTTTTCGTTTCGATGCGGCAGCGCGAATGGCCGCCTTCTTATCAAGTGGTCGGCATGCTCGGCACACTCGCCGGACTGTTTTTGCTGTTGACGAACGGCCGGCTGGATGAATTGGCGATTGGCGGCTCGGCTTTAGTATGGGGACTTTTGCTCGGTTTGGCTTTTGCGTTTTACACCATTTACCCGGCCCGCCTTATGCAGGAGTGGGGCGTGCTGCTTGTCGTCGCTTGGTCCATGCTGATCGGCGGAATTTTTATTGGTCTCATCAATCCCATCTTCCTGTCGACCGAATGGAATAAAATCATGAGTGTTCAAGCAATCTTGGCCATTTTTGGAATCATCGTCATTGGAACGGTGGCTTTTGTGCTATTTCTAAGCAGCATGCGGTTTATTTCCGCTGTGGAGACGAGCATTTTATCTGCATTCGAGCCATTGACGGCCATGATCATCTCGATTTTCTGGTTCGGCAAGCTGCTTGCTCCGATTCAATTGACCGGTGCATTGGCTATGCTCGTTTTCGTCACGTGGCTATCGCTTGCAGGAAAAGAAAAACAAGAAAAATTGGAAACGACTTAATGGGGAATAGCATCTTTCGAGATGCTATTGAACGTGTAGACAAAAGAATAGTTAGGTTGTTTAAAGAATAATTATTCATTTTCTAGCACATATATCAGATTCAGCGTTCCAGGCGGACGCGTTCCGCTGGCTATTTTTTATAAGGGAAGTTGAATTAAACAAGAATCGATATAAGTTGAACTAAGTATTTGACTTGCTGATATTCCGCAAAACAGCTCCGCTTTCCTGCGGGCTTGCGCCGAACTAACTCGGGCTTTTCGCCCGAGTGTCGGGCACTTCATCGCTACGCTGCTCCCGCGGGAGTCTCCGCTGCTTTGCTCCATATCTTCTAGCCTGCTGGCAATACTAGAACGATTCTCCTGTAATACCTTCTAGTAGTAAGAAATCACTTAGTTTCGGCGCGTCCAAGGGCTAGGCGAAGCATAAGACGAGTGGTCTTCTCGGCTTATTGCGGGAGCCAAAGAGGGACCCAAAGGATTTGGGGACCTCTTTTGCGACGAGCTTGGGCAGGAGCACTATTCTTTGCCTTTCCCAAAGCGGTGTATGAAATGACGATTCTTAAGTTCAACTTATATAGTTAAGTGAAGCGACACCTCCAACCGATCTGGTCACGAGACTCCTGTGGGACAGCGAAAGCGGAAGACCCCGCAGGAACGAAGTGACGAGGAGGCTGAGGCTGAGCCCACGGAAAGCGAAGTGGCCGGATCGGTTGGGGTTTATACAATCTTGTTCCTAATGCATAGACTTTGTCTACAGTCTGAGCAGCATCTTTCTAGATGCTGCTTTTTTCTATGTAATCGCTATGTGTTATCAGAAAAATGTGGCATAATAGTCAACATAAAAGTTCGAGTGACGAAATGTTCAAGGGGTGGTTTTTTGAAAACGGTTTTTGTTTATGCAAAGCCATATAAAGGGTTCATTATTTTTGCGTTGTTTTTAATGCTGCTCGAACTGACTGTTGAGTTGATGCAGCCGCTTGTCATCGCAAAAATTGTGGATGACGGCATCGTGGCTGGCGACCAAACGAGGATCATTCAATACGGCGTGGCGCTGATGGTGTTGTCGATTATTGCGCTGGCGTCGGGGATTCTCAACTCGTATTACGCAGCGCACGTTTCCCAAAACTTCTCGCATGATTTGCGGGAAGCAGTATACGGGCGGATCCAGTCGTTTTCGCTTGCGACGTTCAATAAATTCCCAGCATCGGGTTTGATCACCCGTTTGACGAGCGATGTCACCATTGTCCAGCAAATTTTGTTTATGGGTTTGCGCATCATGCTGCGGGCGCCGCTGTTGGTTCTTGGAAGCATCATCATGGCATTTGTCGTCAACGCGAAGCTGGCGGTTTATTTGGTGATCGTCTTCCCGGTGCTGCTCATCTTTTTGTATGTCATGGTGTTAAAAGGCGTCACGTATTTTGGTTTTGTGCAAGAGCGGCTTGACCGGGTCAACCGGCTTGTCCAGGAAAATCTGCAAGCGGTCCGGCTGATTAAAGCGTATTTGCGCGGCAAGTACGAGGCGAACCGCTTTTCAGAAGTGGCCGGCTCGTTAAAACTGGATACCGTGAAGGCGCTGCGCATCATGGAATTGATTTTGCCGGTTTTATTGTTCGGCATGAACTTATCCTTACTAGCCGTCCTGTGGTTCGGCGCTTCTTACATTCAAAATAACGGTGCGCAAATCGGGGAATTGGTGGCTATTGTCAATTACGCTATGCGCATGACCGGCGCTTTTTCCATGTTTTCCTTTATCATAATGGCGTTCGCCCGGGCGAAGGCTTCTTCGGAGCGGATTGAAGAAGTGCTAATTGCCGAAGGTGCCCGCGAAAAAGAAACGAAAGGCGAAGTCAAGGCGCTCCGCCGCGGAGAAATCATTTTTGACAAGGTATCGTTTACGTATCCGGGAACCGAACGGAGCGTATTGAACAATGTGTCGTTCCGTTTAAAGCCGAATGAAAAATTGGCGATCATGGGCGCCACGGGCTCCGGAAAGTCTTCCTTATTAAATCTCATTCCGCGTTTTTACGACCCGACCGAAGGAAATGTTTACGTTCACGGCCAGAATGCGAAAAACTGGTCGCTGCGGACGCTGCGAAAAACAGTAGGCGTAGTGCCTCAGCAGTCTTTATTGTTTACCGGCACGATTTCAGACAATTTGTCGTGGGGCAAAGAACAGGCGGTTCAAACGGAATTGGCGGATGCTGCGGCAAAAGCACAAATCCATAAAACCGTCGAGCGCTTTCCAAAAGGCTACGACACACGGGTTGGCCAAAAAGGCGTCAACTTATCAGGCGGCCAGAAACAACGCCTGTCCATCGCCCGTGCGCTAGTGCGAAAACCGTCAATTCTTCTATTGGATGACAGCACCAGCGCGTTGGACGTTAAAACAGAAGCGAAGCTGTGGGAAGCGCTGGATACAGAAAAAGCGACAATGCTCGTCGTGACCCAAAAAATTCGGACGGCTAAAAAAACAGACCGCATTTTGCTGCTGGAAGAAGGGCAGATTTCGGCCTACGGCACGCATGAACAGCTAGTCGAGACTTCGGCTCTTTACCGGCAGATTGCACTTTCCCAACAAGAAGAGGAGGTGGACGAATATGTTTGAGGCAATACGCCGACCTTTCGGCCACGAACCCATCATCAAAAAAGAAGATTTGAAAAAAGATACAGAGAAAAAAAACGAACGCGCCGAGAACTGGAAATCCACGCTTTTGCGCATCTGGAAACTCGTCGATGAGCACAGGGTTTTATTGATCATCGTCTTGGCGCTGGTGTTTGTTTCTTCGGCCTTTGCGCTGCTTGGTCCTTTCTTGATCGGCTATATTATTGACCACTATATCGTGCCGCAGCAGTTCGGCGGCATGGGAGCCGTTATTTTATGGCTGATCGCGGTCTACATTGGCTATTCCGTGTCGCTGTATTTGCAGAACTATTGGATGGTCGGCATCGCGCAGCAAGTGATTTACCGCATGCGCACAGGGCTGTTCAATCATTTGCAGCGTTTGCCTGTCACGTTTTTTGACAAACGGCAGCACGGCGAATTGATGAGCCGGATGACCAATGATATCGAAAACGTGTCATCCACCTTAAACAGTTCGTTTATCCAAGTGTTTTCCAGCGTATTGACGCTAATCGGGACAGCTGTCGTCATGTTGTGGCTCAGCCCGCTTTTGACAGTGCTGACACTGGTCATTATTCCGTTAATGTACATTGCAATGCAATGGATCACGACACGGACAGGGCGCCTTTATAAAGAGCAGCAGCGGGCGATCGGCGATTTGAACGGCTTTATTGAAGAAACGATTTCCGGCCAGAAAATCGTCAAAGCTTTTTCCCAAGAGCCTCGTGTCATGGAAGAATTCTTAGTGAAAAGCGAACGCCTTCGGAATACCGGTTTTTGGGCGTGGACGTATGCGGGTTTTATTCCAAAAGTGATGAACTTTCTGAACAATGCCAGTTTTGCCATCGTCGCCGGAGTTGGCGGCGTGCTCGCGCTCAATGGCTCCATATCGATCGGTGTCATCGTGATTTTTACGGAATACGCCCGTCAGTTTACGCGGCCGTTGAACGATTTGGCGAACCAGTTCAATACGGTGCTTTCTGCAATTGCGGGGGCGGAGCGCGTATTTTCGATTATGGACGAAACCGAAGAAAAAGACGATAAAGCAGCGAACGCGGAAAAAGAACTTCACGGCAATGTCGTGTTTGACAATGTATCTTTCAAATACGAAGGCGCTGAAGAAGAGTGGACGATCCGAGACGTCAGTTTTGCGGTCGGCATCGGCCAAACGGCAGCTTTGGTCGGAGCAACCGGTGCAGGAAAAACGACGATCATGCAATTGCTCGCGCGGTTTTATGACGCCAACGAAGGGGAAATCCGGTTGGACGGCACGCCGATTGCTTCAATGCCGCGGGAAACGTTAAGGCGCCAAATTGCGTTCGTCTTGCAGGATCCGTTTTTGTTTGAAGCGACGGTGATGGAAAATATCCGATACGGGCGCTTGGATGCGGCCGATTATGAAGTGGTGGAAGCGGCGAAAAAAGCCAATGCCCACGAGTTTATCGAAAAGCTGCCGAACGGCTACGACACGGTGTTGTCGGGAGACGGTTCCATGATCAGCCAAGGGCAAAAGCAATTGCTGTCGATTGCCCGGGCATTGATCGCGGATCCGGTCATTCTCCTGCTTGATGAAGCGACCAGCAGCATCGACACCGTTACGGAACTGAAAATCCAGGAAGCGCTCGAGCGGCTTATGGCCGGGCGCACCAGTTTTGTCATTGCCCACCGATTGAATACGGTTCGAAAAGCGGACCTCGTCATGGTAATGGAGATGGGGGAACTGGTCGAAGCAGGAACACAGGAACAGTTGTTGAAAAGCGGTGGATTGTACGCGAACATGCTGGCGGATGCTAAATTATAAATCGCTTGTCCCTAAAACTTGGGGACAAGCTTTTTTAATGGGCTGTTATTGTGATAGGATGAAATTAAAAAGAAAAGCAAGGGGGAGCGCCATATGAATGTTTCCTTATCGATTGATTCGTTTCCGCTCGATGAACAAACAGCGGCGGATATGCGTAAACTCATGAACCAATTTCAGCTGGAATACAGCACGGTGCTGCAAGAACCGGCATGGCAGACAAGCGCGAGAGGATTCGCGGTTCTTGCCTATGCAGAAGATGGGGGCTTGGCCGGGTTCGCGGTTTGTCTGGACATCGTCGGCCTTCACCAATACGAATGGTCCTTGTTGGTCCATGCGGATTTCCGCAGACAAGGAATCGGAACGGCGCTCGCAGAAGGCATCGCTTACGGGCTCGCGCAGCGCCAAGCAGAAGGCGAGCTGGCCGCTTTTATTGAATCCAAAGAAGCGGCGGCGTTTCTGGAGAGTTTAGGCTACGTGGCTGATTTTAAAGAAATCATGCTTGGAGCGGAAGCGCTCGAATCAGCAGCCCTTCCGGAGCATTTAAAGGCCGCACCGTTTGCAGGAGAACGGGCGGAATTGGAAACGCTGCTCTCGGCAGCTTTTAATGAAGAGGTGCTGCCGGTGCTTGCCCACAATATTGAAGAAGCAGGACGGGAAGTTTGGTTGATGCGCAGCGAGGGAAAACTTGTGGCAACCGCAACACTGATTGCTGAAGAGGATGCGCTGTGGGTAACGGCGTTTGCCGTTGACCCGGCTGAGCAGGGAAAGGGATATGGCCAAGCGTTTTTAAAGTGGTGCCGCACTGAAGCTTTTGTTTTAGGAAAGCACCAAGTTCTGCTCGATGTTGAAACAGACAACGCTGCACTGCGCGTTTATGAAAAAGCGGGCTTTCAGCCAGTGAATACAGTGGAATATTGGAAGCGGCAAGAAGCGGAAGGCGAATAAAAACCCACATGCATCTGCATATGGGTTAAAAAGTTTCCTTAGTTGCCGGATCCTCGATATTCTTTTTCTGAGCCGCCTTGGTACGTGACGTCGATTTCAATGTTGTCATAGCCATCTTCAATGCCAAAGGCTTCCACTACTTGCGGAATGACGTCGTCTTCTGACATGTCCTCGCGCAATTCCATGTTGCCGAAGGCAATTTCTAGTTCATCCATGGCGTCATTGCCGGTGAGATCTTGTTTTTTGAGCGTGTTTTTGTACTCGGCTTCAACTTTTTCACGGTCTTCTTCGTAGCTTACATCGAAGGCGTCATTTTGGTCCGGATAATCGACATTCAATTCGAAATCCGTAAATCCGAAAGCACCGCCGCCAATATCTGCTTCTTCTAAGCCTCCGCCTGGAGATGCATCGGCAGGCCCGCCGCCTGGATCGGTTTGTTCCTCGTTCTGAACAGGTTCAGTCACATCGTCGCTGCTGCCGCATGCAGAAAGCACCAAGATAGAAGAAAAAAGTATAGTGGAAAGTATAGGAGATTTTTTAAAAGCCATCGTGACCATCCTTTCATGGTGTATTTGAAATAGGTATTCCCGATTTTTCGTTGTTTTAATCGCCGCGCGGATGTTCGCGCCGCAGATAGACTAGGAACCAAAGCTGAGAATAGACGAAGAAGAGCAAGAACGGAGCTTTTACCCATGAACAACTACACCAACGGCCAAAACATAGCTGCTGCCTCTGAAAAAAACATTCGAACAGACTTCAAGGAAAGCATGACCTACGGAGATTACTTGCATTTGGACAAATTGCTAGCAGCGCAGGAAGAAATCAGCGGCCATCATGACGAGACGTTGTTCATCATTATCCACCAAGTATCGGAGCTATGGATGAAACTGATTTTGCACGAATTGAATGCGGCCATTGCTTCCATTGAAAGAGATGATTTGCAGCCCGCCTTCAAGCAGTTGGCGCGTGTGTCAAAAATTCAATCCCAAATCATTCAAGGCTGGGACGTATTGGCAACAATGACGCCGGCTGAATACATGGAATTTCGAGACGACCTGGGGAATGCAAGCGGTTTTCAATCCTACCAATACCGCATGATTGAATTTGCGCTGGGCTATAAAACAAAACATGTGCTAACAATTTACGAAAAAGACCCGGTGCTTCTTCGCGAACTTTCTGCGGCTTTTGAAAAAAACAGTTTATACGATGCCACGATCCAAAAGCTTCACCGAAACGGTTTTGCGATTGATTCGGAAGTGTTGAACCGGGATGTCACGACGGTTTACGAGTCAAATGAAAGCGTCAAAGAAGCATGGAAAGTGGTTTACCGCGACGTTGAATCCTATTGGGAGCTGTACCAGTTGGCGGAAAAATTGGTGGACGTGGAAGATTGGATGCAGCAATGGCGGTTCCGCCACATGAAAACGGTTGAACGGATTATTGGATTTAAACAAGGAACTGGTGGCTCTTCTGGAGTCAATTATTTAAAAAAAGTATTGGATCAGTATTTCTTCCCGGAACTTTGGGAAATCCGGACCGAAATTTAGGAGGAGCTTCATGAAAATTTATGCAAATAGAGGAAGTTCAGGCACACATCCTGAAAATACATTGCCTGCTTTTCAGGCCGCTGCCGAATTGCAGGTTGATGGCGTAGTCATCAGCGTCCAATTATCAAAAGACGGCGAAATTGTGGTGATCAATGATGAGAAACTTGAACGCACCACGAATGGCCAAGGCTATGTAAGAGATTTTACGCTGGACGAGTTAAAGGAATTGGACTGCGGGTCTTGGTTTTCCGCCGAATGGGCCGGAGAAACGATTCCTACACTTGATGAAGTGTTGGACGTATTTAAAGAAACAACCCACCGGTTGAACATCGAATTAAAAACCGATGTATTTCCTGAAGACCGCTTACTGGATAAAGTGATTGCGCTGGCGGATAAAAAAGAAATGGCGGATCGCCTCCTTTTGTCATCGTTTAACCACGAAGATATCCAAAAAGCGGCGCACAACACGTCCGTTGAATCGGCAATCATTACAATGAACGTTTTGGTGGACGTTTACGACTACGCTCGCATTGTCGGCACCAACCGCATTCACTTGTCTCTGCCATCCGCTTTTCGAAGAATGGCGACCGATGCACTCAGGAAAGGCGCCATCGTTTACGCCTACACGGTAAACGATCTGCAATACGCCGAAGAACTTCAGCACATTGGCATCCACGGCATTATTACCAACTACCCCGAATTGATGGTTGAAAAGTTTTCGAAATAAAATTAAAAAGGATGCAGCGGGGAAATCCCGCTGCATCCTTTTGATTTTGATTTAATTTTGAAAATCGCTCACCATTTCGCATCATGCTCTTCAATGGCGCCGAGCAGCTGCAAAATCTTCACCTTTTTTCCATCCGGGTCACGGACATAGCCGTTGTAGTAGCCGAACAACTGGTGAACTTCCGATTTCACTAGTTTGGCGTCCATTTTGGAAACACGTTCAAAAAACGGCGTGAAGGTCAGCTTCACGTCATCCGAAAATTTCGTGTGGATGAGCCACGGTTCTTTGAAATTTTCCCGATTATAACGAAAAAGTACATCTTCATGAATTTTGGTCATTTTGCCGTTGACGAAAAAGGCATTTTCAGTCATCCCGGTGCCATCCGTCCATTTCCCGCCGAAATTGAGGCCGATAATTTTTCCTAAACAGCGTTGGGATGCCATCGCCCAATTCCAGGAAGACTCCCTTGGCCAAATGCCTCGGCCGTAATCCAAAATAGCGTAGCTGTCGTCTTGCTCAAATTCATAGCGCTGACTGCCAATTTTCACTGAACCGGACACAGGAAGCGAATGGTATTTGGCAGTGAATTGAAAGGTTTGGCGATTTCGGGGGATGACAACATTCAATGTCTCGTGGGCGGAAGGATAAACAATACCCAAATCCGCCTGAAGCGATTCCCCTTCAAAATCATCTACTAATACTTTAATGTGCGTCTTGTTTTCGCTGTAATCAAATTGAATCGACATTTCATCGTGGTAAAAGAAACTGTTATCCAGCACGTGATTAGAAAGCTTGATGTGGCGTGTAAAAGGAAGGACCACTGTTTTTTCATAAAAGCGCTGGGTTTCGTAATTTAAAAAATAAACAAAACAAACAGCGGCGTAATCCAGATGGCTGATGGTAGCAGAAAACATGATTTCTTCTCCAAAAACGCACCAATAATTCCACTTTTTCTTCCGCAAAAAATTTCCTCGCAAATTGCATTCAATAAGAGGCTGCCGTGCATACCCAATGGCATTTGGATTTAATTGGCCTTTTGCATCGCAAAGCATAACAGGATCTGTAAGTTCTCGTTCCACATGCTGCATTAAATCCACCTCGCACCTTTTTCTACACACCTTAACTACTTTCTATTGTAGCAGAATAAGGAAAAAAAGTTATTTGCAATTGGGTTTTTTCGGGAGAATTCAAGTTTTTTTCCAATCCTAAACGATTTTATTGAGGCGGCTTTCTCCACATGAGTGCAAGCGTGCCTTCTCCTGCATGAACAGCCAGAGACGAACTGATATTTCCAATTAGCACGTTGGCGCCAGGAGCAAATTTCAACACTTCTTGTTTCACGATTTCTGCTTCATTTGGAATGTTTGCATGGATTACTTGGAAATAATCAGTGCCAAACTCCTCGTAGTCTTTTTTTGCGTGGTTCAACAAATATTGAACGGCTTTTTTATGGGAACGAACCTTGTCAATTGGAGCCAGTTCACCTGCAGGAGTCAATTGAACAATGGGTTTGACTTGCAGCAAGCTGCCAATGTAATACTGAGCGCCGCTCATGCGTCCGCCTTTGTACAACTGGGTCAAGTTGCCGATTAGTATGTAATTGCGGAAATTATTCGTTTCCGTTTCTAATCGGGAAGCAATGTCAGCTGCATTCAAACCTTGCTGCTGAAGTTCCATGCCTCTTTCAATCAAACCGGATAACCCATACGACAAGGCCATTGAATCAATGGCATATAATTTGAACTCGCTCATTTCCGCTCCGGACACGGAAGAAGCGATCGTCCCGCTCAATTTTGCCGATGCATGGACCGCAATCCCGCATTCGTATTCTTCCTTCAGCTTGTCGTACAGTTCGGAAAATTTTCCTGCAGAAGGCTGAGAAGTTTTTGGAAACTCAGGAGCAGCTTTAATGCGCTGATACAATTGCTCGTTTGACAAATCCACGCCGTCGACAAATTCCTCCATGCCAAAATGCAAGTTCAATGGAACAACGTAAACATCGGGATGAGCTTTAAAGGCTTCTGTTACATAAGCGGTCGAATCTAAAATCCAAGCTATTGGCTTTTTCATAAAAAACATCCTATCTGTTCAGAATTTTGAATAATAAAACTATATCATGAATAATATTTTCTCGATAGAGAAATCCAGTAATGGAGAGACTATCTAACATGGCTTCTAAATTAAATAGAAAAATGAATAATAATTATATTTTAGAAAAGCGGTTTTCAAAAGATTCTTTCACGTCTTTTTGGTGTTTTGCCATAATGAAAACAATAGCAATCCCCAATGGCCAGACGATTAAGATTTCTTGGCTAATAACGGCAGCAGTTAAAAAGGCGATGTAACTAAAAATCATCGTTAAAGTTGCGCTTTTCACAAATGGAAGAAACAAAAAGAAGACAACGAACATGACTAAAAATAGCGAAGGCGTCAAAAACAACGTGACGCCGATAAACGAAGCGATGCCTTTCCCGCCGCGACCTTTCAACCAGAGAGGGAACAAGTGGCCGCTTATCACAAAAAAGCCGCCAAGCGCAATGACCCAAAGATCAAATTGGAAATAAAATCCGAGTCCCACCACTGCAGCCGATTTTCCGGCATCACCAAGGAATGTCAGCAAGAATGCTGATTTGCCAATAACCGCTCCAGCGTTTCGGGCTCCAAGATTTCCGCTCAACTCTTTCCTCAAATCGACGCCTTTCCACTTGCCGACCCACCAAGCCGTCAGGAAGTTTCCGATAAGATAGGATGCTAGCCAATAAATGATCATTTCATGCCTCCTAAAGGGGTTGTTGCCTTAATTTAACCAGTTTGGCAGAGAGAATGAAAGGGCTTAAGTTTAAAAGTAGGAGAGAAACAAAATCCCAAAAGAAAAAGCCTTTCTGATTTTTTCAGGAAGGCTTTCGTTTGGTTTTATAATTGCGATGCTTCGAATAGGTAGTCGCTGATGACACGAAGGCCTTTGTCGAAGTTTTCCAGATGAAAATGTTCGTTCGGTGCATGGAAGTTTTCCGAAGCCAAACCGAAGCCCATCAAAACAACGGGCAGGCCAAGAATTTCGTCAAATGCTGCAACGATCGGAATGGATCCGCCCATACGTGTGAAAGCGGTAGGCACGTTGTAGACTTTTTCGTACGAACGGCCGGCAGCTTGAATGGCTGGGTGATCGAATGGAGTAAGGAATGGTTTCCCTTTATCAAATTCAGATACCGTAGCCGTTACACCGACCGGTTTATGGTTTTCCACATGCGCTTTCAACTTCTCGACGATGTCATCGGGATCTTGTCCAGGGACTAGGCGGCACGTGATTTTCGCACTTGCTTCTGACGGCAGAACCGTTTTGATGCCTTCGCCGGAAAAACCGCCGGTAATGCCATTGATTTCAAGCGTCGGGCGAATCCACGTGCGTTCCACGAATGAAAAGCCTTTTTCGCCGAAATCTTCTGTGATGCCGATAGCTTTTTTCTCATTTTCAAGGTCAAATTCGAGAGCGGCAAATTCAGCGCGTTCCTGATCCGACACTTCAATCACGCCGTCGTAGAAGCCGTCTACCGTGATGACGCCGTCTTTGTCGTGGAAAGAAGCAAGCAGTTCAGAAATCGCATGCAACGGGTTTTGCACCGCGCCGCCGTACAATCCGGAATGCAAATCGCCTTTTGGCCCTTTCAAGTCAATTTGGATGCCCGCTAAGCCCCGCAGGCCGTAGCACACGGCAGGGCGTCCCGGACCTTGCATGCCAGTATCCGAAATGACGATCAAGTCAGCTTTCAGCAAGTCTTTGTTGTCTTCTACATATACAGGAAGATTCGGGCTGCCGATTTCCTCTTCGCCTTCAACGATGAATTTGATATTCACTGGCAGTTCGCCGTTCAATTGAAGCAAAGCTTCGACCGCTTTTACGTGCATAAACGTTTGGCCTTTGTCGTCGCTGGCGCCTCGCGCGAAAAGTTTGTTGTCGCGGACGTGCGGATCAAAAGGAGCCGTTTCCCATAAATGAAGTGGGTCGACCGGTTGTACGTCGTAATGGCCGTAAACAAGGACTGTCGGTTTTCCTTCTGCATGCAGCCAATCTGCATAGACGACGGGGTGCCCTGCGGTTTCATCCACTTTGACATTCTCGAGTCCCGCCTTTTCCATGGCGGTTTTCAACCATTCGGCTGCGCTTCGGACATCCTCTTTATGTTCAGATAATGAGCTGATGGAAGGGATTCGCAAAAATGCTTTCAGCTCTTCAAGCTGTTCTTCACGATGATCTTTAAAATACTGGTCTACTTGTGCATTCATTCAAATACCTCGCTTCTATAATTTTTAATTATGAAAAAATTATAGCACACCGAGTTTTGGTTTTCGACATTGGGAAATTTCCTGTGATATAATGCTTAGTACGGAAAGAGTTCGTAAAATCACGTGTGTTAAAACACTGGGGGAACCATAATTGTTTATAGCGTTAGGATTTTTTTTATTCTTGTCGTTTTTCTTCTCAGGAAGCGAAACGGCATTGACTGCGGTTAACAGGATGAAGGTCCATCTTCGCGCAGAGCAGGGCGATGTGAAATCACAGCGGCTGCAGAAATTGATCGCGAAGCCGGACCGAATGATTACCACTCTTTTAATCGGAAACAATATCGCCAATATCATGTTGCCAACACTCGTGACGACCATCGCCTTAACGGAAGGCTGGGAAGTGGGCTTGGCTACGGCGATCTTAACGGTGGTTTTGATTATTTTCGGGGAAGTGCTGCCAAAAACGATTGCGGCGACTTTCTCAGAGCGGGTTGCGTATTTGGTGTTTCCTGTTATTTCAATTTTAGTGGTTATTTTAAAACCGCTGACGTGGCTGTTGTCTCAGTTCACCAATATTTTTATTCGCATCATTTCAAAGGGTGCGGTAAAAGAAGCGACGATTTCGAAAGAAGAACTGCGGACCATGGTCGATATTGCATCGACTGAAGGGACGTTTGAAGAAGAAGAATCCGAACGGATCAAAGGGATTCTGGATTTCCCGAATAAAGACGTATCGGATGTCATGTCGACTCACCGGACGGACACCGTCGGCATTGAAATCGGTTCGAATTATGAAGAAGTGCGCGATTTGATCTTGGATTCCTCATATACCCGTTACCCGGTATATGAAGAAAGTCTGGATAACGTAATCGGCTTGTTTTATTCGAAGAAGCTAATTGAATGGTCGATGAATCCGAATTTGACGCTCGAAGAATTGATGGATGATAACCCGTTGTTCGTCGTCCAATCCGTGAGCGTTGAAACAGTCTTTAAAATGATGATGTCGAAGAAAAAACACATGGCCGTCATTTTGGATGAATACGGCGGCACGCTCGGTATCGTTACCCACGAAGACATTATTGAAGAAATGATCGGACAGGATATTGAAGATGAAACGGATGTGGAAGACGATGAAATGGTGTTTGAAATGACCGATGTCAAATTGTCATGCCACGGACGATTGGAAATCGAAGATGTTAACGACATGTTCAACGTCAATGTGCCGAATGACCACGACACCATTGCCGGCTTTGTTATGCAGCAGCTAGGTCATGTGCCGAATGAAGGTGAGCAATTCACATACGAAAACCTCCACGTCGAAATCAACGAAATGGACCGCAACCGAATTGTCCGCTTGACTATCACCAAAACAGATGAAGAAGTATTTGCGTAAAACCTTGTTGAAATACAAGGTTTTTTTCTTTGGCTTAGCTTTGGTGATCAATTCTCAGGTCATAATGCGGTCCGGCTGTGCGGCAAAAAGCGCCGCTTCGGCGGTTTGTCTTATGCTTGTCGAACCTTAACGGGCGCTTGCGCTTTTCTATTTGTCTA